>NZ_JBDOQV010000007.1:0-321112 GCF_039839345.1 Roseovarius sp. CAU 1744 | reverse complement strand
CAAAGCTCAAGCCACTGGTGCCCGTCGCCGGATAACCAGTCGGGCTGGCGGTGGATTGCCTCTTCAAATCAATTCGATAGCCAAAGCACGAGCGCCGTATACAACGAGTTTTTCAACGGAATCAGCTCAGAGCAGACGTCTGACGAGATTACTCAGGTGTACCAGCCAAGTCTATGCTGCGACTGACGGCTTTGAGGCCAAAGTGGATACTCAATCGATTGCTTGACGGTGAACGAAAACCGTTCACTTTGAAGTGTGCGAGGCGTCTCGCGACAATCTAGGCCCGCCGTAAAGTGGCGGGCCTGAACTTCACGTTCCTCAAACTAGAGAAGCGCTCTGAAACGTGGGTCGGTCACAATCTTGTTGATCGACGAAGCCAGCGCGCGATTGAATGCATCTGCCGTGTTGTTGCATGCGGCAGCCGCAGAAAAGCTTGTGCTGAACTTGTGCACAGTACGAACGTTGAAGCCCTGACCTTTGCTAGACGAAACGGTCATACCTATGGTCCAGTTTCCTGAGAAGGAATCCGGCTTCAATTCAGTAACCACGGCGTTAATTTGTGTGCCACGCGGGCTGAAAACGTTCCCTGCTAAGAACTCAGCCTGAAGGGCCTGTTTAATGGCCGCCGTGACGTCAATGCCGCCGCCTATGTCGATTGGGCCCGCCAGTCGGCACGTAGGTCGAGTTGCGACACCCTCAGCGGCTGTTACTGATCCAACAGACGCTCTCTTACCTGTTGCCGCTACAGCCTGCAAAGCGATGACATTGGACGGGCTGCTTTGATACTGTTGAGCGGTATAGGTGTCGCACCCTGCTAGAAGAATTCCAGCAGCGGCGAGTGACAAAATTTGAATTTTCATTGGAACTCCAAGTTAGCACATTTCCAGCTTCCATAGAGCGGGGCCAAAATGGATTTGCAACCCAATAACAAGAGGTTTGATAAGTTTAATCCCGTCAACGCTGTAAAACTCGATGATCGATACTTCGCAATTTAGTCAAGTTTCCATTATGACCGCTTTGAGCCCATTGCGGACGGCGAAAAGCTATTGCGATTTCAACTTGAAATCCAACTCAGGCCAATCATCACTTGATATCCAATCAAGTAAGCATTTCCGAAAGCCGTTCGTATCGACAGTGCTTCCAGTGCGCCACCACCAATATACGTCTGCAGTATTTTCACCAGCAATTGAGGGGTAAACGTACAAGCACCCGAGATATGACCCTTCCAGGTCTTCAATCACCCAAGCAAAACTTCGTTTCGATTGGAATTCCTTTTGGTGCCAAGCGAGGTCAACCAGATTCTTTTCTGGGGTCAGACCGTCTGGCCATGAGAACTTAGGGTTTGCTGCCTTCAATTCTGCAGCGCTTTCCATAATGGCCTTGAAATCTCGCTCGACGTCATCGATCGTCAATGCCTTCAACATGACGCTGCCTAGAGGAAATTCACGAGGGATTTCCCAGCAGCTGAATTTCGGGTGCGGCCTCATTTTGTCTCCTAGGCGCGATTTAGATCGCGTGAATGATTGCAGAGTAATACTGTATTGCCAATGTCCGCTTTGTCCGCATACCTGCCATAGTACTCAGGTTTGTCCGAGTGATCGCGTCTGATGACCGATTTCAGCCCTTATTTCAAATTTGCAGGTCGATAAAGGCCACGCTAAATAGGCGTCTATGTATTGGCCAACCCCTGGCATTAAGAAGCATCCTGAGAAACGCTGGAACCAGCCGGATCGCATCTTCTTCGGCTTCGGCGCATGCCATATTTTAGCTGGTGTATTTCTCGAAGACACATCGTTTGGAGGGTTTTACGGGGAATGGATTGTTCCGAATGACGGGCTCCACGGCAACCACATGTATGTCACCAATGGCCAAATAGCCTTCGACTTCCACGGTTATTCAGAACGTGAGAAATTGTTAGCGCACTATTGGAGAGGGCATCAATTTAAATTTCAAGGTTGGCAGGCGAAGGTAGTGAAAATCGACTTCCCTCTGCTTGATACGGCTGAATTGAATGCACGCAAGCACCTTGGGCCAAACCAGTATTTCGATGATCCCATACCAAGGGCGCGGCGTTTCATTGCTTCAAAAAATCCCCCGCCAGAGCTGCAACGAATAGAATGATCAATGACAACTTCGTCCGCTAAGTCATCTATATCCGCTCCGAGCCCTAATAATACCGCGAATGCGATCAAAGAACATCGAAGGTTGGAAGTTCAAAGAGCGTAATCTAAAGCCTTTCTGTCCATGCGTGCCTCTCGTATCATTGCTTTGTATTGAGGCCGAAACCCCAGCAACGATGGATCGAAATCTCTGATGGCTATCCCAAGAAAAGGAACTCGCAAGGTTACAGTTGGAGGCGAAGACTATCGCTGGTTAGTGAGGAGAAAGGCTACCTATTCCCAAACTGACTATGGGTCCGGCAAAATTAACGTTGCGATTGAACACGCTACGGAAAAAGGCGCCACCCTACATATCGAAACAGACCGTCAGCACCCTAAAGACTGGGGAACTATCGAGGTTGAGCCCGTTACTCCTGGCGATGTTTGCCGGTGGATTTCGACTGCAATCCAAGAGGGATGGAACCCAAAGGTTGCAGGACCAACGTATAGAATTAGCGAAGAATAATTCTGTTGGCACTCATGCGCAGGTTCGAACTACATTCACGACGGTCGTAACCACTCGGAACGAATAATCTAACCAAGTGCGAACGTCAGCTTTGTCCGCACATTAGACATTTGTATCTAATACGGTGAACGGGCGTTTCCAAGCTACTGGTCACCCAGCAACTCCTCTATGAAATCCCCCTGCTCGGTGAACACCTGCTCCCAGGCGTCAGGCACAGGGACATCGCGGTTCATCTCCTCCGGGTGCAAGGCGTCGGTATCGTCGTCGGCTGGACGCGCATACATGGATCTCGACTGTCGCCGGCTGACCCGGGCAGCACGCGACGCCTCTTCAGTCGCCTCACTCGAACCAGTCATAGCGTCCTCGGCAATCACGTCATTGTCTATCCATGGCCCGGTGCCCTCGACGCGCGGCGGGTAGGGGAAATCCCGTCCGGCCTGGCGTTCGACCATCTCCGTGAACAACGGATCTTCAAAATATTTGATCCGCTTTGCCCGGATCGGATGCTGCGGAGAGGCAAGGATGATGACCTCATCAGGATCCATGGTGCGGGCTTCGGTCTCAGATAAAAGCGGGCGTTCTTCGAGGCGGGAAGTCGTCGAAGTGGCCCCGAGAATGCCCTTGTTGCGACCGTACATGCGGGTGACGGCCTCGCGGGTGGTACTGCCGACCGCGGCCGAGACTTCACGGACCGTGCGCTGATCGCGCGGTGTGATGTAGAGTTTCAGGCCGGCGCCGTTCTCTAAGCTTTCGCGACCCTCGGGCCCGTAGATGCGATCGAGCGACGCCAGCGACTGCGCGATCATGGCCACCCGACCGCCATAGCTTGCCAGCGAATGAATGGCACGTTCGAGATAGGGCATTGCGCCCATCTGCTGAAACTCGTCGATCATCATCATGACCGGCCAGGGTTCATCGGGTCCGGGCTCTTTCAGACGCAGGCTGGCGATGAGATCGGCAAACATGAGCCGCAGGAGCGGCGCCAGCGTGGCGATGTGATCCTCGGAAACAACGA
This sequence comes from Roseovarius sp. CAU 1744, assembly GCF_039839345.1. Classification (NCBI taxonomy): domain Bacteria; kingdom Pseudomonadati; phylum Pseudomonadota; class Alphaproteobacteria; order Rhodobacterales; family Roseobacteraceae; genus Roseovarius; species Roseovarius sp. CAU 1744. Next base: position 317,472 of record NZ_JBDOQV010000007.1, on the reverse strand, counting down.
TGTAAAGCGCATGCGGCTTTTTGCGAAACCCTGCGAACTCGAAATCGCTGGCATCGGTGGCGGACCGAACCGCCGGATTGTCCCACTGCTTCAACCCGGCCGTCATGAGCGCCTGGATGTTCGAGGTGAGAAGCCGCGACGACGCGCTGGCCGCGTTGATCCAGAGCTCCCGGACCGTCGTCTCTTGGGCTTCCTCGGCATAGGCGCTGTACTGGGCGTTCTTGTAGTCGCCCCCGGTCACGATCCGGTTGACCTCACCCAGCGTCGGTCGCCCCCGCTGGATCGCCAGCAGGCAGGCCGCCACGAAGATCGATTTGCCCGCCTCGGAAAACGTGTCGAGGGTCTTGTTGTCCTTATCGAGAAAGAGATCAGCCAGGATCGAGACCTCGGTGAATTGCTGCGCAAAGCTTGGTGCTGCGGCAATCCGGGCAAGCGGATTGTAGCGATGTGTGCTGTTGGCCCAATCAAACGGGCTGAAGCGGAACACCTCATCGCCCTTCAGCGCGCGCAACCGCGCGGTCTTCTGGAAATTCTCGCCCTTGACGTCGAGCACAACCACAGAACCGGCAAAGGACAGCAGGTTTGGAATGACAAACCCGACGCCCTTGCCGGCGCGCGTCGGGGCCACCATCATCACATGCGGAACATCACTTGCCGAGATGTAAGGCGTTTTCGAACGAGGTGCACCCAGCTTGCCGCAGACGAAACCGCGGCCGGGCGCCTCGAGCATGCCGTTTTGCTTCAGCTCCGCCTTGCTTTGCCAATGGGCCGAGCCATAATCGTCGCCCTGGCCCTGCCAGACCCAGGCAAAGGCCAGGGTGGCGAGCCCAAGCGAGCTGAGCCCCACGGCCCCGAAGGCGACCTGGAACGCTTCCGGATGCGCAGCGCGCACCGCCGCACTGGCTTTCCAGACCGTCAGCATGTCGAACTCCGACACGCCGGTCCGGAGGGCTAGTGCCAGATAGAAGCTGGCAACAATTGTGCCGATTGCCGCCCCGCAGAGGGTCCCAAAGGGCACCGCGGCCCAGAGAGGCAGACGCGTGCTCATCAGAGACCCGCCTCGTCATCAAGCTCCCCGGACAGCTCCCTGCCACGATGCAACTCGAGATGGGTGTCTTTCGCCAGCGCTTCGGATTTGTCCTGCTGCAGCGCCGACGCGCGATCTGTGAAGACCTGGTCGCCGGTGTCCTCAGAGGTCAGTTCCAGAAACTCCTGTGTGACGGTAATCTGATCGATGCGGTTGGGCAGCGCGCCCGCCAGCACCTCGTAATTCCCCCGCCTGAGCTCGGCCATTCCCGTCTCGCCCAATTCCCGGAAAAGCTCGGCCTTGAGGGTTCGTTCAACGGTTTCTTCCTGCGCCTCGGAGAGATCCCCATCGCGCAGCATGTCGGCAAGCTCCTGCAGGTAATAATTGGGTCCCCGATCTGTTTGATCGATGAAGGCCGTGTCTTCGTCCGAGGCACCGGACAGGCCAACCGCCGCACCCAGGTCACGCGCCCGGTCCAGAAGCCGGTCCATGAATGTATCGACCGTGTCGAGCGCCCTCGCCTGCTCCGTGTCGCTAGCGCGATTGAGATCAATGCCATCTTTCGCCAGCACCGCCGCCATGTCGCGCGCGACCCAATCCTGCGCCAGCCCGTAATTCGTGGTGCCGCCAGCCGCGATCCGCGCGACCATCTCATCGGCATCCAGCCCGGCCTCGGCCACATCGGATTTCAAGGCCTCGAGAACTTGATCCTGGCCTGACGACACGGCCTCGCCCAGCCTAGTGTCCCCTGCGCCCGGCGGATAGGGCTCCGTCAACTCCCGGCCGAAACGCGCGCGTAGATCAGGATCGGGCACCATTTGCGACAGATCACGAATAACAGGCGCGGCCTTCGCCTCGAAGGCGGGCCGCTCACCCGCCTCAAGCTCTTCCGCTTTCAGACGCAAAGCCTCAATTGTCTTCTCGGCATAGTCGATGGCATCCCCCACCGTCCGGATGGTTTCCATGTCAATCTCTCCTTCCTTGAGCTGGTAGGGCGTGCCCGTGCCAAGGGACGCCGCCATGCGGCGCAGGGTGTGGGCCAGGTGTTTCTGGTCCATGCAATCGAGCACATCGGCCAGGTCGCGATAATCCCTGGCGAAACCCACGACCTGCGCTTTGGCGACGTCGCGCTCCTCCGGGCTGAGCGCGATCTCACACGGCAGGCGCGCTTCTTCCTTGGCGCGATAGATTTCCTCGATCCCGGGCGCTTTCTCGAAGATGCCGCGCTCCAGCCGCGTCGTGGCGTCCAGCATTACGCCATAGCTTTCCGCAATTTCCGCCTGCTTTTCGCGCATGAGCTGGGGCGACATTACCCCCTCGGCCCAGCAGGAGAACCAGGTGCCGTTCATGAGACCACGATTGTTCAGGATGATATGGGCGTGTTTATGCGCCCGGTCGTCATGGACCGAGAGCACGTAATCCCATTGATCGCCATAATCACCGCTCTCGAAGAAATGTTCGGCCCATTCGAGCGTGATGTCTTTTACCTGGTCGACACTCACATTGGTCGGAAAGGACAGCAGCATGTGCGAGGTGAAGCCAAGCTTGGTCGTGCCGCGCCAGGTCTCTGACCAGGCCTCAATGATCTCTTCCTTCTGCTCTTCCGAGAGCACCGCACCATCGGTGAGCGGGTTGGTCATCGTCGAATAGGTATAGATGGCCTTGTCATTGACATAAGCCAGCTGGTTGCCGAGAGAGGCCTTGGTCTTGCACCCCCCTGCCCTGATCCGCTTGAAGACCGCTGCGCGGCTTTCCTGGGTTGCACTCTTGAGCAGGTTGCGGGCCGACAGGCGCCCGGTTCGCTGGTAGCTGCGTCCCTGTCGGCGCCCGGCCAGACGTGCCTCGATCCGGGCGTGCTGCTGACCCCGGATCCGCTCTTCCTCCCAGAGCTTGCCCATAACAGAGTGATAGAGCGCGAGCGGTTCAGACATGTCCCACCGCTACTTCCTTACCTAGGTCGGTACACTCGCCTACAGGCCCGATCTCCGGCACCTGCCATCCGTCCCCGCGGCGTGCCCGGGCGGCCGCATGAAGCGCGGCCATTTCCCGGCGGGTCTCCTGCGCAAGGTCGAGAAGCGACAACAGCGTTGCCCGGTCTTCCTCTTCCAGCGACAGTTTTCCGCGCTGCACGGCTTTGGCCAACACCCGCCCGGCCTGGGCCAAATCCTGCGCGCAAAGAAGCGCCTCCGCGAAGGTGTTCACATCTTTGCGCATCACGTCGAGCACCCCGCACCGCGCCCGGACAAGCGCCTGAAGCGCCTGGCTGCGATTGGCAAAGCCAAGCGTCTGCCACTCTTCATCAAAGGCCGAAAGTTCGGACTGCGCGGCGCGGAAACTCACACTCTCAGACGGATCTCGCACCGCCAGCCCATCGCCCTGCTCTTCTCTTGCCAGACGCGTCACATGGCGTCGCGACACGCCATAAGCTTCCGCCAACACCTTGGGCGTTTCCCCTGCGTGGTAACGCCGCGCCAGTTCGATCCTTTCCTCGAGTTTCAGGCGTTTTGGTCGGCCAGTTCGCACTTTTTAGACCCCTCGGACAAAAGTCGCAGACATTTGGCATATCCTGCCAGCGTCCATCTTTTCATCCTCAGGAATACATCAAATAAGCATTTTGCGCAATTTGTCTTTTTGCATACCACGTAATATTGCGAGATATTGCCGATAGATACTCCAACCCGGAATCACTCATTCTCGGAGTACTTTAACCGATCTCAGGCTGCTGCGCAGATGTGTTGAACCGGTACAAATGTCATATGCAATTGAACAGATGGGGTGTTGAGTTTGGCAAGTTTTGCCATATATTGTCATAATGCCAACCCAGAGGATTTGCCAATGGCCACCATGAATGTGTCCCTGCCCGACCAGATGAAGGACTGGGTCGAAGCCCAGACCCGCTCCGGCCAGTACAGCAATTCAAGCGACTATGTCCGCGACCTGATCCGGCGTGACCAGGAGCGCCGGGCCAAGATTGCACATATGCAGAAACTCGTCGATGAAGGTCTGGCCAGCGGCATCAGCACCAGGAGCAAGGATGAAATTTTTGCGGCGGCGCGCGCCCGCGCCGAGGCGGATCAGGCCGGAGGGTGATGGGATATCACCTGTCGCAAGAAGCCGAGGAAGATATCACATCCATCGCGGCCATCGGGATTGCCGAATTTGGCCTCGATCAGGCGCGCCGATATCACGACGGTTTGTTTGAGCTCTTCGGGCTTCTGGCCACCAATCCCGAAATGGCGCGCGAGCGAATGGAACTCCACCCTCCGGTGCGAATTCATCGGTACAGGTCCCACATGGTGATCTATCGGATCGACGGGCACGACATCACGATTATCCGCGTGCGCCACGGCCGCGAAGACTGGATGTCCGACCCCGCCTAGCGCTGGCCTCTTGCGACGCTCATCGTCTCCCATCCGGGCACAACACTAACGATCCTTCGACAGTACCCCACCCCGCGTGATCGCCGCGACATTGTCTGGCGTGCGGCGCTTCAACTCCGTCCCGTCACCCGACATCGCCGCCTCGACAAATTCGGTTTTTTTGAGAACGCTGCCGTCCGCCTCGACCCATGTGGTGCTGTCACCATCCTCGCGGGTGATCGATCCATCGTGATTGATGCGGATCGACAGATCACCGACTTTTACAGAGACGGTGGACCTGTCAATCTTCACCCCTTCCCAGGCCGTCCTGTCATCCCGTCGCAGCACGATCATGTCGGGGCGCAATTTGATCTGGATGTCCTGGTCGGTGTCACCCTCGGCACTTTTCACGACGACGAATGTCTCCTGTTCGCGCGCGTCCGGATGGATCGTGGCCTTGCCATTCCTCGGCGGCCAGACATGGGGCGCTTTCCGCATCTTGCCTTCCGGGTCGCGATAGAAGCCGATATAGAGCTGCGCCGATTTCCAGATGCGGCGGGCTGTCGATGCAATATCCGTCATGTCGACCTCATTGACTGAAATTCTGCAGATGAGAGTTTGGGGCGACCGTGGCCGCCCCAACGCTTGGCCCTTACACATAATGATCCGGCACCCAGTTCTCGAGGCGGGCGTCCTGCTCCGGTGTCAGCCCGAGCGCTTTCCGGCGTGCGGGATCAGAAAAGAGCGCCTCCATCACCTCCGCCTTCTCGCCCTTCTTGAGTTTGGCGAAGCGCCGTGCGCGGTCATCCGTGGATTGGACGTCCAGCAATTCGGCATAGATGTCCTCCAACATCGGGCCGGAAATCCGCTTGAAGAAATTCTCCGCCGTAGGCGTCCAGACCTGCCGGATGTGCGACGCGGATTTCTCCGCCAGAAGCTGGCTGAAGTCCTCACCCATACCGGTCAGCACGCGTGCAAGCTGCCGAGTGATCTCCGCATCCCGGAACTTCCGGCCCTTCTTCCTGAAGGCAGTGAAGGCTTTGGGCAGGTCAACATTCCACGCATCCTTCGGCGCATGTCGCGGCTTGCTGAGGCGCTTGTCTACAGCAAAGCCGGTCTCAGTAATCGGCGCGTTGGTCGGTTCTCCGAGGCTCACGTCAAAGACCTTCTCATATCCCGTCATGCCACAAAGCTGGAACCCCAACAGGTCGAGCAGCAACTCCGGTTGATCCAGCATCGCATTTTGCAGCGCCGCCAGTTTGATCGCGTCCAGATCATCTCGCAGTTTTTGCGAATAGGGGTTCTTTGGTGCGGCGGCGGCCGCATGGTTTGACTTGGCCAGAATACCGGCCTCGATCGCCGCCGTTTTGTCCTCGGGGCGGATCAGACCGGCGCAGAGGTCGATTGTGCCATCACTGCGCACATAGGCCACGCACCCGGCCACCTGCTTCTGGTCTGCCGTAAAGTCTCCGTCCAGAACCTTCTGCAGGGTCTCGAACTCTGCCTGCCCCGTGACGTCCAACACGTCTCCCTCGGCCAGCTCCGCTAACGCATCGTAGCGCTCGGACTGGTCGTCCGACAGCACTCCGGCGACGGGATAGACGCGTTCGAACTTGCGCTCCTCGAGAAAATGCCAGCCGAGATAGGACTCATCATGGGTCTCGACCCACGCCCAACCCTGCTCGGCCCGGATGACCTCGGCCTTCTCCGCCAATTGCGTCTCAAAGACCTCTCCAAGAATATCGCTGTCCTCGAAGAACACATCCTCCGAGAAGAGATCGCGGGTGATCTTGCCGCCCGCCGCCTCATAGACTTCCGCTCCGACAAAGACGGCACGGCGGTCGGTGCCTGTCGCCGCTTTCGGATGCAGGAAGTGATCCAGTTGCCGTGTCGTGTCGATATGCCCGTCCTCGATCAATTGCAGCGCTTTGAGGATGAGCGTCTCGTCATTGGTGGTCGTCATCTTCTTGGCCGAGGTCAGATTGATCTTTCGGGCTTTCAACGCGTGAAGCGCCGAATCGGGCAGGTTTGCCAGTTTCAGTCGGCCTTTGACATGGGCGACGGTCACCCCGAAGGCGCTGGCAATCGTCTCAGCACTCGCCTCTCCCTCGGCCATGCGTCCATAGGCGCGGATTTCATCGGCGGAATCGAGGTCGGCCCGCGCGGTGTTTTCCGCATTGGCCCACATCTCCGCCTGCCGGGCATCGCTGGCCAGCCGCACCGGGATTGCCGCAAGTGCAACGTGATCAGGGTCCGAGGTTGAGAGATGCATGAGCGCGCGCAGGCGTCGCCCGCCGGCCACGATGCCGATCTTGCCCTGATCGTCGCGCAAGCCGCTCAGGTTTTGCAGCAACCCGCATATTTTGATGCTCTGGGTCAGGGTTTCGATTTCCGCATCGGACACGTCCTGACGCGGGTTAAGATCGTGCAGGTAAAGCTGGTCCAGCGTGGCATGGATAATGGCTCCATCGGTCGTGATGTTGGTTTGCTTGGTCATGTGAATGATCCTTCGTCATTGATTGGTGTTTCCGTTGGCTTTAGGATCACCCCAGCCCGTGAGGGGGCTGAGGCGCTTGGGACTTACGTCCCGGCGTTGCTTTTCAAAAAGGCGAGGCCAATCTGGGCGGAGAGGCCTCCCCTTTCGATCAGTGCCACGGCTTCCTGCCGTAGCCGAAACAGTCTTTTCTTGGTCATGTGATCACCTCCTTTCCGGCGCGGGTCGCGCCTTTGGAGTCGCCCCGATTGAGGGCGGTCCAATGCTAGTATTCTGAGGCGTGCATGACGGTCAGGACGCGCCGCGTGACACTCACGTCAGCGGGGTTGTCGCTGCCCATGCAGTAGGCGGTGTCGTAGAGATCGATTTTCCAGAAAATCTTGTAGGCATTTCCCGCGATCTCGAAATCGAACGCGCCGAATGTGTGATCCCCCCAAGGATCATTGTCCTCGGTAAAGTCAGAGAATTGCTGAACGCGCTGCATGATGATCGCCTTCGCTGCTGGCGACATATCCGCTACGCCGCGCGTGAACACGATCTGTCCCGGCACGGAGAAGTCCGCGCCCCACGTCCTGCGAAACCGGTCATTCTGTTCCGCGATTATGGCGGCGGTTGCATCTCTTTCTTCTTGAGTTTGCTGTTCTTCTGTCATCCGACGTCTCCTTGCTCGTGGGGCTGATGGATGTGCCCCAATGGATGTCTGGTTTTGAGAAGAAGCCCCTCTGGGGCCTCGTCTCCAAAACCTGACCCGCTGGCGAAGCGTCGGGGGTAGCAACTGCAACAGAAATCGATGGGGCTGGTGCGGCCCGCAGGGCCAAAGGCCCGAGGACACGGGCCCTGTCTATTTCTGTTGCGGGCGCGTGGGGGCAAAGCCCCCTAGCATCTCCCTGTCCTGGTGTTCGGCTTGTCCGAATCCCAGGACGGGGAAACAAGGAATGTAAAAGGGCCTCTGATCCTGCACATGCTGCAAAGGAGGGTGCATCTGGGCACAGAAGAGCAAACAACTGGCCGGTCAGGTCTGGCGGCAGCAGCACCGGTATCTAGCGAACACCCGGTCAGAGGTGAAAGGCTAGAATTCGCCAAACCAGCAGTTTGAACAACTGGCTTCAAATGACATTGTCTGGAGCAGCGATTATCGTCCCCGAAGAAACATTACCCGAGGCTGCTCAAAATGAACCGACGAACCAGATTGGCTTTTCTACTCGGGGTCGGTCTCGTTCTTTGGGCGGTCGCGCAATCAGGGTTGGCTCCCGGAGTGCTCCCAAACACATCCACTTCCGAGGCGCGCCAAATATCTTCACATGCCAATCTCACACGTGTCATCGACGCAGATACAATTGTCGTCGGGTCGACCAAGGTCAGGCTGGATGGCATTGCCGCTCCGGAAATGGAGCATCGAACTTATAGTGACGGGCGGCAGTTCATGGTGGTGCTGCTCCGTGAAGCCACCCTGGTTGAGTGTGACCTGGAGGGGCGCATGTCCCACGACAGAGAAGTTGGCAGATGTTTCTTCGTGACGCAGGACGGCCAGCGCATCGATCCGCAGGCAGAAATTGTCAAAGCTGGACTGGCGCGTGATTGCCCACGTTATTCAGGCGGGAAATACAACCAGATGGAAACCACTGAGAGCAAGGCGTTGCCGTTGCCGACCTATTGCGAAGAAAGGTAAACAACGTCGGCGTAAATTCCCCGGTTCAGTGGTTACGCTGATGCAAAATCTGTATGCACAAGCACCTACTCAAAGGCGACATCACTCAAGAGGGACAACACTGGAATTCAGGAATGATTTAGAAAAACATGGTAAACGCTCGCATGCAGCAGCAAAGCGTGAGGACCACATTGCAACATACTTCAATGATTTGTGCCATGATGCTGTTTTTTTCAGCCAAGCTGCTTTTTCTGGTCGCAACAATCTTCTGAGGATTTAGACCGCGTCGTATCTGGGAGAACGAGCAAGAACCCGCGTCTTAATTCAGCTTATCCGGACCTGGCTTACCGAGCGCTACAACATGTTCGAAAACTTCCCCGCGTTCTTTTGGTGATAGCCCTTGATAGGCCGCAACCAAATCTGTTGCATCACTTTCGAATCTGTAGATTTCTTCCCCTGCATTCTGTTCTATCGGAACAGCTATCAGGCCCTCAAAAAAGTAAGTCACAGATACATCCAAAACGCCGGCTATTTTGAACAGTACAGAGGCCTCAATTCTATCCAGACCCAGTTCGTATCGCTTGATCTGTAAAACCGTACGGTCGAGGATCTGGCCCATGAATTTTTCAGAAATACCCAGCAGCAAACGACGCTGATGAATGCGGTTGCCTACATGTTCGTCGATGAATTGACCCATTCACACTCTCTAAGTCACTGGCTGCAGTGATTGTGCAAGATTGTGCTGCAAGTTGAAAGCTTCAATGCACTGCAACCCGGTTGGGCATGCGCATCAAATCTAATATGCATTCTGCGGTCAGCATCTCCTGCGAATTCCAATAATGAACTCTGGTTTGCCCTAGGATCGCCGTACGACTGCGGCACACTAAACCTTGGATGCAGTCGGTGTTAATGAGTGCCTGTCTTTGCGATTGTGGCTGCATCCACAGGGGTTGGAACACCGGCTTAACTTACCAGGATTTGTGCATCCAACTCGCTTCCACTGCCTTCCTCCAATTGCTGCAGTGAGACCTTCAGAACCGAACGGCAAAAACGTCATTTGCGCAATCAAGCAGCTTCGCTGGATCGGTTAAATGCCTCAACGTCACGAAGTAAAGTCACACAGGATTCGTCCAGAATACCGAGAGCCGTGAAGTGACTTACAATGTTTTCCAGATATTCTTTGCTGGTCCCAAGGAACCCTTTTCCTGTCGCCAGGAATTGAACCTGTTCGTCGTGGGTTAAATCTGGGTGCATTGAGCCCGCCTTATGGTCTGCGACAAATGTCAGCGCCTCGAAGTTCTCACCACCTGAGGTAACTGTCACAAAGGTTGGAATGTAACACGGGAAAGCCATTTCACGGCGCCACAAGATCTCTGTTTCGGTCTCTAATTTTTCGCGATCGATCTGAAAAATCAATCCGTGACAGCCCGGCCCGGTATCCAATGCGGCCATCGCACCGGGCTGATCAATTGTCCCCCGGGCACCGTAGATGTCTTTGAGAATAAACCTGCGCGAAAAGCCTTCAATCTTGCCGCGACGGACCTGTCTGAAGTCGAAGGCCGGATCCCACATGAGAGAGCCATAGGCAAAAACCCAAAGATGATCGTTTCTTTTCTCCGCAAGAGTAACCTTTCGGCACGCCTCCCGCTGGTCAAAGGTCCTGAGCATGTCGACGACCCAGCTCAGGCCAGGTTGCTGAGAGAAGGCATCGGCCGCGTTGAAATCACGAAAAAAGGATAGAGAGGGGTCGGTGATTTTGTCGCGCAATTCCGGGTGGTGGATAAATGGATCACTCATCATACTCTTTCAAAAATTCTGGTAACAATAGACTTAGGGTTTGAACCCCTGGCTGACGTTACTGGAACGAGTTTGTAGAATTGTTAACATTCTCACATGCTAAGCGTCTGTTTTTTTGCAATTTTACCTGATTTCCACGCTTTGCCTTGGTTGCGCTTTGCTCCGCTTACCACCACGTAGCGATAAGCGGGGCCATTAGGGTTAGTGCGGCATTTTAGGAACATGAATGACGGTAGCTCGGGCCAAACCGAACGAAAAACGTGCTGAATACCAGTTTTTGAGTCCCGATGCGGGCAAAAATCGTTTCACTACTGACAAACACATAGTCGCGGAATGTCCTTGCGTCCGCCGCAGTCCCGCCACAGCAATTGTTGTACATAACATGTATGAACCCACTGCATCGCCTTTATTTGCTATTACCATCGCATCCTGTCGTGTCATCCGCGATAGCTCCGATCGCGCGAAACTTTGGATAAGGAAAAGCCGATGTCCAGCATCACATGCAATTACCAACAGACTGTGAGTGTTGCAGAGCGTTTGAGTGCGCTGGCAGATGCGGCATGTCAACATTGCGGCATTTCATCCAAAGATCTCTTATCGCATAGCGAAGTTCTGGAGGTTTGCGCGGAAGAATTTTCATCTGACATTGCAAGCGGACAACGCGAGTTGATCCCGGTTGCGCTCTGCCCAAATTGCCACAAAAAACACCATCTCGACGCGCGCAATAACCACAACCCATGCCAGATCACAGCACGCGATAGCAGGGAGTGGCTAGACTGAACATCCGAGTGTGATGACCTCGCCAATTTTGCGCGAATAACAAACGCATCCATGAGGACATCACGGTCCATGTCGTAACCATACGCATTGATCACCCGACCATAGAAAGCTTCGTCTGCTCCGGCACTATCTGAGACGGTAGGCAATCACACGTATTTACTCCGGGGTGTTGTCGGACGAGGATGTAGAGGTGGGTAATGGTGTGATTTCGAACGTTATTCGATGTTCTGGGGGTAACAAGTTTTAAAATGCCTTGGTTTGTCTTTGTTGCTGTGTCCAGCGTCTTAAATCTGGCCATAGGCAAATCTAAACTCAGGCTGATAACGTACGGCTTTGCAACCTGCTCTCCACAGGCAAGTTGCAAAGCTTTTTAATTTCTAGCGCCCTCTTAGTCATCTCATAGTCATTATGTCACCATACGGCATATCGGTGCCGCAGCACCGAAAGGTGTGATAAGGACGGGCCATTACCATTACTAAAATTCTTTAGGAAAGTTCTGCCTCTAATTTCGGCACAACTTGAGGAGCGCAAGAGCATTTTGGCGAGAGGTTCTCCATGGAGCGCACAAATGTCAGGCTATTTTCCAGAATTTCACGTCAGCGTAACACATGAACCGCGCAGTGTGCATGCCGCACCACATGCGTCGCAGTGGACCCCAGAGTCTTATCCTGCATATCCGGCCGATGCCCTGCAATTACAATGCAATCTGGCTGATGTTTGTGGGCCCAATCCAAAACGGATTGTCCGGAATGGCCGTCAATTACAATGGTACTTATGTTGGGCATGCCAATTGCCAGTTCCTTCAATGCTTCCTCGGATGATTTGTGGTTGTCCGCCATTAACTCTTTGGGAATTCGCGCGGCAACGTAGGTCGGTATCTGTTCGAGCACATGCAACAACGTGATTGTAGCGTTGTCGTCACTCAATTTGCGGGCAGCCTCGATCGCCCCCGTCGTGTTGTGTTCTTTGTCAAGCGCCGTGGGGACAAGGATGTTTTTATACATGTCAGTCACCTCCATTCAGGTTGATGTCCCAATGATTGCAGATTTCTGCAACCAGCGCCACGGCGTATGCCAATTATAGATTGCAGCGATCTCAATCATAACCGGCTCAAATCTCTTGCACAGCTCCACGCCTGCGCGATCTCGGCGGCGCATCTCGTCACTACGCAACTTCGCCTGAAAATCCTCACGACGCTTCCACCGCGAATAATTGGCACTGCGGGTCAGCCAAACCTCCGTCACGGCAACATTTACTCATGTTGGGAAAGAGCAGGCGGACAGGTTTTGGAACGGAATTCGAAAACAGTGGGCTCCACTACAGACCCATGCAAATTAATGCGATCTACGTCGACGACGCTCCAGCAAAATGGTGCATTATCGTATGTGGATGCAACTAGACCCCGCCTTATTGCAATGGTTTTGGTTGGGCTGTTTCAGAATAATGATTGCTGACGCATACGCCTTACACCTCGAACACGTTATATGCCAAATCCATTCCGATCCTCACAATATCCATGATATTTCTCCATGCATTGCAAATGCTCAGTCGTGACCGCCCGATGGAGTCAGGGACCAATCCATAGACTCCGGCTTTGTTGCGGTTCGGCCCGCCATTGAGGCCGTCGCCGCACCCGCGAGATCAGGTTAGCTGCGATTTCACACAATGTGGGTTAAGCGGTTGTTTGTGACTCTCAACTAATTTGTGGCAGTTGCATTTGTTGCTGGCTCGCATACTTCAAAATATGTGTCAGCCTTTTTCTTCTTGGCCTAATAGCATGCTAATAAGCGCTGGCGCGTTAGGTGCGTGTCTGTTTTTGAGATCACCATCACGCGTTCATCTCTTCGAAGCGGCATCCGACTTCCGTCAGAACTATGTTGAGTGGGATATCGTGAGGCTGTGGATAGATTGTCTCGAGACGCGCGGCTTCAAATCCGATTCCGATTACAAACGGCCGGGGTTCGAGCGCTGCAAGCGTCCGGTCGAAATACCCACCGCCATAACCGAGCCGATAGTTGTCCGCAGTCCACCCGACCAGCGGCGCAAGTGCGATATCGGGCGTGACTTTAGGAGCGTCCTGTGGGGGCACGGGAATGTTCCAGTCGCCGCGCACCATACGCATCCCGGGTTTCCATCTGCGAAAGACAAGCGGCGCGGCCTTGATCTCGACCAGCGGCAAAGCGACCTTGACACCGGCTTCGTGTAATTCAGCCATGAGGGGACGCAAATCGGGTTCGCCCTTGATCGGCCAGTAGGCTGAGAATACCTTGCCGCGCGCACCGCCGAACTGGTCCCGCAGCAGCTGCCGCAGTCGGTTGCGAAGTTCCAATTCGATCCGCTTACGATCCGCCACCGACAGTTCCTGCCGCTCTGCGCGCAACCGGTTGCGCTCCGCATTGCGCCATCGCGCGACATCTCTGGCCTGATCGTCATCTACCGCCATAGGATCGAAATAGTCCGGTGCAATCTCCGACGCATAGCAAGGCGGAGACGAGAACCCGCTGCTGCGACCAGAACTGTCGTGTTCACCGCTCATATCGGCACGTCCTGATCCGTTAGGACCGGACCGCGCAGCAGGCGGTCTGCCTGCGCTGACATATCCGCAATCCGCCTCGCCGCCGGGACAATCTCGCTGATGTCTCCGACACCCTGGCCAGCAAAAAGCGCCATCGCCTCAAGATCGCCGGTTGTGGTTCTAAGGGGCGAATCCGTGCTGAACCGAAGGCGCGGCTGCCCTTCATCCCGGGCAATCGGTTCACGAGGGAGCGTGTCAGGGTCATGCCCCAGATAGCGTCCCCCAAGCGCACCGGTTTGACTGTTTGCGATCACCCGGACCGCGGCGCCTTTGTGCCAGTTCAGAACGTACACATCGGTCAGAACTGTGTCATCTCCATGCGCCGCACAAACGCGCTCTTTGTGATAGGGATGCGCATAGGACTCCTCGGTCGCCAAAAACGCTGTCCCGCATTGCACGCCACTGGCCCCCATGGCCAATGCCGCGGCAAGGCCTGTCCCATCCACGATGCCGCCCGAGGCAACGACGGGTAAACTGGTTTGCGAAAGAACCGCGTCAGTCAGTTCAAAGACCGGCGTTCGGCCATGAACATGGCCCCCTGCTTCGATCCCCTGTGCAATTATCACGTCCGCCCCCGCACGTTCAGCCTGCCGTGCGGCCTCAACCGTTCCGACCTGGTGCAGAACGGTACAGCCCGCGTCTTTCACCCGCGACACGATGTCGGGCATGACATCCCAGAAGAAGGTGAAAAACCGCACATCCAGTTCCAGACAGCAGGCGATCTGGGCCTCAAGCAAGGCGGGTTCCGTCGCCGCCGGGATCAGGTTGACGGCAAAGGACCTACCCGACACCGATCTGAGCGCGGTCACTTCCTGGATGATAAGTGCAGGATCTTCGCGCACCATGCCGAGCATTCCAAAACCGCCCGCATCCGCCACGGCTGCCGCCAGCTCCCAACGAGACACTCCGCCCATGCCCGCAAGCAACACCGGCAAATTACAACCGAGCAGATCGCATAGCGGTGTGTGCAACGATGCCGGATGGGGATCGTTTGTCATTGTAGGCCTCCGTTTTGTCCGCAGATTGCCACAGGTGTCCTTGGAGCATCAGCCCTAAACCTGACTGAAATTGCAAGAAAATCGTCAGGAGAGAAAAAAAGAACGACAGAACGCGACTTACTGAGCGGCTGAACACATGTTCCCGAGATTTGCGATACCGTGGACAATCTTTTGATCTATCACAGCTTCTGAGAATATTCAGCACGACAGACAATAAGGCCCGGCCACCTATTAAGGTTTTCAATTGCCGTACAATCGTGAAACAGGCTGGTCATTGAGAATCTGCTGGCTGACGCATATGCAAAACCTCGTGAAACATTTTAGCGCATTCGCACCGGCGCTTCCCGCTCCTTCATCAAAAGAAGTCTTCAGGGCTTCCACCGGTATCCTCATTGGAATCGGCCGGTATCCTCATTGGAATCGGGTTGTGTGCACTCCTTGCGCGAGCACTGCCCGGCACCTTTGGCATTCCGCTGATGTTGATTGCCCCAATTGGCGCATCCGCGGTGCTAATATTTGCGTTACCCAATTCCCCTCTGGCCCAGCCCTGGTCGGCAATAGTAGGGAATGTGGTATCGGCGGCCATAGCCATAGTTGTGTTGAAAACCGTACCGGCCACTGCCGCGCCCGCGATTGCGGTCGGTGGAGCCGCTCTGGCGATGTTTCTGACCCGATCGCTGCACCCTCCAGGGGGCGCAGTCGCCCTGCTCGCAACACTTGATCACAAGACCGTTCTGGAAGCCGGATATTGGTTTGCGCTGGTACCGGTCGGCCTTATGACGGTAACGCTGGTCATCAGTGGTATCTTGTACAATCAACTTACCGGACGACATTATCCTTTCAGGCAACAGGTAAGACGGGAAGAATCACAGGAGCCGCAATCAAGGTTGGGGCTGTCAAACGACGAGATTTCCGCCTTGTTGCAGCGCTTCAACCAGTCGCCCAATATTGGCGCGGCGGACCTTGGCCGCCTGCTTGCATCGGCGGAGCGCGAGGCCGCCGGGCATCGATTTGATGGGGTCACCTGCGCCGAAATTATGAGTGGCAATCTGATTTTCGCCAGCCCGGAAGACTCCATTACGAGCGTCGCGCGGAAATTTCGCAAGCATGCAATCAAAAGTCTCCCGGTTCTTGATGGTTCGGACAAGTTCCTCGGTGTGATCTTGCAAATTGACATCATCGACGGGCTGATGACATCTCGTTTTCCGTCCCGCCGCAAGCAGCATTCGCTTACGGCCTATGATGTTAGGCGCCCGCCGGGCAATGCGGTTGCACCGGAAACGCCGGTTGGTCACTTACTCAACAGATTAGCCGTACAGAGTGTCGAATTTGTTCCAGTTACTCGGGGTAAAACGCCGGTCGGTATCATTACAAGATCTGACATCGTGAACTTATTGCTTGCGGGCTCACTGCAACGCCAGGCTGCTTAGAGTTACAGATAGTCTGATCCGGACTGCACAGCAGAAGAGTTCAGACAATATTTGCGGCCGATTTCAACCATCACAGCAAAGCGAAATCACTAATCTGACCAAGCCTTGTGTTAAGGTAAGGAGGGGCCATTATCGTTACCACGTCGGCGGCTCGATACGTCAGGCTCAAACACAGCAGCACACCTTGGCAACGGCCCTTCAATGCCGCGTCGCAGCTACCAGAACCTCGTCCGTATCAAGTTTGAGCGCCGAACGCCAAAGAGGTGTTTTAAAATACAACTTGTCTGACTGACCTGCGACCCTGGCATCCCCAACGGCTATCAAACCCGACCATTCCAAGGGCGTCAGAACATAGTGGGAAAACGCCGCAATCTCCCGCCACCCGGCATCGTCGCCGTCACGGCCGTCTTCATAGAAGGTGTAATAAAGTTCGCGTTCACTAGCGCCGTTCTCTAATTCAACATTGGTTACATTCAGCCAGACATCCCATGTGCCGACAGGGGCCTGCTTGAGCCGCCCGTAACCTGCATGGTCAAGTCTCAAAATGTAAAACGGGACCAGTTCATGAAAGAGCTTGCCGGGGGATCGAGATAGTACCTCGCCTTTCCTGGTCGCACGGAATTCACCCTTGTAATGGCGCCCAAGATTGAGAGTGATCAACAGGAAGTGCAGCAATTCGAGCGGTGCGAAATCGTATTCGTTCAGGACCTTGTTATACCGAAACAGCTCTTCAGAACTGCTACCAGGCCAGTCGAAATGTTCTGCCGCCCAATTCACAAAGGACCGCTTGAACGCTTTGGTTTTGGTCAGCCCGATCGGGCCCTCTTCGACGGCATACCTTAAGGTGAGACGTGCCGCGCGCAGCAGCGGCGAGTAGCTCAGAACAGGATTATCATCTGAAAGGCGGCGGAATTCAAACATCGCTATATCTCGAGTGCTCTGGTCTTGAGGCGCCAGCTAGATGGCGGATGTGCATCACGCCTGATCTTTGCCGAACAATTCCAACAAGAGTTGCTCCGACTTTTGCAGACCCTCATCGGTAAAGACGATGGATCGCGCCTTTCCGACAGGATCAGAGATCCATCCCTTTTCATGCAAGCGTGCCAGAACATCCCAGTCAAAACCCTTCCAAACTCGCCGTTCATCATGAAGGGTCAAACGTAAAAGTGCCAACGCGGCATCATCAATCTTGTCATCATCAAGCTGCATGTCACTATGCGAAAACAACCGCACCAAAGTGTCAAGGACGGCGTCGAGTATCTACCGAGCCCGCTCATTGAGATGCCGATCCCACAGGACATTCGTCGGGCTGGATCACGCCGCGATGCAGCCTTTGAATTCCTGCCCTTCGTGCAGCGCGCAGCGTTTCAAGGATATAAATAACGGCTCAGCGGGACGAAGCAGTCTTTGGTGAAGTGGGTACAAACGGCCGCTTTGCGACAAAACACTGTTCATGCGACCTCGAAAAGTCGATTCTGAAACAGACGGGAGAGTGTAACCCATCACAGACTCTCTGTATCCTTGGGGGATGATGCCATGAATGACCGCCAACTTGTTTCCAATGGAAATCCTATGGAAGAAATTGTGGGCTTCAGCCGAGCTGTCCGGGTCGGCTCCTATATCGCGGTGGGCGGCACCGCACCCGTCGATGCGACTGGAAAGACTGTTGGCGTTGGTGATGTTTTTGCCCAAACGAAGCAGTGCTTTGAGATCATCAAGGCCGCATTGGAAGATGCCGGGTCGGGACTGCATGATATCGTCCGAACCCGAGTCATCCTGACTGATATCGACAACTGGAAGGAGGCAATCGAGGCTCGAAAACTCTACTGCAGGGACGCCCGACCCGTCGACACGATCATGGCGATCGACCGTTTCGTTAATCCAGAATGGCTGGTGGAAATCGAGGTGGATGCTGTGATCTCTGGCGACATAGAAGATGTTCGTCTGTGACCAACAAGTATGATCTAACTGCCGAGGCTGTTGTTGCTTATGAGGCGCAGAAGGTCGTTTCGATATTCAAGCCGTTGGCGGAAGCAACGATGGACAAGGTCAACGTAGATTCCGACGCGTCTGTCATCGACATTGCCTGTGGTACTGGGATCATCGGCCGCACAATACGGCATCGATATGGGCAAGGCCCGGCGCTAACTTGTGTCGATCTGAGTTCAGCAATGATCTCAACGGCAAAGAGTTTAAGTGAACCATTGGGTGGCAGGTTCTCTTGGATCGTCGGCGATGCAATGGAAATTCCTGTGGCTGATCGTGCCCATACAATGTGTTTCTGTCAGCAGGGCATCCAGTACATGCCCGATGACGCAGCTGCAATTGGTGAGATGGCTCGTGTATTGGCGGTAGGTGGTCAACTTGTAATCACGGTTTGGGCCCCTGCAAACGCGTACTTCCAAGCCCAGGCTGCTGCGATGGGACGGCATGTAGGGAAAGAATGGGCTGCGAAGGCAGTAGCGCCGTTTGCCTATCGTGGCGACGAACGACTGCCCCAATTGATGGCCAACTTTGGATTGGACAACATCTCAGTTGAGCAGATTTCAATCGACCGGATAATCCGGGATGCCGAAACTGGAGTTGCTGAAGACATCGAGGGCAGTCCCTTATTACCAGCATTTTGTGACGCGCCGCCAGAAACAAGAGCCGCGATCGTCGAGAATATTCTTTCCGATTGCGTCGAATTCAAGCAGGGGAACGATCTGATCATTCCACAGCATTGTCACTTGATCACTGGCAGACGAATGTGAACCGCATGCGGCCCAATCCAGACATTGAGCACCCCGTCTCGATGCTGCGGTCGCAGCCCGCATTCCGGTCATTCGCTGCGCTTGCAAAACCGAGGGGCTGTCGAACTTGCGCATCGCGGACGAAGCTGACCCTGGCAACTAGGTGGAGATCAATACTTCTCCCTCGATTTCCATTGCAAACCCAAGAGGCAGCCCGGACACACCAATCGCAGAGCGAGCATGACGGCCTATATCTTGACCGAAAATTTCGATCACAAGGTCGCTGAATCCATTGACTGCAACATGCTGCTCCGAATAGCCCGGTGCAGAAGTCACCATTCCGAAAACACGGACCCATCCTGCTATTCGTGACAACTCGCCGATTTCCGCCTTGATATTCGCGAACACAGTCAGCGCGACTTCGCGAGCTTCTGTATATGCCTGCTCTGTTGATATATCAGCCCCAACTGTTCCGAAGGGGCCGCTCAGACTGCCATCCAACGCGCTTTTCGGGTGCCCCGAAAAAAGGAGACGATTCCCTCTGACGTTCACGAAATCAAAGGGGAGAACCAAGCCCTCGGGCAGCTTGGTAGGTTGTGGCAGCTTTAAGCCCAGTTTTTCTAATCTATCCTCTGGTGTCGACATGCTTGGCCCTCAACTCTATGAGCTACTTAAGCTCTGTTCTATTTCAGAACCTACATCTTCTCTAACCTTAGCGCAGAACATTTTTGCTCGGCGATCGAACCAGCGTCCGCTGAGGGCTCAGAGCCGTCATCTGACACAAACCGTCGGGCAAATTGGGTCTGCAAAGCGGACTTTGCTGCCGTTTAGTTCCTTTAAGTGGATGGCCGCTACAACGCCTCAGTTCCGAGCCAAGATTTTCAGTTCTCTTTCGCTGCAATTCTGTCAAATCTGAATGGAATGTCTGGAAGTGCACGGACAAAAAAACTGTGCTACGTCGAATTTCGATTGGAACTAATACATACCTATTCGAAGGACGACGGTATGAAAGAACTAACTCCGCCGAAAGAAATCGCGACTTATAAAACCAGCGGCGGGCTTGAATTTTGGCTAGACTACACGCGGTCGAAGGAACCGTTTATTGCACCTACAATCCGCACCCGCGACCCCGAAATATGCATTATTTTTGTACCAAATTCTCCACATGCCGACGAAGCATATCTCATGCGGTACCACGGTAAATTGATAATTTTTTCTAGGCCTGACAATTCATCACGGCTTCACAACTCCAGATTCGATGACTTGGCTGAGCGCAATCCCGGTGTTGATTTTGTTATCAATTCAATTGGAAATCAAACTGTTTGGAGCGAGCGGCCTATCGGATCAAGTGACGTAAAACTGCATGAAATTTCGTCTGCAGAGAAGTTCGATAACGAACAGCAACAAAATCAAATGCTGCGATTGTTTAAAGAGCTGATGTCTTACAAAACTTACGGGGTATCTGCCATGCTAACTGGTACCCACGGGAAAAGCAAAGCGCCCTTAACAAAGAAAGTTGTCGATTTTGACCTGGAACTAAAATCGCGACTAAAAAGTGGGGTGTTTTTAAAATGATCAGCGGCATAGGCCACAATTTTGAAACCTTATTCGGCTGCCTGAGGCTTGCGGTGGATTTTTTTAGTGGGGGTGATGGGCGTAAATGATGAAATCCGAGGTAAGAATTGAGAAATAAAAAGTTGGAGCAGTGAAGGTAATGAACCAGCTTACTCCACCCGAAGGCGTGGCGACATACTTAACCAGCGGCGGGCTCGAATTTTGGATGGACTACGTGCAAAGTGGTGCCCCCTATTTCGCACCGACAATTCGTACATCTGACCCCAAGATTAGCATCGTATTTATCCCAGGAAATAGAGACACCGAAGAAGCGTATCTGATGCGCTATCAAGGAACGGACGTAACGTTTTCAAAGCCGTCAGCATCAATGCATTCACACAGCGACGAACTAGATCAGCTTCGCAACAGAAACCCTGGTTACGATTTTGTTTTAAGTTGGATCGGCCGCGAAGTGGATTGGGTTGAACTTATTGATGATGACAGTGGAAGTCGTATTCATAGGGTCCAATCGGCGCAAAAGTTCAAAAGCCTTGAAGAACAATACGCACTAATTGATACTTTCTGTGAACTGATGTCTTGGACAAAACATGGCGCAAAGTTAATGGCGCTAGGTGGATTTCCGGAAAACAAGTTTGAGTTCGAAAAGTGGGCTGTGGGGCTTGATGTTTTACTCAAACAGCGTCTGGCCAAAGGAGAGTTTTTGAATTGAGCAATATTGTTCAGTAGACCAAGCTAATGATTGCTCGCATTTCTGCCATTCGTCTGCGGTGCAGCATTGGACAATAAGGGCTCAGTGCGGGCCTCGAAGGCAGCGCAGAATCTGCTGTTTGCTTGGCTCCATCCTGCTCGAGCACGGCCCTAAGCAGACCTCCGGCTTCTAGTTGTGATGCTGCGGTAGCAGCCCGCATTCCGGACATTGATGTACGGCGCAGCATTTTGGGATTTTGAACGCTTGTTGAAAAAGCTGCGCCGCGATCGCAGGCCGTGCTATGACTTTGCCATGCTGCAAAAACGAACCTTTCGCATTGCCGAAATCTATGTGCCCGTGAAGCGCAAGAAAACCTTGGACCCGGCGAAAGTCGAGCAGATTGCGGAAAGTATTATCGAGGTCGGTCAGACAACGCCAATACGGCTCCGGGCAGACAAGGACAGGTTTGTATTGCTGGAAGGCTTGCACCGGTTGGAGGCGCTCAGAGCGCTTGGTGAAGACAATGTCGAGGGATATCTCGTTCAAGCGCGCATGCATTAGGCTAAAACTACTACACATACCCACTCGGTTTGGTTTGTTTTGAATGAAGACTCTAATGTCGGTAAAGCAAACTGAACCGCTTTTTCGAATTTGCGCCGCGTGAACTGACAGCCGGTACCTCCTTGCATTCAGTCCTGAACAAGCGCATGGAGCGTGAGTTATCGTTTTTCTTTCGAACCTCTGCTTTCGCTAATCCGTTTCAGTTGATCGATTAAGACCAACTTTGCCGGGCTGCCGCATTCCGCGGGCAGCACTAGAAAAGGAGATCACGGATATGGCCAATGGCACCGTGAAATGGTTCAACACTACAAAAGGCTTCGGCTTCATCGCTCCAGAGGATGGCGGTAAGGACGTATTCGTTCACATATCTGCTCTTGAGCGTTCCGGGCTGACCGGTCTGGCGGACGACCAAAAAGTGACCTTTGACGTGGAAGATGGCCGGGACGGCCGCACATCCGCGACCAATCTCGCTCTGGCCTGAGTACGAAGTGGAAGGGTGTTCGTTGGATCGCCCTTCCGACTTGAAATTGAAATTTGCCTGCGTCGAATATCAGGGTTTGGCAACTTTCAATTCATAGTGTTCACTCCAATGCCAGAAAGTTGACCTGTCCGATATGGCTGCCAAAAATACGCCCTTCCAACCGGCTACGTTGGAATCCAAAGCTGACAGAACAGATCGAGCAGCGCGCGAGATCATCCGCGATGACGAGGATGCTCGCCAGGCAAAGACCGAGCGACTAAGAGCCAAACGTCTCGAAAGGGATGCTGGTCAAAAGACTCACAAGAAGCCGACAGCAAGCTAAGCCTCGCAACCCCATCCGAAAATTCGGCTCAAGCTTCGACTAATTTGGTTTCTGGCTATGCGGATCGATTGCCAACACTCAAATTAGAAATGTGTTGTTAACCGTGATGTGGGAAAAGTGCGGATGCTACAGGTTTGGAAGATCGAAGTCCCCGCGAAAGCTACTAACGCCCCTTCTACTCATGGCTGGGCATTGGCGCACACTGCTGAAGAAGCTAAGGCGCTTTGTGGATTTGAGAGTGCGATCATACAAGAAAAGCCTGAGCATCTCTGGATCGCACGAGAGCGGGTCATCTGGGAAAGTCGGACTGCCCGATAACTGCGCTTCACGGTTTCCGGCTGAGACGAGGTGAGCTGTCGACGCTTCGATTGCGATTCATGATATTCTCTACCGTCAACGTCGGGTTGTCGTTGTGGGAGGGCGTGGCGGATCGGAGGATCAGTCATGGACATACCAAACTTACCTGCCATTCGCGCGCTCAGACCCGCCTGGAACAAGGGCCGTATCGTCGGGCAGAAGCGTCCACTCAAACCGAAACATGTTTGGGCAATCCGCGTTCGACTTGAATTGGCGGAAAACCACCGCGACCTCGCTCTGTTCAACATGGCCATCGACAGCAAGTTGCGAGGCTGCGACCTGGTCAAAATGAAGGTTGTGGACGTCATGGCCAACGGACAGATCAAAGAACGAGCTTCCGTCCTGCAGAGCAAAACCAATAAACCCGTTCGTTTCGAAATCATGGAAAGCACACGTAAGTCGCTCGAACGCTGGATGGAAGATCCCCTGATGGTCGGGTCTGAGTACCTCTGGCCGGGTCGGTTTCACGAGAGACTTCACATCTCGACGCGGCAATATGCACGGATTGTTAGGGACTGGGTGACATCCATTGGCCTCGAGGCGACTGCATATGGCACGCATTCGATGCGTCGGACGAAGGTGACACAGATTTACAAGAAGACCGGCAATCTGAGAGCGGTTCAGCTCTTACTTGGCCACACGAAGATGGACAGTACGGTCCAATATTTGGGCGTAGAATTGGAAGATGCGCTGGCTATCGCCGAAGCCATCGAAATCTAACGAGTTGGGCCGCTCGATGAGGGCGGCCCAATCCGGACGTTGGAGTTCAATCGAATACGGCCCCCAATGTTCCCCAAGGCGGAATTTCGTCAATTTTGTAGCTTGAGCTTTGATCGTAGGCGTGTGTTCAAAATTCGGTGAGCGCCATCTCACGCTTAGAACTTCCCGTTTTCGTTCTTCCATTCGCTGCGTGGCGCGATGGCTTCAATCGTATCCCAATGCTCAACAATCTTGTTATCGGCGACACGGAAGAGATCATAGAAACTGGAATGGATACTGCCCCTGTCTCCTTCACTCATACAAAGTACGAAATTACCCTCAGCCAGCACTCGGTGAAGCCTGTGGTATTGGATGCGAAGCGCGCCGTTTTTCGTGGCTTCGAGGTATAAGCGGTATGCGGCGACGCCGTCGGCAAAGTCAGGATTGTGCTGAACCAGCCCATCGTCAACATAGGTATTAAGAAGGCCGATTTGTCGTCCAACCAGAACCCGTTCCGCGAAGTTGCGCACCAAATCCCGATTGGCGGCGGTCTTATCCAGATCGGTGATCTCCGTCGCACCATCCAGCATGCCTCGACCTGAAGGGTTGGGGCCCATCATGGGCTGAATGTTGTCCCAATGCTCAACAGCTTTACCGTCTTCAAACCGGAAGACCTCGAACGCCACCCTCAGACTTGAGAAGTCATATTCGTTATGAGCAAAGGCGAAATCGCCATCCTCGAAGACTCTAACGAAAGTGACACGCGGGTTGGTCTTCGATAATCGGGCGAACAGCGTCGCGAGCCCCTCGCTACCTTCGTGAGTTTGGGGATTGTGTTGGACATATTTTGCCTCGTTAACGACATCTGCGGCGGCTGCATCCCCAGTTTCGATGCCTTTGAGGAGTTTCTGGATCAGGACCCTCTTTGACGCCACGAGATCTATCTCCAATTTGTGCAAACACATGCAAATTAGCTGAATATGGGGTAGATTCCGGTAGGGGGCAGGATCGTATCACAAGGCCCTCCGGGTTTGGTTTTTCCACCTGTACTCGCCCGTGAGCAGGATATGCGCCCATCCGAGGGGCGAGATATGCGCCAGAAGCTCGGGTGAACAATCCATTCTGTTCCGTTCTCGCTGAGCGACCGCCAACCCGAGGTGCTTCGTGTTCCAATAAATGATGATCGCTGCAAGGAGGTTGAGGCCTGCCATACGGTAATGTTGTCCTTCGGCGGTTCGGTCGCGGATTTCGCCCTGGCGGCCAATTCGAAGCGCGTTTTTCAACGCGTGATGTGCTTCGCCTTTGTTCAATCCGATCTGGGCCCGACGCTGCATGTCGGCATCGAGCAACCAGTCGATTATGAAGAGCGTACGTTCGATGCGGCCGATCTCGCGCAGAGCGAGCGCCAGCTCGTGCTGACGCGGATATGACGCGAACTTTTTCATGAGCTGACTGGGTGGCATGATGCCTGCCGTCATGGTGGCCACCGAACGCAGGACATCTGGCCAGTTCTGGACAATCAGGCCTTCCCTGATTTTGCTGCCTACCAAACCGCGCAGTTCATTCGGAGCGGCAGCCGGGTCGAAGAGATGGAGGCGTTTGGATGGCAAATCGCGGATACGCGGGATGAAGTGATAAGAGAGCAAAGATGTCACCGCAAACACGAGATCGGTGAAGCCGCCGGTGTCAGCATATTGTTCCTTGATTTTGCGACCGGTGTCATTCATCAGCAATCCGTCCAGGATATAGGGTGCCTCGTTCACCGTGGCTGGGATGTTTTGGGTCGCAAAGGGGCCGAACTGATCAGACACATGCGTGTAGGCCTTCAGCCCTGGTTCGGAACCGTATTTCGCGTTGATGAGGTTCATCGCCTCACCTTGCCGCGCCGCCGGGAAGAACTGGCCATCGCTTGAGGCCGTGACACCTCCGCCCCAGAAATTCGCCATCGGCAAGCCCGATTGCGCGGCGATCACCATGGCCAGAGCGCGGTTGATGGCGTTGCTTTCAATGTGCCAACTGGATAGGCGCGAGAGTTGGAAGAAGTTATGTGTGTTGGTTGCCTCAGCCATCTTGCTCAGGCCAAGATTCAACCCCTCGGCCAGCAAGACATTCAGTAAGCCCACTCGATCCTTGCAGGGCGATCCGGTGCGCAAATGTGTAAAGGCATCTGTGAAGCCGATGTCGTCATCAACTTCCAGCAGGAGGTCGGTAATGCGGACGGCGGGCAGACGATGATAGAGATCAAGCACCAATTCATCCGCTTCCTTTGGTACAGCGGAACTCAACCGATCAATCTTGAGCACACCATTTTCGATAGAGCCGCCCGGAATCGCGCCGCTTCTGGCGGCTTTGGCCAACCGCGCAAGCCCATCTGCGAGCCGAGCTTTACGATCTGCGATCCAGGCTTCTGGCTCGAATGGCACCGTTAATCTGGGTGTGGCCTTCGCCGCTTCGATTGGAACCAGAGCCCGCTTCAGATCGGCATAGCGCCGGGAATGAGTTAGCCAGATATCGCCTGATCGAAAGGCGTCACGCAGGTGGAACAGTACAGCCACCTCCCACAAGCGCCGCTTATCCTCGTCACAGGCGTTGAGATGACGATGCCATTTTGATCCGCGCCGCAAAAAACCGATGGGCTGAAGATCGCTCTTCTGATCATTCCCGATGATGGCGGCTGCCGCCGCCAACGGTTCGGCAACTGGGGCTGCGTGCAGCTCAAGCGTGCGCAGCATGCGTGGCGCATATCGTCGGAACCGATGAAAGCCCTGAATAACATGGGCCAAAGGGTCAGCGGCCATCGTGTCAGTAAGCTCGGCGGCTGTGGCTACAAGGCCTTCGAGACGCTGCCATCCACAGGCCGTTTCAGTAGCCGCATCAAGCGACGCCTCATCGCTCTTTGCTTCCAGCAGGGCCGCGCCAAGATTTTTGAAGGATTTCAGCGTGTCGTGAAGCGTCGACTTCGCGCCCGCGACCTGCACGTCACAGATTTTCTTTGCATCCCGCCAGGTTTTCCCAACAATCCGATCATGAGTTTCGACGACCGCATCGGCAATGGAAGCATGCCATTCCACAGCGCAGACCGCAAGAATAGCAAGCCGCCGGTCGCTGCTGATGTCTCGCAGACCATCAGCAAAATAGCGTTCCCCTTGATGGCGCAACCGAGTGACCCGATGTGGGGGGATGTCGCCCAGGATATCGGGTGACAATCCCAATGCCTGCAAGCATTCCAACCTGTCCAGAAGTCGGGATGCACCAGCCGAATTACTGCCCACCTCAAATTGCCGAAGCCAAACAAACCGGCTGACCGTGCCATCGACCATTTCTGTCAGAAGATTGTCCAGTTGACCTCGTTTCTCATAACTGAGCCGATCCGCAATCCGGCTTTCTATGCGGCGCTCTGCCGCGACAAGCGCATCAGCACAAAGTCGTTCGATGACAGATACGCCGGGCAGGATCGTTTGGGTGCGGCGACATTCCTCGACAAATCGCCCGGCCAAATTCTTGTTCGAACGGGTCGTCTCAGCCTCGCATTCCAACCAAGCCTTCAGATCGCGGGCACCACGACCAGAGAACATCTTGTACCCATAGATGTCGCGCAGATCGACAAGATGCCTGCGCCGGGTGGTATCTGTTTCAGCGTAGCAGGCCAGATCATCAGGGTTTTCGCCGAGCTGTGCCGCGATAAACCGACTGACCTCCAACGGAATGGTTTCGCCCGGATTGAGCAGCCGCCCGGGGTATCGAAAGGCACAAAGCTGAAGTGCAAAGCCCAGGCGATTGCGGGAATGTCGTCGGGTGCGGATATGTTCAATGTCATCATCTGCCAATGTATAGTGACGCAAGATCATGGTCTGGTCAGTGGGCAGGTCAAAAAGTGCCGAACGCTGGCGCTCAGTCAAAATAGATCGTCTTGGCATGTGGGATTGTCCTTGTTATTCAGTAGTCTGTTCGGGACAAAACCCGCACCAGCAAAATCAAAGACTTGCAAGGCAAAAATCCAAGGGGGTTCAACTGGGACAGCGCGCAGCCATCTACGCCAGGGTTTCGACCTCTGATCAGTCTTGCGAACGGCAAGTGACAGAACTGAGTGTATTTGCAGAGCGTGGTGGCTATGAGGTCGTTGAGGTGTTCAAGGAAACAGCCTCTGGCACCAAGGCGAACCGTGCTGAACGCGGCAAGATCATAGACCTGGCGCAGGCCCGCAAGATTGATGCAGTTCTCGTCTCCGAGCTCAGCCGATGGGGCCGCTCCACTCAAGACCTATTGGATACCCTAAATCAGCTGGCGGGTTGGAAAGTCTCGGTTGTGGCCATGAGCGGTATGACCTTCGAACTGGGCACACCGCACGGACGCATGATGGCGACCATGCTCGCAGGTATCGCCCAGTTTGAACGCGACCTGCTCAGCGAGCGGGTCAAATCTGGGCTTGCGGCAGCTCGTGCTCGCGGCAAGAAGCTGGGCCGCCAACCCGGGCAACGCCCAAAGTCAGACAAACTTGCCCCAAAGGTCATGGCCCATATTGCTGAAGGGCGCTCTTACCGCTGGATTGCCCGAGACCTCGGCATCTCCAAGAACACCGTAACTGACATCGTTAAACGTAAAAGGTCTGAACGCGCATGACATGTATGGAAGGCCAGAACGATATTTGTGCACGGCTCATGTGTGCTGCTGACGGCAGTGCTTTGGCGGAATTGCATCGCTCAGCCATCCTGAACACGAGTTCAAAATTTTATTCAGATAGCCAACGAAAAAGCTGGGCCACCGGGCTGACCACCAACGGGTATATGAAAGCCGTGCAAAATGGTGAAACAATCGAGGTCGCCGTTGCAACTGAAGATGTGCCAGTAGCATTTTGCGGTCGAAGAGAGTTTGGCATAACTGGTCTCTTCGTGCTTCCAGAATGGCAAGGGAACGGAATCGGTTCCTTTCTGCTGCAAAGAGCGGAAAAAGCCCTGCGCAAAAATGGGATGTCGTTGCTAAGAGTTGATGCGGTTCTGCCCGCTGTTAGTTTTTATGAACGACACCAATATAATCTTGAAGAAAAACGCGTACACAAAACGCGAGGGGGAGTAGAAATCCAAATTCTTCGAATGACAAAGAACATTCTCATCTTGAATCATACTTGAAAGATGAACGCGGCGCTTGGAAACAAACCTCAAGCTTGTGATACGATCCTGCCCCCTACCGGAATCTACCCCCATAAACCACTTCGGAGAAACTGGGCGGCGCGTCAATCACACAGAAATCGGCGCCACGACTATGCATCAGGCCGTCGCGCACATTGAGCAGAACGTCATCGCTATTCTGCGCCAGCAGGTCTTTGTGGCCGGAGAGAATACCGATCTCCCCGGCGCTCAGATCGGCCTCGATGGCAGTGCCATTGGTCACCAGATCAAGCGCGCTGCCAAGGTCCTTGCCGGCTTCAAACGATCCGGTGAAGTTCCGCTGGCTGTCGAGGTCGACGCCGATCACCGAATGACCCCTGTCCGCCAGCGCATAGACGATCTGGCTGGCAATCGTGGTCTTGCCGACCCCACCCTTGTTGTTGGCAATGGTGATTTTCTTCATTGCCCGCTTGTCCCGTCATGCGGGCACAATTCATACCTGTTCGACACTTGCTCGAATTCCCTGTCTGCCTGAATGATCACCCCTGAGGCGAAGGCTTCGCGTACCACGCTCTCAGGTTGTATTCTGAGTGCCGCATTCGCTAACACGCTGCAACGGGAAACTGCCTCGATTCAATACATTGACCGAAATTCGCCGAAGGGTGGGAGAGGATTGTCAGCAGACACTATCGGGCGTGGCGCGCGGCCAGGTCCTGGCCGCGCCAGCGGAGCGCAAGTCTCTGCGGGACGGGGCGCCGCCCCGGCCCGCAAGGACTCCATAGGCTGGCTTTGGCGCCAGACTGACAGCAGGAAGTAAGAGCGGCAGGTCTTCGCAGATTCCGGCAAAGGCTATTTCAAATGGTTTGCTGCCGGAGACGATCCGTTGACGACAAGAGGCGCAAGAGCATGCGCCTCTGGTGATCCTGCCCGCCAAAGAAGATGGCAAGGACACGGACAAGCTGCCGGGTGTCGTCTACGTCAAAATAGAAGATAGCGCGGCCCTTGGTGACACTACGCAACCCGTCGGAAAAATCCGGGTGAAGCGTGCCCTGATGCGGCACCTCTCCCAGAGCTTCCATCGCATCCTCGATCTCGAAAATGCGTTTCGAGGCGCGTTGATACGCAGTGGCCACGTCCTCGCCATAGCTCAGCGCGGCCTCAAAGAGAAAATCGAATATGATTTCCAGATCGCGATCCGAGGCCTCGGATCGCACGACGCTATAGGTCATGCTGGGCCTTTTTGCCCGCCAACATGGCACGCGTTCTTGCCCGGCTCTCGCTCATGTCAACAAACGGCCCGTCACGGCGCTCCATGATGAGCGCGCGCAGGGCCTCGGTTTCGAGGTCTTTTGCTTCGGTCTGTTCACGCAGCAACTCGAGCCCTTGCTGCAGCACCGCGCTCAGGCTGGGGTACCGGCCCTGCCCCACGAGTTCGCGGGCAAAGGCGTCCTGCGTTTCCGTCAGGGAAATGGATGCTTTGACACTCATGGCGGGCCTCCTGCTTCGAGCAAAATATATGCTACTCAGTAGCATTATGCAACCTGGTCGCCTGTTTCGGCAATAGTTCCGCAGTCAAATCACCTGCGGGATGCGAGGCACTAGCTCCGCGTTTTCGCCAGCACCCCATCCTCGCGGATCGCGGCGATGGTGGTGGGTGTTCGACGCGACAATTCGACCCCATCGCCGGACATCATCGCTTCGACGAATTCGGTTTTCTTCAGCACGGCCCCATCGGATTCAACGTAAGTCATGTCCCCGTCGCGCTCATGGGCAACGGAGCCATCGGATTTGATCCGCACCCAGGCACCACCCACTTGCACCGAAATGAGACCCTCCTCGACCACGATCCCTTCCCAGCTGATACCCGGATCGCGGCGCAGCACGATCTTGTCGGGCCGGAACTTGATCTGCACGTCACGCGGCTCGGTCTTGTCCGCCACCTTGACCACGAGAAACGCCTCCTGTTCGTCCGGGTTCGGATGAATGGAGGCGTTGCCGTTCATTGGCGGCCAGACCTTGGCCTCGGATCGCATGTTGCCCTGCCGGTCCCGGTGAAACCCGATATAAAGCTGCGCAGATTTCCAGACCCGCAAGGCTGTTCGTTTCACCTGATCCATCTTCTCACCTTTCACGCCAAAGTTGTTTCCGGAATACCGTCACCGCCAACAAGCAAGACCTGCGGCGATGCACAAGCGGGTTTCGTAACTGGGCGGCTCCCCGAAGGGAGCCGCGCTGTTTTTTGCTCAGAAACACTCGGGCACCCAAGCCTCGATCCGCGCCTTCTGCTCGGCGGTCACACCAAACGCCTTCTGCTGGTCCGGGTCATTGAAGAGCTTGTGCAGCGCCGCGTTCTTCTCGCCCTTCTTGGACTTGGCAAAAGCCTTGTAGGCGTCGCTCTCTGTTTCAAGGTCAAGCAGTGCCTGATAAAGCGCATCAAGCTGCGGGCCTTTCAGGCGCTTGAAACAGTTCTCCGCGGATGGCGTCCAGATCGCCCTTATATCCGCGCCGATCTCGGCCTCGATCTCCGCCATGAACTCCGGAGATTGCATCTTAAAGGCCCGCGCGAGGAACGCCGTGATTTCGCCGTTGCGCAGTTTCTTGCCCGCATCACGGAAAGCCGCAAGGGCCCCGACCTTGCCCTGCCCCGCCATGCACCGAAGCGCTTCAAACGCCGCCTCGGTTTCGTCGTCACGCTCTCCGCCAAGGCGCGGATCAAGCACAAACTGGTCGTCTATCTCGGGCGCATTACGTTCGGTGGCATTGTAACCGAACCCGAAGAGATCATTGCCATGACCCGATGCGGGTGAGACGGCAAAGGCAAAGAGGCTCAGAAGATAGTCGGGTTTCTCCAGAAGGGCTGTCTGCACCGCCGCCAGACGGATTGCGATCATGTCCTCGATGAATTTCTGCGAATAGGCGGGCTTTTCCTTTGGCGCTTTTCCCGCATCGCCATGCCTGTTGTCCTCGATGATGCCCTGTGCGATGGCCTCGGCCTGATCGTCCTGCCGGACCAGCCCGCGCATGATCTCGACCGATCCGTTATGCGAGACATGCACCAAGATACCCGATAGGGATTTTTGCGCATCGCTATACTCCCCCTCGATGATCTCCTGCAGCGCATCAAGCTCCTGCTGTCCGTCCTCGTCCAGCACATCGCCATTGGCAAGGTCGGCCAACTCGTCGTAGCGCTCGGTCTCATCTGCACTCAGAACGCCTTCGATCCTGTAGGTCCGCACAAAGCCGTGGTCGCGCTGCAATTCGTACCAGAATGGATTGCTATCCTCGGTGGTCATGACCCATGCCCAGCCCTCGGCCTCCTGCAGGCGGGTTGCTTCCTCTTCCAGCCTCTCGGCAAAGAGACGGTCCAGAATATCCGGGTTGTTGAACAGCACCTCATCCTCGAACAGGTCCTGCGTGATGCTGCCGCCTGCGGCCTCATAAGCCGCCTGCCCGACAAATCTGGCCTTTCGGTTGTCACCGTCCACCGCATCGGGTTTGAGCGCAGATTTGATCTGGTATTCGTTGAACCAGCCGCGCTTGGCCCGTTCCAGCACTTCGAGGATTTTCTTCTCATCCTCACTTACGGTCATGGCCTTGGCCTGACCCATGCTGATTTCACCGGCTTTCAGCGCACCCAGAACCGGGTCAGGCAGGCTCGCCAAGGCAAGGCGGCGGCGCACATGCGCTTCGGTCACACCAAACGCCTGGCTGATCTTGGCAATCGAAAGCGCTTTTTCCGCCATCCGGTGATAGGCGCGCACCTCGTCCACCGGATCGAGTTCCTCCCGCGCGGTGTTTTCCGCATTGGCCCATTCCTCCGCCACAAAGGCAGACGGTGCCATGCGCACCGGCACCTGCGCCAGATCGGGGCGCTCGGCCACGGCGATGTTGAGTGCGCGCAGGCGGCGGCCCCCGGCCACGACACCCACCTTGCCCACCTCATCGCGCAATCCGGCGAGGTTCTGGATCAGCCCGCAGGCGACAAGGCTGTCCGCCAGAAGGTCAATGCCTTCCCCGGCCACCTCCTGACGCGGGTTCAGATCGGAGAGATAGAGGTCGGTCAGAGGGATATATTCAATCACGTCGGTGGCGGCGGCGGTATCGATGTTCGCTTGGTTGGTCATAGGGTCATTCCTTGATTTTGTATGTTGGGTTTGGTTAGGGTTGCCCTACCCTCTTCCGGGTAGGGCGTGGGGGCTCAGGCCCCGGCGTGTGATTTCAGGAAGGCGTGGCCGATCTTGGCGGAGAGACCGCCCTTCCTGATTAACGCAGCCGCTTGCTGTCACGGGTCTTGCAGACGTTCCTTGCTCATGTTCTCACCCCCTTTCTGCTCTGCGATTGTGATCAGTATTCGCTGGGGCACATGATGGTCAGAACGCGCCGCGTGACCGTCGGGTCGAACGGGCGTTCGGACCCGTAGGTGAAATCCGCGTCGTAGAGGTCCACTTTCCAAAAGAGCTTCTGACCGCTGACCGTCACGGTCCCGAATGTGTGATCGCCGTAAGGATCATTGTCCTCGGTGAAGCGCGTATCGGTGGCCACAGCCGCCAACGCCGCCGCCTGAAACTCCGACCCCTCGCCCGACACGCCGGGGGTGACAAGCACCCGCCCCTGAATGCCTTTCGTCTGCATCTCGAATGCCGCGACCGGATCGATCAGCGCCTTCCGGAACAGGTCGTTCTGCGCAGCTATTACTGCCGCCTGCCGGGTGGTATCATTCTCGATGTCTCTTGTTGTTTCGATTTCCAAAACCGTCTCTCCTTTTCATGGTGTGACCTCCGGGGCTGTCCCCCAATCGGTGCTGGTTTTGAGCCGAGCCCTGAAAGGGCGTCGTCTCTAAAACCTGCCACGTGGCGAACGCGGTGAGGGGCGAGACAAGAGAAATCGACAAGAGTGGTGCGGCCCGCAGCGCGGCAGCGCGAGGACACGGTCTTGTCTATTTGTCTTGTCCGAGGGGGGAGGCCGCGCCTTCCCCCTGACGGGAAGGCGGCGTTTGGCTTGTCCAAATCCCGCCTGACCCACCAAGAAAGGACGAAGGATCTTCGATCCTGCGCGCAAAAGCGAGCGTACCCCGAAGGGCGGAAACAAGCAGGTCCAGGCGACCATGCGGCCGCGGCGGATACTGGCTCAGAGAGACAGGATCCGCCGCACCAGGTCCGCAGGGAGACAGGGCCGGATTGATTCCGGTCTGTCGGCGGCAAAGCCGGTGCCAGACGAGCACGCGGTCACGGGCCAAAGGCGCGTGATTTGCCAATAGGTTCTCCTGTCAGACGCGACCGGACAGACCCTAGACAGAGAGTCATACCCGGCTTTCAGGAGGTCGACACATAAGATCGGTATCCTATATCGGCAAAACCTTGCCTTATTCAGAACAAACATCTTATAAATACTTAATTTTCTGAGAAACAAAGATCGGCAAGAAATGCTCGAAACTCCCGGCAGAATAGAACCCTGTTTCTTCGAGGAACACATTCCGGCGGAACTGGCGGACCTGACGGTCGAGATCCAGCGTGAAGCCAGCGGTCTCGGAAAAGGCCTGCATCCGGACAGCGCTGCGGAACTGGCTGATCTCGTCCGCATGATGAACTGTTATTACTCCAACCTGATCGAAGGGCACAACACACGTCCCCGAGATATCGAAAAAGCGCTCGCCGGGGCGGAACTGGAAGAAGAAACACGACCCCTTGCACTGGAGGCACGCGCCCATGTCATCGTGCAACGCGAGATCGACGAAATGCACCGAGCGGGCACCCTGCCCCGTCCGACATCAGCCGAATTCCTGACCTGGGTCCATAAAACCTTCTACGACGAAATGCCGGAAGAGTTCCGCGCGATTGAACATCCTGACGGGTCAAAGGAACCAATCATTCCCGGCCGAATGCGTCAGGAGGGCGATGCTGAAGTTGCGGTTGGACGTCACCATCCGCCATCGTCCGGCCGGGTGGCCGCCTTCATGGAACACTTCGACAAGCGGTTCCAGATTGCCGCGCGCTCGGCAAGTGGACGCATCATTGCAATTGCCTCCGCCCATCACCGTCTGAACTACATACACCCGTTTCCCGATGGCAATGGTCGCGTTAGCCGCCTGATGTCCCATGCCATGGCCCTGGAAGCGGGCATTGGCGGTGAAGGTCTCTGGTCAATTTCCCGCGGACTTGCGCGAGGGCTGAAAGATCGTGGCGAGTACAAGCAGATGATGGACCACGCGGATAGCCTTCGCCGAGGCGACCGAGACGGCCGCGGCAATCTTTCCGAGGCCGCCCTGAAAACATATTGCGCTTGGTTTCTGAACGTGGCTCTGGATCAGATCACCTTTTCGGCAAAGCTGTTCGACCTCGGCGGATTGGACAAACGCTACCGGCGCCTGGTGGCCGACATGATCGACGACAAGCGCGCGCCGGACCTCGTCTCCGCCGTCCTGCGGCATGGCGCATTGGAACGCGGGGAAGCGCAGTTCGTGCTCAAGACCTCGGAGCGCACCGCCCGTAACACGCTCAAGCAACTCACCATGGCAGGTTTCCTGGCCTCCGCATCGCCCAAGACGCCCGTTCGCCTTGCGTTCCCATTGGACTACCGGGAGCGCCTGTTTCCAAATCTGTTTGCAGACGCCGATCTGCCGGAGTGAGGGGCGAGGCAGGTGAAAAGGGCGGCTTGCACCGCCCTTCCGGATTCAGCCCTCGCCGTCGGCATCGTCATTGCGTTTCGGGAAAGCAACCATGTCGACGCCAGGGAACATGTTGTGCTTGACATTGATCGACGTGATGTTGCCCTGGTCGTCGGTGTTGACGAAGAGAACCCCGCAGCGATCCCAGAAATTCTTGCCATCCTTTTCACCGGTTTTGACGTTCAGTTTCAGAGTTTGAGTAGCCATTGTTTGATCCTCGCTTATAAGTGTTTCGATGAACATGCGAAAAGCGGGCATCAAGGATCTGTCATCAGGAAAATTGGGCCGCGAGGAATGCGCGATCAGCGCAGGGGAATTTTCCTGTTGAAGCGCAGCGCCAGGTCCGGCTGCCCGCTTATGTTCATCTTGAAGAAACACGCGAGCGCGGATCATCACAGGCTACGAGCTGAAACCACGCCATGACCGAAAAGGTAGTCAGAAATTTGGCAGAGCTGCGCGGGACGATTTGGTCAGAACACGAATTGACCGTGCCGTCCGTGATTATTTTGTCACCGCAACATACCCACGGCGGCGTTTTTGCTTGTCCAACTTCAGGAGCGCCTCAGTCGCTTGGTCTGCATCCTCAAAGGTCACCATCATCGCCCGCCCTTTCGTACCGATGCGCCCCCAGCTGCGAAGCACTGACATTTCTCCGAAAAGCGTGGGCTGAATGTCGATCCTGTAAAACCGCGCCATGTTGCGCTCAGGGTTCACATGGATCAGGTGGACAGGTTTGGTCTCGGATAATTGCATGGCAGGATTATCGTCAGGTACCACTGACCTGTCCAATGACATTGCGAGATCCGGACGTGGTTAATGATTCATATCCGTGATGGAGGCCTGCGATGTTTTCAGGCCGAGGCGACGATAAGGCGTCCCATTATGATTACGACATTGCAACACATAAACCGAACTTCGAACGCAGCTTCCGAAGTAGCGGCGCGCCATCATTGTTGCCATTCGCTGCAACCGCTAGACTAGAAGTTTGGTGAATTCACACTGTGCCGACGAGACAGACAACGTAAACGAATGAACCACAGGGCCAGTTAGATCTCATTCACAGCTGCGGCAATGCCAATTCGAGTGTGGGAAATCAGGTCGGCACACGCTGCGTTAAGAACTCCAAGTGACTTGTGTCATGCGCCATACGTGCTATCCGAAGGTATGTCCAATATAGGTGTCCTTTGCCTTCCGGAATCGCACATGCAGAGCTGATCGCAGTCCTGGTTGCCGTGACCAGGAACGAACCGCGCGTGATGACGTTGCGTTCGGGTGCGGCATTACCATCGGGGCCGTTCGAGTCGCGCCACCGCAGCCTGCAAAGCGGATTGCGCGCCTGGATCGAACGCCAGACGGGGCACCCGGTCGGGTATCTCGAACAGCTTTACACATTCGCCGACCGCCATCGTGACCCCAGTCAACCGGATGCATCCCTCAGCGCGCGCAATATCTCGATTGGTTACTTGGGATTGTTGCGCGAGCAGGACGCGGCGGGTGACGGTCAGCCTGCCTGGCAAAGCTGGTACCGGTATTTCCCCTGGGAGGATCACCGCGACCGGCACCCCGACATTATTGAGCCCTTGGCCGAGCGGCTGGGGTCCTGGGCGAAGAGCGATACATTGCGCCGCGAGCAGGTCGATTTCCTGTTCGGGCTGAACGGTAAGCCCTGGAACGAGGATCACGCCCTGCAGCGCTATGAATTGATGTATGCGGCGGGCCTGGCGGATGGCGCTTTGACGAACGACGAAAGGGCCTTCGGACGCCCGATGACCGGCGATCATCGGCGCATTCTGGCAACCGGCATCACGCGGCTGCGCGCCAAGATCAAGTATCGCCCCGTCGTGTTCGAACTGATGCCCGACAATTTCACCCTGCTGGACTTGCAGCGCACGGTCGAAGCCCTGTCGGGCCTGCGCCTGCACAAGCCGAATTTCCGGCGGTTGATCGACCAGCAGGAGCTGGTCGAGGAAACCGGCGAAATGTCGAGCGGCACCAGTGGACGCCCGGCCAAGCTGTTCCGCTATCGGCCGGCAATCCTGGAAGCGCCGAACCTGTCGGGCCGGAGATTGCCTGTTTCGCGCCATTGACATAAACTCACATCGAGAATAAATGAATCCTCTTAATTCTCATTTCGAGAATAAGAGGAATCCAATGAACGACATTACGATGCCAACTCTCTATGACCGCGTGCGTCAGGTCATCCCGCCGCCCGACTGGATGCTGTTCGAGGAAGACATCGAAGCGATCCTTGCGCTCAAGCGCGAACAAAACGCGGTGATTCTGGCGCATAACTACCAAACTCCCGAGATATTTCATGGGGTTGCCGACATTACGGGCGACAGCCTTGCACTGGCGCGCGAGGCCGTCGAAGTTGATGCCGATGTCATCGTTCTGGCCGGTGTGCACTTCATGGCCGAGACGGCAAAATTGCTGAACCCGGATAAAACCGTTCTGATCCCCGACATGGGTGCGGGCTGTTCGCTGGCCGAATCGATCACGACCCAGGACATTGCCTTGCTGCGTGAGGCACATCCAGATGTGCCGGTGATCACCTATATGAACACCTCGGCCGCGGTCAAGGCGGCTTCTGATATCTGCTGTACCTCCGGCAATGCCGTGAAAGTGGTGGAATCACTCGGCGTGCCAAAGGTGCTGATGATCCCCGACGAGTTTCTGGCGCGGAACGTGGCCAAGGAAACCGACGTGGAAATCATCGCCTGGCATGGCCATTGCGAGGTGCACGAGCTGTTCACGCCTGAAGACGTGCGCGCCATGCGCGAAGCCTATCCGGGCGTCACCGTTCTGGCGCATCCCGAATGCCCGCCCGACGTGGTGGCCGAAGCCGATTTCTCGGGCTCGACCGCCGTGATGTCGAATTTCGTGGCACACAGGAAACCGGCCCGCGTCTGCCTGCTGACCGAATGTTCGATGAGCGACAATGTCGCGGTCCGGCATCCGGATGTGGATTTCGTGCGGCCCTGCAACCTGTGCCCTCATATGAAGAAAATCTGCCTGCGCAACATCCGTGACGCACTTGAGCACAACCGCCACGAAGTCACGGTAGACCCTGCCATTGCCCACGATGCGCGCCGCTCGGTGGAGCGTATGCTGGACATCAAATGACCGGATTGGAGGAGCTGAAGGGGCGCCGCGCGATCATCGGCAGCGGCATCGCCGGGCTGGTGACCGCGCTGGAACTTGCGCCGCATCCGGTGGCGATTATCACCTGTGCCGCGCCGGGGAAAGAAAGCTCCAGCATCTGGGCGCAGGGAGGGATTGCCGCCGCCCTTGGCCCCGACGACAGTGTCGATCTGCATCTGGCCGATACGTTGGCGGCGGGCGCAGGCCTGTGTGACGCGCCGGTCGCCAAGGAGCTGCTTGCCGAGGCCGAACAGACCATCGCGGCCCTTGAACGGTTCGGCGTTACTTTTGATCGGGATGCGGCAGGGCAGTATGTGTTCGGCCTCGAGGCCGCCCATGCCCGCCGGCGCATTTTGCATGCCGCCAAAGACGGAACCGGGGCCAAAATCATCCGGGCGCTGCTGAACGCGGCGCAAAACTGCTCCTCCATCGCATTTCTGACCGGCGTCGAGGCCCGGCGCCTCCGCGTCCGGAACGGCGCGGTGTCGGGCGTACTGCTGCAGCAGGGCTCGCGGTTCGAAACATTGCCAACGTCGCGCGTGGTCATGGCGACGGGCGGTCTTGGCAGTCTGTTCGATGCCACCACCAACCCGCCGGGCAATTTCGGTCAGGGCGTGATGATGGCCGCCCGGGCAGGCGCGGAATTGGCCGACATGGAATTCGTCCAGTTCCACCCAACCGCGCTTGATGCACCACGTACACCGCTGGGACTCATCAGCGAGGCGGTTCGCGGCGAGGGCGCCATCCTAGTCGATGAACAGGGGCGCCGCTTCATGGCAGACATCCCTAGGGCCGAGCTTGCGCCGCGCGACGTCGTGGCCCGGGCCATACATGCCGAACGCGCAGAAAACCGGCGGGTCTTCCTTGACGCGCGCCCCGCACTTGGTGATCGGTTTGCAGACCGTTTTCCTGAAATTGACAAATTGTGCCGCTCTGCCGGGATCGACCCGGCGCGCCAACCCATCCCGGTACGCCCGGCGGCGCATTACTACATGGGCGGAATCGCCACCGATAAAACGGGGCGCAGCAGCCTTGCAGGGCTTTGGGCCGTCGGCGAATGCGCCGCAACGGGCCTGCGCGGCGCCAACCGCCTGGCCAGCAACTCCCTGCTCGAGGCGACCGTCATGGCGCGGCGCGCGGCTCGGGATCTTGCAGAGCATCCCATTCCACCGCTCGCCGATCCGGCCGATAACCCGCGCCCGGTGGCATCTCCCGATCTGACCCGGGTCCGTCCCACCGTGTCAAATACACTTGGCGTGGTTCGCGACGGCGCCGGGTTGACGCAGGCCATCCAGAACCTGTTGCCCATCGCCGAAGGCGACGGACCCGGCGCGGACCCGGCAATCGTCGCACTATGCATCGCCGTCTTTGCCCACTTGCGGAAGGAAACGCGCGGTGGTCACATGCGCACCGATTATCCGGGCCTTTCGGCCGAACCCAGCTCGCGCCGGCTGTGCCTCGACGACGTTCTCAAACTTGCGCGCACGCACGACGTTCAACCCCTACTTCAAAGTGCCTGACATGACGCATTTCTCCCTGTCCCGCATCATCATCGAACCCGCAGTACGCCGCGCCCTGAAAGAGGACCTTGGCCCTGCCGGGGACATTACGTCGGCGGCCGTAATCCCGGCCGGGCACCGCTCTGTCGTCACCGCCATTGCCCGCCAACCGGGCGTGATCGCCGGACTGGACTGTGCCGAGCTGGCCTGCGAACTGGTCGATCCCACGATCGCCGTGACACGCCATATCGCCGACGGTGACCCGGTGAAACCGGGCAACCGCATCGTCACGTTCGAAGGCCCGTCGCGAAACCTGCTGACGGCTGAGCGCACGGCACTTAACTTCATGGGCCACCTGTCGGGCATCGCCACCGCCACCGCAAATCTGGTGCGCGCAGTCGCCGGCACCCAGGCCGATATCGTGTGCACCCGCAAGACCACGCCGGGCCTGCGCGCGCTGGAAAAATACGCGGTGCGGGCCGGGGGTGGGTCGAACCATCGCTTTTCGCTCGCCGACGCGCTGCTGATCAAAGACAATCACGTGGCTATGGCCGGCGGCATCACACCGGCCCTGAGCCGTGCGCGGGCTGCTGCCGGTCACATGGTCAAGATCGAGATCGAAGTCGACACGCTGGAGCAACTGGCCGAAGTGCTGGAGGTCGGTGCAGACGTGGTGCTGCTGGACAATATGGATGCCGCCACATTGCGCCGCGCCGTTGAAATGGTGGACGGTCGCCTGATCACCGAAGCCTCCGGCGGGATCACCCCCCACACCGCCGCATCCATCGCCGAGACCGGCGTTGACCTGATTTCGCTTGGTTGGATTACACACAGTTCCGGTTCTCTGGACATCGGACTAGACTTCATATCCGAAATGCAAATGTAAAAAGGTTCAACGCAGCTGGTCACGGGATTGGCGAATACCCAAACGGTCCGTAACTGCCATTTAGCTCAATTGTCAGATGCTGCGCTGCGGCTCGTCAGACCGGACTTTCGCTGCGGGTCCCAAAACCTGAATACTGATGAACGCACGATTTGGAGGACGGAGCGCGCTTTCGCCGCGGCTGCTCCGATGACTGCTCTACGATCTGCTTAGAGCTGAGGACGCTTCGAAAGCAATGTCACAAAACCTGCTCCAATGATCGTGAGACCGGCCACCCTCGAAATCCCAACTTGGAGCTTCGGCGTACTGATGGCGTCCCCCGCTTTGCTCGCAAGAAGTGCGTAACCGGTGTCGACAAACATTCCAGTCAAAACGAACAACGCTATGAGGACTCCTGCCTGCGATACATACGGGAGGGTTGGGTCAATAAACTGAGGCACGAAGGCAGCAAAAAACAGAATCCCCTTGGGATTGAACAACATCACGAGAAAGCCATCCCGGAAGGACTGAAAAGGAGTCTCAGTGTCGTCCACGTCCGTCGCCGAGAGCACTTTCGGCTGTGTCATCAAAAGCTTAAAGCCAAGATAGAACAGGTACA
The DNA here is from genome assembly GCF_039839345.1 of Roseovarius sp. CAU 1744. Taxonomy (NCBI): domain Bacteria; kingdom Pseudomonadati; phylum Pseudomonadota; class Alphaproteobacteria; order Rhodobacterales; family Roseobacteraceae; genus Roseovarius; species Roseovarius sp. CAU 1744. Next base: position 276,059 of record NZ_JBDOQV010000007.1, on the reverse strand, counting down.
GCGCACCCGCGATCTTGAGGGCCTTGAACGCCGAGGATGAGGCGAGCAAGAGAGCTGACACGCCCGCGAGCGCCAGAGTTGCGGCAACGGCACCACCTATTGCGATGCCAGCAATCATCGGCAGTGCAACCTTCCGTCCTTGAGCAACGGACTTTGAAATAATCAGCGCGATTGTCGGACCGGGAACGACCAAGAGTACAAAGGTAGCACTGAGGAAAAGGAGCAAAGTCGTCAATTGAGGCATTAAGTGGTCCAATCTGCACTTAGTGTTTCATGCAGTTTCGCACGCACCGCACCAGATTCCCAGCTCTGTCGAGAGAATGTGAACCGTCTGCCCTTGCGGTCGTTCACACACGTCGCAGCATTCTGCACATTGGGCTCAGATCGGACGTTGGCCGCTTTGCGGACTAGTCGGCGTTCGTGTTTGTGGCGCGAATGTCAGCTTTCCGAGCGGATCCTGGCTTGAAAGCAATTTGTCGAGCGCATGCAAGTGGCAACTTATGTGCCCCTAAAACCAGCGCCTGAAACCAAAAACCGCGAAATTCGCTTCTTCCTACTGGACAATGCTGCATTGCGGCATATCTTCATTCTGGGAGGTCAGATCAGCGACTCTAACATCTGACAAACCACGAGGCCCGAGTTCATGAGAACTGAAGCACTCCATGTTAGACCGGACATAAGACGATTATGGCAATCCGACAAATTCAATTTGATTGATTTTTTTAGCAGAACCGACCTGCAAACACGCCAACTCAGATTTTTTTCCGAAGTGAACGATGACTATGTCACAAGCTATGCCGAGGGTTTGGTGTCTTCGGATACCGTGGCTTACGGAGCCTTTGCCGATCAAGCGTTATGCGGCATTTCTGAAATGCGCATTCTTCCGGATAGTTCGCCTCGTAGTGCAGAAATCGCCTTGTTGGTCGAACCTGCTTGGCAAGAGAGAGGTATCGGCGATGCGCTGTTCGACCGCGTCCTCACGGCGGCACAAAACCGTAGTATCAGGACGATTTATATGCTCTGCCTGAAGGAAAACAAGCGCATGCTGCACCTGGCAAAAAAGTACGACGCAGTTCTGCATCTTGACACTGGCGCGGTGGAAGCAGAACTGACCCCGCCTGGGCCAACACCTATGTCCCTTTTCTATGAGATGTTCACCGAAACGCGCGGTTATCTGCATTTGATGTTTCGATAGCTTGCTAAGCAGAGACCTTGAGCCAAGCTGCGCATATCGACGCGGCTTCAGTTAGGCAATCGATTGACAAAACGGCCGTTCGTCCTTCGTGCAGCATTGGTCATTCTGGGCTCAGGACGGTCCATGGTGACAGCGCAGCATCCGGCTGACCTGCTCGTGTCACAAAGATGGGCACGGCCCAGGCTGCCGTTGGAGATGCCAACCGAAATTGCCGTGCCTCCGCCAAACCGGACCTTGAAGCATAGCGCCGAAATTTTTGGTTTAGAGCGACCATTTAACGGTGAAAAAGCCAATTCGCCGCACCGTCCACATTCTATTAGCATGCTCTCACTTTCATCCGCGTCATCGATCTCAAAATCGGAGACTTCTATTGAGTTCCAAATTAATCTCCCAACTGCCTTAAAGCGCCCATCGGTAATTTCAGACTGCACATTCTGACAGAGAAATTATTTTCCTGTTTCTTCCAAGGATTGACGTGCGACTTACGTCAAACGAACGTGATGCGGATGAATGCGAGTGAGACTGACCTGGCACTGGCTGCGGCGGGCGGTGATGCGGCGGCCTTTTCGGCGCTGCTGTCAAGCTGCTACGATGGTCTGTTTCGGCTGGCCTTCCGTCTGACCGGATCGCAGCATGACGCCGAAGACCTGACCCAGGATATCTGCGCTATGTTGCCCGCCAAGCTGAGGGGCTATCGCGGCGACGCGCAGTTTACGACATGGCTTTACCGGATCGCCGTAAACAGCGCGCATGACCGCCGCCGAAAACGCGCCAGCCAGGTCAGGGCGGCCGCGGGCTGGGGCGACTGGGAACGCAACCGGCAGGCGGCGAATTCGGAAACGGCGGCCCAGGTCGACTGGTTGATCACCGCCATGGCCAGCCTGCCCGACGATCTGCGCGACACGCTGGCGCTGGTGCTTGACGACATGACCCATCGCGAAGCGGCCGCCGTGCTGGAGGTTTCAGAAGGAACCGTCAGTTGGCGGATGTCCGAAGTCAGGAAGCATCTGCGCATCCTGCGCGAAACGGAGGATCAGACATGACCGATGATCTCGACGATCTGAAGCAGGCGTTGAAAGCAGCGACACCCGATCCCAACCCCGCCGCGAGGTCGGCGCATATGGCGCTGGCCCGGAAAAATTTTGCTGATCTCCAAGAAACTCCTAGCAGCACCCGTCCTATGTCCGATCGCCCCAGACGGGGTTTCTGGACAGGAGTCTTTGCCATGTTGAATTCGCTTACCACCCGCGCCGCGCTGACCGCCACGACCGCCTTTGTCGCCTTCGGCTTTGTCGTCGTGAATCTTTCGGAACTAGTGCCCCTCAGGTTCGCGGACGGCCCGTCACAAGCCCCGCAGGAGGTGCGGCAGGAGGAGTCCAACCTGCACAACCTGCCGGTTCAGCCAAAACCTGAAACACGCGTCCGATCCGACGAAAAGGCGCGTGCGCTGCCGGAGAGCGGCCTTTCAAGTGACGATCCCGAACAGGACAGCTATCAAACCAAGCAGGCCGCAGGGCTGGCGGCAGCACCGGTGTCCGAGTCGTTACAAAGGCGTGGCGCAGTTGGCGCTCTCATCGATTCTCCCCAGGTAATGCCCGTCGAAGACAACCTCGAGAGTTTCGCGAACGAGGCACCCAACCGTCTGAAAGTCACCTCAGAAAACCCAGTGTCGACCTTCTCGATCGATGTCGATACCGCCTCTTACGCGGTGATCCGCAATTCACTGATGAATGGCCGTCTGCCCGACCCCGATGCGGTGCGTATCGAGGAGATGATCAACTATTTCCCTTACGACTATCCCGCCCCGGACGGCACCGCGTTTCAGCCAACCATATCGGTCAGCGCCACGCCCTGGAACCCGCATACCCGGCTGGTCCACATCGGCATTCAGGGCGCCCTGCCCGATGCTGGCAAACGTCCGCCACTGAACCTCGTGTTCCTGATCGACACCTCCGGGTCGATGAACCAGCCCAACAAGCTGCCGCTGCTCAAGCAGTCCTTCCGCCTGATGCTGGGCCAGCTGCGCCCCGAGGATCAGGTATCGATCGTCACCTATGCGGGCAGCGCCGGGCAGGTTCTGGCGCCGACAGCCGCGTCGGAGCGTGCGGTCATCCTGAACGCGCTTGACCAGCTCGGCGCGGGCGGATCAACCGCCGGGCAGGCAGGGCTGCAGCAGGCCTACGCCGCCGCAGTCGCGATGCGTGAAGAGGGCGAGGTGACCCGCGTGATCCTGGCAACGGATGGCGATTTCAACGTCGGCATTTCCGATCCCGAGGCGCTGAAAACCTATATTGCGCAGAAGCGGGACAGCGGCATCTACCTGTCTGTTCTCGGCTTCGGACGCGGCAATCTACAGGATGCGACGATGCAGGCGCTGGCTCAGAACGGCAATGGGCAAGCGGCCTATATCGACACCCTGTCCGAAGCGCAGAAGGTTCTGGTGGATCAGCTCACCGGCGCACTGTTCCCGATCGCTGACGACGTGAAAATCCAAGTCGAATTCAACCCCGCGCAGATCGCCGAATACCGATTTATCGGCTATGAAACCCGCGCGTTGCGCCGCGAGGATTTCAACAATGATGCCGTCGATGCGGGCGATATCGGTGTCGGCCACACCGTAACGGCCCTCTACGAGGTCACGCCTGTGGGCTCTCCGGCGCAACTCAACCCACCGCTGCGCTATCAGCCCGCCACCGCGGATGAAGGCGGCGAAGAGCTGGGTTTTCTCGCGTTGCGCTACAAGGCGCCCGGCGCGGCGACCAGCCAGCTGATCGAAACGCCAATCACCGCGGATATGCCGCCGCTGCCAGATGCGGGCTTCGCGACTGCAATTGCAGGGTTCGGACAGCTATTGCGAAGCAGCGATTACGTGAGTGGCTGGAGCTTCGAGGACGCTATTGCGCTGGCAACTGAAACCAAGGGCAACGACACCTTCGGATACCGCGCGGAAGCAATCCAGCTAATGCGTTTAGCTGCTAGTCTTTCCGGAAACTAGTGATTGGTCAGCGCGAAAGGGCATATCTAACGGCCGATTTTGTTGAAAAAGTCCTCGCAGCACTTAGCGCCCTTAAACATGCGGAACGTTGGTCTAAATCGACCTGCCAGCTGCTAGATTTCGGGGTGTTTTTAGAAATTTTCAGAAAATCTTCCCACGAAATTTGCTCATCAGACGTGGTTGTAGAGTTTTTCAACAAAATCGGCCCTTACCTCATTCACAAACAATCACTCCTCCGCAGCGCAGCGCCACCAAATCGACCGTTTAGCCCAACTGCGGCATGTGCGATGAGGTGAATTTCAACAGTGCGCAAAAAGCGCCAGTTCGCGGCAGTTGCCCAAAGCGCGCTTCTGGAAAACGAACCCGCCCAAAATCGGTCGTTTTAGCCGGTGACAGAATCGGTAGAGTTTTGGGACAACTTACCTTGCTCGATCTAATCGACTGCTCCAGATTTTTGCAGAACCATGAATGTCATCATACCAAGCGGAGGAAGAGGCCCTTGTTCTTCGACCGCCAGTGACGGTTCTTGCAAAATCGTTTCCAGTTCGAAATCCGAGTGCCACCCAAGAATATTGGCAAAAGGAGCTGCGATGTGTTCCAGGAACGCCAGAAACCCACGTTTTCGCACAAAGTGGTTTGTGATCACCACGCGCCCTTTGGGTTTCAGCACCCGCGCGATTTCCGCCATTACCTTTTCTGGCTCCGGAACGACAGACAGCACATGCATGGCTGCAATCGTGTCAAAGCTGGCATCGCAGAAATCCAGTGCGCGGGCATCCATCTGGCGTAGTTCGGTTACGTGCTTGAGGTTCAATTGCTGAACCTTGGCCTGGGCTTTAGCCAGCATGTCGGTGCTGAAGTCAATTCCAGTGACTTGAAGATCAGACTTGTAATGCGGCAAAGAAAGGCCGGTTCCCACACCGACCTCAAGCACAGTGCCTTGCAATCCGTTTATATATCGAACGGCCCGACGTCGGCCGACATTGGTGACAGCGCCGAAGGTCTTGTCATAGACCGGGGCCCAGCGGGCATATGAGGTCTGAACAGCTTCGATTTCCAAGCTATTTTTCCTTCCATTACGTGTCAGGTGATGCCGCAAAACGGCTCCAAATGACCATTGCTACATAGCCAAACGAGAAGATCACGAGAGTGATCCAAGCGTAGGTCAGCAATGTGGCACCAATCAAAGCGAAGCCAAGCAGAAAATACTTGATGTTCATGCGTGAAACCCGGACCCGTTTGGGAGACCATGTCGGGATACGGCTGATCATTGCCATGCCGACCAAAACCATATGCCCGCAAATCAGAACATCGGGCAGAATCGGCTGATTTGAGAATGCAAAGGAAACAGACATAGGCAAAAGAACCAAGATTGCGCCTGCCGGTGCCGGGACACCGACAAAGAAGTCGTGAGGAGGCTGAACGTCCCCGTCGGCCTTGTTGCTCACGTTGAACCGCGCCAGCCGCAGGACACAGCAGATCGCAAAGAGCAACACGCATAGCCACGCCGCGCTGCGCATGTCCTGCAGAGCCCATAGATAGATCACTAGCGGAGGGGCGACACCAAAGTTCACAAAGTCCGCGAGCGAATCCAGCTCGGCCCCCATTTTGCTGTCGCCTCCCAGGAGCCGTGCGATCCTTCCATCCAAGCCGTCGAGAATGCAGGCCGCCACGATCAACAGCACCGCTATTTCATAGTCATCCTGCACACCAAAGCGGATCGCCGACAACCCTGCGCAGATCGCCGCAACGGTCAGCATATTCGGGATTAGCTGAACCAGTGCGAGGTCAGTGACGGATTTGCCGTTATTTAGGGGCATCGGCTCTTTTCGTCCCAGCCATGTTGAGTTCTGCCAGCACCGTTTCGCCCGCCACCATGGTCTGCCCGATAGACACGAGAGGGGAGACATCAGGGGGCAGATACACGTCAAGGCGTGAGCCGAAGCGGATTAAGCCAAACCGCTCACCGGTGCTCAACTGGTCGCCAGGTTTCACAAAACAGACAATGCGACGGGCTACCAAGCCCGCAATCTGGACAACTGCTAGCTCTTGTTCGTTCGCAAGCCGCAGACACAGGCCATTGCGTTCGTTGTCAGTGCTGGCTTTGTCCAGTGACGCATTGAAGAATTTTCCTGGGCGATAGGCGACCGATGTGATTTCACCCGCAATCGGGCTTCGGTTTACATGGCAATTAAAGACGCTCATGAACACGCTAATGCGCGTCAGCGGTGTGTCTGCCATACCCAATTCTGACGGCGGAACAGCCGGTTCGATCAGTGACACGATACCGTCTGCCGGGCTCAAGACCACATCGGACCTTGTGGGACTGACACGATGAGGATCGCGAAAGAAGTAGTAACACCAGATCGTAAGTCCGACGCCGATCCAGCCGAGGATGGATGAAATCACGAAAAGACCAACAGTTACAGCTGCAAAGATCGCAACGAACTTGTTGCCCTCAGGGTGCATCGGCTTGATGAATGTCGAAAGCAAGTTCAATGCAATTTCCCTCAATGCTGCCAACCAATTGTCATAGTGGCATTAGAGGTAAGTGCAATTGAAATTCATCGGGGTATGTTCCCCGGACGCTTAAATTGCCTTGGCGATTGCGTTGCCAAGCAGATTTGGACAAAAACCCTTTGCAAGACCCCTTTGGTTTTGTCATGTTTTTTGGCCGCGCTCTGAAGAGCGGACATTGGTGCGATGCGCAGCATCGGTCAAATTGGGCTCACTTGGTCGATTTCCGCGATGCCATGAATTCGCTCAAACCCTCTTCGACTGGCAGTTACCATCGGCCCATACCAGACACTCAGCACCTCTCTCATATGCTGCGGTCGCAGCCCGCATTGCTGCCATTCGCTGCAAGCGCAAATCTGGGTTTTCTCGAACTCACAGATCGCGGGACAATGCTGCCTATCGGCTTCTGCGACTCTAGGTCCGCTTTGTGTGCTTCACGAGCGTCCCAAACAATGATTTTTGCTGAAGTTGCAAGAGCGATATCAGAGGTGTTACGAAATGAAATGCCGAGAACCATCGGCGAAACTGTTGGCCAAACGCAATAAAGCAAATCATGACCATTTTTGACTCGCGTCACGTTCGTGCCCTGCCCGCAGTCCGATTGCATTGTTGTGCGGGCAGCGCGCTGGATAGCGCAGGCTTGATTTTTGCAGTTCGAATACGTATATATTAAGATATATATACATTGGGGTGTATATCGTGGCGAAAAAACGTGTAGTAAAAACAGCGCCGGGTTTCGAAGAAGACGTTCTAAGCAGCATGCAATCGCTGTCTCTGGATGCGAAGCAAAACACGGTTGTGGCATATGAGACTTTGTGGCGGACAGACCCACCGTTGCAAAATCGTCGTGGTCTTTTGGGTTCTCGATACGAGGTGTTCGCACTAGAAATTGAGAAAAGCCCTGACATTCGATTTGTCGTTTCGATTGACCATTCGGACAGAGAAACGATTCTCACTATACTGCACGGGGTCCTGCCAGCGCTGAACATCAATAGTGCAGCAGGCACCCTGGTTGCGCGGCACCTCAAGGCAACGCATCTAGCCTGGGAGACGTAACATGACTGACCTTACCAAGGCCCTCGCTGCAAGCGATCCTGAATTCGCCAGGGCTATAGAAGACAACAAGCGGAAGCGAAAGCTTGCGGTAGCACTCAGGTCGCTGCGCCACGCCGCACATCTGACACAAGTGGAAGTCGCCGAGAGATCCGGGCTGAAGCAATCCCACATCTCCAAGCTCGAAGCCGCGACGGGCGCGATGCCCACGATCGAGACGCTGCTAAAATACGCCGCGGCTTGTAATGCGGAACTCAGCCTGGACTTCAACCTTGCGCCGGATGATGACACGGATGTTCTGGACGTCTCGGTGGGGCCTGTGGCAGCAAGAGTTGCGCTGGATATTCCTCTGCCTGACCTCGAGAAAGACGTGGAATCCGCTTCGACGTTACGGGTTGTAAAGGGGTCTCTGAACACTACCAGAGTCGGACGTGTGCCGCTCGCTCAGTTGAGCGTAGACCAAATCCGGGCGGTAGAGCGAGGCGAAAAAGTGGAAATCAAGAGCGACGAAGTGATCGAGACTGTCTTGGACGTTTTCGACTTCCACGTTTTGCTGACGTGAACGAACTATGGCTACGGTTCTCGATATTCTGACTTTTCTGGGGATTGCTATCCTTTCAGTGCCAACCCTTTCGCTGAACAAACGGAAAAAGAAGCTTCAGCAGGCAAGTGACATTCTTGAACGTGCGACGAAGCGGAACACTGATGACGCGTTCAATCAGCTAATTGAAGAAGTTCAGGAAGCTCGCGGAGCACTAGCCGGGCAATGGCGAAGGGTTGATGAGATCTGCCTGTTCGTTGGTTACTTCCTGCTGCTTGGCTCCTCTCTTTTGAGGGTTTTTGTTTGAAATGGGTGGCTTCTTGCTCGCTAAGAAAAGAAATTGTTTATCCATGTGACCAGTATTGCGCGGCGCTCATCTAAAAGGCAAATGGGCGCGGCGTTATCCTCGTCCATAAGCATTCGAATATGGCGCACGATCCTGCGCGCGATTCCAGGATTGATTTCTTTCTCGTCTTGTTTGAGAACGAAGGACGAAATCCGAACAGGTTCGTGACCTTCCTTGTAGTAGATGACAAGACGTTCCGTGGGCTTGCGATCCTCAGACACGATGTCAACCAGCCATCCCTGCTCTGTAGCCAACGTTTTCAACCCCCTCTTGAAATCAATTGTTTTCTTTGGATGCATTGCCAGTGCCTCCTGAACTGTTTCTTAGTATTAAGTGTATTGTAGTACACAATAGATAATTTTACACTTGTGTATCTATTGTCAATACTGAAAGGGGGCGATAAGAGACCATCACCCGAAGAACGTTACGTCTCGAGGACGAAAACCGGGACGCAACTCTATGATCGAGGTCAGAAAAATGAAACTTGAATTTTGTTATTCCATCGAACACGAGGATGGATACGCTGTTCTAGACGTCCCGAAATTTCCCGAGATCACTGTTTCCATCAGTGAAGAGGATCAGCGGCAAGGGCGCGTACGGTCAATTGCCAACGACGCGATCAAGAATGCCATCCAAGCGCGCATCGATTACAACGATGAGATTCCATCCTCGGATGTAAGCAACTTACCTCTTGGGTTCGCCAAACTGCAGCTAACTCCCCTGGCAGCGACGAAGGCATTGCTTTACATTCAATATCGCAAGTCGGGAAAATCGAAGGCCGAGTTTGCGAAATCCATTGAAGTCGGAGCAACAACACTAAACCGGATTTTCGACTTGTCCCATGAATCCAGGTTTGATGTGGTGCTCGAGGCATTCGAAAAGCTGAATCTGGATTTTGATCACTCAGTGTCGGTGAAACGTCGCAAGCTGGGGTCCTAGGCTGGCGCTCAGATCAGACCCTTGGCCCGCCAATCCTGTAAAACGGCCTCAATTTCCTTGACGGCCGTTTCGCAGATCCAGACCGCATCACTTTGAATCTGCTCACTCTGCTCCAGCGCACCTTGCGGCGGAGCACCTGGACGCGTCATGCGTTCCAGGGATTTATGGAGGTTCGTCTGAAGTTTTGTGTAAAGACGGTACTTTTCAGCGGCCGGAACGTCATTGGCGGGATTCGCCTCCAGCGCTTTGAAATAAGCAAGCAGGATGAAAGCGTTTCGCGCTGAAAAAGCGGCCCATTGGCGCGTGTTTTCTTCTCTGGGAATATCATCGACCAGATTAACCAGAATCTCTGGAATAAGGGTCCGGTGGAAGACGTGCTCAACATAGGAAAGGTTGCTGATCAGCGAATTCACACAGAGTTTACCACGAGCAGTTGCAGAATAGCGAAACTCAACCCCGGAGGAATTACGATGTACCCGTGATGTCAGGAAGTCTGTTTTTTGCAGAAAACGTATCATGAACCTAAGGTCGGATACGACATACCCGAACTCATGGAGCAGAGCAGCCTCAAGATCAAAGTAGCTAAGTGGCTCCTTGCTGCACAACTGAACGATCCGGATTTTCTCAAGCATGCAGTGGTGATCGAGATCCGGAGCGTGGTCGCGTTTTGTATAGTTGAAGATATTGTCAATCTCGCCGGAGAAACGTGTGTTACCGACGAGCCTGTCACCAACACCCAGTTCTTGCATCATCGGGTCCTGAGTTGTGAAGTAAATCGCCTGGTTCTCAAACCAGTCACCTTTCCGGAAGAGAAGCAATTCAACGATACGATAGGACTTGCGAGACAGAAAATCGTTCCCTCTCGAGGAGGCGAGGGCTCTTACAAGCCTCGGGGTCGACGCATTGTAATATTCGTGGGATTCCAAATATTGCCGTGCAAGCATCTCCTGAACAGTCCAAAGCACGAGCCGCGCTACGAACCTGAAAAGTTCGCGAAGGTTACCATCAAAGAACTCGTAAATCAGATTGCTCGAAACGGAAGGGCCATGACCGCGCCAAATTGCCAAGAACGTGCGTTGCAACACGCGCATCACATCGAATACAAATTTGTCTCGTTTCGCTTCGCTCAAGACGGCCACGTCCGAAATCATTGATGACGCGCGTGTCACAACCGACACCATGGATGTCAGACCGTCGATATTGTCGAGATGAAAATATTTTTGGATTCCAAGCGTCTGCCCTCGTCCAGCGTACCCGGCCTCAATTGTGTCTGCTGTATTATTGCGCATCACCAAAACACTGTTGGTTCGCACTTGGCGGCCGAGATCCAGAAGCTCTGTAGGCGCAGAAAGGTTGTGGCGATTTTCAATGATATGATTGACCGCCTTCCACTCTTTACTTTCCCTGAAGGCATCCTCCGTCCTCAAGGAATCCAGTCCATCAAATATCGTGACCAGGCAATTGTTCTCTTTCCACAGCGCTGTAATAAGAAGCTTACGTTCTTTGGTTGTTCTTTGCGAGAGCCATGCGATCAGTTCCGAGTTTCCCAAATGGGCTCGTGCAAAGGTTTCCTGCACCAGCATCTTGTAGATGCTTTCCTTTGCAACGCCGAGCATAGGGGCATGTTTAAGAACCTCGTGTTCCAGACGATCAACTTCGGTTTCAAGTAGTGCTTTGGACTGGAACTCCATGCGTAGTCTGAACTGACAACCGTCCACCAGCCAAAAGAAGTGCGACAGAAAGAGATCGCGTGCATGAATGAAGGACATGTAGTCTTCCAAAGCCCGCTCAATAGAATCTCGCTGCTCACACCACCGACGCCAGAACTTCATGAATTCAAAGCGGGAGAATACGATCCCGCTTTTGTTTATCATTCGCGAGTTCTCGGAAAGCAGGTATTTGAAGAGAGTTGATTTACCACAGCCGGGCGCACCGACCACGGCACGTGAATGCGGTTGTGTGTGTTCGTCAAGTAAACCCGGAACAAGTGTATTCCTGAACCAATGGTTTGCGGCATCACGGCTCGCGTTAATTGGAACTCCCTCTGAATATCTGGTTGTTGTCGTCGAAACCCACTCAAAACGTTCCTCGCTCGAATTCCGCTCAATGCGATTCTCGCTGAAAATCAGGGTGTCATGCCAGCGTTCTATCCGCGTTTTGCCAAACTCCGGCTTTTCTGAAGCTTTCTTTACAGCGTGGAGCAGCCGTGGGATCGGGAAATGCAAACCCTCTTCAGCGTCAGGACCCGTTTTTAGGCTCTCATCCAGCTCGAACTCGGTATCATCAAATGAGTTCGCAAAATCAACGTCTTGCAGTTCTAAGTTTTCGTCTTCCTCGCCAGGCCGCGATAGCTTTGGATAGCACAATGCGCTGCGCGCAATTTTATTCGGCTTTAGGCTGGGAACAGTTTTGACAAGGTTGAGTAATATCGCTCGCGCCGACTCAGGCTCGTCTTGATTGTTTTCGTCACGCATAAATTGTCACAAATTTTTCACTTCTGTAAATCCTTCGACATCCACGATGCCCGTGTCAACATAAATGACCTCGATCTGAGCCTTGCGGCTAATCCAACTAAACAAGTCATCTGACATAGACGGTCGTGAGATTCGACCCACTAGTTTGGTCAGCGCTACCGGTTCTTGCAGGATTGCGGAACAGAGCCTTAAGTCGCGGCGACTGCACTAACGTCGTTATTGGCGAAGTTGGCAGGGTCGCGAATGGTCTTTACTGTTTCGAATATGGGCAGCTTCGAAGTTATGGCAAACCACAAAAAAAGTTGGTGAATCTTCAATACTGCGTGGAAACTTGCCGTCTGGGATCCCAAACTCCGTAGAGAACAAAACGGGAATGGTGGGCATGACATCAACACTAACAAAGCAGGCTGAAATCTATCTGGAAACACTGGCTAAAGCGCTTGAGATTCCCCCCTTCCGTTACGAGCAGGCAGAAAAAAGCTACAAGTCGCTGGGCGATTGGCTTCATCGCGACGACTCTGCTGTGAGCCACCTAGATCCCGACGTATTCGCACAGGGGTCTTTCCGTTTGGGTACGGACATCAAGCCACTTTCCAACGATGAAGAATATGATGTCGATTGCGCGTGTTCTTTGAAAGACTTGGGCAAATCTAACCTGTCTCAGGCGCAGCTGAAGGAACTGCTTGGGGACGAAATCAAGCTTTATCGCAAGAGCAAAGGCACTACGAAGAAGGTCCATGAAGGGCGGCGCTGCTGGCGGCTCGACTACGCCGACGGTGCACAGTTTCACATGGACATCGTTCCTGCGATCCCCAACGGCAATGAACAGCGTCGCCTGCTTGAAGCCAGGAATCTCGACGCTGCTTTTGCAGATACGGCGATCGCAATCACGGACAACGAAGTGCTTCCGCAATATTTTGAGATCACAGATGATTGGCCGCGATCCAATCCGCGCGGTTATGCCGAATGGTTCAAATCTCGGATGGGGGAGGTATTCAAACGGCCGCGGGCGCAAGTTTTCAACGAGATGCGCGCAGAGGGTGTAACAGCGAGTGTGGAAGATATTCCGACCTATCGTGTCCGCACGCCGCTGCAATCTGCGATCGTGACATTGAAGCGTCACTGCGATACGGTGTTTGCCGATGATCCGAAAAACAAACCAATCTCCATCATCATCTCAACCCTGGCGGCTCACGCCTATCAGGGCGAGGAAACAATTTGACCTGAGCCCCTGAATCTCCTCCAGTTTTGTGTAGAGTCCGCCCAACTTAAGGACGGATAAATGAAGACGAGATTCACCGACGAGCAGATCATCCAGATGATCAAGGAGCAGGAAGCAGGCGAGCGGACTGCTGACGTGTGCAGGCGCTATGGGATCAGCCAGGGCACGTTCTATAAATACAAATCCAAATATGGCGGGATGGAGCCGTCGGATGCGAAGAAGCTGCGGGCGCTGGAAGCGGAGAACGCGAAGCTGAAGAAGCTGCTGGCAGAGCAAATGCTGGACAACGCGATGCTTCGGGATGTGAACTCAAAAAAGTGGTGACGCCCGATGCCAAGCGGAAGGCGGTGGTGCATCTGATGGAGGTCCATCAGGTGAGCCAGCGTCGGGCGTGTTCTGCATTGAATGTGGATCGGTCGACGGTGCGCTATCAATCGCGTCGGAACGATGATGCGGACCTGCGCGATGCCATGAAGGCGGTCGCCAAGGAGCGTCGCCGATTTGGCTATCGGCGGCTGCAGGTGATGGTCAAACGGCAAGGCTGGCAAGTGAACCACAAGAAATTCCGGCGAATCTATCGCGAAGAGAAGCTGCAAGTGCGACGAAGGGGCGGGCGGAAGCGAGCTCTGGGCACCAGACGGCCAATGGTTGTGCCGGATGGGCCTAACCAAAGATGGAGCTTGGACTTCGTATCTGACGCGCTGACGGACGGTCGCCGTTTTCGCATCCTGGCCGTGGTGGATGACCACACACGCGAGAACCTGGCGCTGGTTGCCGATACGTCGCTGTCAGGCTTGCGGGTCACGCGGGAACTGGACCGGGTCGTTTCCGAACGCGGGATGCCGGGAACAATCGTTTCCGACAACGGCACTGAATTCACCAGCATGGCCATCCTGCGATGGGTGCAGGACAACGGGATCGACTGGCATTACATCGCTCCTGGCAAACCACAGCAAAATGCCTTCGTCGAAAGCTTCAACGGAAAGCTACGAGATGAATGCCTGAATGAAACGCTCTTCGGATCGCTGGCCGAGGCCAGGTCAACGTTGGAAGAATGGCAGGAGGACTACAACACCCACAGACCACATTCGGCGCTCGGAAACCTGACGCCCAGAGAATTTGCTGAGAAAAGAACAATGGACAAACTGGCCGCGTAAGGTCATCAACTCAACCCCAAGGACTCTCCGCGAGGTGGAGGAAACTTGGGGCTCAGGTCAAATTGGACATGCTCTGCTCTCGATTTTGACCAGAATGGGCGATGCAATCGAATATGATGGTCATAAATACATCATCAAAAACCCAACCGATGCGCTCGAAAACTTTGCTGACAAATGGGAAAAACACCCAGGGCGGGCAGATGCTTTCTTCACTTGGCTTGAACAGGCGCGCGAGGACTTTGTCTACGCTGGTCGGCTTGTCGAGCACCGGCGCATGTCGAGCGTACTGGCGGACCGCATGGGGCGCGACCTGACGGACCATGTGAGCGACACGGTCCGTCAGCCAACCCGGCCCGGTGTTCCCGGGCTGTTGGGAGCGGCCACGGCCGCCTCCGCCACGTCAGCCCCGAAAATGTCCTTTTCAGATGCACCGCGAAATCCGAAGCGGCCGGACGGGTTCGCATGAGCTGGTGGTCTACGCGCAGTACGCGTCTTTCTTCCGAAAAAGCAGCCATTGCTGATCTTGAAGCCGGTGTTGATGTCAGGGACTGTTCAAAACCACGGGGTGAAAGCACGAATTTGAGATAATCTCAGTCTCCAAAGATCATTACTTTGGAGGCCCAAATGCATTCGCGTATTACTTTGGAAGCCATTGACCCGCTTGGGGATAAATATTGCAAAGAATTCATGATCGAGAAGGATCTTGACGGTCTGGCTGATGGGAAGCTGGGATGCTCGATCGAAGACAGCAAGACGATCATGAAAGAGGTTCAGAAGATCTTTGTTGAGCGGCAGCTAGATCCTTGGGTTCGATACTACCGTGCATGTCCAACTTGCGACGGATTGTTGCCCATCAAGGATTACAACCAGAGAAAGATACTGACGGTCTTTGGTGAAATTCCTGTACGCTTCCCCCGTCTGGTGGTCTGCCAAAAATGCCACCCGGCATGTTGTTCCACCTTTTCCCCTGCAGCTGACATTTGCAAAGACCGCGCCACGCCTGAACTGTTGGAGCTTTCTACAAAACTGGGTACAAAATTCTCATACCGGGAAGCATCCGACCTGTTGGCGACTTTCTTGCCTGATCAATCGGCGCGAACCTTCACGACGCTTCGCAATCGAACCTTGGCTATAGGGAAACGGATCGAAGAAGCCGAAAGGCGTCAACGCTGGTTCGAAGACCTGAACTATCCAGACAGAACACAGTTCGAGCTTGCGCTTTCTGATGACCCGGTAGGTGAATATGTCTTCAATGTGGATACCGCGCACATTCCTCTGGTCAACCGATACGGTGGTCGAACGTTCGAAGCTATTGTTGGCCATTATGGGCGCGGCGGAAGAGGCGATCCGCTGGGGCCAGTCTTTGCATTTGGTGGGGGTACACAGCCCAGAGAACTAAAGGCGATGGCCGCCCTGGCCCTCAAGAGGCAGGGCTACGCTGACCAGGGCAAGATGACTGTCATTTCAGACGGGGCCGAATGCTTTAAGCGCCTGGCGGGCATGCTTCCTGCTCTTTGATCATCCCGATGATTTGGGCTTCCGTGAAACGGCTCTTTCGCATTCCTTTGCTCCTTCAAAAGGTTGAGCAAACTCTACATTACAATGCGGGAGATTTCGGGGGGCAGGTCAGCGACGTAAATTGTGGCTGAGACACTTGTGGAGAGAGCGAAGGTGGACGCCGTTGCGCGGCGGTAGACTGGACGGTTACGAAAAGGCACGGGTGAAAACCGAATTTCAGTTTTTTGCCCAGCCGCGCTTCTTGGCAACGTCATCCGTCACCCGCGACTTCCCCCAGTGGGAAGCGTCGAGATCCAGTTCAGGCCGGCAAAACTCAACAAGGTCGTCAATCGGGTTTTCCTCAAGGTTGAAGACGAAAAGCCTGTCCTGCTCCTGTGAGAAGAACTCGAGTACCGCGTCATGGTGGCGGCCGTGCTCATCGCGCCACCTGCTGAGCACGTCATCTTCTGAAAGTCCAAGACGCATCACGGTGCGTTTGAGGTATTGCCCTCCGTTATGCCGCGCGCGGCTGTGCAGCCACGCGTCGCAATCCCGGGTATTCAGTACAAACTTGCTGTTTGGATAGAACCGCGCGAAGCGATCAAAGAATTTGAAATTTTCGATCTTGATCGGGGAATTCGGAAGGTCGTGTTCCATATCGAAATGTCCTTCGAACTCTTCCAGACCCGAAACCGGAGGAAGCCCCGCGCAAATGTTGTGGTGGATCAAGAGCTGGGGGTGGACCTTAGAGACGATAGGATGTCCTGCGCGGCGTGCCCGGCGACCACTGCTATGAAGCGCGGTATGCCCGGAGTTTATCATCAACCAGAACAGTGCCGTGGTGGCCGTCTTGTTGAAGCCAATCTGAAAAACCCTTGGTGCCATTGGCATGCTCCTTTGATCAGCCCCTTCAGGGTGGTCCATTTAAAGTGTTATTGCATGTTTGACCCGGGTTGCATCGGCACAGTGGTTTCCAGAACCGGCGGGCGATACGCTAAAAGTGGCGAGGCAGGCCAATTAATGTGCCGGTTATTCCCGATTAGCGCCAGCAGAACCCACTTGGGCACGAAGAGAGGGTGAAGGGTTTTCGCCGCAATAATCGAACCGCGCCGATGCCGATCGTCTGGTATCTGGAGCGCCGCCACAATAACCATGTTCAGCCCAGGTTTCGCAAACCGGTGCGAATGGCCCGGTTCTGGCTGTTTTGCAAGATGTAATTTCCCATCCGCCGGGCAAGGTGTTTGTGTCCTTTGTCCACGGCCCGGTTGAACAGTTCCCGTTGATACCGCTTTGAAGTTTTGCGCGTTCTCAACAGATAGTAATATCGCTCGCTGGTTAAAGTCCCATCAAGCGCCCCCAAGACGATATCGCTCAGGATGCCCATTTGATTGAGCGAGCTACCCAGACGATGTCCGAGAAACGGGGCGCGCAAATGCACTACGTTCTCGCCATCGAACCTGTCGGCGTGCTTCGCGTCCAATGTCTCATAGGGATCATAAATCATGTAAATCCGCGAGGCTTTCTTGCTGACCACCGACGCATCGCCATATTTGCCTGAGAAGTCGTGGTCCCAGACGGCCTTGTAGCGTGTTTCCCAAGGTACGATCGATTTATCCACTGTGGATTGTGGAGAGATTGCAACTACATCACATCCGGGCGCTGCGGGCGAAAACGCGCATGCCGCATACCCCCCCATCGAAGCGCCGTAAAAAACGACGCGTTTAAACTGTTTGAAAAACCCTGTTTTCTTCAGTTCGTCGAACTGTCCGTATACCCAAGGTTCTCGATACCAGGTCCAGCCACCCGCCAGAACCCCCAGCATCGACCAGCCTTGTTCTCTGATAAAGGAATACCCCCAGGGGCGGCGGTCGTCTCTCTTGTTCATAGCGATGTCAAGGTTGTCGAAAGTTACGACCAGCGTCTCCGTGCTGCGCGGCATATAGAGAAAGCTGTGCCCATTATAGCCTGCACGATACCATCCGGCATCGCCGGCTAGGCTGATTGCGATCTGGTCCCAGTTTCCTTCGCTACCGCCCGTTTCCGGTGGCTTGGGTATCACTCTGATGCGGGTAATGTTCTTGTCTTCTTTTTCATGCGTCGAGAGCTTTGTGTTGGTTCCGAAATCCGCGAGGAACGGGAATCCGCCAGATCCTTTGCGCACATCCATGAACAGCCGTGTGTCCGCGTGCGTGCAGCGTTTCAGGAACTTGTCCAGGAACTTCACTTTGTAGCGATCGCCAAACCCGATCAGATTGCACAAGATGTCGACCTGGCGCAGATCGCAGTCATTGTTGATCACTTTGATGCGGTCGCGGTTCACATTGTTTTCCGTGAGAAACTCAATATAGTCGTTGATCCAGGGCTGCATGTCGTCTTCGAATTTGCCGCGTCGGCTCACGCTGATCAGGCTGATATCGCAGTCAAACTTGTGGTGCAGTGCCAAAACAAAGCTGCGCGCGCCGCCGCTTATGTCCGCGACGCTCTCGACATGTTTCAGGTCAAGCTCATCAATCAGAGCACCGTCGAATGTCGTATTGCCCCGGCCTTTGATGGGGGCCAAAGCCGGGGCTATGTCATGTTTCTTGACCAGCATTTCAAGGTAAGACCCCTTGGGGGGCAAACCGTGATGCCGATTACCCAATTGTTGCTTGTTCGATGCCCAGAGATGCAACGCTGTTGTTTCTTCGGTGATTAGACCCTCCGCCAGTCTTGCGCGTTGCATGAATTTGCTTCGCTCCCGAAATGTAATTGGGTAGAACGCGTTGAGGGGCTGTACATATTTCTCAAGCTTTAATGCATGCACGTAGTGGGTCACCATCAATGGTCCCCACACCCCCCAGGGCTGCTGCGTGACATGTACCGGTTTGCCACGCTCGGCTAATATTTGCATCTTTTCTCGCTGCTTGTGCGGCAGGAAAGGTGCGATTGAATACCGGTCCTCGGTGAAATCCAGCATTTGGCGTAGAATCTTGCTTTTCGAGGGCAGTCCGAGAACGGCATTATTGACCCGATGTTCACCCGGTAATTCGTATCCAAAGACATATTCGCTGCGATAATCCAGCGGGCGATGGCAATAGACATCTGTATCGATCCAGATCATGCCCGGGCATTTGTAAACCATGTGCAGCCGAAACCAGTCCGCAAACAGCGCGAAACTGTTCTTCCGCTCGTATTTGATGAAATCATCCGTATCGATAATTTCACGCCCGTCGCGCCGAATGACACCCTCGGGAATGTTGGGAATATCTTCGTAAGAGAAAAGTGTGATTTTCTGGCCTTTGTCGACGAAAGATTTCAGGCATAGCTGTTCCAGCCAACTGAGCGGCCCACCAATCCAGAGCGTTCCCACTTCCCGCTTGCGTCCCAACTGCTCGACCCTCATTGCCGTGTTCTTGTTTTTTGTCACCTTATACAGATGCGCGAGATTTGTAGACAATTGGATTAAGAAAGCCAAAATATTCATCTGATTAATAGTGTTCGAGCCACGCTCTCCAATTATCGGCAGAAGAGCGGTAGGTAATGCGCCTCTTGGCACGGATACGCGGGGTCCCTGATATTACCTCTGATCCCGAGTGACTTTGCGCTTCACCCGTTGTATCAATTGGAAAGAGCAGTGACTTATCAGCTAAGAGGCACCTCTTGACCATTGTTGGCGTCACCTGTCAGCGCGATGACGGGCCTTATATGGCCGAATGGATTGCTCATCACCTGGCTGCCGGGTTCGATCAGATGCTGGTCCTGTCGCATGATTGCAGCGATGGCTCTGACGCCTTGCTGGACGCGTTGTCAGCTGATGAGCGGGTCACGCATCTACCGTTTGAGCCGCGCGGCAAGAAAACGGTGCAGTGGCAAGCCCTCAATATAGCTCGCAAGCACCCTTTGATCGAAGCCGCCGATTGGGTGCTGTTTTTTGACTGTGATGAGTTCATCTGTTTGGCCGAAGGTGACCTGCCCAGCCTGCTGAAGTCACTCGAAGCCGAACAAGGACAATTCGATGCGCTTGCCTTGCCGTGGCGGTTTTTTGGTTCCGCTGGCCAGCAAAACCGCGAACCCGGCCTTACGCCCGAGCGGTTCACAAAGGCTGCTCCGGATGATCTGCATTTCCCCTTGGCACATCTGTTCAAGACGCTCTTCCGGCCACAGGCGTTTCGCAAAATGGGCGTCCACCGCCCGCGTGCCAAACCGCACAAACCCGCGCGCTGGCTTGCCCCTGATGGCCGACCGCTACCGGATCACTTTGCCACCAATGACTCCGCCATTTCGCTTTATGGCTTATCGTCCACCACAAGACGGATATGGCTAAATCACTATTCCCTCCGTTCAGCTGGGGAATTTATCGTCAAGCGCGACCGCGGCTTGCCCAATCATTCGAACCGGGAAATCGATCTGGTATATTGGGCGGAGCGAAACTGGAACACCGCAGAAAATCGCGAAATCCTGACCATGATGGATGCTACTCATAGCGAATTTGACAAGCTCATGGCGTTACCCCGCGTCGCAGAGCGCCTGACCCAATGTGAAAAATGGCACGAGACACGGGCGGTGGAACTGATGACGGATTCTGATACGCTTTGGCTTCATTTTCGGCTCGGTATGTTGACCGGCAGCACGCCACCAAGCTCGGCATTTACCAGTGCGTTTGTGCAGGCACATCGCCACCATTCAGGACGGGGTCGCAACTGCCCATGACCGGAAAGCTGATAGAACGTCGTCTCATCAGTCACGGCCTTGACGACCTGAGCATTCTCGACGCCGTAGAAAAACGTGAACTTGGTCAGCGTTACGTCACCCTGTTTTTTGACAGCGATGTACCGACGGAAACCGTTGTGCCGCCAACAGGGGCCAAACTTGCCGCTGCAAGCACCTTGGGTGGGGCCTCATGCCTGACATATGAATTACCAGAGAAGTACGAAAACAAGTTCGAAATTGCGGGCCAACCCATCAATCTTGCTCCCGCAAATGAAGAATTTTCCCTGATGGAAGGCTGCAACGCACTGGCGGCCGTGCGCAATGGCGAATCCGCCGAAATTGTGCTCGACTGGCTTGCCTATCACACCGCACACCAGAATGCCGACGCAGCTGTCATCCTTGACCGTGCCAAGCCCGGCACCGGCAAGAAATTCGTAAACAGGCTGCGCAAGGGACTTCGTATACGCGATCTGCGGTGCAATGTCGTAGTGCTACGCTGCGACCTGCCGCTAGGCCGCCAAGATCTTCCGGCTGAAGCCCACCCGTTTTGCGTACCGGAGGCACCCGGGAAGGATCGGATGACCGTTCCCGACCCCGCCCCTTGGAAAAGCCCACTTGGGGCACTCTCAATCTACGAAATCATGCGCGCCCGCTTTCTGGGGCGTGCGCGTGCGGTCGCGAATATCGACGTGCACGATCTGGTTCCGCCGGGTGAAACGACGATATTTGATTCCGCCATTTCGGCCGAAGGAGGACTCATCGGGCTTGTTGGGCAGCACTGTTATCCTTGGCGCATCCGAAAAGGTGAACAGGTTCACTTTGCCGATCATACCTGCGTGCAATTCGATGCCAGCGGCGGTCGGCAGCGATGGTGCATTGCCCCCTCCAAGTCTCCCGAAGACGCCATATGGCGCCTCGTTCGCGTGGGAAATGCCGAGCCGGACGTGACGCGTACGCGGAAATTCTTTCGCCACATGGCGTTGCGGCATCCCACCCCGACAATATCCAAGATCGTGCCCAAGACCTCGCTGATCGAACACCCGCCTCTGCTAGAGCAATCGACCCAGCACTTTGGCCACAACCCGGTACGGATGCCCGAAGTTCAGATCAATATGAATTCCGACAAACGCGGGAAATGCGCAATCGTTACAACGATGAAGAACGAGGGGCCCTTCATCCTCGAGTGGCTGGCATATCACCGCGCGATAGGTGTCGATGATTTTCTTGTCTACACCAATGACTGCACCGACGGGACCGATACAATGCTACAGTTATTGCAGGATAAGGGGTTCGTTCAGCACCGCGAAAACCCGTTCCGGCAGTCGGGCCTCAAGCCGCAACACGCAGCGCTGCAGGCGGCCGAAGACGAGCCCGTAATCCGCAACGCGACTTGGCTTGCCTGCATTGACGTTGATGAGTTCATCAATATAAAGATCGGTGACGGTACACTAAATGCACTCTTCGCCGCCGTTCCTGATGCCAATATGATTGCGATGACCTGGCGGCTGTTCGGAAATAGCAACGTGCACGAATTTCAAGACTGTCCCATCACCGAACAATTTCTACTTTGCGCACCGGAGCTCATTCGAAAACCGCATCAGGCATGGGGATTCAAGACTCTTTTCCGCAACGTCGGTTTGTTCAAGAAATTAGGAGTGCACCGGCCCAAGGGTCTGAAGCCGCAGTTGTGGAAAAAAATCTACTGGGTAAACGGATCCGGCCAGCGCTTGCCAAGAGACATTTACCGCAATGGCTGGCGCTCGACGACCGAAACCTACGGCTATGATCTGGTACAGTTAAACCACTACGCCGTGCGCTCTGCGGAAAGCTTTCTTGTAAAGCGTGATCGAGGCAGAGTGAATCATGTCGATCGTGACCAAGGCCTGGCCTATTGGTTTCGGATGAACAACAATGCCGAAACCGAGACGTCGATTCAGTGCCGCCTAGCGAAGATGCACGAAGAGCTTGCGCGATTGATGTCTGATCCGGATATCGCAACAACCCATCATCATGCGGTCGCGCGTCACCGCGAAAAGATTGATAAGCTTCGAGCCACCAAAAACTATGCAAATTTCTTTGCGGAACTCACCGGCTCACGGCTGGAAAAACTCTCCCGCTTGCATGAACATTTCGGTGCAAATGTGTTTCTGGCTGGCCCCAACTCACTCCCGGATGACGTCGTTGACCGTGACCCTGATGCCGAGTGGTTTGTTACCGTCGAACGGCTGGGCGAGACAAAGCACTAGGCTTTGTGTTCGAGAGACGAGGGTTAGAATTTGATTGGAACTGGCGGAAGACTGCATGCGTGCAATAGAAGGTCGCCTCGCAACCTAGCATCTGTAGCTTCAATTTCTAGACCGTGATTTATCGAACCGGCTCAGTAACATGTACATGAACAATTAGATGTTCACTCATTTTTCAAAATTAACTCGTCCTGCATGTAGTCAGGCCTTTGATTTGACATAATATTCCAACTCTTTGCTAACTTCAGGACCGCAAAATTGCGCGCGTCAATATCAGCAATGCCAGGATCAAATTCTTCACCAAGTAGGTCATTGAATCGGCTGAATTCTGGATGGTTTGGGTCAGAGATATCTTGGAGTAAGTTCTCATATCCTGGGACACCACCGACGTTCTCTGGCGGACATCTGCCATTCAAATAGGTCAGTCGTGGATAGAGAAGGCCTGGCTTTGGATCACTAGAATTGCCGATCAACAGAGTATGTTCCCATTGGTCGCCGAAATCATAGAGATAGCAAAGCGACTTCACGCCGGTTTTTTCGATCACTTCGATCAACGTAATATTGCTGGGAGGTAAGTCACCGTATCCAAAATCTGGATCAGGTAGTCCCCAAATGATCCCATTCGCTTCAAAACTGTAGCTGTGAATGTTCTTCCAACCCATCGCCGCCTGCAAAGCCAGATGAAGTTGGTCTAGGCGAATATAAGCGGGAACCTGTAGTCTGCGTGAGATGTCGAATTCAATCTCGTCAAGTTTGATCTCGATTTCCAAAATACTCACGGTTTGGTTCCTCTTGGATTGAGTTAATAGACTAAGAAAACCATCAAGCCTGCTTATTCGGCGAAGAAAGCGGTTTCTCGTGCAATTATGTCAGCCTGCGATTACCACTCTATTTGAGCGCTTGTCGTCGAAGACTACAGTCATCTCACCGAGACTCAGAACTTTATCGAGTGGTTCAGGGCGGCGGTTGAAATAGCGTTTGCGCAAGTCGAGGAAGACCAGCCCGCCACCCTTTATTACCCGCGTAATGAGGTCGGAATATTCATCCACCGGATAGTGAAATCCGCAGGAATAGAAACTGATCAACATGTCAGCACTGGCATCAGTGAGCATTTCAGGCTTTTGCTTCGGATTGATCGTCTTGACATTATTCTGGGCAGATCCGTTATCGTGAAGCATGGCCTTTGCATCAACAAGGCTGGCGTAGCCACTGCCGGAATCTGCCCAAGCGTGATATTGTTCGGTCGTCTCTTCAATGTCCACGAGCGTAAAACGCGGTTTGAAATCGCGTTGCAAAAAAAGATCGGGCACTGCTTGCCCGCAACCTATGTCGATCACCGATCTAGGTTCGAACCCCACCTTATTCAGATAGCGCTGCACGGGTACGTACTCGCAGTAGGCTTCATGGATTGCGCTCTCGAAAATTTCATCCCGCCGGGAGCGGGCCTCGGCCAATAGCGGGTCGCGGTCGCCAGCCATCCACGCTTTTCGCGATCTGGGGCTAATGGTCTTGGTGCGCTGAAACCCCAGAAGAGCAATTGCTTCGTCGGACAATGCGCTGTTCGAGAAGCCCATGGCGGCTATATCGTCATGTGTTGCGAGTTTGTCGATAGTGTTTCGGTCAAACATGTGTGCCTGGCTTGTTTTTTTGTATTGTTCTCATGTTTTTTAGCATGGTCTCCGACACTGCACATAACTTTTTGTGTGTTCGATAGGGAATGTAACATACATGGCTGGTCATTCTTCAAGCTGCCTGTCCAGTTCATCGTATTGACTGCAATTTGGTTACACTGTCCATCGTCAGACACTTCGCAACAATTCGAACATTTCGGCACTAGCGACAGGCATTCTCGTTTGTCCAATCGACAAAGATGCTGCGAAGTAGATGAAGTAGATACTGCGTGTTAAAATTTACGCTATTGCCGCCATTCCCGATAGTGCTGACATTTCACGCAATGCGGACGAAGCGCACTTTCGCTGCGTTTGCACCAACGGCCGCTTCCGGAAATCAGGAGCTGTCAAAATCGGTCCTTTCCGCAGGTAACAGAAACGCCAGAATTTTGGCACATCGTGCGGTGCGGAAATGGGCCGGAAGGAGCCCATATTCACTGATGCTGCACGTTGCGCGGATGGTCGCTTTTGGCTTAACTCCTGTGGGGTCCGGTCCCGCGCACCCGAACCTCGCGATCCGTTCGTAACTGCGATATCCAATTCCGCCTAACCTATAACGTCAGACAATAACTTGCCTGCTAGCACCGGGGTATTTGGTGACATAGACTGAACCTCCTCACCACGAGGTATTAGTCACTAAGTACAACCCAAAATATGAGTTCTCAATTTGCCCTCGATTTGCGCCTGGCGCGCAAGAAAGTGGGCTATACCCAAGATGATATTGCGCACCTGATGGCGACGCACCAGGCAGCAGTTTCAAGACTTGAGCATGGTGAACGTAGACCAAGCTTGACCGAGATTGTTGAGCTGTCGCTCATTTATGGCCGGTCGTTTGAGAGCATTTTCTCGGACGTGATGGCCGAAAGCAAAGAACACCTGTCAGTGCGTCTATCGACCCTTCCTTCGCCCGGACGGAAGGCCATGAGCACCTTTAACCGCCCCGGCTCATTGGCGCGCCTGAAGCGTCGGTTGGCTGAAACCAGTAACCATGGCCAATCTTAGGGTGCTGTCTGTCGCAGTGTCTTCAGGCCGTGTGGGATATGTATTCCTCGAAGGCACGCAGTTGCTTGATTGGGCAGTATCTACGAGTGTCTCAGGGCAAAGCACCGATCTGGTCGCATTCGTGCAAGAGCTGATAAACACGTTAAAACCAGATGTTGTCGTCACAGAGAAATGCGATGACGGTTGCAAGAAAGGCGAACAATCCAAACGCTTGATTGCTGCCATTTCCGAACTGGCTAGTCACAATTATGTTCTTGACGTGTCAGTGTCGCGCCCGCGTCACTTCAAGTCAAAATATGAGGAAGCGATAAGCATAGTTGAGCGGCATTCCGATCTGATTGGATACATACCCAAAAGAAAACGCCGGTTCTTTGAATTTGAACCAAGGAACATGATTGTATTTGAGGCCGTAGCGTTGGCCGAGCGGGCAATTCATGGCCCCCCTGAACAGCTGTCGTAGGCGATGAGTTGGTTGCCGCCTTTGCCGTCCCACTAAGCCCCAAATAGCTCGCACTGAATTGCAGTGCGGGACTATTTTTATCTGAATTGTTCGGTGTACGCACTCTTTCGTTAAAGAAATCTCGGATTTTCCTAGTACCACCAACGTGGAACAACAATCCAACCAGAATCAGCGCAATAACCCGATCAGATAAGTCCATATTTGCAGTATGGAAATCGGCTGATAGTTCCGTTGTGATTGTGGTTAGACCCGACATGGTGAAATTCGATCTGAGAGCAAGTACGAGGCACTTTCTCTCGAGTGAATTTGCACTTTACAGATTGGAATTTATGGTCAACCTATGGTAGTTCATGGCAGATTACATACACGACATTATCGATGTTGCGATTTATCATAAGAAAGCTGCTGAATAGGGTGCAAAATGACCAAAATAAGTTCAGCCTATAAAGTCTCAAAATTGATTACTAGAGTCGTCTCAGCAAAAGGAACACTCGCGTCGCTGGTATTGGCTCTATCGCTCGGTTTCAGTATTCCAAGCTCTTCTTCTGCGCGCCAATCTGGTTTTTGGATTGAAGGTCGGTTCAAAACGATTGATGAACGTGGGTTTATCGAACTTGAGGGTAGAACAAAAAAGCTTCGACTGATCGGTGTTAAAAGAGTTTTGGTTGATGAAGTAATTCATCGGTTTTCAAACCAAATTTTCTTGTGCCAAGAATTTAGGTCCGGTTTTTTGTTTTTCTGGTCTGATAGTTTTTCGTGCTCAACGGATGAGTTGGGCAATGTCGAAAGATACTTGATTATACAAAAAATCGCCGAACCCCGTTGCCCAGAGGCACAGCTCCACGGCTTCTGCAAAGACTAAAACCACCACAAACTACGAATTATTGAAGGAAGGGATGACTGAATGACGTTTGCACCTACGCTTGAAGCTTTGGGGATTGAACTTGACTCAGATTTTTCGGATGCTGAGAAGCAAACATTGTTGTCAGCCTTTGAGACACTTTACTCCAATCCTGCTGGTCGAGCTTTTTTGGAATCCGTCGCGCCTCATGTTGCTTCATTGAACACTGGTGACACAACATTCCTAATCGAGAGAACAACCAATGGTAGCCAAGCTGCTGGAAACAGTAGAAAGATAGAATTCGATTTCGCCCAAACCGCAAGTTTAGTTTACGTCGATTCCAACGGAAACGGTCATAACTCGTCAGTGATGCGAGTACTTTTGCATGAAATGATCCATGCTGTGGACAATATAGGCGACGTAACCGTCAACGATTTGTTCGTTTCAGATTATGACTATGTGGGACCAACGGTTCTAAAGACAAACTCCATACTTAGTAGCGTATCCCCATCTCATCCCTCTTATGAACCAGCAAAGCTATCATATACCGGAGTCTCGAACTATCTCGAGGCTGGAACTTCATATACGTTCGGCCAAGAGGTCGATGTCGCATTCGCTTTAAGCAACTACATTACGGCCTTCGAGGTTTTCGGCGCTAAGTATAATACTTCGGTCCATTCCGATGCCACGCGCGATTTAATTGCAGGTACGCTGTTGGATGAGACAATCCTGACGGGGCGTGCAAACGACTTTGTCTATGGATTTGACGGGAATGATACCGTCGCCCCTGGATCGGGCAACGATCATGTAAACGGAGGAAATGGCGGGGACACCGTAACCTATGCGGCTGGCTACGCCGGGTCAGTCGACGATGGATACACGCAGGGACTAAACGCTGTATTGACTTCCATTAACAACCCAGGTTCGGGCGACAATTCGTTCATTGCCGCAATTAGCGATCCATGGAGTAACACTGACACGCTTGTAAACATTGAAGATATCATCGCAACTGACTTCGATGATGCATTTTCGCTTACTGGAAGCTTGGCCGAAATTACATCAGATTTAGATTTGTTGGATGCCAAGGGCAACGGCGATAACGGTGACACGCTTGATTTAAGCGGTGCAACAGACACTGCCGGCACCATGATTAACCTTGATCAAGAATTTCTGCAGTCACTAAATAACACTTTCGATGCTTCGATCATCAAGGGGTTCGAAAACGTTGTTGGATCGGAATTTAACGACGCGATAATTGGCAATGAAGATACAAACCTCATTGAAGGGGGCGCTGGAAACGACCTGATTGACGCCGGATCACCGCAAAGCGATGAAACTGACGATGATACCGTTTCTGGCGGTGCAGGAGACGACACAATTGAAGGCGGATCTGGTCTCGACTCCATTATGGGTGGTAGTGGCAATGATGTCATTACAGATAGTGCAGATGGCGCGACGATTTTTGGTGGCTCCGGCAATGACGACATTTCCGTCGAAGGTCTCGGCGGTATGCTATACGGCGGGTCGGGTAATGATACTATCGATGCGCAACTGTCAGATGGCGCTAACATTATCATGGGTGGGTCGGGAGACGACACGCTTTATGGCAATGGTCAATCCATCCTAACCGGCGGTTCCGGGGCCGACACATTCTACATTCAAGAAGGCGACGTCATTACAGATGGTGAAGGACAAGACTCACTTTATTTCGATGGGCAACACCTGAATTTTTCAGGAGCTCGAACCGAGTACATTGGCTATGAAGTTGGTCCAGAAGGAAATTCCGCTTTCAGAGTTGGCGAAGGCTCTGGTTCGAAGGCAGTGGTTCTCCGAATAAATGATCAAGCGCTACCTGATGATTTTGATGGCACGTTCCAAAAGATTTCATACACGGCTTACTTTTACATAGATTTCGTTCCCAACTTCGATCCGGATTTTCATGTTTTTGATCTTGGTTTGGCAGACTTTGTTATTTCCGATTTCAGGCTCGGCGACTTCGGAATAATGCCGCAAGGAGCTATTGGCGTGGGCGGTGAAGGGGGTGTGGATGACGGATCCATTGGAAAGGGGTCTATATACTTAACTAGCCAAGTTACCTCTTGAAATCGTCGGCTAGAATGGCTAGTTATCTTCCATACAGCAAGGAAGTGACTGATGCCGCAGCCGAAACCAGAAACACTCTCTACCTTCGAATTCTTCCAGAAGTTCCCAGATGAGGAAGCGGCACGCAAGTTCTTTGAGGCCCGCCGTTGGGGTGATGAGCCGGTATGTGGTCACTGCGGTTCGGTCAGCGTTACAGAGTGCAAAGACCACAAGCCCATGCCTTACCGCTGCAAAGATTGCCGGAAGCATTTCAGCGTCCGTACGGGCTCGGTACTGGCTGAGAGCCGCCTTCCCCTGATTAAGTGGCTTCTGGCTATCTACATGCTTACCAGCGCCCGCAAGGGCATTCCCAGCACTCAGATGGCCCGTGAATTGGGCATCACCCAGAAATCGGCATGGTTCCTTGCGCAACGCATCCGCGAAACGTGGCTGAAAGGTCAGGGCGGCGGCGACATGGGTGATCAGACCCAGGTTGACGAAACCTATGTAGGTGGCAAAGAACGCAACAAACACGCGAAGAAGAAACTTCACGCCGGTCGCGGCACCGTTGGCAAGACTGCCGTTGTCGGTATCCGTGATCAGCACGGCGAAGTCCGCGCTACCCCCGTCAAGGACACGACAGGCGAAACGCTGAAAAGCTTTGTGGGCCAGCACGCACCAAAAGGCGGCACAGTGGTTACAGACAGCCACAAGGGCTATCTGGGCCTCGACCAGCAAGGATACATGCATCTGCGGGTCAATCACTCAGTCGGTGAGTTTGTCCGCGACATGGCCCACACAAACGGCATAGAGAGCTTCTGGGCGCTGCTAAAGCGGGGTCACTATGGTATCTATCACTACATGAGCCCCAAACACTTGCATCGCTATGTGAATGAGTTCTCGTTCCGTCACAACACGGCGCAGGCTGGCACCATGAACTTCATAAACATGACAATCGAGCAGATGGCCGACAAGCGGCTGACATACAAAGGGCTGATAAATGGCTGACAAGAGAAAAGACACGATTGACCCCATCGACGCGACATTTGACGATGTTGTGCGTGCAGTTGCGCCAAAAGTTGCAAGACCGGCCACCCAAGATGGCAATAATTTCCGATACTTAGGGGAGATTTCGGTCAATGACCCGGCCACCCCTGTTCAGCTTGCGTTGGATCTCGGCATCAAAGTTGAGAAGAACGTAAATGGCATCGAAATGGGTGTTCTCGACAACGGATTACCCTACCTAACCCAACGTGGGCTAGCCCAAATGTCGGGAGCTGCACGAGCAACCATTCAGGAAATCACTCAGGAATGGCAGGATACCTACAGTGACCCGATACCCTCAAAAGGTCGCATGTCCTTCTTCAAGGACTATCTATTCAAGAATGGTTATGACGAGCCGCGAATGTTCATGGAAATATCTAAGAACGGCTCCCCACACTATGCCTACCCTGACATTGTTTGTATGGCGTTCATCGAATACTTCGCATTTGAAGCGCAGCGAACCAATGACACAGCGATCAAGAATTATCGCAACCTCGCTCGGTTTGGCCTGCAGCAATTCATTTATCAAGCCCTGGATTACACGCCGGAAGATAAGTGGCGTTATTTCAATGACCGCGTGTCGATCCTCAAGGACAGCGCACCGGATGAACATTTCATTCTGTTCTCGGAGACCACCGGCCTCGCAGTTGATTTGATCAACGCAGACCTGACGGTCAACGACAAAACTCTACCTGATATCAGTGTGGGTATTGCTTGGGGCAAATTCTGGACAGACAACAATTTGGAAGATCGTTTTGGCCCTCGCATCAGGTACGAACACCATTATCCTGACTACTACCCGCAGGCAGCGAGCAACCCGCAAACTCCGTGGGCTTATCCAGACGAAGCGTTACCCACATTCCGCAAGTGGTTCCGACATGTTTACCTGCCAACTAAGTTTCCGCGCTACATTTTGAGTAAAGCGAATGTTCTGCAGGGTGGAAAGCTGGAAGCAGAACAGATCGCGGCGCTATTCGAGCAAAAGCAAATCGGGGATTAAGTTGGCACCCCAAGTCGGATCGACATTGCCTGCTCAGATACCCAGAAAATTTCAGCCAACTTGCCGATTTCGTCACCATGTTGGCCCTGCATTTCGCGGACGAGCTTTTTAGGCATGAGGATATCTGCCGCCAGTGCGTTTGCCTGAACCTCCTCACGATGAGGTAAACCACTGCGATATAGCGCATCATCGAAAATACCATCGCCTATCTTTCTTTCGTGAAGGACATAATGGGCTATTTCGTGGGCAATGGTAAATCGGCGTCGCACGGCAGGATGGTCTTGATTAACGAAAATCGCGAAGCCGCTTTCTCCGCCGCGTTCCGCGTCTTTTTGAATTTTGCCCGAGATCTCATTCGGCCATGGAGCCCTATAGACACGAATGCCCAAACGATTTGCAAGGGGAGTCACCTCAATTGGTAACTCCATCTCAGAAATGTAGTCATTCACGATTCTCAGTTTTTCACTTACCGGCCTGACCGTCATCACTCTGCTCCTCCTGCGCCTTCGATATTACATCGGTTTCGTCAACGCCCTCTGGAATATCTGGCTTTTCGACACTCCCATCCAACTGCTGCGTTTTCGCAACCTGCTGGAACATCTGAGCCGCCTTTTCATCTAGGTAGGCTCTTGCCTCTCGTTTGGCGGATGCTACCGCCGCGCCTCTTATCGCCCAGAAACCAAATATGGCCACTATACCTAACATAATAGCAAAAAGAGCTAATACTATCTCTATGACTGTCAAAGACCATGTAATTGCTTCGACTTCCCGATGCCCATCCATCGAATTCCATGTGAATATGGACACGAATAAGCTCACGATGGTCAGCACAACAAAAGGAAGGAGGATATAGTAAATCGCCTTGATATGAGCATCCCGCTCATTTTCATTTAATGCCATTTGTAAAACCCTGAAGTTAACACTGACACAACAGCAGGGCTGGGCCCGCCAGTCAATGGCGGTAACTTGGCTAGTTAAGTATATAGACCCCATTGGAAATGGCGTCATCCACAACTCTCTCAATATCGACGGTCGATTTGTTCACAAAGGCATCGATTACGGCAATGGCTTCGGGCCAGCCATTCGCAAGGATGACGGCGCAACACCCGGAGAATGGATCCACGGTCCAACGCGGCAGATGTCCGAAGAGGCTTTGGAAGCAGAACGGGTTTTCGAAGAAATCACGGAAAGTGAAGAAGATGTTTCGCTTTTCGACGAAACCAGCGCCCCTCCAGCAACAACAGGCACAAGTGGGAACGATAGTTTCGGAACAGAAGTATTGCGGCTTAGCCTGTCGACAAGCGGAACGGGGAGCGCGATGTTTGACGGTGGAGCTGGTGATGATACGATCATGGGCAACGATGGAAGCGATACGCTGCTCGGCGGCGCTGGCGCTGATACAATCATCGGTGGTTCGTTTTCCGTTCAGAGAGCCATACGAAATACTGGTTCCGGCGACCAGCAAACTGGTTTTGCGCTAGTCGATGCCAATGACGATGGATTTATTGATGCTAGTGAAGCTTCCATTCTTCCAATTTCGTTTGATCTACCTGAGGCACTCATTGACGACTATGACACAAATTTTGACGAGCTCTGGGATGCCGCTGAGTACGCGACTGTTGTAGTAGCTGAAGCTCTCCCCTTTCCCTACAATGACGCTGGAGCGGCTAGCATTGAATTTGAATTGCTTTCTGACAGTGGCGATGAACTTCGTGGTGGAGCTGGCGAGGACAGCATCTACGGGGGTCTTGGCGACGACACCATTCATGGCGATGCAGACGATGATCGCCTTTTCGGTGAAGAAGATAACGACATTATTAAAGGCGGCGACGGTAATGACCAAGTTGACGGTGGCCAAGGTGACGACTTGATAAATGGTGACGGGGGTGATGACGAGCTATCCGGAGGTGAAGGTCTCGATACTTTGCTTGGCGGTGCTGGAGCGGACACAATTGGTGGCGGCGCAGGCGAAGATGATCTGAGCGGTGGAGATGGCGCCGACGAATTGAGTGGCGGCGCAGGCGCAGACGTCATTTCCGGCGGAACAAGCAGCGATACCTTGTTCGGTGGTGAAGGAAACGACCTTCTGCTCGGGGACGGTGACTCAGATAGCCTTTATGGCGAACAAGGCGAAGACTTGTTAACAGGCGGTCTGGGAGATGATTTTCTGGCGGGCGGTGCCGAAAACGACATTTATGTCTATTCGGCAGGCGATGGAAACGATGTAATTTCAGACACTTCGTCCGTGCAAGCTGGTTTGGCGGACCGTATTCAGTTCACCGACATCAATTCGACTGATGTTGTGTTCTCGCGTGTCAACGGCAACCTGGAAATAAAACTTCCTGATGGAAGTCTTCTGACGGTGCTAACGCACCATTCCATAGAGCATTTCGATTTTGCCGACGGCGTCACAATAAACTACAGCAGCCTTGATCTCGATATCGTCACGCGTGGCACTGAAGGCGACGATGATCTTGTCGGCAGCGATTTTGATTTCGGCACCGAGATCCTAGAAGGCCTCGGTGGCAATGATACACTTGACGGCAACGGGGGCGATAACAGGCTGTTCGGCGGTGCCGGAAATGACATTTTGAGTTCTGATGATGGTGATGACAGTCTGGATGGCGGCGACGGCGAAGATACGCTGTTCGGCAGCACCGGCGACGACACTTACGAAGGTGGCGACGGCGTTGATACGCTTGATCTGTCTTATGCGGCTTCTGGCTTCACGCTCGACCTTGCAAACGGTACTCTAGTATTCGCAGATGGCTTCACGGAAACGGTCTCTAACATTGAAAACGCGATCGGTGGCGATGGCGCAAACGAACTGGTTGGGACAACGGACTCCAACCTCCTAGACGGCGGCGCCGGAAACGACACGATTACCGGTGGCGGCGGTGGCGATGTGTTCCGTTTCGAAACAGGAGACGGATTGGATATCGTCAGCGATTTCGAAATTGGCGTGGATCAAATTGAGATCAATGGTGAATTTCTCGATCCGACAACCACTCCGGTGGGTGTGTCGATTTCTCAGCAAGGCCCAGACGTACTCATCACCTATGCTGGCGGTGATACTATAGCGCTCAGCAATGTTAGCTTGTCGAGCTGGCTAGCTGCTTATGGCCCGCTGGTTTCCGGAACATCAGGTGACGATACCGTCACTGGATCAGGTGACGGGGAATACATATTGCCTGGTTCTGGCAACGACACAATCTATGGCTACGCTGGTGACGATACGATTGCCTATGTTTCCGGGGATGACAAAATCGTTGGAAGCAAGAAGAACTACGGCCAAGATACGCTTGACTTGAGTCAGTATTCCTCGGATCAGGTCGGCTTCGAGGTTGTGGAATATGATGTGTTTATTACCACCCCTGATGGTATGATCGAACTGGACTATCAGGCGCGCTTTGACATTGGGCACATCCGCACAAACATCGAGTCGATTGTCTTCTCGGATCAGATATTGGACGAAGCTGCGATCCGCAGTCGAGCTGTAAACGATCAGTCGACGGCAGGCGACGATTCAATCAATGGGTCATACTTGGATGATGTGATCGTTGATGGTGCGGGGAATGATACGATCGACGCATGGTATGGCGACGATACGATCATCTATTCTTCTGGAAACGATATCATCAAGGACGGAAATTACGGTCAGGACATACTGGATTTGAGCCAGTATTCCTCTGATCAGGTCAGTTTCCGCAACGATGTGCATGACATCTTTATCAATACACCAGACGGAACGATCGAACTCGACTATCAGAGCCGCCATGACGTTGGACATTCCGAATCCAATATCGAAACGATCATATTCTCCGATGTCACACTTACGGATGCCGTCATTCGCCAACGTGCAGTAGATGATCCCAACACCTCAGGTGATGACGTTATCTCTGGCACACGCTATGCGGATAGCATGACCACCAGCGCTGGAAACGATACGTTGGACGCGTGGCTTGGCGACGACACCATCACGTATGTTTCGGGAAATGATCAGATCATTGGTGGAGTGGGTCAGGATACGCTGGATCTAAGCCAGTATTCCTCAGATCAGGTCAGCTTCCGAAATGATGGCCATGACGTGTTCATAGCCACGCCCGATGGCGAAATAGAATTGCACTATCAAGTGCGCCAAGCAATCGGTCACAGCCAGACCAACATTGAGGCCCTGATCTTCTCGGACGGTACCCTGGACGATGCCAGTATTCGCCAGCGCGCATTGGATGATCAGAATACTGTCGGGGATGACGTGGTCTCCGGTACGATCAATTATGATTTGATCTCTGGCGGGGTGGGCAACGATACGCTGGAAGGCAATGGCGGAGCAGATGTGTTCAGCTTTGTTCCAGGTGACGGAAATGATGTGATCATCGATTTTGCGGATGGCCTTGATTTAATCAGCTTCACCGGCGGCCCGACAAGTTTTGCTGACCTGATTATCACGGACGTGAACGGGGATGCTGTAATTGACTACGGCGCAGGCGAAAGCATCACCTTGACGAATGTTACATCGTCACTGTTGACCCAGGATGATTTCCAGTTCGTTTGACAGTGCAGTTCTTCTACGGGATTTCCGCTTTGTGCGAGGATCGAATGCTCGCGCAAAGCGCCATGAGAATGCCGGCATGAGCCCACCGAGCAGTCCGGGTTATTGTTAGAGCGTGGTCTCAATTGAAATATTGATTTCTGGTACCGGATCCTGTGGGGGCTCAGCATTCAGAGGTCGCATTGGACAAGGTAATAGGGGTCACTGCATAAAAGTGACTTTTTGTCCGGCTCGCGCGAACTTAACCAGAACATCTGTATTTTCAGTCCGCTTTTTGGCCTCTGAGAGCATTGTAGAGGCTGGTTTTGCTGATTTTGAGGCGGGCAGCGGTCTCAGTTCTAGCGGCTGGTTTAGTGGTAATTTCCACGAGGCAATCGCCAGGCTATCGCCGGATCTGACCCCATCGTTTTGCGCAGCACTTGAAATCCGGTCCTCATATGCACGGCCTCTCGGAGCGTGCCTCTGTGTCGAACGATGTTGCCCCAACACGCGGCATGCCTTGCCCCATCAACACTTCAACCTGCCGCAATTTCGAGACAATCTCTTCGGGCTTCGGTCGCTTGTTCGCCATTCCGATTGCGCGGCCCATGCGGTGCGAACGACGAATTCCTCCTCGCCGCCACCGCCCAGAACCTCCGCAAACTGGCCAAGATCTTTCCCGCACCGCAGCAACCACGCGTAGCCTGATAAGAAAGGCGTTCGCACGCAGTGTAGTGAGGCACTTTCCGCGTCCGCAACACGTTGTTTTTCCACAGAATCGGCGGGAAGCGGCCATTCGCCGCACTGCAGAACTTACTAGATTCGAAACTCTTAGGATCAATGCCACGTTCTATCGGCACTCTTGTTTTTTGCCTGTGAAGCAATTGGCACGTTCTTGGGACGTTTGAGCGCTCTAAGTTGATTTTGCGCGTTCAAAATCTGGAAGACTCTCCAGCGCGTCCTTGAGCGCGTCTCCCCAGCGTTTGGAGACGGCTTGAAAATAGGAATCATCCCCATCAATCCGTCCCTGCCAGCCGGTGCGCAGGCTGTCTTTTTCATAGAAATGAAAATCGAACGGGGCGCCAACGGTCAGGTTCGCCTTGAGTGTTGAATCGAAGCTGACCATCAACAGTTTCATTGCCTCCTCAAAGCTCATGCCCGGGTCATAGGCACGTACCAGGATGGGGCGGCCATACTTGATTTCACCGATCTGGAAGAACGGCGTGTCTTCACCAGCTTCAACAAAATTGCCCTCGGGGTAGATCAGAAACAGGCGCGGTTCGCTGCCCGCGATCTGCCCGCCCACCAGTAGGGTTGCGTTGAACGCGCTGTCCGCGCGCTGTCCTTCGTCACCCTGTTCTGCAATCACTTCGCGCAATGTATCCGCGATGAGCCGCGCCGTCTGAAACAGCGACGGGGCCTCCAGAACGGAGGGTGCCCGGTCCGCAGGGGACTTGCTGCGCTCTTCTAGCAGACTGACGACCGCCTGCGTCGTTGCCAGGTTGCCTGCGGACATGAGAGTAATGACGC
Source organism: Roseovarius sp. CAU 1744 (assembly GCF_039839345.1). NCBI lineage: Bacteria > Pseudomonadati > Pseudomonadota > Alphaproteobacteria > Rhodobacterales > Roseobacteraceae > Roseovarius > Roseovarius sp. CAU 1744. The sequence continues at coordinate 239,031 of NZ_JBDOQV010000007.1, read as the reverse complement.
GTTCGCCCGGGACCTCCCAGATCGTCATTTTTCGGAAGGTTGAAATGTTGTCGAGGCCGGCATTCGTCCGCGTGTCGGACATGAAGACCAGCCCCCTGTCGAGCACCATTCCAACGCAATAGGTCATGTCCTAGCCTTCACTGCTGCGAAACGTCGATCCGCACATCAAGGTGTTCGCCCTTACCGCCGACCCTGACCCCGGTTACCGGAGAGGCATCGGTATAGTCCAGCCCGGTTGCGACGCGGACATAGCGTGTATCCGGCGAAATCCCGTTTGAGACGTCAAATCCCACCCATCCCAGGTCGCCGATATGCGCCTCGACCCAGGCATGCATGGCTTCCTGGGCGGTCTTGTCATTCAGCATCAGATAGCCCGAGACATAGCGAGCCGGGACATCCAGGTGCCGGGCGCAGGCCAGGAAGACATGTGAGTGATCCTGGCAGACGCCCTTGCCGGCCTCCACCACGTCCTCGGCCGACCAGGACATCTCGGATACGCCGACCTTGTAGGCGACCGCTTCGCGGATGGCTTGCGTCAACCTGTGCATCCCATCCAAGTCCGGCGTGATCGCATTGTCGCGCAGCAACGCGCGCACGCCTGTTTTGGCGCGGGTCAGATCGGTTTGTTGCTGGTAGAGCCAGAGTGGCGAGGGGCCACGATGGGGGCCGACGACGCCGCTTGTGTCGACCATATCGACCTCGCCGCTACAACTGACTTCCAGTTCCGTGGCTTGCGGCTCAAAGCTCAGCAATTCAACCCTATTGTGGTGGTGATCTTCGTATTCCAATTCCTTGCGACCACATTTGACCTGGGTGTGCCAGGTCACGACCGTCTGCTGCGGCGAGGATTTCGGTGTCTTGCGCAGTTTCTGCAGACCAAAGGACACTGGCTCATCGAATTTATAGAGGGTTTTATGTTCGATTTTCAGGCGCATGGGACCGTCACTTGTAAAAGCGGAAATCGATCTCGATCTGGCGCGATATCGCGCTGAACTGACCAAGGATCTGCTGAATGAACTCGTGCAGGCCAAAGTTGAAAATCGCCTGCACGTCATGGCGGAGATATTTGTTTTCAAGCTCTGTCACCTGTTTGAGTGACGGCAACGTGCCGCGATTGCCACCATGCAGGTACCGCAGATTGTCACACAGCTTGCCGGCGCAAAAGGCCAGACTGCGCGGCATGCGCTTGTCGAGTATAAGATACTGCGTGATTTCCATTGGACCGGCACCGTGGCCATATTCCATGCGGAACCCGCCCCGTGCCGAAAGGGACCGCAGGATCGTTTCCCATTGCACATTGTCGATCGAACTGCCGACTGATCCGGCCGAGGGCAGCAAAACGTAGTATTTCACATCCAGTATCCGCGCCGTGTTGTCAGCGCGTTCCAGAAAGGTGCCGATCCGCGCGAAGTCGTAAATCTCGTTTCGCAGCATCGTGCCATGGGTCATGCCACGGACCAGCGCCGTGCTTTGCCGCAAAGAGCGCAGGACATTCGGCAATTCCCGCTCGCTGACCCGTCGCGCCAGAAGGCTGCGCGCTTCCATGTAAGAAGCGTTGATGGCCTCCCAGACCTCACCGGTCAGGGCTGCACGCACCAGGCGGGCGTTTTGCCGTGCCGTTTCGATGCAGGTCAGTACCGATGAGGCGTTGGCCTTGGATCGCAGCATCCAGTTGATCGCCGTCTCCTTGGACAGGTCATCGCCGGTCTGTGTGAACCCATCCATAACACCGCCCGACTGAAGGATTGACGTCCATTCCTCGTCGCGGCCCTCCAGGCGAGTGAGCGCAATGCGCTGGCCGGTTTCAATCAGGCGCGCGGTGTTTTCGGCCCGCTCGAGATAACGGTACATCCAGAAAAGGCCATTTGCGGTTTTGCCCAGCATGCGCGCCTAGTCCTCCAGAACCCAAGTGTCCTTAGTGCCGCCCCCCTGCGAGGAATTCACCACGAGCGAGCCTTTCTTGAGCGCCACTCGTGTCAGGCCGCCCGGCGTCACCTGCACGCCATCAGGGCTGACCAGCACGAACGGGCGCAAATCCACGTGCCGCGGCGCAAGACCGTTGCGTGTGAAAATCGGCACCGTCGACAGGCTAAGCGTGGGCTGCGCGATGTAGTTTCCCGGGCGGGCCTTGAGCTTGGCCCGGAAGTTGTCCAGCTCTTTCTTGGACGAGGCCGGGCCGATCAGCATGCCATAACCGCCTGAACCGTGCACCTCTTTCACGACCAGCTCTGCAAGGTTGCCGAGCACGTATTGCAGATCCTTCGGCTCGGAACAGCGATAGGTCGGCACATTCTTCAGGAACGGGCGTTCGCCTGTATAAAACTCCACGATTTCAGGCATGTAGGAATAAATCGCCTTGTCATCGGCAATACCCGTGCCTGGCGCGTTGGCGATGGTGATCCCACCTGAGCGGTAGACATCCATGATCCCGGGCACGCCAAGCTGGCTGTCCGAGTTGAAGTTCAGCGGGTCGAGAAACTCGTCATCGACGCGCCGGTAGAGCACATCGATCGGGGTGTAACCCCGCGTGGTGCGCATGGCGACACGTCCGTTTTCGACTTTCAGGTCATGGCCTTCGACCAGTTCGACACCCATCTGATCGGCCAGGAATGCGTGTTCGAAATAAGCCGAGTTGTAGATGCCCGGGGTCAAGACCGCGACCACGGGCGCGCCCTTTGTCCGGTTTGGCGCACAGGCCGCCAGCGACCTTCGCAAGTTGACCGGGTAGTTCTGGACCGGCTGCACGCGGTTTTGGGAAAACAGTTCGGGAAACATCTGCAGCATGGTTTCGCGGTTTTCCAGCATGTAGCTGACGCCCGAGGGGGTGCGCGCGTTGTCCTCAAGCACGAAAAAGTCACCCGGCCCGGTGCGGACCAGGTCGATACCGACGATATGGGTGTAGATGCCGCCCGGTGGCTGGACGCCGATCATCTCTGGCAGGAACGCCTCATTCTTGCTGATCATTTCCAGCGGAATGCGCCCGGCCTTCACGATTTCCTGGTTGTGGTAGATATCGTGGATGAACGCGTTGATCGCACGAACGCGCTGGTCGATGCCCCGCGACAGCCGAAACCACTCCGATCCCGAGATAATGCGTGGGATGATGTCAAACGGGATCAGGCGTTCTTCGGCTTCACTGCGTCCGTAGACGTTGAAAGTGATGCCCGTCAGACGGAATAGCGTGTCAGCCTCACGTTGCTTGGCGCGCAATCTCGTAGGGTCTTCGTCGCAAAACCAGCTGTTGAAACATTCATATGGGGACCGAACACATTCCTCGTAGCCCCACATCTCATCGAATATGTCCTCATCTTTCATTCTCTGATCGCGCTCCAGACAGTCCGTCATTTGACACTAATACTGCTGCTCACGCAGTGCTCTGAACTCTGGTATTCGAACACGTAGATTACTTGTACTGTGCCGTAAAATTGCGCGGACCGCATTATTCTTGCGCATGCGAAAAACGCCATAGACATCTGGTATGCAATCAAGATGCAAATGCAAAACGCCGTTGTGGTCTGATCTTAGCTTTAAAATCAGTTGTTGTGCTGTCATAAGGGCGATGACTTGCAGAACTTGCGTTCTTTGATGGTAGCCCTTTACGCCATTGCGCCGAATTCGGCGACCAAAGTCCGCTTTGAGCCGTCCTGATCGAGCGGCCCTAGTCTTTAGATCTCGATGGCTTCTGCGATGGCCAGCGCATCTTCCAATTTGACGCCCAGGTACTGGACAGTGCTGTCCATCTTGGTGTGACCGAGTAGAAGCTGAACCGCTCTCAGATTACCTGTTTTCTTGTAAATCTGTGTCACCTTCGTGCGGCGCATCGAATGCGTGCCGTATGCCGTTGCCTCCAGGCCGATGGACGTCACCCAATCTCTGACAGTCCGTGCGTATTGACGGGTCGCCGCCACCGTACAGAACCTAAACGTCTTGCCAAAATGGTCCCCTGCTAGGGATCGAAACTCCCATACTGGCGGTCGGCCAATAACACTGCCATTGACCGCAATTACAGCGGGTTGAAGCGCTTCGGTGCGGCCAAACACAAGATGTAGTGGGTCGAGTTTTTTACCTAAATCGACCGATATCGCCCGTCTATATTGAGAGTTAAAGTATACGTTCTGAGATCACCCGAAATTTTTGCAGCCATGCCCATTCACCGGACATGGCTGCAAATTTTCTACGGTCTTGATCTTGACATCACACGGGAATGCCATCAAGATTTTCGATCAAGCGCGTTTTGCTTTGCGGCCACGCCAAGCCAGCCCGCCAATCGCTGCGAGTAGAAGAGGGAAAGAAGCTGGCACAGGCACAGGTGCAACGTCCGAACCCGTTACCACAGCAGAGAACCCTGTCGAGCTGAACGAGAAGTCAAGGCCGGGGTTATCCCCGAAGAACGAAAAGTTGATGCTATCTGGGTCATCAAATATGGGCGCGGCACCCGACACGGAAAGAAAATCGAAGCTGTCGCCCAGAGTTGGCACGAAGCTATCGAGGAACGAGATTTCGACATTCAAGCCTGTCGGTGTGATAAGATCCCCTGATACAAATAGTTGATCGAACATTCCGATTGAAGAACCACCGATCTCAAATGAGAGAATCCCACCCAGAACCTCCAAGTTACCGTCAATATTCATGATGCCTGGGGAAGCACCGGGAGCAATCGTGCCGCCATTCAAAACGACATTTGCAGCTATGGTGCCACCATCACCGGACAACAGGCCACCACCGTTTACAATGACCGTTTCCGCTTCCACACGACCGCCAGACGCAACCGTCAGGAAACCTGTACCTTCTCCATCTTCGTCCGATACACGTAATTCGCCAGCTGTGGAAAGCATGGCACCGTCACGCACAGTTACCTCCGCAGTCGAAGGAGCAAAGATTGGTCCTGAAAAGGTATCGGGGTCATTAAACCCGACAAACACATCCCCGGCACCGATTGAAACACCGCGTGTAGATGTTACTATCGATCCACTTCCTTCAACAGTCAGAGAAGACTCCCCTACTGCTGACCCCAATTGGATACCGAATGAGTTATCATCGAATACAGAGAACTGATCACGTCTCGTATCAATATCTCCAGCCTCGATTTGCCGGATCGCACCGCCATCAGACACAATTATTCGATTATTACCTGTATTAGTAAATAGACCGGACGAATAGACAAGCTCGGAGCCGTCACCCGTAACCGTCAATGTATCCAGTGCCTGGGTTGTCGGATTGTTGGAAAAATCTCCTCCTAAAGAAACAACACCACTGGCGCCCTCACCGGGATCGCCTGTGGCGGTCACCCGATCAGCAAAGTTGTCGGGCTCCTGAACAACAACACGACCACCATTTGAGATCGTGAAATCGTCAGGCGTGTCATTCTGAAAGCCAATCGTTAGCCGCCCGTTACTTTCGAGCAAAGAACCCTCGCCATCAACAACGACAGTTGTGCTTCCCCGAGTTTGTACCGACGCAAACTCGTCATCATCCGCGCCAATAATAATCTGTTGGGCGCGACCTGTGCCATCTGTGTCAGAAATCAGGTGACCACCATTCAACACTTCCACCCGATTATTTGAGTCAGCACCGACACGAAGGTCTCCTGTTGTTAAAGTGGCAGACCCTGGTGTGCCATCACCAACCACGCGCAAAGTACCGTCGCCACCATCTTCGCGACCAATTGCAACAAAATCCGCATCGAAAGAGGTGGTTGCGTTCGGGGTAGTCTCGGCGTTGATCTCCGCTACCCCAGGTCCATCACCACCTGCTGTGATATTCGGTCTCCCGAAAGTTCCATCGTTGATGAAGGCACTGCCCGTTGTAACAGTCGCTGCGCTAGCTGACATTGCAACTGTTGAACAGAACGCAACAACAGAGGTTGAAAGAAGGTATTTTTGTGAAAGCATCGCACACATCCCCATCGTTAAGTCACAGAATTGAGTGCAGGGTAAGAACTCTTAGCTTATTGTAAAGGCCAAAAAATCACGAACTGCCTGACGTCAGCACCTACCGGATAAATTTAGGGTGATTTGACAGGAGAGATGCGGTCATCGGGCTGATTCGCCACCATTATCGTGGTGGTTTTCGGGAAAGAGGAGATGACCATGACGTATTACATAGGGCTTGATGTTTCAGTTGAGAGTACGGCCGTTTGCGTGATCGACGCAGATGGCTGCGTCAAGAAAGAGTTTTCTGCGCTGAGCCATCCTGAGGAACTCGCAAATGCGCTGGATCCGTTTTCTGATGAGATTGCTGGAATCGGTCTCGAAGCTGGACCCATGTCGGGTTTCCTTGTTGACGGCCTCAAGCAGAGAGGTTTGCACAGCGTGCTGATGGAGACGCGCAGGGTTCATGCCGCTTTATCCGCCATTCCGGTCAAGACGGATCGGCGGGATGCCCGCGGCATCGCCGAGCTTCTTCGGATGGGCTGGTTTCAGCCTGTGCATTTGAAGACCCCTGCCGCCCGGGACCTGCTGGTGATGTTGTCGGCGCGGGACAGTTTGGGTCGTCGCATCCGTGAACTCGACAATTCGGTTCGCGGCCTTCTTAGAGGGTTTGGTTTGAGGGTTCCCACAGGAGCGCGAGGCCGGTTTTGTGAATTGGTTCGCGACCTGATCGCAGGCAACTTGGTGCTGGAAGCGGCAATCTCCCCGCTCTTATCAGCACGGGATGCGATGGCAGAGGAATTTGCCAAATTGGACAAGCTGGTTCGGGATCAGTCTCGCAACGATAACGTCTGCCGTCGCCTTATGACCATTCCCGGTGTTGGTGCCGTGGTGGCGATGACGTTCCGAGCGGCTATCGACGACCCGAAACGATTTCGTTCATCAAAGTCGGTGGGGGCCTGCTTTGGCCTGACGCCACGACGATACCAATCCGGCGAAACGGATCGTGTCACGTCGATCACCAAGGCTGGCGATGCAAGTGTGCGGACTGCGCTTTATGAAGCAGCGCATGTGATGCTGGTGAGAACCACCAGAAGGACCCCACTCAGGGCATGGGCGATGCGCGTTGCTGCTCGACGGGGCGCAAAGCGCGCCAAGATCGCCCTTGCGCGGAAACTGGCCGTCATCATGCATCGGATGTGGATAGACGGCACAGAGTTCAAAACCGCCTGACAGACAACCAAAACCAGAGCTTCCGCAAGGAAGGCGGGCCTGGAGGGACGTGGTGAGGAAAAACCGTCAGAAATCCTGACTTGAATATGAAGTCGCAACGGAGATGGGCTTTCCTGCGCCAAAGCCAACCGCATCATGTGAGTGCAATGCGCAGATCACGGACAGAAGCATGCACCTTCAGGCGCTAATTCCTTGCAAAACCAAGCCCGATTACAGAAGGATTTCTGGTTCATCGTAACCACCAAGGAGTGGATCTATGGACGCCCCCTGCGCAAAGTGTTTTTCACGATAGCATCAACGGCATTGGATGCGTGAATCTATCCGGCCTTTGATCGAAGCACCTTTGCTCCTGGCCTCGATGGGGTCCGCTGGTTTCAGTGCCTTCCAAGATGACCGGCCTTTGATGGCCACCACTCCTTACAGGTTGTGAATTCGCGGCCCTTGCCGTTACACCATCGTCATGTCACCTCGCATTCTTGGAAGCCGCGGCTGTCGCGCTACCAGCTACACCGTTTTGTAGCCTTCTTCACTCCGCAACACCGCCCATGCAATGCGTGCTGTCTTATTGGCGATTGCCACGAGCGTTTTGTTGTGGCCTGCGCGTGCCAGCAAGTCCTGCGCCCATTTCGCACGTCGATCGTTACGGTTGGCGATCCTGATCAGGACGGACCGGGCACCGTGGATGAGCTGGCGCCGCAGGTATTGGTTGCCTCGTTTGCCTATGCCACCAAGCCGGGGCTTGCCTCCCGTCGTATATTGTCTGGGAACCAACCCGATCCATGCCGCGAGTGCCCGGCCAGACTTGAAGTGCCGGCCGTCATCAACGGCAGCGATCAAGGCGGTGGCGATCACCGGCCCGACCCCGGGAAGCGTAGCCAGGCGTTTGCAGCGCTCATCGGTTCGGCAGATCGCAACGAGCTTACGATCGAGCTCGGCGACGCGTGTGTCCAACGCTTCGAATTCGGCGATAAGTGCGCTGAAGTTCACTGTTGCCAGAGCCGACAATTTGGCCTCAGCGACAGCGTTCCTGACGTCCTTGCGGGACCGAAAGGCACCGGCTGGAATGACAACGCCATACTCCCCCAGAAGGCCGCGAATGTGATTAATCAATCCGGTCCGTTGTGTGATGAGCCGGTCGCGTGTTCGGTGCAGCATCTGCAAATCCTGTTGCTCCGTCGTCTTCACCGGGACAAATCGCATAGTCGGGCGCAGTGCGGCCTCATAGATCGCCTCGGAATCAACAGCGTCGTTCTTGGAGCCTTTGACAAACGGCATGACGAACCGCGGATGAATGAGGCGCACGGAATACCCCAGGGCCTGAAACCGTCGGCCCCAATGATGAGCGCTGGCGCAAGCCTCCATGGCGATGGTATCCGGGGAAAGTTCCTGAACGGCGGCTTCGAGTTTTGATCTGGTCACCTTCTTCGAGATCACCTCGCCCTCATTGGTGATCCCATGGATGTGAAACGACTGTTTGCCCAAATCAATCGCAAGTAACTGCATTTGTGAACTCCTTCTGCTTGCTACGGTTGCCGAAAACTATCGGCTCGGATGCAAGGGGCGTCCACTCCATAAGATGAGACAGAAACCCGGAACCAAGCAGAGCCACGGCGAAAAGGTAGTGTTGATAATTATGGAAAGTTTCCTTCATGCGAAGCCGTGTCGAGCTAGTTTTTGGTTTGGTTGGTCCAATCGGATGCCCGATCCACGAAGCGAGCGAAAGCCTTGCAGCAACTCTGAAAAAGATGGCTTACACCCCGACAACGATTTCTCTCAGCAATGAGATGGATCGTCTGCTGACTGCCAAGGGCATAAGCTTTGTGGAAGCTCCCACATCCGTACTCCACAACAAGATCAAGAAAGGCAATGCCGTTCGGGAGGCCTTTGGTAACAATGCCGTTCTTGCATTGGAGGCTATCAGACAAATTGTCGATTATGGACGCTCCGCCGCTGCGGCAAGCGGCGAAACGGATGAGGCAAAACTGGATGAGCGAGCAGTTGTACCGATTGATGGGCATGAATTTATCATCGACCAATTTAAGCTGCCCGAAGAGTTGGACCTTCTCGTAAAGGCCTTTGGAAAGCGCTTTGTGCAAGTTTCAGTTGTCACTCCTTTGGAACAACGAAAACGATCGTTGACCGGAAGAGTTCGGACTGAACAACTTGGTTGGGACAATGAAAGATGTGAGCAGCATGCGGATGAATTGATCGCAATAGATCAAAACGAAAAAGCCGAAGACAGAGGTCAGCTGATTTCAAAAATCTTTCATCTTGGCGATGTTTTCTTCGATGGAACCTCTGAAGTGCCAATTGGGCATTCCAGCCAACGCTTCATGAAGGCGTTCTTCGGAAGAAGTTGCGTTGCTCCAACTTCAGACGAGTTCGGTAGCTACATGGCGAAGGCTGCATCGCTGAGGTCAGTTGATTAGTCGAGACAAGTCGGTGCGGCGATCTGCACTCTGTTGGGCGATCTTACTTCTATTGGATGCAATGAAGTCCCAAAGTACGGCGGAGGCAACTACTGGGACGAAGAGGAAAATACCGCACAGGGAAACCTGACTCCCAGTCCGCCCGCCAAAAAAAGGTGGGCGGGGCGAGTGGTCGCCCTTGAAAAATCAGGAATAAGCGTTCTCGAGTTCCTGCGCTGCGCTGAACAGCGTCATTTCATCGTTATGCCTTGCGATCAACATCGCACCGATCGGGCGCTCGTCCGATGTTTTGCCAACAGGCACGGAAATGGCGGGATGGCCAGTTGCACAAGTCGGTGCGGTATTGCCGACCATTTCAAAGGCTCGCGCAATCACTTCTGCAGGACCTGCATCCTCTGGCGGCAGGCGTGTCGTCGCCATCGGAGTTGTCGGCATTATCAAGACGTCGACCTCTGACAAGGCGCGTTCATAATCAGCAGTCAATAGCCGGTTCAGGTTTTGTGCTTTCCCGTAGTAACGGCCCTTATTGCGCGAAGCCGTATAGTGCCCGGTCAACATCCCCAACTTCACGGTATCGGAAAGCTCGTCAGCACGATCTTTCCAGCTACCTTGTGCATCCAACAGACCTTCGTTGAACACGCCTTTCATGTTTGTACCATATGCGTTGTTGCGCATCATCAGATCATAGGTGCCCTCAAGGAAGATCGGGGTCCAGATCGAAGCACCTGCGGGATGTAGCGGTATTGAGACCGTGCTGACTTTCGCACCTGCGGCCGCAAGTTTTTCAGCGGCCTCCATGACCCGTTCGTCCACTTCGGCTTCGGCCCCATCGGTGCCAAAACCTTCGGACACAATGCCAACTCTCAGACCTTTCACGCCTTTGTCTAGCGCTTGAGTATAGGGTTGCGAGGGAGCGCCGCTTTGACGAGGATCAAGCCCATCAGGCCCAGCCATAACTTCCAGCATCAATGCGTTATCTGCGACGGTACGGGTAATGGGCCCTGCGTGGTCCAACGTCAGCTCGACAGCAAAAATGCCAGTATAAGGTACCAACCCATGGGTCGGTTTCAATCCGACTACACCGCAATAGGAAGCGGGGATACGCACGGACCCCCCTTGATCGCCCCCTGTCGCCATATCCACCAATCCCGCGGCGACCAAAGCCGTTGACCCCGAAGAAGACCCCCCCGCATTGAATCCCGGCACGACAGGATTTTCGACAACCCCGTTAATGGAGGTATGGCTACCTCCCGAGGCACAATAGTACTCACAGTTGGCTTTTCCGCAGATGTCTCCGCCTTCGTCCAGAATACGCGTCACGATTGTTGCATCGGAATCGGGCACGTAACCAGCCAATACCGAAGTGCCGTTCGACATCGGAACGCCCGCGACGCAGACGTTGTCCTTAATGGCGACGGTCTTGTTTGCAAGCTTGCCAGTTCCCGAACCCTTGATCGTCGATTTAATGGCCCATGCGTTATAGGGATTGTCCTCGGGCGCCGGTTTTTCCCCGGCGGTCCGCGGATAGGCCGCCTTTGGCATTTCTGCTTTCAGACTATCTACCAGATCATAGGCATTAAGCTGACCCTGCATCAATTCGTGATAGATAGTGGCTTCGGCGTCGTCAAAATGAATGCCGATCTCCAACGCGGCGGCTTGAACTTCTTCAACGGTCGGACGTTTTATTGTCATGGTGATCACCTATATTCGCAACATCTTAGTTCCGATATCGCTGGTCATATGATGTGGGGCGGGCGTCTCCTTTGAAGGCAAGGGGCGCCAGCATGGCTAAGGCGGTCAGACTCTCCAGTTCTTAAAGGGCCGCCAATGTAGGATAGATCAGGCCAGTGGCGGGCGCCCCCGGCCTGATTTGGTAACGGGTTCTCTCGAGAAAATGCTCTGGGCGCGCCGCTAAGACGTGGACCCGCCTGTCCAATCGACAGTCGCCTCGAAAGCGGCGGCGGCAGTGTAGATAGTGCTTTCGGAGTAGTCAGCGCCAGTCAACATCAGGCCGACGGGTAGGCCGTCAACTTGACCGCACGGAATCGACATGGAGGGATGGCCCGTAACGTCGAACTGGGCGGTATTTGCAATCATTTCGAATGCGCGGGTGACAACCTCGGTAATAGAAGCGTCGGGCTCAGGCAGTTTGGAGGCTGTGATTGGCAGGGTGGGCATCAGCAGGATATCGTAGTTTGCAAATGCTGCGTCAAAACTTTCTTTGACTTTGCGCGCGATGTTTTGCGCCTTGGCGTAATAGCGACCGTTGAAGTGGTCGATGCCATACTGCCCCAGCAGCATGCTGATTTTCAAGCTCTCCGATAGATCATCCGCATTCTGGCGCCAGCCTGCGTGGTGATCCACCAATCCAACGTCATAAGCGCCTTTCCAGTTCATGCCCATGCCGTTGCCCTGCATCATCTGCCATTGAAGTCCTTCAAGCGCGATAGGCACCCAGATGGCCGCAGCCAACAGGTGATCGGGAATAGAGATTTCTTCGACAGTGGCCCCAAGGCCGCGGAATGTTTCGGCCGCTTCTTTGACGGCATCGGCAATACCGGGCATCAGGTTGGCAGCGGAGAAACCTTCTTTCAGCACGCCGATTTTCATGCCTTTGACACCACGGTCCAACGCTTTGGTATAGTCGTCAACCTTGGGCGCGTACTGGCGCGGATCTAACCCGTCTGCGCCTGCCAGCACTTCCAACAGCAGCGCGTTGTCTGCAACCGTGTTGGTCATCGGCCCCGTGTGGTCGATGGTCGCTTCGATTGGCATGACGCCTGTATAGGGCACCAAACCATGCGTTGGTTTCATTCCAACGATCCCGCAGAATGACGCAGGCATGCGGATTGAACCACCCTGGTCGCCGCCAATTGCCATATCGACCAGCCCTCCCCCGACAAGTGCCGCCGAACCGGAGGACGAACCGCCAGCTGAATATCCAGCCCGGCGTGGGTTATGTACCATTCTAGGTTTCGATGTATGACTGCCACCCGACAAGCAGAAATATTCCGAGACCGACTTGCCTTTGATTGTCGCGCCGGCATCGAGCATACGTGTGACGATTGTGGCGTCCGCAACGGGGATGAACCCTTCCAGCGTTGATGCGCCGTTTGTCATGGGCACACCTGCGAGCGCAACGTTGTCTTTCAAGGCCACCGATTTCCCCTTGAGCTTGCCCTCGGCCGCACCTTCGATAACCACCTTGCGCGCCCAAGCACCATAGGGGTTATCAGCGGGCGGCGGCGAAATGCCTGTTGTGCGAGGATACGTTACGAGCGGGGTGAAATCCGGCTCCGCGTCTACAACATCATAAGCCGTAAGGTTGCCTTCCATTAGGCCAAGGTATTCTTCAGCCTCTGAATAAGTCAGGGTCATCCCCAAACCTGCGCCGATGCTCATGATTTGTTCGATGTTTGGTCTCTTTACGGTCATGGTCTTCTCCACTGTTGTCGTCTGGATTTAGATGTTTGGGTGCAATTGCGCCTTGTGGCCCAGCCACTGGTCAATCGGCCGTCATGCCGACGAATTGGGACACGACCTCTGGATTTTGCAGATCTTCCGGGCTCACTTCACCGGCGATGGCGCCTTTTTGGATTGTCAGAACCCGGCCGGACAAAGCCGCGATGAATTCAAGGTTCTGTTCAACCAAAATGAGCGATAGCCCACGCGATTGCAGAACCAGAAGGGTCTCGACAATTTCTTCCAGGATTGAGGGTTGAATACCCTCGGTCGGCTCATCCAGAAGCATCAGCTTGGGCCGTGAGCACAGACAGCGTGCAAGGGCCAGAAGTTGCTGTTCACCACCAGATAACGCCCCCCCGCGGCGGTCCATCAGGCGCTGCAGACGGGGAAACAGCGAAATGACATCATCCATTAACGCGGCGTCTTCGCTGGATTGTCCCGCCATACCCATCCGTAAATTCTCATGTACGGTGAGATCTGCAAAAATTTGCCTACCTTGGGGCACTAACCCCAATCCGACCTGAGACCTTTGATGCGGCTTTAGATTTGTGACGTCTTGCCCGGCAAATTTTACCGTGCCGCCGGTTGTAGGAAGGTGCCCCATAAGCGTCTTCATCAGCGTGGTTTTGCCCATGCCGTTATGGCCCAGAACACCCAGAAATTCACCTTCTGAGACGTTCAGTGTGACCCCCATCAGGATCGGAATCCGGCCATATCCGGATCGGAGGTCGTCAACTTGCAAGATCATACTGCCAACACCTTTCCAAGATAGACGTCTTGCACACGCACGTCCTGCAGGGCGGTACGCACATCGTCTTCAATCAGGACCGCGCCCTGATGCAAAACCGTTACTGTTTTGGCGATCATTTTGATGAACTGCATGTCGTGTTCCACAACGATCAAAGCGCGTTTTCTGTTGATCTCCAGGATCAGCTCTGCCGTCCGTTCAACTTCATCGTGGGTCATTCCTGCAGCGGGTTCATCCAGCAAAATGAGATCGGGTTCGCCTGCCAACACCGTGCCAATCTCAACCCATTGCCGCTGGCCATGGGACAACTGTCCGACCTCGCGTTTGGCAATGCCCGTCAGCCGCAACTGCGTCATGATCGCTTCCGCCAGATCGCTTGAAAATATTGGTGTGTGTTTTTGGCGCGCCGCAATCCAGAGATTTTCCTTAACCGTCATCGCGTTAAACACATTGGGTACTTGTGTCTTGATACCAACGCCTAGCCGCGAAATCTGGTGGGGAAACGCACCAGAGATATCCTTGCCGCGCAGATGCACATGGCCTTCGGAGGGTCGAAGCTGTCCTGTCAGAAGTTTGAAGAATGTGGACTTGCCCGCTCCATTCGGCCCAATCAGGCAGCGCAATTCTTGTTCTTTGAGGGAGAAGTTTACATTGTTGACCGCAGTCACCCCCCCAAAGCGGATCGTAAGGTTCTTCGTTTCCAAGAGTGGGGTCTGGCTCATGGTTTGACATCCTCGATCACAGCGTCGCTTTTGTTGCGCGCCAGACGCGAAGCAACGAGATCTCGCAATGTTGGCGCAATTCCCTTTGGCACAAGCAAAACGAAACCGATCAGAACTGCGCCAAGAATAAAACTTGCATCCAATGTCTGTTGCGCACCGATTTCGGTCACCATCCATTGGACCAGTAGACAGCCGATAATCGGACCGACGAGCGTACCGCGGCCTCCAATAATGACCCAAATGATGATTTGGGCTGAGAGGCCGAGAGCAAAGATCGTCGGGCTGACGAACGCGCCCCAGTTCACATAAAGCGCCCCTGCAAACCCAGCCAAAGCTCCACCGATCATGAAAGTCAAAAGCTTGTAGATGCGTGGGTCATATCCAAGCAGTGCCGCGCGTGTTTCGTTTTCACGGATGGCGATGATCACCCGCCCGAATGTGCTAGCGATTAGAGCGCGCAGGCCCAGGTAGACCGCAATCAAGGCAAGCCCGGTGAGGATCCACGCCTGCTCGGGGCTTAGGATGTAGTTACTATTGCCGGGCATGTTGATGGTGGGCACACCCGGAATACCATTGAATCCGCCCAGTCGTGCAATGCCGATCTTGTAAAAATCGCCTGCAGTTGAATTTACAAGGTTCAGCAAAATAAGGGAAACCGTCAGGGTAATGACTCCGAGGTAAACGTCGCTGACACCTCCATAAATCATGAAGTAACCCAAGAGCGCTGCAAAGACGACCGGCACGAGGATCGCAAGCACGATTGCGGGGGTGCTGTCTCCAAAGTTGATAGCCGCGATAGCGTATGCATATGCGCCCAGCCCGAAAAATGTAGTTTGTCCAAAGCACAGGATGCCGCCATACCCCCAGATGAACCCCAAGCTGAGTGCCAGAATTGCCAGTGCCGCAAAGACGGTCAGTTGCATGATCTGAAACAGATCAACAAACAGGGGGGCGATGATCACGGCCGCTGCAGCAATAACGGACCCAATGAGAGCGATTGTCATTCCGTTCAGGTTGGGCATTAGAGGCGTCCTTTGAAAAATTTACCGGAGATACCCAGAGGCAACAAACGGATCAGAACCACAGCGGAGATAAACAGGATGACCTCACCAAAGACTGGTGTGGTAAGGAACGCTGCGATCTGGTTGATGAAGCCGAACAAGCCTGATGCACTGATCAGTCCCCAGAGGATTGAAGTGCCGCCCCCGACCACAGTGATAAAGGCTTTTGCGATGTAGGCAGCACCCATGGTCGGAACGATGCCTGCAACCGGCGCCAAAAGACCGCCAGCCAGACCGGACATTGCCGCACCGGTACCAAACGTTGCCATATATACCTTGGCCGGATTAACGCCGAGTGTCGCAGCCATTTCAGGGTTTTGCATGACGGCTCGTGCGATCAATCCGGCGCGCGTAAACCGCATAACAACCCATATAAGTATCATCAGAACGATGGCCATGACGGCAAGGAACGGAGTATAGAGGCTCGTTTGATACTGGCCGACGCTAAAGCCGCCCAAAGGCGATGCCACGCCAACAATTGTGTTCCCAAAAATCATCGTCGTCGCGCCGACAACGACCAGGCTCAGCCCCCAGGTCGCCAACATTGTGTCAACCAGCCGATCGTACAAAAACTGAATGAGACATCGTTCAACGATGACCCCAAACAGCCCGACGGCGATGGGTGAGATGACCAGCATCGCAATCCAGATGTTCACCCCGGCAGAGACAGAAAGGACAGATGTGTAAGCCCCGAGCATGAGGAATTCCCCATGCGCGAGGTTGATAATTTTCATCATTCCGAAAATCACCGCTAGGCCGGCACTGATAAGCAAGAGCGAAGCAATACCACTGATGATGTCCAGACCAACGATGATCGCGATATCCATTTTCAGATCCTTAAATATCGATTTCGTAATGAGTGGTGTCGTTGGGGTTCGCTTCAAGATCGCAAACAGCGGCTGTATCCAGTGGCTGTTGAGCCGGAAAGGTCTCCAGAACGTTCCAGGCTTTTTCTTTAACTTCTGCGAGGAAAGCATTGCGGGTCACGTGATGGGTGATCGGATCGATCAGAACGTTCCCGCTTGGCCCATTAAACGTCAGACCGGTCTCAAGGGCCTCTACAACCGGCATGCGATCAGCGGTACCGGCGAGTGCGACACCTTTGGCCCAAAGATGAACCGCTTCATAGGTCGCCGCTGCAGGCTCGCTGATATAGGGTGTCTCTTCGCCGTGCTCGGCTTTGATGGCATCTACGAAAGCTTTGCTCGCAGGGGTTTGCAGTTCCTCGAAGTAGCCATAGCTGCCCAGCACACCTTTACTTTCGGCTCCTTCAAGCGTCGCAGGTTCGTTGACCAAACCAAAGGTCGTTGATGCAATTGGAATCTCATCCTTCAAACCGGCTGCCGCCCATTGACGGTAGAATGCGGTGTGATTGCCCCCCACCATGGCCGACAGCAACATGTCCGGTTGCGCAGCTTGAATACGGGAGATTGAAGGCCCGAAGTTTGTCACATCCAACGGGAAGAAGTCAGTGGAGAGAACCTCGCCGCCATTGTCCTCGACGTATTTTCTCATCCATTTCGCAGTGATCTGACCGTAGTTGTAATCCGCCGCGATGATATAGACTTTCTTGCCCCACAGGTTCATCGCATAGGGAACTAGCTTTTCAACTGTCTGCGCGGGCGTTGTGCCAAAGTTGAATGTGTTGCGATCGCAGACACCACCTTCATAAAGCGTGTTGTAGAAATAGAGCGTGCGGAAGCGATTGAAGATCGGGCGGATGGCCTCACGCGATGCCGAGGTGATCCCACCATGGACAACATCTACCTTGTCACGAACGGCGAGTTGTTGGGCAAACTGCGAATAGAGTTGAATGGTGGACTGTGTATCGTAGTTGATCAGTTCAACCTCGCGGCCCAACAGGCCCCCGCTTTCGTTTATCTCCTTTACGGCAAGTTCGGTCGCATAGACCATTGGTTCGCCAGTCGCGGCGAGAGGGCCGGAAAGGTCATGGAGACTGCCGAGTTTAATTGGACCATCAGCGGCCCGCGCAACATTCGCGAGTAGAGCAGGAGCCGCAAGCGCGATCCCTCCCGCGGCTGAGTTCTTCATAAAGCTTCGACGTGAAATCGACATTTAATACCCCTTTCGTTGGTGAGTTTTTCTGTTGAGAGCGTTTCGACACTTCTTGGAATTCTCCCGTCGCGACGGGTGGCCCGCCAAGGTGCAAGAATTCGTTTCAATGTTTGCTGCACATCGCAAAATCGTTTGATCCCTATGCTCGGTTTGCATTGGCGAACTGCGTACCGGTACCGGTGCCTGGCCGGGCAAAAGAAAGCCCCAAAAGTGTCACCACGAAGAAGCAAAATGGCGTTGAAAAACTAAGCGATCGGTGATTTTGATGCTCAAAAAATGACATCATGATCCATTTACAGGTTGGCGGCGGCAGTAAATTTGAAACGCTCTTATGCTTGCTTCAGGGCTGTCTTCATTGAATTTAAGAAGATTTTTCTGAACCGCGCTTGTTCCTGACTGCCAAAAGATGTGCTCAAACGGCCAAGCTCGCGTGGCGGTAGAGATCCCATAAAAAGAACTCGATTCTTGCGTGAAAACCGAATGGCCTCTTTTCTTGTTTACGAGCTGAGAGACTGGTTTGGAGAATGTTATGCTAAGTGCAAGGAACGCTTCTGTTCACAAGATGGGCCCCGGATTTGAAAGTTGGCACCAATCAACCTGCCGGGACTTTTCAACGACAGAATGTGAGAGCATTAACAATCCGGAGTTCAGAGGCACGGTGCACTCGTGGAAGTCTGGATCAATCGGACTCGGAGACATTACCGCAAACTCACGAGACTCTGACATGCCACTCATCCGGCGGGCATCAGACATCAGCAGAGACCCGCGGGATCACATCATGATCTGCACAGTCAAGCACGGAAGCATCGAATTGACGCAATCGGACAGGCGCGTGAGGATAGAGCAGGGAGATCTGGCGCTCTATGACCAGAGCAAATCCTTCAGGATGAATTTCGTAGGAAATGTGCGCGGCCTTGTCGCTGCCGTTCCAAGATCACACGCCACCAGCCGTCTCAGTCGGTTTAACAAGCTGACCGCGCGAAAAGTGACGGTGAACTCTCAAGCAGGCAAGTTCACCCGATCGATATTGGACCAGCTACTACCTGATTACGGGGCCCTCGAAAGTAGACTATCAAAGAACGTCGAAGCCTCCGCTTTGGATCTGATCTTCGGAAGCATAGATCATTTTTTCTCTTCTGACGACTTTGCGGAGAAAGCTCACAAGGAAAAACAACTGGATGAAATCCAGAAATTCATGAAGAAAAATCTTGCAGATGCAGACCTGAACATTGACCTGATTTGTGCAAGCCATGGGATATCGGCTCGCTCACTTAACCGCCTGTTTAGTGCAGAAGGCACCACCCCAATGCGTTGGCTGTGGCAAACCCGTTTGGAAGGCGCTCATAGAGAGATCTTGAGGAATCGTCACACCTCGATCACAAATATCGCATTTGATTTCGGTTTTTCTGATCCGTCTCATTTTAGCAAGGCATTCAAGCGCACCTTCGGCGTCGCGCCAAGCTCACTCTGAACGGCATTGTCAGGTTGTTGAAATTGGCTCGTTTCAAGCGGACCAACAGCTTCCGCAACGAGTTCGAAAGCAATATCTCGAAGGATCGACACAATGCCCATCTACGCCGCAAGGCTTACACCGCGATCGCGGCCAAGATGGCGCGCACCGTACACGCCGTGGTCAAACACGGCGAACCCTATCGCCCCTTCTTTGAAGGGGTGAGCCCTGGCGGAAGGATCTCTCTCTGTAGCAGCCGTGGAGGCAGTTCGCTAACCTCGTAGATAACGTTAGGGCCTTCTGCTTGGGATTTGGGATTTCGTATTGAGGACGGTGAGGGCCACCATTGCGCGGACCCTGTGTTTGCGATGGAAGAGATCATTTCTTGACGGCAGAGCCCGTCTCGGCAAAAGTAACAGGGCATCCGGTCCGATAACGGGCCAGAGTTCATTGCGGCGCATCTGCAGAACTGGTTGAGAAAGGTCGGCATCCAGCCGATGCAAATCTACCCGGGCAGCCCTTGGGAGAACGGATACAACGAGCGCTTCAACGGAACCTAAAGACGAGGGGTGCTGAACGCCGAGTGGTTCCACAGCATGAAACAGGCCCAGGTCGCCATCAATGTGTGGCTCACGCAATACAACCGAGTCAGACCTCATCACGCATTAAACTGTCTGTCGTCTGCGCTCGTGCCAGCTAACTCTAGGAGGAGCGAGTACCAGCACTTTCCTTTTGTTCTGACGCCAGTAACTTTGCCAGAACCGTACTTAAAGTCGTATCGACCACCTCTCCTACCGCACTCAAAGTCCTACCGGCCGACCCGTTTACTCGTTAGACATTAGCGTTTCTGCATACCGCGGAATGTCGGACCGCGAGATACCGATCTGGGCAAGCTGTTGATCGTTCATGCTCGAGAGCGCTGAAATCATCCGGGCCTTTTGAAGCGTTTTCATAGTTGAGCGAATGTTTGACAAAGCCCTGCGTCCAAACTTCGCCAGCGCGGAACGGATGCCGGAAGCCTTTCCGAACACCGGAATCACACTGGTGGAGACACGATGACTTGTTGCTCTTGCCGGTTGCGAACTAACAGTCATACGCTGCCTCCATCGCCAAGCTTTTGATGCTGCTACGCGGAATTCCCAGATCCCTGAGGCTGCGGTCGGGCAGCACCGAGAGTTCGCGATACGTCCTGCGATAGACTTTGCGCCTTACAAGCCCCATTCGCATTTGCTCGCGCGTGTGATGAAAAAATGTGCAGCCGGCCTCCAGAATGACGGCCAGCGAACTTTGCGATCGGATAATTGCCATTGTTGCACCTCGTCTCTTGCTGCGATGCAGAAATTACGCTGCACTGCAGAAGTAGCCGTGCCTGGTAGCGTTCGCAATTTCTCAAGTTAGAACAGGACCCGTGCCAATTTGGAACAGTCGGATCATGTGACATGGACATTTCTGCGCAAATGTTGATCTTTGCGACCGTCGTCGAGCAGGGAAGTATCTCTGCTGCGGCTCGGTCCATGGGGCAAACCCCGTCAGCGGTTAGCAAGCAGATCGCGCTGCTTGAGGACCATGTTCACCACCGCCTTCTCCATCGAACCAGGACTGGTGTTTCACCGACGCAGGAAGGCCAGGAATTCTATCAGAAATGCAAAGCGATGGCCGAGAAATTCAAAGAGGCCGAAGCGCTTATTTCAATTCTGGATGGCATACCACGTGGCAAACTGAAAATCGCGTCGACCGTGGCGTTCGGGAAATCGATGCTGATCCCGGCGCTCCCGAAATTCATGGAGGAAAACCCGGAGGTCCAAGTCTCACTGGACCTCTCAGACCGAGAAGTTGAATTGCAAAGCGAGGGCCTTGATGCCGCCATATGCTTTTCCGAGCAGTGCAAGGAACCCGATATCATTTCCCGTCGCATCATGAAGAGCCGTCGGGTTTTGTGCGCTTCGCCTGCTTATTTAGAACGCCGCGGAACGCCGCAAGATTTTGCTGAATTGGCGCAGCATAATTGTCTTAGGCTCGCTGGAAAGAGTGAGCGGAACTCCTGGTTCGGTATTAAACCTGACAACGAACACGGTTTTGAAACGCAAGGGAACTTTGAAGGAAACAGTACTGACGTCATTTATCGCGCCGCGCTCGCTGGCGTCGGAATCGCACGTCTGCCCTGCTACATAGCGGAAAAGAAATTTAGGTCTAATGAGTTGGTTCATGTCATGCCGGAATACGCGCCGCCGAGCACCGACATCGTCGTGATGTTTGCTGACAAGCGCAATCTCGCGCCGAAAACCCGCGCCTTCATCGACTTCCTGGTGATGGAATTTCGGGATGTTCCGAAACTATTTGATGACAGGGCGGGTGTTGCTCCGTCCCCCCAAAAAGCGTCATGAAGCAGTGAAAAGCAACAGAACTGACATCTCCGCAACTTAGGTGCCCCTTGTTTCCTAGGGTCAGGATGCATTGATTTTCAAAGCGCTGCATGATTCACGTTCGAAATACGGAGCGGTGATATGAGCGACCTTTTCTGGCTGACTGACGAGCAGATGGCCAAACTTTCCCCTTTCATCCCGCGGTCGCATGGCAAGCCACGGGTCGATGACAAGAGGGTGCTGAGCGGGATTATCTTCATCAATCGCAATGAGTTGCGGTGGCGTGACGCTCCCAAGGAATGTGGACCACACAAGACACTTTATAGCCGGTGGAGGCGTTGGAGTGAGAAAGGTATCTTCGCTCGTATGATGGCCGGCTTGGCAGCCGAACACGGCGAGGAAAAGACCGTGATGATCGACGCGACCTAACTGAAAGCACATCGTACCGCGACCAGCATGGCCGCGAAAAAGGGGGGCGTGGCCGCCTAATTGGCCGAACCAAGGGCGGCATGAATACCAAACTGCATGCTATCTGTGACAGCCAAGGGCGACCGATCAGCCTTTTTGTCGCCGCTGGCCAAGTCAGTGACTATATCGGTGCGCGAGCGCTACTGAGCAGTATTCCAGATGTCGACTGGCTGCTCGGGGATCGCGGCTATGATGCAGACTGGTTCCGGGACGCGCTGAAAGACAAAGGAATAAGCGCCTGCATCCCAGGTCGAAAGCAACGCAAGACAACCGTGAATTATGACAAGTGCCGATACAAACGGCGCATCCGTATTGAGATCATGTTTGGTAGGCTCAAGGACTGGAGGCGCGTAGCGACACGTTATGATCGCTGTCCCAAAGTCTTCCTGTCCGCAATCGCACTCGCAGCAACCGTCATTTATTGGTTATGAATCCTGACCCCAAGGCTTAAGTTGGCCTAGGGGGCTGGTTAACGCTCGGTCCTGTCTTTGTAAGTATTTTAGGAAAGAAACAGAAGGTGGACGTCGGGCGGTTAAAGGGCGGTCTAACTGACCTAGCTGAGGCTGGTGCGAATTTGTCTGACAGCGCCCACCTGCGCATCAACGATTATTGTCAAGACACGATTGCATCGGTCACTAGACGGTCCAGGAAGCACTCTGTTGCCCTAATGTGCGTGCTGCGGCTTCGCGTGAAGAGCACGGTTTTCAACACGGCGCGGGCATGGGCTAGTGGTCGCGACACAAGCGTGCCTTCTGCGACCTCGACACTCACGGCGTATTCCGGCAGGATCGTCACACCGCCCGTGGCCTGCACATAGCGCTTCGCGATCTCAATGTGGTTGACATCCAACGCCACATTTTTTGCGACCTCACTCTTTGCGAACATTTTATCCACTACCAGCCGGGTTGTGAAACCATCGTCGAGGAGCGTCAGAGGCTCTGATGCCAGCGCGGTCAGTGGGATTGCGCGCTCGGCCACCAGCGGATGGTCCGGACGCATGGCAACGAGCAGGGGCGTATCGAAGCTTTTGCGGATGTCGATGCCCGACCATTCTTCATCCCAAACCACGATGCCAAAGTCGAGCCGGTCCGCCATAACAAGCTCATAGGCCGAGTTTGACCCCAGAATGCGTCCTTCGAACTGAACGCTGGGATGGCGCTCGCGGAAAGAACTCATCGCGGGAATAAGCCAGGACGCAAGGACACCTTCGATGGCCGCAAATCGGATCGTTCCGGTGACGAGATCGTGCAGAGCATTTATCTCGGCCTCCGCCAGTTCGATCTCTCGGGCTGTGCGCTGCAGGTGATGGGCGACGATGCGCCCCTCTGGCGTGAGTACCATGCCCGAGGCGAAGCGCTCGAACAGGGGATGCCCGAACTGATGCTCCAAAATCTGGATCTGCCGCGAAATGGCCGAGGCCGCCACGTTAAGCGCTTGCGAACTGGCACGGATCGAGCCGGTTTCGGCCACGGAGAGGAGATAGCGATGGGCGGTGCTCAGCATGGCGTGGCCTCCGATGTTCGAATTCAGGCAACACTGTATTCGAAGATTGGAAATATGCACGAACACCTACGTTGAGTAAACCAGCGCATCAATATCGAGAGGATAGAAAGATGCTGCTGCTACGACGCCTGATCGGTGTGACCTTACTAGTTTGTCTGGTGATTGTCGCCTTACCCTATCTCGGCTTTTTTGCCGATCCGACCTTTATTGGACCCTTCCCGAAACCGCTCGCCATTGTGCTGGGCGCCAACGTGGTTCTGACGCTCTGCGTGATTGCCCTGTACCCCTTATGCTTCCGCCCTTTGCAGCGCAAGCTCGATGCCAACCCCGTCGAGGAGGTCTGAGACGATGACTGCGCTTCCCACACTTCTGATACTTGCCGGTATTGTCGGCATCCTCTTGTCCATTGCCTACCTCGCGGCCCGGAACTCCGGTGGCAGCCAAACCACTGAAGACTTCGTCGTCGGCGGCCGAGCGATCGGCACCACTGTTTTGCTGCTTTCCATGGGCGCGACTTACTTTTCGACCTGGACGTTGCTCGGCTCGTTTGGTGCCTACTTTCGAGAAGGCATCTGGTTTGCGGGCTTTGCCGTTTGGACCATCTTCCACGGCGTTTTTGTTTGGCTCTTCGGCACCCGCATCTGGCTGGCCGGTAAACGGTTTGGCTTCATCACACCCGGTCAGATGATCGAACACTACTACGACAGCAAACGGCTGCGCCTGCTGTCGGCGCTTGTCGGGATCACGGCTCTTGTGCCGGTAATGCTGATCCAGGTCAGCGGAGGTGCGCGTGCCCTTGAAACACTGACCGAAGGCGCCGTGCCATATGCACTGGGTGTCACTATCGCCTCGCTCATGGTTGGCGCAATTGTGCTCTGGGCCGGTTTCCGCGGGACGGCGTGGTCGGACATGTTCCTGGGCACTTTTTTTGCCGCGATCATGATCTTCACCGCGCTTTACGTCCTTGACCTTGTCGGCGGTCTTGCTCTCTTTGCCCGCGTCGCTGAGATCAACCCCGATCTTGTGACCAACCCGGGCAAGCCAACGAACATGCTCGAGCTTTTCCTCGGCCTTGGCTTCGGCGCTTGGGTGCTCCCGCATATGTGGCAGAAGTTCTATTCGGCCAAATCTGCCGAAACTCTGGGCAAAGTGGCCGTGGCTACGCCGTTCTGGAACTCGTGGATGATGGCGATCATTCCGCTGATCATCGGCCTCGCCGCCGTCATCCCGGGCGTGGCGCCCGGTGTCTCACGCGAGAGCTCGGATACGATCCTGCCGCAAATCTTTGCCGAACACGCGCCTGTGCTCGCAGCTTTCGTGGTGGCGGGAATACTTGCTGCTGCCATCTCAACGATCAACAGCCAATTGCTCTCGTCTGCGAGTCTTGTGGCTGAAGACATTTGGGGCGGGGTGCGGGGCCGCAAGCTCAGCGATCAAGAAAGCACGCGCGTGACCCGTCTTGTCGTTGCTGGTCTGACCTTGCTGGTCTTTGTGCTGGCGCTGACGCCGGGTGGCGCCGGTCATCTCGTGCCCGTGGCGGCGCTGGGCTTTGGCCTTGGTCTGCAGCTCGTGCCTTCGGCGTTGGGTATTCTGTACTTCCGTCGCATTACCGAGATGGGAGCCTTTGCCGGGCTTCTGGCCGGGGTTATCAGCCTGCTGATCGTCAAGTTCGGCGGCTTCACCATCGGGCTGGGCGCAGGCACGACCGGCATCGTGGCCAACATAGCTGTGACCGCACTTGTGAGCCTTGTCACTCGGCCGGTCTCCGACGCCTCGATCGAAAACTACCATGGCATGTTCGCCCGCTACATGGGGGCCGATACCAAATCTCAGGATGCAGCCGCTGTCGACGCACCCGCAACCGCTGAGGCCGTTTGATGAAAGATACTGTCAAAGCCGCCGTCGTCCAGGACAGCTCTGTTCCCTTTGACGCTGCGGCCACCACTGAAAAAGCGTGCCGCCTCATTCGTGAGGCGGGCGCAGTTGGCGCCGAAATCGTCGTGTTCCCAGAGGCCTTTCTCGGCACCTATCCCAAGGGGCTGAACTTTGACGTCTCGGTCGGCAACCGCCAACCCCTGGGCCGGGACGAGTACCGCCGCTACTACGACGGGGCCGTCACGCTGAATGGGCCGGAACTGGCCGCCATCACTGAAACTGCCCGCGAGACCAATACCTTTGTGGTGATGGGTATCATCGAGCAGGAGGGCGGCACGCTGTATTGCACGGTGGTCTATATCGACCCGCGCGCCGGGATCAGCGGCAAGCACCGCAAACTTCAACCGACCGGAGCCGAGCGCCTGATCTGGGGTTTTGGCGACGGCTCAACCTTGGGCGCCGTCGAGAGCGAGTTGGGCACCATCGGCTCGGTGATCTGCTGGGAGAACTACATGCCGGCCACGCGCATGGCGATGTATGCCCAGGGTGTCGAGATCTACTGTGCGCCAACTGCTGACGACCGCGACACGTTCATTGCCACGATGCGCCATGTCGCTATGGAAGGGCGATGCTATGTGCTCAGCTCCTGCCAGTACATTACGCTCGGTGAGTACGGGCCGGGCTATCGCAGCCAGTTGGGCGCGGACCCGGAAGACGTGTTGATGCGTGGCGGCAGCATGATCGTGGGACCTTTGGGCGAAGTGCTGGCGGGGCCTGTGTTCAACGAGGCCACGATCCTCTATGCAGAACTTGATCGTTTGACGCTGACCCGCAGCAAGCTGGATTTCGACCCGGTCGGACACTACGCCCGCCCGGATGTGTTCTCGCTGCACGTCGATGACAGCGCCAAACGCCCGGTTATCTTTGGTAAGATGCGCAGCAACGCCGAGGGTGCACCGCGTCAGGTTGGCTCACAGAGCTTGACCCAACAGAATCTTCTGAAAGCATAAAAGGCCGGGCCGTGGAGGATTTTTCCACGGCTCGAAAACTGTTAATGGCATCGAATGGCGGAAAACGAAAAGGTAAGAGCCTCAATGCCTGGTGCGATTATCCCTATGTTCAGGTAGATCACGCGCAGGCAAGCCCCCTGCATGGGCTCACGCTTGCGGTAAAAGACGTTGCTCCAGTCGCCGGTTATTCGCTTGACGCGGACGCAAAGTAAGATTTTCCGTAAGATGAACCGCCCCTTCCACGGCCGTTACTCAGTCCGGAGGAAAGGCGACGTCTCTTCATATGACCACGTGTAACGAGAGGCTTGCGGGAAGATGATGGTACGCTCTACATCAAACTGCAGGACCCGACCCGTTTCCAAATCAGGCGCATCCCAATAAACTCGCGCCGTCGCCTGCAGCCGGACAGTCGTCCGCGTCCCAAAACCTATGAAAAAAAGCGAGATGCGCGGGTCCTGCAAAAAAAAATTTGCCAATCGTATTGAAATTCCGGTTCCCCGGGAAATCAGAAATGTTCAGACTGCTCCCCTGAACACCAACAAAACCGGGAGTGCCGCCGCGATGTGGTATGTCCATGCCGCCAGTCTCCTGCAAAGAGTGAGACCGGCTTCAGCCACCGCTTGTCTGACATCAGCGCCTACCGGACAAATTTAGGGGTTTGAGTAACGGAGGATTTCTGGTTCATCGAAGCCACTATGGAGCGAATGTGATTAATCAATCCGGTCCGTTGTGTGATGAGCCGGTCGCGTGTTCGGTGCAGCATCTGCAAATCCTGTTGCTCCGTCGTCTTCACCGGGACAAATCGCATGGTCGGGCGCAGTGCGGCCTCATAGATCGCCTCGGAATCAACAGCGTCGTTCTTAGAGCCTTTGACAAACGGCATGACGAACCGCGGATGAATGAGGCGCACGGAATACCCCAGGGCCTGAAACCGTCGGCCCCAATGATGAGCGCTGGCGCAAGCCTCCATGGCGATGGTATCCGGGGAAAGTTCCTGAACGGCGGCTTCGAGTTTTGATCTGGTCACCTTCTTCGAGATCACCTCGCCCTCATTGGTGATCCCATGGATGTGAAACGACTGTTTGCCCAAATCAATCGCAAGTAACTGCATTTGTGAACTCCTTCTGCTTGCTACGGTTGCCGAAAACTATCGGCTCGGATGCAAGGGGCGTCCACTCCATAAGATGAGACAGAAACCCGGAACCAAGCAGAGCCACGGCGAAAAGGTCGTCAAGGGCATCCATGGGGCATACCTGTGAGAAACTACATCACAGCAGTGACTCGCAGATCGAATACTCACAAGGAAGATGGGGCCAGAACACCGCTTACACCGAAGTGCGAAGGTTGTGCATTTTTGAAAGTTCCGTTGGCGGGAATGAAGACCATGGCCGTCGGTTTATTTAGTGGTCAGGATTCTCTGTTCCTACAACGAGCTCAAACCAAGTCGAACAACGTCATCAGCCCGAGTAAGCTTGAAAAAGGGAGCAAAGTCGAGCAGCTTGATCAAGCGACAACTTCACTTGGGTAAAATCGAACTAGGGGTAGAAACTATAGCAATGAGACGCATTTCAGTCCTCACCACCTGTGCCACTATCAGTCTTGCCTCCTTCGCCCAAGCCGAGGTGCTGATGGTGTCCGATTGCGATGGCCTTCGGGGCATCGGCGTCATGGCCTATGCCGTCACCAAGGGTATGAGTGTCGAGGCCTCTACTGAACTTAGCGAAGTCTGCTGGAACCAGGACACTGCAACCTTCACCAGCCAGGAAATCTCACGCGATCTGGAACTGACCCAGGACCGGGGCGACCTCAAGATGTACCAGCGCCTGAACGGCGGGTCGGTCTCTCCGCTGAATGAACAATTTCAGGTCGGCCCCTGGGAAGGCCACGGCGGCGGCACGATGCCCCATTTCCGCTGGACCACTGAATCCAGTCGCAGTTCCGAGGAGATAAATGGCGCCGACTTTGTCACCACCGAAGGCTTCCTTCTGACCGAGGCGGGCCACACGCCAAAGCCAGCAATCGCAGAATATCCGCTTGACATGGTGCTCACAGCCAAGGCAGGTAGCTTGAGCGGCATGGTCTACAACATTTTCTTACCCATGCAGGCGACCCTCAACTTGGACGGCGACACTTTCACCTTCGATCTCACCACGTATCAACAGGGCATGGGGCCAGGAAACGTCACGCTGGACATGACCTTAAACGAGAGTGAATTTGGCTATGACGGTGGCGGTGTGATCACCATGGAAAACGCCCTTATGGCTGGCGGGGCCGATATGTTCTGGAAAACAATTGAGCTCCGGCTGGAAGAGTTTGCGCCCCAGTTCTCTGGAAATGAAATCGCCGTTGTCGCAAATTTCGTAGGCGAGGCGGTCACATTCGGCGGAGAAAGCCAAGTGGTTAAATTCTCGCTGATAGGCACGGGGGTTGCAAATTAAACGATCCCATACTTCTCCTGAAATTCTCGCACTCTCGCCATGCGATCCTGTCTTTACCAACAAACGTGAATCTTCGGTTTGCAAAAACCTTCTGAGAGGGGCGTACCGGCCCTGAGCCGTCTTTCATCGTCAGGATGTAATGCCGCGCTGCGGCCCGTAATAGCGGAAGTTGGTCCGCATTGCAGCATTCATTTCTCGACGGTCGGGATAGCTGACCTGACTCCGGCTGGACCGCGAATTTTGAACAGCTACAATACCTCAGAGCATCGGCAGTCGCCGCCCTATGTTGCGGCTGGACCGCGAATTTTGAACAGCTACAATACGCGCGGTCGAGCTGTTGCCAGCCACCCGGTTGCGGCTGGACCGCGAATTTTGAACAGCTACAATCGGTCCCAAAACGCAGCCATGCCCCCCGCCAGTTGCGGCTGGACCGCGAATTTTGAACAGCTACAATTGTTGTACCTGGCGGCAGGCTCGCACACCAGTTGCGGCTGGACCGCGAATTTTGAACAGCTACAATTCCCGACAATCACGGGCAGCATGACGGAGTTGCGGCTGGACCGCGAATTTTGAACAGCTACAATCGCGCGCACGCGAGGCGAATGTGCCGTTGTGTTGCGGCTGGACCGCGAATTTTGAACAGCTACAATTGCATCGCGGAGGGCGCGGAGCTTCACCGTGTTGCGGCTGGACCGCGAATTTTGAACAGCTACAATAGCGTATCGCGCTTGTAGGTGAGACCTACAGTTGCGGCTGGACCGCGAATTTTGAACAGCTACAATGTATATCGACCCGAGGATGCCGTTTTCAACGTTGCGGCTGGACCGCGAATTTTGAACAGCTACAATGAGCCGGAAGGATATCGAGGGAACGCCAGGTTGCGGCTGGACCGCGAATTTTGAACAGCTACAATCGTGAGGATGCGGATATGGACGGTGCTCCTGTTGCGGCTGGACCGCGAATTTTGAACAGCTACAATTCCGGTGCGCCACTGGCGACCCTTCCTGTTGTTGCGGCTGGACCGCGAATTTTGAACAGCTACAATCCCCATGCCCCACGCCTCGACGTATTGCACGTTGCGGCTGGACCGCGAATTTTGAACAGCTACAATAGACATCTGCTGCGACATGACCGGGATGGAGTTGCGGCTGGACCGCGAATTTTGAACAGCTACAATGCGGCGCAGAATACGCGCGACCGCCGCCGAGTTGCGGCTGGACCGCGAATTTTGAACAGCTACAATGCCGGAGCGCCCGTGACGGCAAACAAGGGTGTTGCGGCTGGACCGCGAATTTTGAACAGCTACAATACTTCGGGTCACTACTGATTTCATCCAAAGTTGCGGCTGGACCGCGAATTTTGAACAGCTACAATATGCACACCCAAGCACTCAAAGTGTTCGACGTTGCGGCTGGACCGCGAATTTTGAACAGCTACAATTAATGATAGCATGATATCAATACTTGAGGAGTTGCGGCTGGACCGCGAATTTTGAACAGCTACAATAAGCGCTTTAGAAGGCTTGTTGTGATCGGGTTGCGGCTGGACCGCGAATTTTGAACAGCTACAATGCGGGGAATGGTCATCAACGGCCAGTTCTAGTTGCGGCTGGACCGCGAATTTTGAACAGCTACAATTCATCGCAGCGACACCGGTAACTTGCCCTCGTTGCGGCTGGACCGCGAATTTTGAACAGCTACAATCACCTACGCGATCAACACAAGGGCCGGTGAGTTGCGGCTGGACCGCGAATTTTGAACAGCTACAATCGTAGTTGGGGCCTCTTGGGGTTCTGCGAAGTTGCGGCTGGACCGCGAATTTTGAACAGCTACAATCTCTTGGCCTCGTATGCGCGGCCCTTATCGTTGCGGCTGGACCGCGAATTTTGAACAGCTACAATGGCTTTCTGCGTAGAGGGTGAACCTCTCTTGTTGCGGCTGGACCGCGAATTTTGAACAGCTACAATGCAGTAACGCGGGAGGCGCGGGGTTCCTTGTTGCGGCTGGACCGCGAATTTTGAACAGCTACAATAACACCTCACACCACTTGATGTAGCGATCTGTTGCGGCTGGACCGCGAATTTTGAACAGCTACAATTTTTTGCCCGTGGCAACGCTGCCGAGGGTGTTGCGGCTGGACCGCGAATTTTGAACAGCTACAATCCCGGTAGTAACTGCAGCGGCCTCAAGCCAGTTGCGGCTGGACCGCGAATTTTGAACAGCTACAATCATCGGCGGGCAGTGTGGACATCAACAACCGTTGCGGCTGGACCGCGAATTTTGAACAGCTACAATCTGACAAGAGACAATTCATTAAGAACTTCAGTTGCGGCTGGACCGCGAATTTTGAACAGCTACAATGATAGAGGCGGCGGTAAGTAAATGCGCCAAGTTGCGGCTGGACCGCGAATTTTGAACAGCTACAATTGTCCAGAAATTGTTGGTCTTGCCATTTATGTTGCGGCTGGACCGCGAATTTTGAACAGCTACAATATATACGCCGGCAATCAAGCCGCCCATCATGTTGCGGCTGGACCGCGAATTTTGAACAGCTACAATAAGAGGAATTGATTTCTCTGGTTTAGCTGAGTTGCGGCTGGACCGCGAATTTTGAACAGCTACAATTGATCGCCTTGATGCTTATATGTGGGCGTGTTGCGGCTGGACCGCGAATTTTGAACAGCTACAATTTCCGGTGGCAATGACAGCGCCGCCGTTGAGTTGCGGCTGGACCGCGAATTTTGAACAGCTACAATTTTGCGCCACTACATGCTCAAGCGTGTGCGTTGCGGCTGGACCGCGAATTTTGAACAGCTACAATCAGCACCACCCCACAAACGGGCCTTGGTCTGTTGCGGCTGGACCGCGAATTTTGAACAGCTACAATGTCTGCACCGGAGTTGCCACTCTCAAAGATGTTGCGGCTGGACCGCGAATTTTGAACAGCTACAATGAATACGCCCGGCGAAAATACATCCCCATCGTTGCGGCTGGACCGCGAATTTTGAACAGCTACAATCGCGGCAACATTGGATCCGGTGAAATACTCGTTGCGGCTGGACCGCGAATTTTGAACAGCTACAATTGGATTGGACTTGCGCCACGCCGCAGCCTTGTTGCGGCTGGACCGCGAATTTTGAACAGCTACAATTGTGGCCGCTACAATCGCCGGATAGGCCCGGTTGCGGCTGGACCGCGAATTTTGAACAGCTACAATGGTTCCTCACATAAGCTCCTGTAAACACAGGAGCTTATGTGAGGTGAATTCCCATATTCTATCGCGAATCGCATCAAAACATCACCAGCTGTTGCGGATTCTCCCGGGCCTTTCTACGCCCTTGATCCGAGAAGTGAACAATATCACGATATTGACGGTCGGTGAAGTTAAGTATCTGAACGTCACCCGAATCAGGTAGATGACGTTCGATGCGGTTTACTCGGGTGGTAAATGCCTCTTTGCCATTGACGAAACGAGCGTAGACAGAAAACTGGCTTCGCTCGAAACCCTCATCCAGCAGAAAGTTACGAAAGTCAGTCGCCGCTTTGCGCTGAGGCTTTGTGTCGGTCGGCAGATCGAACATCACTAATATCCACATCAGACGGTATCCTGATAAAAACGTAACATCGGCAGTCATGAGCCCAACCCTGCAAGCGTCAGCGGATCGGGCGGATTCGGAAGCGCCAGATCAAGTTTCCCTGCCTCGAAGCTCTGTCCCAGCGAAGTGGCCAGCTTTGTCAGCGCCACTGACACTGGTGTTATTCCTTCACCCAGAGGCAAGTCGGTGGCTATTAACCGAGCCAGCGCCTGTTTGGCATCTGTATCCACCTGGCTACCGCGGCTGTGGGTGATGGATCGTACAGCGCAATCCACCAGCGGCCGGAAGGGTTCCATCAGATCATCGGCTAGGGCGAATGCGTTGCCACGATTTGAATGGTGCAGCCCGATCGTAGGGTGCAAACCTGCTGCGACTACGGCCCGAGCTGTCGCCGCCCGAAGGACGGTATAGCCATAGTTCAACAGAGCATTTTCATCGCCACCTCCTACGTCACGACGAAAATCAAGACCCATCATCCGAGGCCAATAATAGCGCGCGGCTTGTGCTTCGACGTTGCCTGCGTCGCCCGACGTAATTTTCCGCTGCATCATGTGCAGCGGCGCGGGCGCTTCGCCGATGGCATCCAGCGCAGCGGCCTGCATCTGCACCTTTCTGGTGACGACCTGTTTCCAGGCCTGCTTAATCAACGAGGTTTTGGCCTGCCACTGCGCCCGCATTCGCGCGCCCTGTGCATGGTGGCCGGCGATTGGCATCAGAACGGATTTAGGGGCATGGTTAGCCGCACACAGAACCACAGGCGCGCCCCGGTCAGCCAGTTCTGTGAGCAAGGATGTAGACCAGGTCGTGCCATGGGCGTGCACGATAACCCCGGCGATCTGGTCGAGCGGCGTGCGACCAATTTCTGTGCCGTCTTCGGTTACTTTCAAAAAGCCGCGGTCACGCGATAGGTGGCGACCGTCCGTCGCAATGTCTATAATCTGGTCCACACAGTACCCCTCGCGCCCCCACGCGAATCGTTAACGTACTGATTGTATTGCGAAACTCAGATTTTTCAAAATTCACACCTAATTTGAAGCGCCGGGATCACGTAGCCGCCCCATCTCATCGACGTAAATGCGGCGGGCCTTGGCCTTGACTAGAGGGCCGGCGCCAATCTGGATAAACCTAAATGGATCGTTCTTGTCGCGGTTGCGCGCGTCTGCGTTTGCCTCGGTATGCGGCGCAATAAACAGGCCGTTTGCAACGTGCATAGATTGGACGTAACCGATGACAATTTCACCGTCTCTTTCCAAAATGACCATGTCTCGTTTGAACACACGCAGGAGCCGTTTCGCTGCGGGATGCGGCTTCTTCTCTAAAGATGACTGATGCGCCTCAAACGTGGTCACAACTTGTGCTTTTATCTTGCCATCGGGCAGCCGCCAGATCTCATAATATTGATTGCTGTCCCCCTTATAGGCTTTGAACGGCTTGCCGGACTTGTCGCTGATTTCGATCCGTGCGCTTTCCTGCAAGGTTTCCTCAAGGCGCACACGCCGCAGTCCGAAATACGGGTTGTCAGTATTGTCCGGTAGCATGGGTGCATTGGCGAACGCGGCCAATGCCTGTTCAAACGCCTTCCCGTCCAATCCACGGGTGACGCGTGCCAGATGTTTTTGCAGGTCGGTGTCGCGGATGTTCGCCCCGCGAGATGTGATGGCGATTTCGTTGGGTTTCAGTGACAAGAGTGGCTTTCGACTGACAACTTTGTCACCGCTGGCCAGGCCATAAGCTGTATCATTGTGCAACTGCCCTGATGTGCTGTCGCGCCCGCGCTTGCGGGCAGCAGTATCATTCCGCCCGTGATCGGCACGGTGGCTGACGACTATCCGGTTCAGTTGTGCGGCGATGTCTTTGCGAAACTCCTCCCACGGCGGCGGGACCGACCTGACCACCTGCTCGGCGCCGTTGACCTCGTCCTTCTTCGCCATATCGGAGATCTGTTTGATCAGGCTGCGATCGGTCGCAGCAACGACCGCTGCGTCGATGGCATGATGGCGATGGTCGGTGCGGTTTTTAGCCTTGACAGTCTTGCTGTCGCTGTCTGTCAGCGCGGTGATACCATTCAGGCCCCAGTGACGGCGCAGCATCTCGGTCAGGCGTCCCGGCACGACCCAGACGTGGCTCTTGCCATCCTGGCCGTCATAAAGTGCCTCCAGATAGCTGCGCGCAATACGCGAAAGATATTGCGTGTCTTTCAGCGCCCGCGCGGAAAAGTCATTTTCCCCCTCGAATCTCTCAATGGCATCGGGAGCGAAGCGCCACGCCTTGTTGGCAGGCAGGTTCTTTAGGTTGGCAGCGATGATGTCCCATCGCGGGGTATCGCCCCAGACTTCCCACGGGGTTTTGTTCGTTTTCTGGCGGTTGGCTTCTTTCAGGCAGAGGGTGCGATTGGCGAAACCGTCATCGAGTGTGCGCGAATAGGGCAGGATGTGATCCACGTCGCAGGATCCATCAAAAAGCATTCCTGCACTGATCCGCTTGCCGGTATATGGGCAATTCCGTGTCATAACGTCATGCCCGAGGTCTTCCCACAAGCGCAGCACCATTCGGTTCGCGCCATTATTGGGAAGCCCCATCTCCTCCAGCTTCTTGCCGCGCTCAATTGCTGCATCCGTGTTCTTTTTGATGTCGCGTTGCACCTCCCGCTTCTGGTCCTCCGACAGCTTCAGATCACGGGCCAGTTCCACGACAATCTGATCGGGCTTGCCGTAAACGGTGATAATCTTGTTTACCAATCG
Source organism: Roseovarius sp. CAU 1744 (assembly GCF_039839345.1). Classification (NCBI taxonomy): domain Bacteria; kingdom Pseudomonadati; phylum Pseudomonadota; class Alphaproteobacteria; order Rhodobacterales; family Roseobacteraceae; genus Roseovarius; species Roseovarius sp. CAU 1744. The sequence goes on along the minus strand of NZ_JBDOQV010000007.1, from coordinate 203,984 downwards.
GCGCAGTTGGTTCAGCCCAATGTGCACGGTCGGATTGGTGATGCGGCCATATCGCGTGATCTCGTCGTCATTTTCATTGTAGCTGCCTGGGATCACGTGGCGGTCAAGGAACTGGCCGTAATAGGGCAGTGCTGTCAGCACCTCGCCTGTACGACCATCAGAATGATGCCAGCCGCAGGCCGCGACAGCGGCACTATAGGGGATCACGTCGTTCTCCAGCGCCGCCAAAATCCGCGTCGACGCTGTCAGGCCCAACCGCCCATAGCCCTCAGGCAAAGGAGCATTGGCGGCACCCTCTGCGTTCGCAGACTCCAAACCGTGGTGTGACATCAGCCACTGAACCAGGCTGGCATGCTCAGCGTCACTTTGAACAGCACGTATGCGCTTTATCACATCCCACTGCGCATCGGCGCTCAATGCAGACCACCGCGCCCCAAATCGGCCCGGGTGCGACAGGCTGGCGCGCACGGGATCACATGCGATTCCATCGCGGTTCGCGGTTTCCAGGGTAAAAGACTGACCCGCGCGCAGCTTGATCACTTTGCCCAAGGCCTTGAGCTTCATCATCATACCGGACAAGGACTTTGTATGGGCCTTATTGTCCAGCGCATGTACGATGCGGTCACGTTCTTCAAGCGTCAGATCGCGCGCAGGCTCGCCCGGGGCCACCACTTTCAGGCTGTTGACGGTCTCCAGCAAGACCCGCCTTTGGTTCAGCGGATGCGCGCTTGGGATCCGGCGCTCATCCGTAAACAGGCACAGACCCACCTTGGGGGATTTCAGCGGACGCTGGTGAAAGATGATCGTTGCGATCTCATCACGCAGATCCTCTGTCAGTATCTCAGGATAATGACTCGCCTGCGCCTTCCAAAGCCTGCTGAACTCCTCTGACAGATGGCGTCGGTCAGGATAGAAATCATACCCGGCTTCTTCTTTTTCAGCGTGATCGCGTCGAGCAACCGAAAGCCGTGTCCGCACACTTGGCACCTGCCTTGGATCCGGTGCTGCCGAGCGCCGCATATGCAAAAATTCTCCATAGGTGCGCGCAGTCTTGGTAGCCATTTCTTCATCAAGACGTTTCGTGGCGTCCTTGATCTTACCGCTTTCGTTATCACCACGGTCGGTCTTGCGGTTCGATTTGAAACCTCGCCGCTGGTTTAGGTGGAACAGGGCTCGCCCAAAATGGGTCAGAGGCAAAGCCTCGTCCAATCCCTTCGCACGCAACTCATAAGGGTCAAGCAACTCGAGCATCTTGGCCTCATCGGGATCGGCAGGCATCAAACCAACCTCGGCCATCTGCTTCATCAATGCCGTCTTGCGCCGCAGAAACCGGTCGCGTCTGCGCCGCTGGGCCCGGGCCGCACGACGATCCACCGCTAGCGATGCGCCGGATTTGGGGTCACGGCCGTCCGAGAAAATGCGCACGCCGCCATCAATTACCGATTTAATTGCATCATCCTCGGTGGCATAAAGCCACCAGCCAATTGAATTCGTACCGATATCGAGCCCAAGACGCATAACTATTCTCCTCGTCATACACAAATAGTTGCATTGGGATACGGGACCCTCAACCCCAAAAACCGCTTGACGTCTACACTAGAAAGAGATCAGACTTTTATTGTTCAAAATTCGCGGTCGAGCCGTTAACAAGCATTCGATTGCACCACATTGAAACGCAGGCCACGGCCTGCGTTTTACATTTTACGGGATTCCGATGTGGAGCCGAACGGCCGCTCTTAGAGTGTTCTTGGTTTGAAATGCTCGTGAAGCGAATGGCAGCTTCTCTGAAGTTGTGTCCCGAAACATGACCAACCAATAATTTCGGTGGCGAAGGTCTGCTTTCGAAGTCCGCACAATTTCCTGCTGCAAGGCGGCGAACGACCGCTTTCCGCCCATTTTACAAAAGCGACTTGTATTCATCCATGAATGTTGCGACCTGCAGAAGGCCCTGCGCCTCAGACTTGTGGATGAGAGCAGGAACATCGAGTGCAGGATTTTCGAACCTCTCACGCATGCGCCGCAGAGCAAGTATGGCCTCCGAAGGGTCGAGCTCGATCGTGTCGGCTATAAAGTCATCTGCCGAAATCGCGTCGATGGCGTGTGGAGCCAAAGCTTCCTCTGGGAAGTCCGCGAGGTTGTCAGTCACAATTACCGACGCCGAAGTAGAAATCGCAGCCGCCAGGACGTGATTGTCATTTGGATCGGGAAGGTCAAGCTTACCTTCGAACACCTCGTAGCCCGAAACAAGAGACTCGGGGAAAGCCGCTTCGATTGCCGCACGCTGTCGGGATCCATCTGTCGCCCCCTTCGTGATCTCTGAGATCGCCTTCTGGGTTTCGTCAAGAATACGTGCGCTCCACCGAGGCCGGAACAAGCCAGCCTCAGCGAGACTCAAAAGCATGTTGCGTCGCAGTGCTCCGCCCAAGACACAGGCATCCAAAAGGGCCGTGAACCGGTCCGCGTATCGGCTCATATAAGATCGTCCTCAGCGTCCGCTTTCGCCAAATCACCGAGAGCATCTGACCGTTGCGCATCCCGCCTTTCCTTATAAGCAAACAAGTCGTCGGCGCGAACGCGCCTGTGGCGACCCGTCTTCGTGAAGGGAACGTCCCCTTTCTCCAGGAGATTGACAAGGAACGGTCGCGAGACATTTAGCAGATCTGCGGCTTGTTGCGTCGTCAATTCTGCTTCGACGGGGATCATACGGAATCCTCGCCCGCTCGACACCAGCCGCAACACTTCCAGGAGCGATGCGGTCAGCGCAGGGGCAAGGGTTACGGTTTGCATCTCCCCACTATCGAGCGCGAGTGACAGCGTTGTTGGTTCGCCCTCCTTGATCTGGGAGGCAACAATCGTTCTGAGTTGTTCCGCGTTCTTGATCTCAACCTCATCTGGCAAACGATCAACAAACGCCTCGTTTTTCAGGGCGGACATGATTTCTCTCCGGTGTTTTCTTAGCTTGTTTTCAACATAGGGATTATTCGAACTAATCGCAATAGTCGAAATATTCGAAATTTCTTAGCATTCTATGAATGCCCCCGTTCGTGCTCCCTCGGTATTTGCATACTACGAATTTGACATTCCCGCATCTTCAAGCTGCTCCTTGTCCGGCAGGTCGCGCAGGCTTTCCAGCCCAAACGCCACCAGGAAGTGTTCGGTGGTGACGAAGGTGTAGGGCGCGCCGCGGCGGGGGGCGCGGGGGCCGGTGGCGATTAGGTTGCGGGCGTGGAGGCGTCCGATCAGGTCGCGGCTGATTTCCTTGCCGAAGATGTCCTTGAGGCCCTCGCGGGTGATCGGCTGGTGATAGGCGATGGCGGCCAGCACCGCGACATCGAGGTCGCGCAGGTCGAGATCCTGGTCGCCCAGATCCGCCGCGGCGCGGATTGCCGGGGCATAGGCTGGCCGGGTCCGCAACATCCAGCCCTTTGTCACGCGGGCAATCTCGTAGGGGCGCTCAGACAGTTCAACCGCCAGGTCCTCGATCAGCAGCTCCACCGAGGCCCCCTGCCCCACCACCTTGGCCAGGTCCGTACCGGGCACCGGCGACGCGCTGGCAAAGAGCACTGCCTCGATCCGGCGCATCCATTCGCGCCAGCGCAATTCCGGTGGCAGGTCGTCGAGCTCGCGGTCGAAACCAATATCGGGATGATCTTTGGCCATTATCGTTACCGCTCGGGCGGGCAATTTCGGATCGCTGAGGGGTCATTGCCGATCGCCGCCGCAGCGGATGCAGAAACCTATCTTGCAGAGCGACAACAGCAGATTGAGGAGGCCATGGCCATTGTCGCGGCCCGGGCCGAAGCGGGGACGCTGCCGGATGCCGCCATTCAGGGTGGCACCCTGAGCATCACCCCGGTCAAAGACGAAACGCCTGAAGCCGCCACGGCCATGAGCCGACTGGCTTATGGGCAATTGCCACAAATCAAGATCCCGGACCTGCTGACGGAGGTGAACGCCTGGACCGGATTTGCGGAGTGCTTCACCCATTATCGCTCGGGCAGACCGGCGGAAGATCAAAAGGCGCTGTTTGCCGCCGTCCTGGCCGACGGTGTCAATCTGAGCGTATCCCGCATGGCCGCGGCAACCCACAATCTGTCTGCCCGGCAAATCGCGTGGGCGCATGATTGGCATTTGCGAGAAGGGACCTATTCAGCCGCCTTGGCTTGTTTGATCGACATGCAGCGAGAACTCCCGCTGGCCAAGCTATGGGGGGATGGCGTGACGTCATCCTCAGATGGGCAGTTCTTCCGGGCCGGTGGCCGCGGTGAAGCATCGGCAGACATCAACGCAAAGTACGGGCGCACCCCGGGTCTCAAGTTCTACACCCACATCTCTGGTCAGTTCAGCCCGTTCCACTCGACGGTCATCACAGCCACTGAAAGCGAAGCGCCCTTCGTTTTGGACGGGCTTCTCCGTCACCAATCTGGTGTCGCAATCGAAGAGCATCATGTTGATACTGGCGGCGCGACGGATCATGTCTTTGCGCTGTGTTATCTCTTGGGGTTCCGCTTCGCGCCGCGCTTGCGAAACTTCAAGGTTCGCAAATTGTATCTCCTGCCCGGTATGAAACCCCCGGCCATCATGGCACCATTCATCGGCGGCACCATCAAAGCAGGTCACAATATCGACAACTGGCCCGAAATCCTCAGGCTGGCGACCTCCATCAAAGCCGAAACCACCACTGCATCGGCGATCCTCAAAAGCTTGTCCGCCTATCCCAGGCAAAACGGACTGGCCATTGCCCTGCGCGAACTGGGGCGGTTGGAGCGGACCCTCTTTGCCCTGGAATGGATGCGCAGCCTGGAATTGCGAAAGAGAACCAGCGCAAGTCTGGCCAGAGGCGAAGCCCGAAACGCCCTGGCACGCGGGGTCTTCTTCAACCAACTCGGTGAAATGCGTGATCGCAGTTACGAGCATCAGATCCACAAGGCATCCGGTCTCAACTTCCTGGTTGCCGCCATCATCCTGTGGAATACCAAGTATCTGGAAGCCTCAATCACTGATCTGAGGAAAAACGGCAACGCCATCCCGAATGATATCATCAAACACATCGCGCCGCTTGGCTGGGCCCATGTAGGATTGACCGGGGACTACCTGTGGAACATGAACCCGCCATTCCGCCCGGATCGCCTCAGGCCGCTTCGGAAAAGTGATCTTCGCAATGCCGCATAAGTTCTCCGTTCGTTCGCGCGAACCGGACAATAAAGTCGCTTTTATGCAGTGACCCCTTCAGGGGAGTTTGCATCACCCCCCCAAGCTGACTGAATGGCCACGACCTCAGGATACCGTGCAACTGCTCAGGAAACTCCGCCAACCTCCGGTATGGGTTATGTCGATCGCACCTTTCAAGCCTATCGATTCGCAAATGAAGCCCTTGACTGTTGATCCGTCCTCGAGCGTAACCGTTCCGATGCCCAATGGCTCCGGTACATTCGAAATGAACCGACCAAGTGCTGAGCTAGGCATAGCCCAGATTTCGACCTCAATCATTCTACCACGCTTGGCCCGAACGAGCGCCGGACGAGGCGGCGAGGCTTCTGGAAGACTGAAGAGCGTATACTGCGCCGACGTTCGGGTTTCCCGCAGCAGGCGTGCGCCAAGATCGGTCAGTTGGTGGTTCAGCGGCAAGCCACTCATATGCGCTCCACAAACAAGTAGTTCGATCTCGTCATCGCCAGTACTTCGGCTAGGCTGCGCGACTTCGGGAACCGGGTGCTTTGTTGCGCCAAGCAACACGTCGGCTTGCTGATGCAATCGTCTGGCAACTCCCGCGATGAACCCGTCGAGTCCTGCCCGCGCCAGTAGTGTTACACTGCCTGGGCGCCCGTCCTTGCGCCGCGATACTGGGACGGCGATACCGCACAGATCGATCAGGTTCACAAAATTGGTATAGGTGCCGAGGTAACTATTCGGCTGTATTGGGTCCGCTTCGAGATCCGCTACCGAATAGAAAGTCGGAATAGTCGGGACGCACATCGCATCGACGCTGTCCAGGATTGGCTCTACAACGCGCTTGAGCGCCGCGAGCTTGTATTGGTCTTGGAAAGCATCGGCGGCCGAGAAGTCCGTGGCCCTGCCCACAATTGCGCGCGTGACTGGGTGGATATCATCCGGCCGATCCTTCAACAGATCTTCTATCACGGTGAAGCGCTCAGCAATCCAACTTCCATCATAGAGCAACTGCGCTATCTCATAGAATGGAGTGAAATCGAGTTCCGTGATCTGCGCCCCCAAAGTCCTGAGCGATCCGATGGCGGCGTGAAATGAGTCCCGCTGGATATCATCGCCCATGAACTTGATTGATGCGGCTGATGGCACACCGATCGTCAGGCTTGGCGGTGGGGCGGTAATAGGCTTTGCTGGAAAGCGCCGAGCGAAGGAATCCTCGGCATCGAACTTGTTGGCGACCTCGAAGGCGATATAGGCATCATCGACCGTCAGGGCAAAGACCGAAATCGTGTCGAGGCTCCGGCAGGCCGGGACTACTCCGGTCGCCGACAATGTGCCAAGCGTCGGCTTCAGTCCGACGATATTGTTCAGCGCTGCTGGAACCCGCCCGGAACCTGCGGTGTCAGTGCCAAGACCAAATGCGACAAAGCCGTGGCTGACGGAGACGGCAGACCCTGAGCTGGAGCCGCCCGGCACTATATCGGGGTCGAAGGCGTTTCTCGGCGGCTGATAAGGTGAGCGAACGCCGACAAGCCCGGTTGCGAACTGGTCCAGATTCGTCTTTCCGATCAGGATCGCACCGGCCTGTCGCAGCAACCGAACGACAAAGGCGTCTTTTGCAGGTGTGTAGGCGTATACCGGGCATGCAGCCGTGGTGGGGATTGCGGCAGCGTCGATGTTGTCCTTGACGACAAAGGGAACTCCCCAAAGCGGCTTGGCGACCGGATCAAAGGTGCCAAGCGCTGCTATCGCGGCGGCGCAATCTTCTTGATCGATCAGATGGATGAAGATCCCTGGATCATCGACCGCCGCGATCCTGCGGTAACATTCTGCGAGTATGTCGCCCGGCGCAACTCCCCCCTGGTATGCTGAGTGAAGCGAGGGGATCGTGAAGGGCAAAGCGCTCAGGTCGTGCATCGGAAATCTCGTCATGTTCGGAAAGTTCATTGCGTACGTGGTTTCACCAGGAAAATTCGCTCGGCTCGACCGGAGCGAAAAATGAAAATCCTTCGAGTCAAGTTTTGGTACTTCGGGCTCGTTCCGGGTCCACATCTTCAAGCGCGGCGTTCCTACCTTCCAAGCGCCGACAGAAGGGTGGCGCTATCTGCCACGCATCCGAACACACCGCCTTGCATCTTGATCATTTCAACCGCAGCGTCGTGGTTGCCCTTGTCTGTGGCACCGCAGCAATCCTCGAGCATCAGGCACTCGAACCCACGATCATTGGCCTCGCGCATTGTCGTATGCACGCAGACATCAGTGGTAATGCCAGTAAGGACTAAGTTGTCGATCTGTTGGGTCCGTAGAAGAAGTTCTAGGTCCGTCGCATAGAAACTACCCTTGCCAGGCTTGTCGATGATCGGCTCGCCGTCCAGCGGAGCGAGGTCGTCGATGATCTCCCATCCGGGCTCCCCGCGAACCAGAATCTTGCCGCAGGGGCCCGGATCGCCAATCCCCGCACCGATCTGCCGCGATCGCCACTGCTTATTGGGCGGCAGATCGGACAGGTCGGAGCGGTGGCCTTCGCGAGTGTGGATGATGTGGAACCCCTGCCCGCGCATTTCGGTAAGCACGGACTTGATCGGCTCGATGGGCGCACGCGTGAGCGAAAGATCGTAGCCCATGGCGTCCACATACCCGCCCTTGCCGCAGAAGTCGGTTTGCATGTCGATGACGATGAGCGCCGTATTGGTCGGGCGCAGGTCTCCATTGTATGGCCATTGATAGGGAGCGGCCTTGATCGTAGTCATTGTCAGGCTGCTCTTGGGGGCGTGGTTGCATCCGTAAGGCGCAGGTGTGTTCTTCGTGTCAACATTAACTCCTTTGGCACGGCGCTTTATGCGATTGGTCTCGCACGGCACGGGCTGGATCAGGAACGCCCGCGCCTTGTGACGCGGCTGGCAGTCCGTAGCGACATGCTTGGAATTGAACTTGCATTCTCCGAGTGCTGCTGTCTTCTGTTATATTTGCATCAAAGCGATGCAAAAAGCGCATCGCCTTCAGGGTCAAGCTTGAATGCTGCAGGGGACGGAATGAGACACCTTCAAACATTGAAATACATCGACGCAATCGCGAAGGCCGGTTCGATCCGCAGTGCGGCGGAGGTGCTGTCGATCACCTCCACGGCGCTCAACCGCCGCATTCTTGCGTTGGAGGAGGAACTTGGCGTGCCGATCTTCGAGCGGTTCGCCCAAGGCGTCAGGTTGAGCGCTGCGGGAGAAATCTTCATCACTCATGCCCGGTCGCAGATCCAAGACATGGAACGGGTAAAATCCCAGATATCTGACCTTTCAGGCGCTCGACGCGGCCACGTATCCATCGCGTGCAGCCAGGCGCTTCTGCCCTATTTCCTGCCAGAGCAGATCACAGAGTATCGTGAGGTTCACCCTGGCGTGAACTTCAGCGTGTTCCTGCATGACCGCTCTGCGGCTGAGGATGCCATCATCAATATGCTCGCCGACATCGCCATCGTCTTCGAGCCGATTCGGACCGCTGAGATCCACACGATTCATGCTATACCGCAGCAGATTCATGCTGTCCTGTCGGCCGATCACCCGCTGGCCGAGCGCGAGTTGCTGCGCATCAGGGAGTGCATGCTCTATCCAATGTCGCTGCCCAGCCGAGGCTATGGAGTGCGGCATCTGATCGAGCGGGCGGTGGCCGACGCAAGCTTCAGCCTCGAACCGGTCGTCGTGTCCAACAGTTTCGAATTCCTGCGCCATCACGCCGTGGCGGAGGGGATCCTTTCCTTCCAGATACCGATCGGCCTGCTGGAAGACGGGGAAACTCCCGGTGTCGTGAAGCGGCCAATCGACCCCCGCGACGTGCCCATCGGATTCGTTCATATCAGTCAACTCAAGGGACGAGCCTTGCCTGTCGCAGTCGCCCGTTTTGTAGAGCAGATTGTAAAGGTCCTAGAGGAACGGTACCCGGCCTATCAGGGCGCGTGAGCCCGCGCGCCACTTGACGAACTGACCGGGAACCAGTTCATCCGGCTGAATGAAGAGCGGTGCATTTCTTGCAGCGCTACGCACAGAATTTAGCACTAGACGTTGTCACCCTGTATTCGCAGTATCCAGCGTATCGGGAGCACATGTGCTCGCCAATACGGCTTGCGGGTCGCGGAAACGCGATAGTCAGCAACAAAATCAATCAGTCCCAGGAACTGGAGGGTGAGTATTTCGTATGAGCACACAGACCTTGAGCCTTAAGCACCTTCGGTCCCTCGAATGGGGCAGGCTTAGGAGTGTGGGGATGCACCTTATCGGTCCTGTGTTGCTGATCGGGGTTTGGTACCTCGCCTATGCGTTGTCGTTGGTCGACGAAAATTTGCTCCCATCCCCGTTCACGACAATATCCGAGACCTTCCGCAATATTGTCTCCGGCTACATGCTTCTGGATTTCTGGTTCACCCTGAAGCGCGTGCTGATCGCATTCGTCGTCGCGTGCGTGCTGGGTGTGCCGCTCGGGATCATCCTTGGATCGAAGGAAGAGATCTACCGCTCGGTCGAGTTCATCGTTGACTTCTTCCGCTCGACGCCCGCCACCGCCATGTTTCCCCTGTTTCTGCTTCTGTTCGGTCTCGGCGAGTTCTCGAAAATCGCCGTCGCCTCCTTCGCCGCGCTTCTGGTGGTGCTCTTCAATGTTGCCTACGGTGTGATGAACGCCAGGCAGACGCGGATACTTGCGGCGCGGTCGATGGGCGCCGGACAAGGCCGTATTTTCACCGACGTAATCTTTTACGAGACGATGCCGCAGACCTTCATCGGATTGCGGACGGCGGTTTCGATGGCACTGGTAGTCATCATCGTCGCGGAGATGTTTATCGGCGCCACTGACGGCCTAGGGCATCGGATCATTGACGCCCAGATCTCCTATAATCTCGACGACATGTACGGCTCGATCCTTGTCACGGGGGGCATGGGGTACGGTCTGAACATCTGCTTTCTCGCACTTGAAAAGCGCCTGATCCACTGGTCCGGCAAATAGAAGCACTCCCCTTGCTCCAAGCTGAAAAGGAATCCTGATGTTAAAGACGACACTTCTCTCGGCGAGTATCATATCCGCCATAGGCGCCAACGCCGCAATCGCCTGTGACAACTACGAGGAAATCACATCAGCCTGGCTACCGATCATGCAGACCACGGCCTACTATGTGGCGCATGAAGAGGGCCTGTTCGAAGCGGCCTGTATCAAGGTCAATTCTAACAAAATGCAGTCGCCCAACCACATCATCGACGCACTTGTCTCTGGACGCGCGGATTTCGGACCTCCGGGTGCAGCAGCCGGGATCGCGATGATTGCCGAGTCGAAATTTCCGGGTACCTTCAAGGTGTTCGGCCTTCAGGGCGGTGGCATTGAGATCGACCGCATCAACGACAGCCTGGTGGTCAAGGATGGCAGCGACATCGCTTCTTTCGCGGATCTAAAGGGCAAGATGATTGGCCACGTGCCGGGCATCCAGTGGCGCACTATCACCCGCCATCTGGTGCGCGCGGCGGGATTGGACCCTGATACCGACGTCCGACTTGTCGACCTTGCGGTTCCGCAGCAGGTTCCCGCGGTGCTTGGCGGCAGTGTCGATGCCACGCTTTCTCTGGAACCCGTCGGTTCCATCGCCGCCGTGACCGAAGGCACAGTTCGCGCCGAGATCAACCCAGTGGCCAAGGTCATCGCCGACCCCTTCTATTCCGGGGCAGCCCTGCTGACCACGAAGTTCATCGAGGAACGGCCAGAGGTGGCACGGAAAGTCGTCGAGATCATCGACGAGGCAACGCGTTTGGCGAATGAGGACTTCGAGAAGTACAAGGCAATCATTCCACAATACACAGCCATTCGCGAAGAACAGCTTGAACTTCTGGCCCAGCCCTATCTGCGCGGGTTCGAGGATCTGAATGAGGTCGATCTGGACTCCTATCAGGCATTTGTCGATGTGTTCGTGTCCGAAGGCGTGCTGCCTGAGGAAATGGACGTGCGCAGCAAGATCCTAACGCTGGAAGACCTAGGGGCAAACTGATGGTCATGGAAACCTCCCCAGCACTGAAAGGCCGGCGTTATGCTTGCCAAGAATGACTTCACGACCACCGGGGATGTCATCGACAGCCCCGGCCCCCCTCGCCCCGGTCGAAAAACCTACCTGAAGATCCAAGGTCTGAAGAAATCCTTCAACGGAACCGTCATCTACGACGGCTTCGATCTGACCTTGCCGCTCGGAGAATTCACCAGTATCTTTGGCCCCAACGGCTGTGGCAAGAGCACCCTAATCAACATGATCTCGGGCCTTATGCCGATGGATGCCGGTCGGGTTCTCTACGACGGGCGGACCATCGGGCAGACCAAGATCTCCTACGTGTTCCAGAACTACCGCGAAGCCCTGTTTCCTTGGCTACGAGCCATCGACAACATCCACTATCCCTTGAAGCACATGGGCCTGTCCAAACTGCAACGAGAGGACAGGATCGCGCGCTACGTCGAGGACTTCGGCATCAAGATCGATCTAAATGCGTATCCCTACAGCTTGTCGGGCGGGCAGCAGCAGGCGATCTCGATTCTGCGCGCCCTTGTGCGGGAACCCGACATCCTGTTTCTCGATGAACCCTTCTCGGCGCTCGACTATGAAATGACCCTGCTGATGCGGGAGCGTTTGCAGTCGGTTTTCGAGAAGACGGGCATGACGATGGTGCTGGTGTCGCACGACCTGGAGGAAGCGGTGCAGATGGCCGACAATGTCCTGCTGCTGACCCGCCGTCCGACGCGGGTGGCCGAAATCGTCCGGAATGATCTGCCCCGGCCGCGGGATGCCGCCACCCTTGTCGATCCCGAATTCATTCGCCTCCGCCGGACCTCTCTTGATATCTTCCAAAGAGAAGCGAACGGCGCGCCGGACTAAATGAAACTCGAACGCAGGATAGACTAATGACAAAAGGATATCATGACATCGGCGGCGAAAGCGCCGGTACGATCCCGAAAGAAGAACTGCCCTGGCTGCACTGGGAAAAGCAGGTAGAGGCCATCCGCAACCTGCTGGGGGACGGCACCCGCCGCATTGTGTCCCTTGACGAGATGCGGCGCGGGTTCGAAAGCTTTGGCGAGGAAAAATACAAGAAATACTCATTCTACCGGCGGCGCCTCGAAGCCATGATCGACATCTTGGTCGAAAAGGGCGTCATCACGCGCGCCGAGCTTGACCGCGCGATCAACTGGCGACGCCCTGAATGGGAACGCGCGGCCGCGGAGGGCGCGCTGGATACATCCAACGGCAAGGGCCCCCGATGACTTTTGCCGACAAGCGCTTCGCCGTAGGCGATCATGTGCATGTACTTGACTTGGGCAAGCCCGGCCACGTCCGCATCCCCATGTACATTCGGCACCACACCGGCCGGGTCGTGCAATACTGCGGAAAATACCTGAATCCCGAGGACCTTTCCGTCGGACGCACCGAGGGACCCGCCGTCGATCTCTACCGGGTGGTTTTCGCGCAATCCGACCTGTGGTCCGATGATCCGGTGGCGCCGAACGACATGTTGGTCATCGAGATCTACGACCACTGGTTAGAGCGCGCGTAAACGTCCGCGCAAACAGAAAAGAGATGTCATGGCCCATGACCATGCAGACCACCACGACGCGCTGATCGTTGAAGATGACGAGGGCAATCTTGAAGGGCAGATCGTTATCGACGCTCTTCGGGATGTCCTGATCGAGAAAGGGCTTCTGACTGCACAGGAAGTAACCGCTGAGATCGCCAAGTTGGAAGCCCCTGGCATCCATCAGGGCGCGAAAATCGTTGCCAAGGCTTGGACCGATCCCGACTACAAGCGCCGATTATTGGAAGACGGCAAGAGTTGCATCCAAGAGATCGGCATCGCAGTCGGTGAGGCGCGGATCATTGTCGTAGAAAACACCGAGGCCGTTCATAACCTGATCACCTGCACCCTGTGTTCGTGCTACCCGAGATCCATTCTGGGGCAGCCCCCGTCGTGGTATATCTCGAAGGCATATCGCGCACGCACGGTTCGCGAACCTCGCGCCGTACTAAAGGAATTCGGAACTGAGCTCGGCGAAAACGTCGATGTGATCGTTCACGACAGCAACGCCGACATGCGCTACCTAGTGTTGCCGCAGGCACCTGCTGACGTTACGGACTTGTCCACCGAGGACCTAGAGGCGCTGGTCACCCGCGATCATCTGGTTGGCGTCACACGCTAGTGGGAGTGGAAAGAAGTTGGGGGTCAGGCGGCATTTTGTCGATGAGAAACCTGCAACCGGCCATCCAAAACCGCGGCTCTTACGAGCGCGACATTGTGAGCGCCTCGGGGTGACCAGCGCATGCGGCGTTTCTTTCCCATCCTCGCATTTGTAAGATCATCGACGCAGCCCTCCGCTCTCGATGTGGAAACAGGGAGACCCGCGCGGCGTCTGCTGCCGTAGTCAGGTACGAGCGAGCGTTGTTTTCGATATAGCCATGGAGCACGCTGCATCTTTTGCGGACCCTTTGGATCGCAGCGCATACGTCCGCGCGTGTGAGGTCCTGCGAGGCGTTGGCGCGAAGACTGAGATTTTGGACACCCTCTAAAGCTCGGTCCGTTTTCCCGTGCCAAACTAGCCAACGCAGGCGCTCGGCAAGCCAGGTAAGCTTGTCGACTCCATTGCGCCCGAGGGTCAACTCGTGCAATCCGGCGACGGCATTCTCGACATGTTTGATCCGCATAGAGATATGCCACCAGTCCAGGATATGAGTGACCCTCCCGTCCACCGCCCATCGGATATGGTTGGCAAGGCCAGGCTCACCATCGGTGAGAACGGTGATCGCTTGCCCGGATCGCCATCCCGCCTCGAATAAGTGTGCCCGGATATGCGCTGACACGGACAGTGATGCTGACGTCTCCAATCCAAACCGAACACAATTTGTAGATCCCTCAATGCGGCCTACGACAACATCCAAATGCCTTTTCTGAAATTCTGGGCGACATCTGATATGGGCACCATCGACGAAAACAGCCAGATCATTGCCGCCGGTGTCCAACTGCTGCTCCGTTCGCCGCGGCTGCAGCGCATATTGTTCGATGTTCTTGGCGGCCCGACCCATCCGATTTCGTGTGGTCATGTGGGATTGTTTTTTGCACGGGAGAAACAGGTTCATCAAACGGGCTGCTTCACGAAACGAATGGCGTGCGCCAAGCTCCGCTTGAAGCCGCGCCAGCTCAGGCGTGACCCGTCCTGGTAGAACCGCGGAGAGCCACGAAAGCGAGGTGACCTTTGAGGTGGCAAAATCATTGCAATTGCAGGGTCTGAGACGCGGCGCTTTGACAGCAACGACACCGAACAATGTCTCAAGTTTACGGGAACGATAATCGTGGATCTTGCGCGACTTCCCGCAGCGTGGGCATGCCCGGCAGGTCTCAGAAACCTCTTGAACCTGAGCCGTGACGGCAACTTTCTGTAGCCTGTTCAGTATCGCGTGAGCATCTTCCAAAAGGAGACCAATTGCCTCCGGATTGAGGCTTTCCGGGCTCCTCTTCCACGATCCCAGCTCGTGTTCCTGCAGGCGACCATCTTCAAAAACGGCTTCGACTTTGATCCTGAGTTCCATCAAATCTCCCACTCTTCCGATGGGATATTCCTAAGCCCAAAACCAACTGACCCCCAACTTCTTTCCACTCCCGGCGGCGTTTCAAACCGCACTGCAAAAGGCGCGCGCCGAGGCGGACGCAGCTCACGCAAGAACGGCTTCAGCGTCGAATAGCTGCCTTCATATCCCATGGTCCTGATCTCGCGCAGCAAACGCCGGCCAGACAAATCCGGAAAGTTCCGAACCCTCTCTTCCAGATAATCCCGATATGGATCCAGCACGCTGCCCTGCAATGCACGCGGCCCATAAATCGGCACCTCCAGACCCTGCTGCAAATATTTGCGCACCGTCTTGCGGTCAGAGCCAACCTTGCGCGCGATGGCCGAAATGCTCAGCCCCTGTCGTCGTAAATCGTGGATCAAAACGATCTCCCTCAATCCCTTCACCTGACTGCCCCTGTCTCTCATCAATCAGAGCATCAGGCCTGTTTCCCGCGACAGCGCCAATTCCAAATATTTGAAGTTTGGAATTGACGCTGCCGCTCACGGGTGGGGAATTTTCAATTGCCACTTTCGGGGAGAATACGACTGCCACTAACAGAAGGTATTGCCCAGAGTCTGTATTACAGCTGGTCCAAGGAGTTCCTTGAAGCTGGTAAGAAACGCTTGGCTGGCGATACCGTGCGTGCAGCGACGTCGCAGCGTCGAATTTGGGTTTGCCGGATTTGGCCATGAATTGTCTCCGGTGTTTTAGGGAGCCTGCGGGAACCGCACGCGGATCGGAGGTACGTTCGGGAAAAAACGCGATAGCTGGTGGCCGATTCACTCAGGAACCCCGTCAGACCTCGTCCCCAAACTCCGGATCCAACAAAACCCAAAGCCGACTTTCACTTTTGAGGTTCACAAGAACCGACACTCAAAACAGAACCTTGCACATTTTTGCCCTTTCGCAATGCTGCAATGCAATATTTGCACGGCTCGACTATTGTGCAAGTGCAGCATGATCCCTATCTTCAATATCAGAGATTGGTTCTACCTCCTCCCTGAGCCAATCAGACCAAATCAGGCGGCATCCACCTCCTCCCGGATGTCGCCTTTTTTGTTTTTCAGCGCTAGATTGTTGTGGCGACCGGAACCACGAATTTGCTGGCAACTGTTGCAGTTTTTTGCTCGTGATAATGGTCCCCATTATAGGTTCACCCCTTCGAAGTTGCTACAGTTTGCTTTTGCTTCGAGGCGAGCCAAACTGTCAGTGACACAGCCAAACCAAAACCGGCGACATTTATGCCGATGGTTTCTGACAGCAGAAGTGCCGAAAACCCCAGTGTAAAAAAGACCTGTAGTAGCTGTAGCTGCGATATCCGCGCGATGCCTCCCAGGGCCAGCCCACGATACCAGGCAAAGAACCCAAGCAACTGTGATACCAGCGCTAGGTAAGAAAAAGCTGCGAGAACCGGCCATGAACTGGACAGCGGCACCGGTGGCATGAAACTTGCCAACACGGCCAAGACAGGGAGCGCGACTATCAGGCTCCAGCAGGCGACGATCCAAGCCTTGATATCTCGCGACAGCATACCTCCCGCCGCATATCCGAACCCGGCGGAAACGACAGCCATAAGCAGATATAGGTTCCCGACCCCAAACTCGGCCCCATTTCGCCAGATCACAAACACCAGCGTCAGGGCCATCCCTACTACGCTATAGACCCAAAACAAGTTGGTGACTCTCTCCCGGCCGATCAGAACGCCAAAAACAGCGGTGGAGATTGGCAAAAGCCCCACCACGATTGCGCCCTGAGACGCTGGAACAGTCTGCATTGCAAGCGATATAAAAAACGGAAATCCGAAGACCGTGCCCAGACTGCATCCGATCAATGGGATGAACTGCCTACCACGCGGTCGCTGGGGCCGTAGCGCCAGCAATACGGCTCCAGCCACCAACGCAGCCACGATTGACCGCCAGATAGCGATTTGATCCGGCGACAGTCCCTGCAAAGCAATACGAGTCATTGGCAGGGTCAGGCTGAAGGACAAAACGCCAAGTAGTCCCAGTAAAATACTTTTTCGCACATACATCATGCGGATTTTACAGCGGCGACCCGCAATCCAAGTTCATACGCCTGCAAATGGGAGAGACAAGTTCTCAACAGTGGTACGCGTAGAGCATTGTGCGCAGCTCTCTTCGAGAGGTCCCCCAGAATATGGTCGGCTTCGGTTTCCGTACCGCTGGCCATATCTCTGAGCATTGATGCAGTAGAATGCGAACTGTGGTCGGTGAGCTGCTTTCGGTATTCGCCCAAAGCTGCACGCGTTGGCGGGAATCCCTCTGCCTCAGCAATGCGGGTGCATTCGTCTAGCAATTGCAGGATCAATTCCTCACCCTGCGCTGTGGCGAGGATCGTGCCAATGTCAGCCCGCATCAAGCAGGTCATCCCTGCAAGCGTGCCCAGAAAAACCAGCTTGTCCCACATATCCTGTTGAATGTCGTCACTTAAACTCAGTTCGATTGGAGAGGCCTGCATCTTTTCAATCAACACAACCGCACGCTCATCATCGACACCTGGATGCAGCGGGCCAAGGAAGAACCGGTTCAGATCGTTGAAATGGCAGATCGATCCGTTTGGGTCCACTTTGACGCCAAGATGGGCGACCCCACCCCAGGCAGCACAATCAGTGAACCTTGCATGGATCGCGTCAATGTGCCGAACGCCATTCAGAAACGGCACAATGATTGTGGAGCCTGAGACGCATGGGGAAACGGCATCCAGCGCTGAACGCAGATCATAGGCCTTGCAGCTCAGAAAGATGAAATCGGCGTCTGGAAGAGATTTGGCATCAGTTGCCAAATCAGGCAATCCGCTCCAGTTTCCCAGTGGGCTTTCCAGATGCAGTCCGTGCTGTTGCAGCGCTTTGGCGCGCTTTGGCCGGACAAGCAGTCGCGGTGCTAGTCCAGCTTCTGACATCCGTGCTGCGAGATAGCCGCCGATACCTCCTGCGCCCAATATCAGTAACCGCATACTTATTCTCCTAAAGTAGACGCAATCTACTTTAGGAGAATATCGCTTCTCGGCAATACCTATTTCTTCGCTGTCTGTGCGCCAGTGCCATCGATGACGATAAAGAAAACGGCTTCATCATCACCTGTATTGTGAAAGCTGTGCTCCTGGTTGGCCGGATAAAACAGGAAATCACCTGTGCTCAGCTTGTGAATTTCACTGCCAACGGTCACTTCCAACTGCCCTGACTGGACAAAGAGATGTTCTTCCACTCCCATGCGGTGGGATGGAAACGGCTCAGTCTCTTGTCCTGGGGGCAAAGAGTTCTGGACAAAATCGACACCCCGACCCTGATAGAGTGGTGAAAGGGATCGTCTCACAAAGCCTGAGTTGGGATCAGTATATTCTGGCTGATCGCCCGAGCGTACAGTAACTGCCGATGATGCCACTGGCCCACCAACAAGCTGCGAAATAGACGTGTCCAGTGCTTCCGCCAATTTACCAAGAACCGAGGTTGTTGGCATTGCGTCACCCCGTTCGATCTTAGAGATCATCGCACGGCTGACACCTGAAGCGTCTGCCAGTTTCTGTATCGTCAGGCTACGATTCTGCCTGTGTGTCTTTAATGAGTGCGAAACCGCTGCTGCTACCATCTAACCATTGTGCCATGTGTGGAAAAAAGTCGCAACGGCATTGCACTAAGCGCTCCATTTGGCGGAAACCCACGTGGCATCGCGCAACTTTTCGCTCGTCACTTCCAATACCGTGCCGGAAATTTTTTGCGATCAGCTCTTCGGATTGTTTCCAGCTGAGTTCGTCCTTGAAAGCCTTGCCTTTTATGAGAGGCATTTTTCGTTATTCGGGAAGTAGGTCGTTGTTTCCGCTGCCGCATACGCGGCAGCGGATTGAAACATGTTTGGAATGCGCGCGCGGTCAGGCTGACAACTTGCTGCAGAGCAGCATTCCAGCCACCTTCGGGAACAGTTGTCCGGAGCAAGGGCACATAGCTCGAGTTGAAATCTTAGATAGTCGTTGGAATGAAGATATGACTGCCCTCATCTTTTTTGATTTTTCCGGAGTTAGGAAAGCCGAAATGATACCCACTTATCATGACGTCGTCTGCAATAACTTGGGCAACTATTGCTTTACGTGTTGCTGATGCCTGATCGCGGTCGGCATCAAATGCCAACTGCCAATCCAGGTTTCTCAGAAACAATGCGGGAACAATGATCGCATCGCCAAGTAGGAGAAGCTGATCATTACCGGAGCTCAAATGATAGCTCATGTGGCCAGGAGAATGCCCGAAACTTTTGACAGCTCGTACTCCAGGTGCAACTTCCTTCTCTCCCGAGAAACGCGATACATTTTTCCAAGTTGGAAAGGTAGCCTGAATACGCTTGGCCAAGTCTCTGCGGAATTCTGGCAGAGTACTCAGAAGCGAAGCATCGGTCCAATAGTTGTAATCCGTTTCACTTACGAGTATTTCCGCATTGGGATAAACTGGAGCATTTGTGTCCTTCTCCATAAGACCGTAAATGTGATCAGGGTGCATATGGCTAATTAAAACCATATCGACATTACTGGGTGATATACCTGCGGCTTCCAAACCGCCTCGTGACGCTAGTCCGGCCGTTGGCTGTAATTGGTCTCCCGTTCCTGCATCGATCAGAATTATTCTACCGCCAGTTTTTACTACAGTAAACGCATACTCGATCGGAATGAACTTATCTGAATGGCCAGCTTCTTTTAGATTTGATTTTATGACATTAGCGGGGTTCCCAGGCGAAATGATATCAAAAAGTTGGTTTTCCCAGATACCATCGTAAACTGACGTGACTTCGATATCGCCTATTTTATAGGTGTAGTGGCCCTTTTTGCGTAGATCTGCTGCTTGCGCGGCAGGCGCAAACGCGAGGGAGCCGGTTAGTCCTAGTGCAGCCACACCAGCGCTTGATGCAAGAAATTGGCGTCGTGTTGAGTTCAGCATTTTAATGTTCCTCTGAGGCTAAGAATCCATATGACACATAAGGAGAGAGAAAGTGGGGCCACCTTTCATGATTTGGTCGGTCTCGATTAGGGATTACGTCATCTATTATGGAAGACTTGGATGGTGTAAACAGTAAAATATCCACGACGCGACTGAGATACACCCATATGCAAGCGCGGTAAAGGATTGCCGGGAGTTTGCTTTTTATCAAGTTACTACAAAGTATTAGAAAGACTCTCACTTTAGATTAGAACAAGCTTTCATAGAGATTCGGAATCTTCCAAATCGTCTATTATAATGGAAACGTGAGCTAAAGTTACCAGCCTACTAGGTGTTTGATCCCATGGTTTGATGGTGAGATCTATTCTTTGGAATGGAAGGAAGCACTATTGGACAAGTACGTCACGGCTGCGCCACGACCACGCACGCCGTCAGAGCAGCAATACAGCGATCGCAAGCTACGAACGCGGCGTTGAGCCGGGAACTTGGGATTAATGTCAAAACGGTTGCCAAATGGCGCAAGCGCGAGACTGAGGTGCCCCTAGATTTGTAGACGCTTTGCCCCCTAACTTTGAGGCTAGGAGGCCGACATGGGGACAAGCAATTACAGCGACGAGTTCAAACGTGACGCGGTGCATCAGATTACGGTTCGCGGATATCCGGTTCGGGAGGTTTCTCGGCGCTTGGGCGTCAGTACGCATTCTTTGTACAAATGGATGAAGCTGTTCGGGGAACCTGTGTCCAAAGCGAACAGCATCGACCATGAGGCTGAGAACCGGCGGCTCAAGCGCGAGCTGGCCCGTGTGACCGAGGAGCGCGACATCTTAAAAAAGGCAACGGTGTACTTCGCGCGAGGGTCCCAATGAAGGGTAGTGTCGCAAAGTTTCAGGTCGGTCGCGCAGGTCCAGCCGCAGGACACAGTTATGCTGCGAGTTGCGCAAACTGCTGGAACACGGCCGCACCATTCTGACCAAACTGACCTTTGCGGATCATATGCGCAACCTCGATCCCCTGAAGCGTGGCAGACGCAGAATGGAACGCCCCAAAGCTTTGGATTGGGCGTGTCAGTCGTTTGATGGCGCGGTGATCCTGCTCGACCATGTTGTTTAGATATTTCGACTGAACAGCCGCAATGAGCCGACCATCACCGGAGAATTTTCTGATGACATTGACCGCTTCGATTCCAGCCAGATTGGCACCGCTTTTGTCGATGACGATGCGGTCCGGGGCACCGTTCACCTCGATCGCCCGCTTGAAGAAACGCCGGGCTGCGGCTGTGTCACGATGCTTTGACAGCATGAAATCAACCGTTTGCCCGCCACGGTCAACGGCGCGGTAAAGATACATCCAGATGCCTTTGACCTTAACGTAGGTTTCGTCCATTCGCCAGGAATTGGCTGTTGGGCCTTTCCGTTTATGTGCTTGACCAGCAATCAGCGGAGCGAATTTCACCACCCATCGGTTCAGCGTTGCATGATCCATAATCACACCCCGCTCGGCCATAATCTCCTCAAGGTCGCGGTAAGACACGGCGTAGCGCACATAGAAAAACACCGCGTATAGGATGACATCTTTGGGGTAATGGCACCCCTTGAAACTCACTGACATGGAACCGACCTGCTGCTCTTTCTTTTTTGCGAACCCATATTCGATCAGGGCCGGATTGCAAGATTCAGCATAACTTTGCGACACTACCCTCCTGGAGCCAGCACCACAGGGCCGCGCGATGGTTGTCCATCACGTAGACATTGCCCGACCTGCAGAGGAAGTTCTGTTCGACGGATCCAGAACGATTCCGACCTTTAAAGGGTACGATCCACTCCCATTCGGTTGTCATTCTTGTTCACACACCAATACCGCTGAACGTTCATCGGGGTCGAGTTCCAGCTCCGGAAGATCCCGCAGGCTCTGCAGGTCGAACGTCACTAGGAACGTCTCTGTCGTCACGAAGGTATGCGGTGCCCCAGGCCGAGGTGCACGTGGCCCGCTGGCGATCAGGTCCTTGTATCGGAGCCGCGCCAATAGATCGCGGCTGATCTCTTTCCCGAATATCTCCCGCAGCCCCGCCCGATCGATCGGCTGGTGATAGGCGATGGCGCAAAGCACACCCATCTCCATCTCGGTGAAACCCAGCGATTGCTCTCCCAGATCGGCCGCCGCCTTGATTGCCCCAGAAAACTGCGCCTTGGTGCGAAACATCCACCCGCCCGCCACCTGTGCCAACTCGTAGGGACGACCGGTCAGCTCCGCCTGAATGTCGTCGATCAGCATCTCGACCGAGGCCTCCTGCCCCACCACGCGGGCCAGGTCCTCGCGGCCAACCGGCGAGGACCTGGCGAACAGCACCGCCTCGATGCGACCCATCCATTCGCGCCAGCGTAATTCCCGTGGCAGGTCGTCGAGCTCCCGATCAAAGACGGCCCCGTCCTCATCCGTTGGTTTCCGTTTCCTGGTCGCGGCCGTCATGGCGCGATCCCATAAAGCCGGAACGTGGGGCGCCCGGTCAGCTCCCGTGCGACACCCAACTCCACCAGCCGGTCGCAGAAGCGACGCGCGGCGCGGGACGTCATAGGGATCGTGGTGCCGTAAATGTACGGCGAGAGCATCGAGGCCGGCGCTATCGCATCCTCGGTCAGGAACAGGTCGACCGCCGCATCCGACCCTTTCGCGCGCAACTTCGGGGCGACGGTGCGAAGGGCCTTGGCGCGGCGCGCGAGGTCGCGCGCCAACTGGATCGTCTCCTCGATAGACTCGAGGATCCGCGCCTGGACTGCCAGCTCGGCCCCCTGCCCTTTTGCGTTCAGGTCTCGTAGCGCCGACTTTGTCAGCCGCCGTGCAGAGACAGGCAACACGGTTTTCCAGTTCAGGACCCGCGTCAAGACAAGATCGGACAGTAGGCAGGCGACACGTTCCGCCCGATCGTCGGCCTGTAGCACGGCCTGCAGGACGACCATGCACCCCGCCAGAGGCCCATGGGTTCGAGCCCGCTCCAACCCCGTATCGAGCCAGATGCCCACCTCCCTCGCGAAGTCCGCGCCAACTAGGTCGGCAATCTCACCGGGTCCGCCCAGCCGAAGCCGCACCGCCTCGCGCCAGAAGGCCAGCAGATCGCCATCCGGCCCCCGCGTCTCGCCCGGCGGCGTCAGGTGGTAGGCGTCGCGGATGTCAGCCTCCCGCGCCAGCCGTCCTTCGAGTTTCGAGGTCGCTGTCGCCGCGCTCAACGCCAATCGACTAGCGAGCAATTTCACCGGCACGCCATGCCTGGGATCGCTGACCAGCTGACCGAGCACCGTGAGCGTTGCTCCTGACCGAAAGGCCACAGTGTCAAGGGTTTCGGCACGACCTGACGTGACCCAATCAGGCAGCTTTGGTAAGCTGCTCAGGTCATTCGAGATAGCTGCAGACTGATATGTCATGCCACAACACTAGTCTCTCACGGCGCTTTTGGCCACATTATAGTGTATAAACCGCCCCGCTTTGCTGGTCTCCGCCATGTCCAATAAGTTTGCCTTATCGGACGTAACAGGATACGCTGCATCACAGTCTCAAAAATAGTGAATTTGTGTGTCGGATGACCGGAATTCATGAGATTCAAGCACTTCCCTGAAAAACCGGCCGGGGTTCATGAGATTCTGGAGCGGTATTCATGAGACTGGACGCGCCGGTATTCGTGAGACTGGCGCCGTCTCGTGGGTTTTTCGGCAATCTGGCGATCTCTCTCGTCGCGCTGAGCGCGCCAGAGCCGGGCAGCTATACGTCTTCTCAACGAGAGCGGCCATGATCTGAGTGCGTCCTGCACCCGCCCCTGCCCGTCTGTGTCGCTGGCGAGCAGCACGGCGATAGCCAGGGCAACGGGCTCCTCGACGATCCGGCCGATGCCAACCGTCAGCGCGAAACCCTGCAATAACGAGCCTTGTGCCAGACCATACAAGCCTGGGCGCACCGGTTTGGCCAGCACTGGCGCCACCTGATCGTATTCGGGAACGATGACCGTCAGCGCCTGACGGATGATCGGCATGGTGAGAAACGCGTGGTAGTCCCGCCGGGTCTGCAGCGACATGCGCGGTTGCTCGGACAGGGACGGTGGTGAAGCGCGTCGGTGCCGCGCTGTCAGGACGGCCAGCATTTCCGGTGCGTCCAGAGCCCCCTGCCCCGCCCCACGTGCCCAGGCGTCGAGAATGGCGGAACCGGCTTTTGCATGCGTCGCCAAGGCTGCCATCCGGGCGTCCCCCAACATCTCGGGTAAGGTTGCGCCGGTGGCATCCTGCAAGTCTGCGCCGTGAACAGGACAGTGAAACACCCAGGGCAATGCCAACGACTTGCCGTGCACATCGGCTTGGCAATGCGGGCAGCGATGGCGGTTCTGGCGCGCGATCATCATCCGGGCGTCGGGGGTGACTTCCTGAAACGTCATGGCCTGCAGCGCCGCGACCGAAAGCCCGGTTCGGGCCGCGATCAGAGCCCCCTCCCCGTCCGAAAGGCGTCCTTCCAGGTCGAACGGATCGCGCCCAGACAAGCCAAGTTCCGCCAGGAATTCGGGAACGATCATGGCGTAGAAAGAAGCCATTCGTGCGATCCAGGAGGACAGCCGTTCATCCGTCTCGGGCGGGAGCACGACCGGCAGGCGGCGCTCTCCTGTCAAACCGGTTCTCCCAGGACCACCCGCAAGCTGTCGCCACGCAGAACATCGCGGGACAGGATCCGTTCCTCGCCGCTTTCGATGGCAGCGATCGCCAGCTGCGACATGATCGAAAAAATGCCCGAGGTGATGCCATCGGTCACCTTGAGGATCCGCGTGAGCGCCTTCTCGTCGATCTCGCTTTCGCGCCGGAGCGGCAGGCTGCGCGTGAGCGTGCTCATCAGCCCGGTGAAATCCGCCCCTTCTCGCCAGGGCGGCAGCGCAAATGCCTCGAAGCGGCGCACCAGTTGCGCATCGGTGCGCAGTGCATTGCGCGCCTGGGCGGTGCCGACACAGACCAACGGTATGCGCAACTCGTTGCCGAGGAAACGAAGCATGTTCAGGAACCGCGCCTGTTCGCGGATGGTGCCGGCCTGCAGGCTGTGAATCTCGTCGATCACCAGCATTTGAGGGCGCAATTCGGTGAGCAGCCGCAAGGCCAAGCTTTCCAGCACGGAAAGCGTCGCCCTTGGCGGCTCCGGAGCGCCGATCGCGGCCAGAATCCGACGATAAAACCGTGTCTCGTCCGGCCCCGAGACCATCTGCACCGCGACGACCGGCATGTGCAGCCGCCCGGTCATATCGTTGAAGCTGGCGGCATGATCGCGGGTGAATTTCTCGATGATCATGGTCTTGCCCATGCCGCTTTCGCCGACCAGAAGCAGGTTCGGCATCCGGGCGCGCTCCGGGAAGGCCAGCAAGGTCTCCAGCTTGGCCAGGGCCGCCTCGGCCCGGGGATAGGACACCCATCGATCGGCCCGGATGCGCAAAATACGCTCCTCGGCGCTGAGCGCGGCAATCCTGCCGGCGCCTGGAAAAAGATGCGGAAACTCAGTCATCGTCGTACCATTCCTCGACATGGAACCCCGGGTGATCCTTGAGCGCGTTGCGCTTGGTTTCAGGTGCCGGCAAAGCCTTCTGTGGCTCCGATTCAGGCGTCACATCGATCATCGGGCGCGGGTCGAGATGCGCCCGCCGGGCTTTGTGGCGTCGCATGGCTTTCGTTTGCCGCTCGGCGCTCTCCACGAGGTCGCGTTGCGCCTGGATCGTCCGGAAGATCAGCTCCTCGTCCACCGACCGGCGCCCTTCCTCGCGCAAGGCGCGCCGCGCCGCGCGGTGTTCCCAGAGCGTGATCGCGGGCCGCGTCAGGTCGGCGGGCCGGGCCTCGATGATCCCGTCTCCGGTCAGCACGAAAATGCGCGAGAGGTCGCGCGGATCGTATTTTAGCATGTATTTGCGGCTCTCCCGGCCCATCAGCCAACGCAGCTCGTCCGACCAGTAGCGGATATGGAAGAGATGAAAACCGTCACGCTGCAGGACACGTTGCTCCGAGGGCAGGAAATCCACCAGGAACTGCCGGAGATCGGCGGGCATGCGAAGCCGGGCCTCGTCCGTATGCGCGGCCCAGGCCGCCGCAGGCGTGGTTTCCAGCGCGCTGTGGACCCGCACGTGGTAGGACCCGGTGATTTCCAACGCGAGCCAGGTTTCCAGCTCCTGCAGAGTCATCACCGCTTCGGCCTCCGCATCGAGATCGCCACGCTCGAAGATGTTCGAGAAATGCGACCCCGGCAACAGATGCACCGCCCCCATCATCGTACCAATCAACCGTTCGACATGCCCGCCATAGCGCGGTGTGCCGGGCGGGCGGTGCTGCAGATCGATCTGGTACTCGGAACAGGCAAGCCCGAAGGCCCGGGCGTGAAATTCCGCGCCATTGTCCACGTAAATTGCCCTGGGGATGCCCTGCGCGGGCCAGTCTGTATTGATGCCGCGCGCCGCCAGCCAGTGTGATTTCTCCATCACCGCATGGGTCAGACAGAGCGCGACCGACAGAAGTGATGGCGGCTCCAGCGACAGGTGAAACCCCAGAACCATGCGGCTGTTCACGTCGATCGCCACGGTCAGCGTCGGCCGGCCGAGCGGGTGTCGCGTGACCGGATCGACCACCGTCACATCGGCCCTGGTGTGATCGATCTGGACGATATCCAGCGGACGGCTCGCCGTGAGCACACCGGGCGTGGCCAGGTGCCGGCGTTCGGCCTTGTCCCTGCCCTCCCGCCAAAACCGCGTTTTGGTCGGTTTACGACGGGTGGCGTAAAAGTCTCTAAACAGGCGGGATACGATCGCTTCCACCGCCGGATCCAGCGGCTGCATGCCCGGCTTGGGGCCGGACGTATTCGGCAGAAGCGCACTGGTCCGCGCATCTTCCCGGAACTGCTTCGCCAAACGATAGACCGTCGCCCGGCTCACATCCAGCTGCTGCATCGCCCAGGCAACGTCGCCATCAGTGAGCTGTTCCGGCAGGTCCGCAAGCACTCTCGCGCGGAACTCGGCCTCTTCCCAATCTTTGTCGGCTGCAGAATTATCGGACATGACTTGATCGATGCACGGACGCTGTGTAGTCTCACGAATAGTGACTCACATCCATGTACAGTCTCATGAATTCCGACTCAATCTCAAAAATGAAGAACCGGCAAACCCTTGAAAACAAATGGCCCGCAGTCTCAAGAAATCCAGCAGTCCGACATTGTGGGGAAATGGTGGACTCAGAAAGCGAGAAGTTGACCTCAGCGCCCTCTGACACGTTTGATGATGCTCAGGGCGACGAGAGAGATCAAGCGAAAAGCGATGCGATCGCCTTGCCCTCTCATGTCGCGGGTTCAAGCACGCTCGACCGATTGGTCGACACCGCGCGCGATTTTGCCAAAGCCTCGACGGCCAAGAACACCAACAAGGCTTATGCCGCCGACTGGAAGCACTTCGCGCGCTGGTGCAGGATGAAAGGTACAGATCCCCTGCCCCCCTCGCCCGAGATGATCGGGCTTTATCTGACCGACCTGGCCGCGCCGGCTGGAAAGGCCCCTGCCCTATCGGTTTCAACGATCGACAGAAGGCTCTCCGGGCTCGCCTGGAACTATGCGCAGCGGGGTGCCACGCTCGATCGCAAGGATCGGCACATCGCCACCGTGCTGGCCGGGATCAAGCGCAAGCATGCCCGTCCCCCAGTGCAGAAAGAGGCGATCCTGCCCGAGGACATCCTCGCCATGGTCGCCACCCTACCCTTCGATCTGCGGGGCTTGCGGGACCGGGCCATCCTGCTGATCGGTTTTACGGGCGGACTGAGACGCAGTGAAATCGTCAGCCTTGATGTCCAAAAGGACGACACGCCTGACAGCGGCGGCTGGATCGAGATCGTGGAAGGTGGTGCGTTGCTGACGCTCAATGCCAAGACCGGCTGGCGCGAGGTCGAGATCGGCCGTGGGTCCGACGAAAAGACCTGCCCGGTGCATGCGCTCGAGCAATGGCTGCACTTTGCCAGGATCGACTTTGGACCGGTCTTCGTCCGCACATCGCGCGACGGGAAACGGGCACTGGACGCGCGGCTTTCGGACAAACACGTTGCCCGCCTCATCAAGGCCACCGTGCTGAAAAGCGGCATCCGGGCTGAGCTGCCTGAAAAGGAACGCCTCGCCCTGTTCTCCGGCCATTCCCTACGCGCAGGTCTCGCCAGTTCGGCGGAAGTCGATGAGCGCTACGTCCAGAAACAGCTCGGCCATGCCTCGGCCGAGATGACCCGCCGCTACCAGCGCCGCCGGGACCGGTTCCGGGTGAACCTGACCAAGGCCGCGGGGCTTTGAATACGATCAGTCTTCGTTGCTCCTGAGCGCTGTCAGTGCCGCAATGTGGCGCGGCAAATCACTGCGCGAATGCAGGATATCAACCATGATCACTTCCTCAGGCCGGTCCAGAAACACCAGGAAATGCTCCCCTGCCCTGAGATAGCGCAGATCTTCGGCCCCATCGACCAGGATCGAACAGCTTCGACTATGTGCCTGGCCATTCACGATCGCTTCGCAGCGGGAAAGCAGTTCGGATTCGTAAATGTCTGCCTGGCGATGCCCAAATTTCTCGATAGTCCAACGGGCAATCTCGACCAGGCTGCCTTCCGCGCGGCGGGTCAGCCGAAAAGACCGGCTCATGAGGTTGTCCGCGCCCTCGCAAAGGCCCGACGGACCGCTTCCATCCCGCTGCCCTCGGCCAGATCACCACGTTCCGCCTGCTGAAGACCCTCAAACAGGCCCTCCCGAATGCCGGCAAGCTGCGCCTCTTCCTGTTCGAGCAGACGGAGACCCGCCCGCATGGCTTCGCTGACATTCTGATAGCGGCCGGAGGCGACCAGTGCCTGGACCAGCTCATCCTGGGTCTCGGTGAGAACAACGTTGCGTGTCACCATGATGCAAAACTCCTCATTGGCAATATATGCCAATGCCCATAATCAATCAACATCTCACGCGGCCTGTCCACTCAACCGGCCATAGAAACTGCGCTCGAGATGCAGCTCCCCTGCCCCGGCCTTCTCGACCATACCGCGCAAATAGCCGCCCGGTGACGCAACTTCGCCCTTGGCATGCTTGTCGAAGGTCAGAACAAGCGCCGCTGTCGCGATCTGGGGCCCTAGACGATCCTGCGCGAGGTTCCAAGCAT
Organism: Roseovarius sp. CAU 1744; assembly: GCF_039839345.1. Classification (NCBI taxonomy): domain Bacteria; kingdom Pseudomonadati; phylum Pseudomonadota; class Alphaproteobacteria; order Rhodobacterales; family Roseobacteraceae; genus Roseovarius; species Roseovarius sp. CAU 1744. Next base: position 175,103 of record NZ_JBDOQV010000007.1, on the reverse strand, counting down.
GCTCTGAGACGCCGATCATCGGCCTCAACTGCCCGGCAACCCGGTGCAAATCGCCCCAATCCCTCAAATATCCGCCCATGGTGTGCGCCCAGGATGCGAATTCAGGACAGGCCTGCATCACCGTGGGCAAATCGAGCGCTGCCCCGCGTTTTTTCCGCGCCTCAGTAACCCAATCTTCCAACTCCGTATCGATCTGCTCTTCCGGTGGCGCATTTGGCACCACGCCCGCTGCTTGCTCAGTTTCTGAGCGATTACAGGTTACAGGATTAAGTTGGGTTGTAATTAGTATATGAGGGTCAGAAATGACCTCCCTGGGGTTCATTTCTTGAGTCTCTTCACTGGCTTGCTCGATGGTTTCAGGCGTGTTTTCCACAACCTCATCCGCTCGAACTGCCTTGAGATAAGTCACCTCGACACGCTCCTGCAGCTGCCTGAACCAATCCAGGAGTCGTTCCAGCGTCTCAGAAGCCGTATTCCGGCGCGGTAGCCGAGACAGGAGATCCTCAAGCATCCCTGCGAGATGCGTCCACGGGCCTCTCAGCGCGCCACTGAGTGCCGCTTCGATCCGGGCACGGATCATACGGCGTGCGACGGTGATCTGGCGCTTCAGACGCTGGCAGAGCTCGCGTTCCGCCTGCAATTCTGCGTGCAGCTGCGCGAATTCCTCTGCGCGCGCCGAGAGCGGCGACAGATCGAATCCGTAGGCCTCGATGATCACGCTATCCGCATCCCTGCGGCCCCACCGCTTGCCATTGGGGCTGTCCTTGAAGGAAATCACGCCGATCTCCGCCAGGCGTCGTGCATGGCGTTTCAACGCAGATAGCGAGAAGCCTGTCTGTTCCATCAGGTAGGCGTTGGACGCCCAGACGATCGGCCGACGCCCCTCCTCCCAATCCTGGGCCTGCGTGAAGGCCCCGAGCGTGTCGAGAAGCAGCATATCGCCCGCCTTGAGGCCAATGTGTGCTCCAATTCGCTTAACAGCCACAAAGGCCTGTGACTTGGGAACAGCCGACTGCTCCCCTGCTTCTGCCAGCCGCTCAGCAACCGCCAAGCCAGACGTTACTTTCCGCCAACCCGAGTTTTGGTTGATATCGGACATACCTCCACTGTTCTGAGGCAGGCCTGTCCCAGTCGCTCCCTGCGGAGCATCGTTGAATTTTGTCATATTTTGCTAGCAGACAAAGAAATCCCGTTCGCTCAGAAGCGTTTTTTCTTGTGTGGCGATTCGCGGGCTGTTAGAATCTAGGTGTCAAATCTAAGATTTGCGCTTTGCGCAGCAGCCCTCGAAGCTTCGGTTTCGGGGGTTCTCTTTGTTTGCGTTCCTCCTTTCTGCTCTTCCTCAAGTGTCATCCTGCGTGTTTACAGCTGTAAACTCGGCATAGGATCGCTTAATAATTTCGGCGAGATTTCCATCAAGCCATGCAGCAAATGCCGCATTGCTGCCTGCCTTTTTAGCGGACAGTGAGACTGAACCGCGTCCAGACTTGATAATCACTCCATCGACCGGGTTGGTTTCCTTCACTCCGCTAGCCGGTCTCGCCCCCCGTTTAGCTACCTCTTTCAGAAGGTTTTCCAGACGGTCATCCGAGCTCAAGCCAGCTGCAAAATCTTCAAGCGTTTTCGAAGCCGAGCGCTCAGTGAGTTTTCCGGCGATAAATAGTTCTGCAAGAGCCGTCCACTTCGGTCGTCCTGATTTAGGAGCAGCCCCTATGAGATCGCCTATTTTGATGGGAATGTTCTGAGTCACTTTCGTGAGGTGCGAAAGGCCAGACTTTGACAAATTCAAAACTTGCCTGACGGTCGAAGCGTCATGGCCAGCGTCCATTATGGCTTCGGCAAAGCGTGCTTTTTCATAGAAAGACAGGTTTCGGCGCGCGGCGTTTTCGAGACCCTTAGCGAGAAGCGCTGTTGCATCATCGATGTCCTGAACATTTGCTCTCACTTTCAATCCGAGTTCACTGCATGCCTTCAGTCGCCGCCGGCCAAATATGGCTTCATACCGTCCGTTTACTTTTGACTTTCGAACCAAGATGGGGACCTGCTGTCCTCCGTCACGAATACTATTCTTTAGCGCCTCAAAACTGTCGTCATCATCATCCTGGTTTACAGCTGTAAACTCACTGAGCCGGTCAGTCGGTCCCCAATCATCGATAAGACTGGGGTCGATCTCGCGAATTGACGCTAGCGACCCATGAAGAGCGCCAAGGGCAGGGGCACTTGTCTTGGGTGGTGACTCTTTCTGCATTGTGCCGGACCGGGCGATCGTGCTGGCAATTCCGGTCATATCCTGTAGTGATTTTCTAGCCATTATGAACGTCCCCACGATTGATGAATCATGCGCTCCACTTCTTTGCCGACCGCGTCCATGGATCCCTTGGCACGATCGTAGGTTGCCCGCGTCATTTCAGAACGAACCACCTCGTAGATCGATTGTTTGAGCATCGTGGCATCACTGATTGCAGTGCTTTTTAATGCGGTCGCCGACATAACCCGGTCTTGAAACAGTGCTCGCATAAAGGAAGAGAGTTGCTGAGAGGGGATATCAGTGGGTTCATCCCGAGTGATCAGAAACTTGAAGTGGTCATACTCTAATGTTGCCCCTGCATCTTCTATGACGCCCATGTAAGCGCCAGCGAGTTCCAGAAACTGTGCGGTTGAGGAAACATCCAGCATTGATGGAGTCAGCGGCACGATCAGCGAACTTGCGGCGGCCATACCTGCAATCGTCAGAAACCCTAGCTGTGGAGGGCTATCGACAAGCACGATGTCGAAGTCATCCTCAACTTGCATCAGAGCATTTCTGATCCGGGTGAAAAACGGTTGCTCAGGGTTGGAATGAACCGCCGATTCCGTCTCAAATTCGGAGAGTATCAGCCTGGAAGGTGCAACATGAAGCCCCGGAAAATACGTAGGCACGACGACGTCACTCATACCAACAGGGTCTTCGTACCGGATGGCGTCATAGATCGTTAGCCCATCGAACTCGATTTCCGGGCTGATGCCGCACATGGATGTCAAAGAGCCCTGCGGATCGAGATCAACGACTAAAATTCGGTATCCACGCAGCGCGAAGTAGTGGGCGAGATGAATGGTCGTCGTACTCTTGCTGCTTCCGCCTTTGAAATTCATCAATTGCCAGACTTGGAGTTTTTCCTCTTCTGAACGAGACGGCACATAGCGACCTTTCTTGCGTGAGGATTGCTCAAGGATAGCACGCGCGTTCCAAACTTCATGAGCAGTGTAGTAACGTCGGCCACCTCGTATATCGCTAGGCTCTGGTACCGTCTTTTCGGCGTGAACCTTTCGCATAAATTGTCCGGACACACCCAAAAGTTCAGCAACTTCTGGGGCTGAGAACTTCCGTAGAGATTTTGTATTATCAGGCGCGAACGCAGCAAGAAGATGTTCTCGAATTGCGGCGTTGAGACGTTCGGAGATTTCTGTCGCGAGACTTGAAGGTCGTTCAGTAGCCAGCGGTGTCACGGGAATCATCTGGTTGCCTCAATTTAAAAAACATGGCCTTTTTCGCGCCACTTGAGGGTAGAAGCTGTGATTCACGTGCTTAAGTCAAGGATTTTGGCCTATTTAGTGTCTAACTAAGCCAACTAACGCTATATGCACTGCAGAAGATCAAATCCGTTTACAGTTGTAAACCCGTTAGCCTGGAAATAAGCCTGCTGACTCTTGCGTCGCACAGTGTCCATGATTCGAATTGAACAAACTAGAATTTTGAAGTCACCTTGAAACTTGGCCTGAGACGAACAGCATTCAATTAATCGTATTGAACCGTCTTCGCCTCTTTATAAGTACTGAATTAATTCAACTTCAGCAGAGTAGGGCAGGGGGGTCTGGAATCTGGCCATGGGAGGACCCGACATTTGCGCAAACATTGGCAAGCAATCAAATTCCAGCACTGCGGTTTAGTGTTTCATAAGGAATACCGAAAGGAACCGAAGGGGCGGGACCGAGCAGTCAAACAAGATGTTTACGCAGAAAACTAATGCACCGCAGGGCAGGGCAGGGCAGGGGAGCATTTTCGCACGTAAGAAGCGCCTCAAATGGGGTAGGGGACTAACTAGACATCGTCTTTGTTTCTGATACGAACTTCGCAACAATTCCAACATATCGGTCCGAGCGACATGTAGGCGATCTACAAACGCCCGAGGACCAGCCAAGTCGCATCCGCATCACCCGGTTTATCCCTATCTGTCGGGGCAGATGACCATCGACCGGCCGAACCAGGTCTGGTGTGCTGACATCACCTTCATCCCCGTCAAGTGCGGCTTCCTCTACCTCGTGGCGATCATGGGCTGGGCGAAGCGGAAAGTGCTGAGCTGGCGACTGTCGAACACGATGCACGCCGACTTTTGTGTCGAGGCGTTGACAGACGTTTTTGGCAAGTTCGGTCCGCCGAAGATAGTGAACACCGACTAGGGCAGCCAGTTCACCGGATTGGTCTGGGTCCCCACCCTGACCGAGGTCGGGGAGCGCATCCCGATGGATGGCCGGGGCGCTGCATGGACAACATTTTCATTGAGCGGCTGTGGCGCTCGCTCACGCGGGAGGCGGTCTATCTCGAAGAAATCGCCGACGGCTTCCAGGCCAAGCAGATAATCTGCAACTGGATGACCTTCTACAACTCCGAAAGACACCATTCTTCGCTTGAGCGCAGAACACCAAAGGAGGCATATTGGCAAGGTCGAAATCAGAAATTGGCGGCATGAAACCTAATCCGGATGCATCTTATATCAGCGGCTGAACTGTCCGGAAAACCGGGACCACTTTAGCATGACTTCTTTTGGAAAGCGGTGACCTTTAAACGGGTTACGGCGTGGCAAAATTCGTCCTCCTTATCCAAACGATCACACCAAAAACGAGATTAATGCAACGGACCCCCAGTAGGGGACGTCGTTCAATTGACAAATTTTTTGGATGCTGTCAGTTTATTAATCAAGCCTTGGGTTGAGGCATCCTTGTCGTTGGACGGCGCTCCCTGGACCATGGGCAACAGCGTGTTGGCAAGCTCCTTGCCAAGCTCCACGCCCCACTGGTCGAAGGAGTTGATGCCCCAGATGGCGCCCTCGACAAAGACCCGGTGTTCATAGAGCGCGATGATCTGACCCAGGGTGAACGGAGAGAGTTTCGGATAGGCCAGCGTGATGGACGGGCGGTTGCCCGGAAAGGTGCGGTGTGCCGCCCGGACCGGCAATTGCGCGCCTTCGAATCCGAGGCGGGCGACGATCTCCTTGGCCTCGTCGAAGGTCCGACCAAGCATCAGCGCTTCGGATTGTGCCAGGCAGTTGGCTTTCAACAGATCATGATGCACGCGCAGCGCGGGTTCATGGCCCTCGGCGGCGATCAGGAATTCGGCTGGGATGACCTCGGTGCCCTGATGCAGAAGTTGATAGAAAGCGTGCTGGCCGTTGGTGCCGGGCTCGCCCCAGACGACCGGCCCCGAGCCGCGCCCAAGTTCGGCGCCGCCCATTGACACACTCTTGCCGTTGCTCTCCATGTCGAGCTGTTGCAGGTAGGCGGGCAGGCGCGATAGCCGCTGATCGTAGGGCAGCACAGCGCGGGTGGGATAGTGACAGATATTGCGGTGCCAGAGGCCCACCAGCGCCAGCAGGACCGGCAGGTTGCGGCCATGAGGCGCCGATTGGAAATGCCGGTCCATGGCGTGACCGCCGGACAGGAATGCGCGGAAATTACTGGGCCCGATGGCCAGCATGATCGGCAGGCCCACGGGGCCCCAGAGCGAATAGCGCCCGCCGACCCAGTCGGCGAAACCGAAGACGCGCGCGGGGTCGATGCCCATCGCAGCGGTCTTATCCAGCGCGGTGGAGACGGCGGCCAGATGGGCGCTGACATCCTCCCCGACTCCTGCGCGCAGCCAGTCGATGGCGGTTGCGGCATTGGTCATGGTTTCGATCGTGGTAAAGGTCTTGGACGCGATGATGATGAGCGTGCTTGCCGGGTCGAGATCGCGCAGCGTGTCGGTGACATGGGCACCGTCCACGTTCGACACGAAATGGCAGCGCGGCCCGTCGTGATAGGGCGCCAGCGCCAGCGTCGCCATCGCCGGGCCCAGATCCGAGCCGCCGATGCCGATATTGACCACGTCGGTAAAGGCCCGGCCCTTGGCGGCGGTAATCTTGCCGGATCGGATGCCGTCGGCAAACTGTTCCATCCGCAAGAGCGTATCGGCAACGCCGGGCCGCACGTCCTGACCATCGACCAGCAAGGGCGTGGCCTCGTTGGTGCGCAGGGCGGTGTGCAGAACGGAGCGGTTCTCGGTCGTGTTGATCTTGTCGCCCCGGAACATGGCATCGCGTTTCTGGGCAACGCCCGTGTCTTCGGCCAGCCGGATCAGGAGCGAAAGCGCCTCGGCGTCGATATTTGTCTTGGAGAGGTCCAGAAGCATGTCGTCGGCTTCGGCCGAGAACATGTCAAGCCGCGCCGGATCGTCGAAGAGCGAGAGAATTGCGCGGTCCTGCGTCGCGGCGCGGTTCTGCGCCAGTGTGTTCCAGATATCGCTCATCTTTCGTTCCCGAGTTTCGCGGCCTCGCGGGCCAGTGCCTCGATGCCTGCCCAGTTCCCGGCGGTTACCATATCCGCTGGCGCGACCCAGCTGCCGCCTGCGCACAGCACGTTGGGCAGGCTCAGGTAACTTTCGGCATTTTGCGGGCTGACCCCGCCGGTGGGGCAGAAGGTGATCTGGGGCAGGGGGGCGCCGATGGCCTTGAGGGCGGGAGCGCCGCCGGAGGCCTCGGCGGGGAAGAACTTGAGCATGTCGTAGCCCCGCGCCAGCAGGCGCATCGCCTCGGAGGCGGTGGCGGCCCCGGGCAGGAGCGGCAGGCCCTCGTTTTCGCAGGCATCCAGCAACAGGTCAGTGGCACCGGGGGACACGCCGAAGGTCGCGCCAGCAGCCTTGGCGGCACGGACATCTTCGGGGGTCACCAGCGTTCCGGCACCCACGAAGCCGCCCGGCACCTCGGCCATGGCGCGGATTGCATCCAGCGCGGCGGGGGTGCGCAGGGTGACCTCCAGCGCGGGCAGGCCGCCGGCAACCAGGGCCTCGGCCAGGGGGCGGGCATGGCGCGCGTCCTCGATCACCAGAACGGGGACAATCGAGGCCAGCGCGCAGATTCGACGGGTTTCGTGGCTTGCGTCATGGGGCGTAAGGGGCATGGATCAGCCTCCAAAGATCGTGGCACCGGCAGTGGCGGCGCTGACAGTGTTGCGGAAGGTCGCGAAAAGCTCGCGCCCGGTGCCCGCCTGATTGGCGGTGAGATCGGGGGTGGCGACGAGGCGGTCGGCCACGCCCTCGGCGAGGATCTCCAGAACCCCGGCCACCGCATCGACGCGGACAAGATCGCCATCCTGCAGCTGCGCGATCGGGCCACCATCGACAGCCTCGGGGCAGACATGGATCGCGGCGGGTACCTTGCCTGACGCACCGGACATACGCCCGTCGGTCACTAGCGCCACCTTTTGCCCGCGCCCCTGCAGGATCGACAGGATCGGGGTCAGGCTGTGCAGTTCCGGCATGCCGTTGGCCTTTGGCCCCTGGAAACGGACCACAACCACCAAATCGCCGGTCAGTTCGCCCGCCTTGAAGGCCGCGTTGACCTCCCCCTGGTCGTGAAACACTCGCGCGGGGGCCTCGACCACCTGATGCTCGGGCGCGACCGCCGAGACCTTAATCACCGCCGTGCCCAGCGAGCCCGTGAGCCGTTTGAGACCGCCGGTCGGCTGGAACGGAACCTTCGCGGGACGCAGGATCTTCTCATTGAGGCTTTCGCCCGCCCCGGCGCGCCAGCTGAGCGTGCCATCGGCATAGCGGGGTTCTTGCGTGTAGTGCTCAAGCCCGGTGCCCGCGATGGTGCGCGTGTCGGCATGCAACAGACCCGCGCCCAGAAGCTCTCCGATCATGTAGCCCAGCCCGCCTGCGGCGTGGAAATGGTTCACATCGGCCAGCCCGTTGGGATAGACCCGCGCCATCAGCGGCGTTACCTCGGATAAGTCCGAGAAATCCTGCCAGTCCAGCACGATCCCGCCAGCACGTGCCATGGCGACGAGGTGGATCAGCAGGTTGGTCGACCCGCCCGTGGCATTAAGCCCGACGATACCGTTCACGAACGCCTTTTCGTCGAGGATGCTGCAGACCGGCGTGTAATCGTTGCCCAAAGCGCTGAGGTTGAGCGCTCGCTTGGCGCCTTCGCGGGTGAGCGCATCGCGCAGATCCGTGTTGGGATGCACAAAGCTGGCCCCCGGCAGGTGCAGGCCCATGAACTCCATCAGCATCTGGTTGGTGTTGGCGGTGCCGTAGAAGGTGCAGGTGCCGGGGCCGTGATAGGCGGCCATTTCGGCCTCCATCAGCCTGTCGCGGCGGCATTCCCCGGCGGCGAATTGCTGACGCACCTTGGATTTTTCGTCATTGGGCATGCCGCTTTGCATCGGTCCGGCGGGCAGGAAGACCGCCGGCAGATGACCGAAGGCCTGCGCCGCGATCACCAGCCCCGGCACAATCTTGTCGCAGACACCAAGGAATACGGCGGCATCGAACGTATTGTGGCTGAGCGCCACCGACGCGGCCAGTGCAATGACGTCGCGGGAGAAAAGCGACAGCTCCATCCCCGCCTCGCCCTGCGTGACGCCATCGCACATCGCAGGCACACCGCCCGCGACCTGCGCGGTGCCGCCTACCTCGCGCGCGGCGGCGCGGATCAATTCGGGGAAGCGTTCAAAGGGCTGGTGGGCCGACAGCATGTCATTATAGGTGGTGACGATACCGAGATTTCCTGCGCTGACCTCACTCAGCCGGTCCTTGTCCGGGCCGGAGGCCGCGTAGGCATGAGCCTGACCGCTGCATGAAAGATGTGCCCGGGCCGGGCCTTTGATCCGCGCCGCTTCCATGCGTTTCAGATATGCCGCCCGCGAGGTCTCGCTTCGGGTGATGATTCGGTCGGTGACGCGCAGAACGGTGTCGGTTGGGGGGGTCATAACTGCCCTCGCTGATTTTGTGTAGCAGTCAGCATGTCCGGTCGCTGAACTGTGGCATTGAATATGATGTGATTTTGCATGATCAGACCTCAATCTCGCGCCAGCGCCTGCCGCCCCGATGCAACAGCATCAGCGCGTCGTCGGGCCCGGACCCCCCTGCGTCGTAGGACACCGGAGCCGTTTCCGACTCTTCCCAGCCTTTGATGATCGGATCGATCCAGGCCCAGGCCGACTCGACCTCGTCACCGCGCATGAAGAGCGTCTGGTCGCCGCGGATCACGTCCATGATCAACCGCTCATAGGCATCCTGGGCCTCGGCGTGAGACCCGAGCGCATCGGCAAAGGTCATGTCAAGCGACACTTCTGCCAAACGCATGCCCCCGGGACCGGGTTCCTTGATCGTCGTGCGCAGGGTGATGCCCTCATCCGGTTGCAGGCGGATGATCAACGCATTGCCGCGATGCTTTTCCATCTTGGGAAAAATCATGTGTGGCGGATCGCGGAACACCACCACGATTTCAGACGTTCTTGCCCGCAGTTTCTTGCCCGTGCGCAGATAAAAGGGGGTCCCCGCCCACCGCCAGTTGCCGACATTGACCTTCATGGCGACAAAGCATTCCGTCTGGCTGTTCGGATCACCGGCGTGATCGCGGTAACTGCCCTCACCGTTGCGGTCGCGGTATTGTCCGCGCACGATATCGGACGGGGCGACAGGTTCCAGGGCTTCGATCACCTTGACCTTTTCATCCCGCACGGCGTTTGGCTGAAACCGCGAGGGGGGCTCCATTGCAGTGAGGCACAGAAGCTGCATCAGGTGGTTCTGCACCATATCGCGCATCGCGCCGGAGCGGTCGTAATATTCGCCCCGTCCCTCGACGCCCAGGCTTTCGGCGACGGTGATCTGCACGTGGTCGATATGGGTAGAATTCCACAGCGGTTCCCATAGCGAGTTGGCAAAACGCAGCGCCATCAGGTTCTGAACGGTTTCCTTGCCGAGATAGTGGTCGATCCGGTAGATTTGATGCTCGTCAAAGCTTTGCCGAAGGCTGGCATTCAGTGCCCTGGCAGAGGCCAGATCATGGCCAAAGGGTTTTTCGACCACGATCCGGCTGTCAGGCGTGGCGATCCCGTTCTCGTTTAGTCGGGCGGCAATTTCTCCGAATAGCGAAGGTGACACCGACAGATAAAATGCCCTTACCGCATCGGGCCGCATGAACCCTGCCAGATCCCCCCAGCCCTGATCCCCTTTGACGTCAACGCAGACATAGCTGAGCTTTTCCAGGAAGCGTTCAAGCAGGCCTGTCTGCTCGGCCGCGCGCGGCGCGAATTCCAGCAGACTGTCCCGAATCACGCCGCGAAAGGCGTCATTGTCCATCTCGGAGCGCGCGGTTCCGACGATCCGCGCCTCTTCGGGCATCTGTCCCACGGTAAAACGGTGGAACAGGCCGGGCAGGATCTTGCGGCGGGCAAGATCACCTGTCGCTCCAAATATGATCAGATCGAATGGATCGACCGGAATGACACGCGATACCATCGGTCAGCTTGCCAGTTTCAGGTGATTGCGATCCTGCAAAAGCGCGCCCATCCGCAGACCGGTATCAACCATCCGGTTGGAAAAGCCCCATTCGTTGTCATACCAACTGACGATGCGCACCATCCCCCCTTCTGTAACGGTTGTCTGGGCCGGGGCAAAACAGGATGAATGCGGATCATGGTTGAAGTCAATCGAGACAAGCGGTGCGTCTTCGTAGGATAGGATGGCAGCAAGATCGCCATTGGCCGCAGTCTCAAGCGCGGTGTTCACCGCGTCCCTGGTCGCGGGTTTTTCCGGCATGAAACACAGATCGACCATCGAGACGTTCAGCGTCGGGACGCGGACCGCAGACCCTTCAAGGCGGCCTTTGAGCTGTGGCAGCACCAGCGAAATCGCACGCGCCGCACCGGTCGAGGTGGGCACCATCGACGAGGAAGCGGCCCGGGCGCGGTAGAGATCTCGGTGGCTGGTGTCGTGGGTGGGCTGATCCCCGGTAAAGGCATGTATCGTGGTCATGTAGCCGGTCTTGATGCCGAATTCCCGATCCAGAACCATGGCGACGGGCGCAAGGCAGTTGGTCGTGCAGGAGGCGTTGGAGACGATCACATCGTCAGCGGTCAGGTCCCGGTGATTGACGCCGTAGACGATTGTCCGGTCCGCATCCTTGCCCGGTGCCGAAATCAGCACCCGTTTCGAGCCGTTCTGCAAGTGCAGCGCCGCCTTGTCCCGATCGGTGAAAAGACCGGTGCATTCATATGCGACATCCACGTCGTTCCAGAGCAGTTCCGCCGGGTTGCGGATTGCGGTCAGCCGGATGCGTCGCGATCCGACCTTCAGGTGCTCGCCCTCGACCTCTACAGCCGTTTTGAGCCGCCCATGCACACTGTCGTATTTGAGCAGGTGGGCGATGGTTTCCGGCGAAGACAGGTCATTGATTGCGACGACCTCGATATCGGTGTTGCCGCTTTCGATCAGCGCGCGCAGGACGCCCCTGCCGATCCGACCAAACCCGTTGATGGCTATTTTTACTGTCATGTGACGTTCTCCGCATCATGGCCCACATCCAGGCCCAATTCCGATTGGCACCGTTACCGATACCGTTAGCGCTAACGTAACTGCAAAAATTCCAAAAATCAACTTAAAAATTCGCCCGTCCTGTTGATCGGTAATGCTTGCGCAGCCCGGCATTCTGAACAACATTGGCGCATGATCAAAAAAGCGGTCCTGAAAGATGTCGCCCGGCTTGCCGGGGTTAGTGAAATGACCGCAAGCCGGGCCCTGCGCGGCGCGCCGGATGTCTCCGAGGCCACACGGGAAAAAGTGAAAGAGGCCGCTGCAACGCTCGGCTACCAACCAAACCGGATCGCGGGCGCGCTCGCCTCGAGCAGTTCCAATCTTGTTGGCGTCGTGGTCCCGTCGCTTTCGAGTTTCGTCTTTCCCGAGGTGCTTTCGGGGATTTCGCAGGGGTTGAAAGCCAGCGCGCTGAAAGTGGTGGTGGGCGTCACAGGTTACGACCTGACGGAAGAAGAAAGCGTCATCGGCGAGATGCTGAGCTGGCAGCCATCGGGGTTGATCGTTGCGGGTCTGGAACACACCGCCCCGGCCCGGGCGTTGATGGCTGCGGCGCGTTGCCCGGTGGTCGAGATCATGGATACCGACGGCGATCCGGTGGAGCATTGCGTCGGCATCTCACATCTTCAGGCCGGTCATGACATGGCCCGGACCCTGTTACGCAGCGGTTATCGCAAGATCGGGTTCATCGGCACGAAGATGGCGTGCGATTACAGGGCGCAAAAGCGGCTTTCCGGTTTTGTCGAGGGTCTTGAAAAAGACGCCGTAACGCTCGCTGACCGTGAACTTTACGAAGGCCAGTCCTCGATCGAAACCGGGAGGGACCTGACCGCGCGGATGCTGGAGCGCTCACCCGGGGTCGAATGCATCTATTATTCCAGCGACGTGATGGCTGTGGGCGGCTACATGCATTGTCTCGCCACCGGGCTCGACGTGCCGAAAAACGTGGCGCTCGCAGGGTTCAACAATCTGCAAATCCTGCGTGGCCTGCCCATTGAGCTGGCAACCACCGATGCCCACAGGTTCGAGATTGGCGAGGCGGCGGCCGAGATTGTTCTGACGCAGCAGAAACAACGGGACAAGATCAAGCCGGTGCAGCAGACATTGGAGCCGACCGTGTATATGGGGCAGTCGCTGACGTCTCGGGATTGACGGCGAAGCGCGGTCACAAGGCGGCGGTCAACGCGGTTCTCAGCTGCTCGGTGGTCAGGACATGGGGGTTGGATTTCATCGAAGATGCCTGTCTGGCGGCGTCACAAATGGCGTCAATATCGTCAGCTTGTGAGACCCAGTTCGACAGCGGCGACAGCGTCCTCTGCGTGAGCCATTCGCCCAATTCGTCAAAGACCTGCGTGTGCGTGAGGCCGGTTGCCGAGGACATGGATTTGCGAATGTAGTCGTATTTCGCCGTCTCCATCTTGGCCTGTCTGCAGAGCTCTGAATTTACCTTCAGGACAGGGCCAAGCAGCCTTGCACATATCAAACCATGCGGGGCCTTGGTGCGTCCGCCAATCGCTGCGGCAAACCCGTGAACGGCGCCCAGACCGGCATTCGACAATGCAATGCCGCCCATGAGGCTGGCATAGGATAGTTCGTCTCTGGCACAGGCGTTTTCGCCCTGTGCCAGAGTCGCAAGTGCAGCGGATGCCTTTTCGATGGCGCTTTTGCAAAGCGCGTCAAGCATCGGGTTCGCGCGCGTGGACAAGAACGGCTCGATCACCTGTGTCAACGCGTCCATTCCCGAAGACAGCGTCACGGACAAAGGCGTGCCATCCGTCAAACCCGGATCGACCAGCGCCAATTGCGGGAACATCCGCTCATCCCGCAAACTTGCCTTGAACTGTGCCTCGGGGCAGGCAACAACCGCGTTCTTTGTGACTTCGGCACCTGTTCCGGCGGTTGTGGGTATCGCCGTGAAATGCAGGGGCATCGCTTCGAGACGGGCCCCCGAACCGATAATTTCCAGATACTCCAGTATGTCGCCATCTTGCGGAACAAGCGCGGCTGCGGCCTTGCCCAGATCAATCACCGATCCACCGCCTACGGCCACGACCTGCGCCACATGGCTGTTGCGGCCAAGATCGGTCACGGCCCGGATATCGGCAAGCGTGGGTTCTCCCTGCGTGCGATGTTCCACGACCTCCATGCCAGCTTTTTCCAGACGCGCGCGGAATTCATCGACCCACTCGACGCTGTTGCCGCGCACCAGCAACAGCCGCGCGCCCTGGGGCAGCACCAGCGGCACCGCCTCATCGGCGGTACCACGGCCAAAAAGGATCTTTCCGGCGGTCTGAAAAACGAAGGGTTGCATATGGTGCGTCACCAGAGGGTTACGTGTTACTTGTATACCGCTGCGCCATCTCGGCCAATGGCACCGGTTTGAGACGATGGGCGCGACCCGCCGCGCCAAACTGTTCGTTCCGGTCACGACAGACACGCGACATGGCTGCGATCCCCGGTGCAAGATACTTGCGGGGATCAAATTCGCCGGGGTTTTCATCAAAGACCTTGCGGATCGCGCCGGTCAGCGCCATGCGCAGATCGGTATCGATATTCACCTTGCGCACACCATAGCGAATTCCGTTCTGAATCTCCTCGACCGGCACGCCCCAGGTCGGGGCGATGTCACCGCCATGGGCATTGATGATGTCCTGCAGATCCTGCGGCACCGACGATGAACCGTGCATCACCAGATGGGTGTCCGGCAGCCGTTCGTGGATCTGCCGCAGCCGGTCGATCGCCAGGATCTCTCCATCGGGTTTGCGGGTGAACTTGTAGGCGCCGTGCGACGTTCCGATGGCCACGGCAAGCGCATCCACGCCGGTCAGCCGGACGAATTCAGCCGCTTCCTCGGGATCGGTCAACAGCTGGTTTCGGCTGAGCTCTCCGTCGAACCCGTGCCCGTCCTCGACCTCGCCCCGCCCGGTTTCCAGCGAGCCCAGATGCCCGATTTCGCCTTCGACCGACACGCCGATCAGATGCGCCATCTCGACAACCTTCGCGGTCACCTGGGCGTTTTCCGAGAAATCAGCCGGGGTCTTGCCATCCGCCCTGAGCGAGCCGTCCATCATGACCGATGAAAACCCGTTGGTGATGGCCGACATGCAAGTGGCGGGCGAATTGCCGTGATCCTGGTGCATGCAGACCGGGATATGGGGATAGAGGTCGATTGCCGCGCGGATCAGATGTGACAGCACGATGTCGTTGGCGTATTGGCGTGCGCCACGGCTGGCTTGCATGATGACCGGACTGTCTGTGGCATCCGCCGCGGCCATGATCGCCAACATCTGTTCCATGTTGTTCACGTTGAAGGCCGGTAGCGCATAGCCATGTTCGGCGGCATCGTCGAGCAACTGGCGCAAGGAAATGAGTGCCATGTATTTGTCTCCTGTAAGGTCGTGACCGGCGTCAATTGCCCGTCATTCGGCGGTGATAGTCCTCCAGCTGCGCGACTTCGTCGCGCGAGCCGAGCATGACAGCGATCCTTTGATGATGACTCGTTGGCGGCTCATCGAGTATCCGATTGCGCCCGCTGGTCGCGGCCCCTCCGGCGTTTTCGACAATGAGCGCCATCGGATTGGCCTCGTAGAGCAGGCGCAGTTTGCCGCCGGTGTCGCGGTTGGCCGCGTCCACCGGATAAAGAAAGACCCCGCCACGCATCAGGATCCGGTGGACATCAGCGACCATCGAGGCCGTCCAGCGCATGTTGAAGTCACGTCCCCGCGGCCCTCTGCGCCCGGCCAGGCAGTCATCCACATAGGCACGAACGGGCTCGTCCCAGTGATGGTAGCGCGAGGCATTGATCGCAAATTCCGACGTCTCCGCCGGGATCGTCAGACCGGGATGTGTCAGGCGAAAGTCGCCGGTTCGGTCATCGTAGGAAAACCCGTTCACGCCCGCGCCCGTGGTCAGCACCAGCATGGCCGAGGGCCCGTAAATGGCATATCCCGCGCAGATCTGCCGGGTGCCGGGTTTCAGGACATCTGATGCGTTTTCGCTATCGACCTGGCAGATCGAAAAGATCGAGCCGACCGAGAGATTGACATCAAGATTGGATGACCCGTCGAGCGGATCGTAGAACAGCAGGAAATCGCCCGCTTCCGGCTCCTTGAGCCATGTGATCTCTTCGCGTTCCTCGCTGACCAGGGCGGCCAGCCGCCTGGAGCTGGCGCAAATCCGTTCGAACGTCTCATCGGCGGCCACGTCAAGTTTCTTCTGCGCTTCGCCCTGTACGTTGACCTCGCCCGCGGTGCCGGTCAAACCGTCAAAGACCGCATATCTGACCTGATTGCCGATGGCCCGGCAGGCCGAGGCGATATCCTCGATCAGAAACACAAGCTCTGGGTCCGGTCCTTCGGTGCCGGAGGGATGCGTCAGAAACTGACGGAGTGACGGTAAATACCTGTCAGACATGTCTCAATACTCCATCGTCGCGCGAACCGCGCGTTTCCATGCGGTAAATTTCTTGTCTCGCGCTATGTCGCTCATGGCCGGTTCAAAGCGGCGATCCAGTTCCCAGGATTTCGCGAATTCATCCTGCGCCGGATAGAGGCCGGCATGTTGCCCGGCCAACCATGCGGCGCCCATTGCCGTTGTTTCCAGAACCTTTGGGCGATCCACCGGCGCGTCGATGATATCGGCCAGGTACTGCATGGTGAAACCGGAGGCGCTCATGCCGCCATCCACGCGGAGAACCGTTTGCATCTCGTCACCGATATCGGCCCGCATCGCTTCGAGCAGGTCGCGCGTCTGGCAGCCGACGCTCTCCAGCGCGGCGCGGGACAGTTCGGCCGGCCCGGAGTTACGCGTCAGGCCAAAGATCGCGCCGCGGCATTCCGCGTGCCAATAGGGAGCGCCCAAACCGGTGAATGCCGGAACAAGAACAAGCTCCTGCGCCGGGTCCGCCTGTTGCGCCAGGGTCTGGGTCTCTTTTGCATCGCCGATCACCTTCAACCCGTCCCGCAACCATTGGACGACAGCGCCCGCGATAAAGATCGACCCTTCAAGCGCATAGGTCGGCGTGCCGTCCAACTGATAGGCGATTGTGGTCAGCAGACGGTTGTTCGACCGGATGGGAACGTCACCGGTGTTAAGCAGGGCGAAGCATCCCGTGCCATAGGTCGATTTGAGCATCCCGGGTTTGAAACATGCCTGGCCGACTGTTGCCGCCTGCTGGTCGCCGGCAATGCCGGAAATCGAAATTGGACAGCCGAAAAGACCGCTCTGCGTTTCACCGAAATCTGAGGCCGAATCCCGCACTTCGGGGAGCAGGGACATGGGAATGCCAAGCCGGTCACAGATGCTTTTCGACCACCGCCCCTTGCGGATGTCATAGAGCATCGTGCGCGCCGCGTTTGTGGCGTCCGTGACGTGCCGCTGTCCGCCTGTGAGGTTCCAGACAAGCCAGGTATCGACCGTTCCAAAGGCCAGTTCACCGGCGTCGGCCCTCGCCCGGGCGCCTTCGACATTGTCGAGCAGCCAGGCCAGTTTCGTGCCCGAGAAATACGGATCAAGCAGCAGCCCGGTGCGGTCGGTGACCGTGTCCTCGAACCCGTCAGCCTTGAGAGACCGGCACATTTCCGAGGTCCGCCGGTCCTGCCAGACGATCGCGTTGTGGATCGGCTTGCCGGTTTTTCGATCCCAGAGCAGCGTCGTTTCGCGCTGATTTGTGATGCCGATGGCAATGATGTCGCTGGCCTGAATGCCTGCCTTCTCGATTGCCGCGCGACAGGTGGTCACCGTCGAAGACCAGAGGTCCGCCGGATCGTGTTCGACCCAGCCGCTATCCGGAAAATGCTGGGTGAATTCCTGCTGGGCACTGGCAACAGGGGCCAGGCTGCTGTCGAACAGGATCGCACGGGTCGATGTCGTCCCCTGATCAATGGCCAATACATGAGTCATGACCGCCTCTCCTCAAAGCGATTCAGGTTGTGCCGTGATGGCGCAGTTCAGATTCGGAAAATTTTTGGAGGTGGCCGGGGCCCCGAAAGGCCCCGACCAGGGAGGTAGACTTATTGCCAGGACTGGATCAGCTCGTCATAAGCGATCGTCTTGGGCTCTTCGTCCTCGTTCTGGATCTTCGCATAAGGCGCGCCGTCCTGGCTCAGCCAATGCTCGGGGTCCATTTCCTCGTTCATCTTCGGGCCAATGTCGCCCTGGACACCTGCGCGCTCGAGACGCTCCAACACGCGCTCCTGGTCGGCACAGAGCGAATCCAGTGCTTCCTGCGGTATCTTTGCACCCGACATGGCGTCACCAATATTCTGCCACCAGAGCTGTGCCAGCTTCGGATAGTCAGGAACGTTGGTGCCGGTGGGCGACCACTGGACACGCGCCGGCGAGCGGTAGAATTCGACCAGGCCGCCCAGCTTGTCCGCACGTTCGGTAAAGCTGTCATGCTGGATGGTCGATTCGCGGATAAATGTCAGGCCAACATGGCTTTTCTTCACATCCACGGTTTTCGAGGTCACGAACTGGGCATAGAGCCAGGCCGCCTTGGCGCGATCGACCGGGGTCGATTTCATCAGTGTCCACGAACCGGCGTCCTGATAGCCGACTTTCTGGCCTTCTTTCCAGTAGACACCATGGGGCGACGGAGCCATGCGCCATTTCGGTGTGCCGTCTTCGTTCATTACCGGCAGGCCGGGTTCCACCGTGGCGGCGGTAAAGGCCGTGTACCAGAACATCTGCTGGGCAATATTTCCTTGCGCAGGGATCGGGCCAGCTTCGGAGAAGGTCATACCGGCAGCGGCAGGAGGCGAGTATTTCTCAAGCCACTCGATGGCCTTGGTGACAGCGTAGACTGCCGCAGGTGCGTTGGTTGCCCCGCCGCGGGACACGCAGGACCCAACCGGCTGGCTGTTCTCGTTTACGCGGATACCCCACTCGTCGACCGGCAGACCGTTCGGCTCGCCCACATCGCCCATACCGGCCATCGACATCCAGGCGTCGGTGTAACGCCAGCCCAGCGACGGGTCTTTCTTGCCATAGTCCATGTTGCCAAAGACTTCGCCTTCGACATCCAAGTGGCTGAGATCGCGGCCGGTGAAGAATTCGGCGATGTCCTCGTAAGCGGACCAATTGACCGGAACACCCAGATCATAACCGTATTCCGCCTTAAAGTCGGTCTTGTTTTTCTCGTCATTGAACCAGTCGTAGCGGAACCAGTAAAGGTTCGCGAACTGCTGGTCGGGCAGCTGATAAACCTTGCCATCAGGCCCGGTGGTGAAGCTCAAACCGATAAAATCGTCGATATCAAGCTTCGGATTGGTGACGTCGGCACCTTCGCCCGCCATCCAGTCTGTCAGGTTTCGCGCCTGCTGATAGCGCCAGTGGGTGCCGATCAGGTCCGAGTCGTTGATGTAGCCGTCATAGATGTTTTCACCTGATTGCATCTGAGTCTGGAGCTTCTCGACCACGTCGCCTTCACCAATCAGGTCGTGGGTGACCTGGATGCCCGTGATGGCCGTGAAGGCCGGGGCCAGGACCTGGCTTTCGTATTCGTGTGTGGTGATCGTTTCCGACACCACCTTGATGTCCATGCCGGCGAAAGGCGTTGCGGCATCGACAAACCATTGCATCTCAGCTTCTTGCTCTTCGCGCGTCAGTGTGGACAGATCGCCGATCTCCGAGTCGAGGAATTCCCTCGCCTCGTCCATACCGGCGATTGCCGGTGCGGTCACAAGGCTGAGCGCCAAGGCAATAGCCGTCGTTGACTTGAATGTAAGGTTCATTTGAGTCCTCCCGTTTAGAACCATATCAGCGAGGAGATTGATTGCTTGACCGGGGCTCCTCTTTCCCCCGGCCAGGGCCTCTTGACTATACCCAGCGAAAAACCGCCGCGGCATAGATCAGGCAAACTACCAACGCGTAGGGTTGATTGGCGCCGATCAATCCAAGCCAGGCCAGGTTGATGAAGGCCGAGCCAAGAAGCGTGATAAAGAGCCGGTCACCCCGAGTCGTCTCTATTCTGAGAATGCCGATTTTCGGCGTTTCAGGAAGTCTGATTGCGAGGATCGTGAAGACGATCAGAGTGCAGGCGATGATGCCGAAGAAAATAGCTGTCGGCCATGTCCATGCCATCCATTCCATGAGTTTATCCTCTCGTTTTCAGGTTTATACGCGGCCCAGGGCAAAGCCCTTGGCGATGTAGTTACGAACGAAGTAGATCACTAGCGCACCCGGCACGATCGTAAGAACCCCGGCAGCGGCCAGAACACCCCAGTCAACACCGGCGGCCCCCTGCGTCCGCGTCATGATTGCAGCGATTGGTTTTGCATCGACCGAGGTCAGCGTTCGCGATAGCAGCAGTTCCACCCAGGAGAACATGAAGCAGAAGAAGGCTGCGACACCGATCCCGCTGGCAATCAGGGGCGTGAAGATCTTGATGAAGAATCCGCCGAAACTGTAACCGTCGATATAGGCGGTCTCGTCGATCTCCTTGGGTACGCCACGCATGAACCCTTCGAGGATCCAGACCGCGAGCGGCACATTGAACAGACAGTGCGCCAGGGCCACGGCGATATGCGTGTCAAACAGCCCGACCGAACTGTAAAGCTGAAAGAAGGGCAGGGCGAAGACTGCGGGCGGCGCCATGCGGTTGGTCAGCAGCCAGAAGAACAGGTGCTTGTCACCCAGGAAATGGTAACGGCTGAAAGCGTAGGCAGCAGGCAGGGCCACCGCAAGGCTGATCACCGTATTCATGACCACGTAGATAAGCGAATTGACGTAGCCCAGATACCAGGCAGGATCACTGAAAATTGTAATGTAATTCGCCAGTGTCAGGTTATCCGGCCAGAGCGTGAAAGTGTTCAGGATCTCTGTATTCGTCTTCAGGCTCATGTTGAGCAGCCAGTAGATCGGCAGCAGCAGGAACACGAGGTAGAGTGTCATCACAACGGCCGATCCGTTCGGACGGAACTTGCGGCGAACCCTGGCGGTACTGCGGGTTTCGGTCACCTTGCCGGGAAGGCTTGCGGCGCCGGGCGCAGAGGCATGTGTATCAGTCGGCATTGCTCAGCCCTCCCGTTTGTCGAGGTTGGTCATCACGGTGTAGAACACCCAACTGATGAGAAGGATTACGAGGAAATACATGATCGAGAAGGCCGCCGCGGGTCCGAGATCGAACTGGCCAAGGGCCATCTTCACAAGGTCGATCGACAGAAGCGTGGTCGCATTGCCGGGTCCACCCCCGGTGACGACGAAAGGCTCGGTATAGATCATGAAACTATCCATGAAGCGCAGCAGGATCGCGATCATCAGCACGCCCATCATCTTGGGTAATTCGATGAAACGGAACACTTTCCAGCGCGAGGCCTGGTCGATCTTGGCAGCCTGGTAATAGGCGTCGGGGATCGATTTCAGCCCGGCATAGGCCAGCAGTGCCACCAGTGACGTCCAGTGCCACACATCCATCACGATGATCGTGATCCAGGCGGCAAGGATATCCTGCGTGTAGTTATACGAGATGCCAAGCGCATTGAGCGTATAGCCAAGAAGCCCGATATCCACGCGGCCGAAGATCTGCCAGATTGTGCCGACCACGTTCCACGGAATGAGCAGCGGCAAGGACATCAGGATGAGGCAGAAGCTTGCCCAGAAACCTGATTTCGGCATGTTGAGAGCCACAAAGATGCCAAGGGGTATCTCGATTGCCAGGATGATCGCCGAGAACATGATCTGACGCCCAAGAGCATCCCACATCCGGTCGGATTCGAGCATTTCGGCAAACCATTCGAGGCCGGCCCAGAAAAACTCGTTATTCCCGAACGTGTCCTGCACCGAATAGTTCACCACCGTCATCAGCGGGATCACCGCCGAAAAGGCGACCAGAACCAGCACCGGCAGGACAAGAAACCAGGCCTTTTGATTGACTGTTTTTTCCATCACGCAGCCTCCCCTGCCGCGCGCCAATCATTGGCGTAGACGTTGACGTAATTCGTGTCGAAACTGACACGGTTCATATCGGTGCTGACATATTCATCCTCGTCAGCGATGACGTTGATTTCATGACCGGAAAGTTCGGCGCGGATGATCTTGTGCCGCCCGACATCCTCGATACGGACAATGTTCACCGGCAGGCCTTCGGTCTGGGAAAGGCGTGCGAATTCGGGCCGAACGCCGATCTCGACCTTGCCGTCGAGGTTTTTGTAGGCCCGGCCAAGCGTGATCTGCGACCCTTCGATATGCGCCGTCTGGCCGTCGATTCTGGCCGGCAGCACATTCATTCCGGGCGAACCGATGAAATAGCCGACAAAGGTGTGTTCGGGCGTCTGGAACAATTCTTCGGGCGTTCCGATCTGCACGACCCGGCCGTCATACATGACGACAACCTTGTCGGCAAAAGTCAGCGCTTCGGTCTGGTCATGGGTAACGTAGATCATCGTATGACCGAAATCGTTGTGCAGTTTCTTGAGTTGGGTTCGAAGTTCCCACTTCATATGCGGGTCGATCACGGTGAGCGGTTCATCGAAAAGCAGCGCGTTCACGTCCTTACGCACCATGCCGCGACCAAGCGAGATTTTCTGCTTTGCATCCGCCGTCAACCCGCGCGCCTTGCGATCAAGCATATGCTCCATGCCGATCATCGCCCCTATTTCCTGTACCCGTTCGGACACATAAGCCTCATCTCGGCCACGGTTGCGCAGCGGGAACGCCAGATTGTCGCGTACGGTCATGGTGTCGTAGACGACTGGGAACTGGAACACCTGGGCGATGTTGCGCTCGGCTGTTGGCGCATCGGTCACGTCGCGGTCGTTGAACAGGATACGCCCCTGGCTGGGCCGCAACAGGCCCGAGATGATGTTGAGCAAGGTCGACTTTCCGCAGCCGGAAGACCCGAGAAGCGCATAGGCTTCACCATCAGCCCAGTCGTGATTCAGTTCCTTCAGCGCGAAATCATCCTCGCTGCCAGGATTTGGCAGGTAGGAATGCGCGAGGTTATCGAGCGTGATTTTTGCCATGTCTCCTCCTCCTCTCAGACAGCTACAGCATAGGCGGCGGGCGCGATGAGCTTGCCGTCCTCGTCAAAAACGTAGACGTGGCGCGGATCGAGCCAGACATCCAGACGGTCGCCCAACCGCAGATCATGCACACCGTGGATCAGACCAACCCAACGCTCGTCGAAGTGATCGAGGTGGATGAAGGTCTCGGACCCTGTAAGTTCGGTCACCGACAATTTGGCGACGAACTGCATCGCATCCTCGGAATGTTTTTCTATTTCCAGGTGGTTCGGGCGAAATCCGGCCGTGTAGCGGCCATCCGGCAGTTTCGCCAGCGGCCCGCTGGCTGTGGCCTGCTGACCCTCGCCGAACTGCAATTCGTCACCGGCTTTCCGTATGTTCAGGAAGTTCATCGGCGGATCGGAAAAGACCCGCGCCGTTGTGGCGTCAACCGGCTGGCGGTACACTTCGGGTGTCGGCCCGAATTGCGAGATGCGGCCTTCCCAGAGCGTCGCGACGTTTCCGCCAAGCAGCAACGCCTCTTCGGGCTCGGTCGTGGCATACACAAAGATCGACCCCGACGCTTCGAAGATCTTCGGGATCTCGACACGCAGTTCCTCGCGCAGTTTGTAATCGAGGTTTGCAAGCGGTTCATCAAGCAGAACCAGGCCGGCATTCTTGACAAGTGCCCGTGCCAGCGCACAACGCTGCTGTTGTCCGCCCGAAAGCTCCAGCGGCTTGCGTTCAAGCATCGGCGTCAGTTTCATCAATTCGGCGGTCTCGCGCACGCGACGATCGATTTCCTTCGCATCGACGCCCATAAGCTTCATCGGAGAGGCGATGTTGTCATAGACGGACATCGACGGGTAGTTGATGAATTGCTGGTAAACCATGGCCACCTTTCGGTCCTGCACACGCATTCCCGTCACGTCCTGACCTTCCCAGAAGATCTGGCCCGTATTCGGCGTGTCGAGACCCGCCATGAGACGCATAAGTGACGTCTTGCCTGACGAGGTGGGGCCAAGCAGCACGTTCATCGTGCCGTTTTTCAGGGTCAGGTCAGTCGTGTGAATATGCGTCTGCCCGTCCACAGATTTGGATACGCCTTTCAATTCCAGCGTCATTGCGGGTCTCCTCCTTATTCCGCCGCAGTGGACGCAGACTGGCGGCGCGCCGCCATCCAGTTGTCCAGTCGTTCGATGTTCTTACGGTCCAGCCTCAGACCGAGCTTGTTGCGCCGCCAGACCACATCCTCGGCCGTGCGTGCGTATTCATTGTCCATCAGCCAAGCCACTTCCCTCTCGGTCAATGTCGCGCCGAAATTCAGGCCCAGATCATCCGCTGACACGGCATCCCCCAAAATTGACGCCGCCTCGGTGCCATAGGCGCGGACCAGCCGACGGGCCCAGAACGCATCGAGGAAAGCGTACTGGGAGAGCAGCTGGCTCACCAGCCGGTCAAATCCGTCCACCGGGAAATCGCCGCCCGGCAACGACGCCTTCGCCGTCCACGGGCCTTTGGGCACAGTCAAATGCTGGCCGATTTTCTCCAGCGCGCTTTCGGCCAATCTGCGATAGGTGGTGATCTTTCCGCCGAACACATTGAGAACCGGGGCACCGCCATCCGCATCGACACGCAAGGTGTAATCGCGGGTGGCCGCCGTCGCGCTTGACGCGCCATCGTGATAAAGCGGGCGAACCCCGGAATAGGTCCAGATGACATCGTCTTCGCTGAGCTGTTGCGCGAAATACTGGTTCGCAAAGTCGATAAGGTATTTCTGTTCCTCGGCGGTGCATTCCGGCCGGGCCGACAGATCCGTATGCTCGTTATCCGTCGTTCCAATAAGCGTGAAGTCGGTTTCGTAGGGAATGGCGAAAATAATGCGCCCGTCCGCGCCCTGGAAGAAATAGCACTTGTCGTGATCAAAGAGTTTGCCCGTGACAATATGCGAGCCGCGCACAAGCCTTACGCCGTCGCGCGATTTGATCTGCATCCTGTTTTGAATGATGTCGCCCACCCAGGGGCCACCGGCGTTCACAAGCATGCGCGCATAATGCGGCTGCGTCGGGTCGCCGTCCGTGCTCTGTGTTTCGATGCGCCATAACCCGTCTTCACGCGTGGCCGAAATGACTTTGGTGCGCGTCATGATCCTTGCGCCCCGAGCCTCTGCATCACGGGCATTGAGAATGACAAGCCGCGCATCCTCGACCCAGCAATCGGAATACTCGTAGGCCTTCCTGAACCGGTCCTGAAGCGGCTTGCCTTCCGGAGACCCCTCAAGCGAAAGGGTAACGGTTCCTGGCAGGATCTTGCGGCCTCCCAGATGATCGTACATGAACAGGCCCAGGCGTATAAGCCACGCGGGCCGCTGCCCCCGCATCCACGGCATGAGGGTGCTGAGCAGCCTGGACGTTGGTGTCGAGGCCTCAAAGCGCGAGTTCGGGTCATAGGGCAAGACAAACCGCATCGGCCAACTGATATGAGGCATCGCCCGCAGCAACGTCTCGCGTTCGGCAAGCGCCTCACGCACCAATCTGAATTCGAAATATTCCAGATACCGCAAGCCGCCATGGAACAGTTTGGTCGACGAGGACGACGTTGCCGAGGCAAGATCGTTCATTTCAGCCAGAGTGACCGACAGCCCCCGGCCCGCCGCATCACGGGCAATACCGCATCCGTTGATGCCGCCGCCAACAATGAAGAGATCGGTTGTTCTATTGTCTGGTGAGTGTGCCAACCGATTCTGCCCCCTCCCCCGGCGACTTCGCTCAAAAAATGCCAATAAAAGAAAATTTTCGCAATACCTTTTTATTCGTTTTTATGCGTTAATCGTAAAACACTATAAATATTGAGAAATTCCGCCTCAGATTTGCGTTCTTTGTCGGTTGTATGTCATTTCTCGAAACATATTGTTTGTTTTTTGGCCAGAAAGTTCGATATAGTGCGCTAAGTGAGAGCTTGGCGACCAAAAGAAAGAACGCGAACTCCGTGTCACAAACATTCCGATACCCTGAGATTCTCGAAATCGCTCGTCGTGAAGGGAAAGTGACGGTAGAGGGCCTGGCATCGCACTTTGGCGTGACTCTTCAGACCATACGGCGCGATCTTTCTGATCTTGCGGAAACCGGGCGCCTTGAACGCGTGCATGGTGGCGCGGTCCTGCCGTCGAACACAACCAATATTCACTATCAGGAACGTCGATCGCTCAATGCAGCGGAGAAATCTGCAATTGCGAGGGCGTGTGCGGCCCGCATTCCGAATGGGCTGTCTATTTTCCTGAACATTGGGACATCGACCGAAGCTGTCGCACTTGAATTGTTGCAGCACCACAATCTTATGGTCGTGACCAATAACATGAATGTTGCGAGTATTTTAGCGGGCAATCAGGATTGCGAGATCATCGTCACCGGGGGCCACCTCCGCCGTTCCGATGGTGGATTGGTCGGCAATTTGGCGGAGGCAACCATACGGCAGTTCAAGTTCGATCTCGCGGTTATTGGCTGCTCCGCGCTGGATAAAGATGGAGATCTTCTCGATTTCGACATCCAGGAGGTTGGCGTAACACAGGCCATTCTGAAATTTTCTCGCAAAACCTTTCTAGTCGCGGATCATACTAAATTTTCTAGAAATGCACCTGCGAGGATAGCCTCCTTATCGAAGTTGGACGCGTTCTTTACCGACAAGAAATTACCTCGCGAACTTGAAGAGTTATGTTCTGCTTGGGCAACAGAGGTCGTCTTGGCAACCGATGGACCGAAAGCACTATAGAAATTTGGTCAGATAGAGAAGCTGCAGGCGCGTTTTTCGACCTTTGCGATAACTAGGAAGAAAGAAACTTGAGATGGCCTATACTAATAATGCCAATCTAGTTATCTTCTAAACAACAACAAATTCACAACTAATCTCATGCGGCACCCCAAGCTTTCGAATCTTTTGACCGACGTCGAATTAGAAATAATGAATGAATTGTGGTCGATGCCACCAGCCACGGTTACTGACGTATTAGACCACCTGCCAGCAAAGCGAAAACGGGCATATAATTCCCTAGCAACGATGCTGAAAATTCTGCGTGATAAGGGGTTTGTGGAAAGCGTCAAAAATGGAAGATGTTTGACCTACTCTACAACGTTATCTCGAGAGGAATACCAATCTAGGGCCCTACTTCACCTCTTGGAAAATCTCTTTGAATCCAAACCACTCTCTATAATAGAACAACTGACTAACCTTGGGTTTGTCGATAATTCGCAATTATCCCAATTCCTAACCGATAACTCTTGAGTGCTTGGGTTTCATCAGTTTCTTAATTGAGATTGTACACCAGCATTCACGTTACTATAACCTTTGGTTATACGCATTTAGCATGCGCATATTTGGCGCGGAATAACATAAGCATATCCTCTCTGCACTGGGAGTGAGCCATGCCCCCGTCACCGGTCAGAAAACCCACCAATCTTACGCTCGATTGAGAATTGTTGTCGGACGCCAAGGCTTTAAACGTGAACCTGTCTCGCGCCGCAGAAGAAGGTGTACGCGCAGCGGTCATCCGGGCACGCGAGGAGCAATGGCGTGCTGAGAACGCAGCGGCGCTTGAAAGCTCGAATACGTTTGTCGAAAAACACGGCTTGCCGCTTGATCGTTTCCGCCAGTTCTGATGGCAAAGTTTGACGTCTATCCCGGGACTGAGAGCGAAACCCTTCTGCTTGATGTCCAGGTTGATTTGCTCGATGCTCTATAGCGAACTCTACTAACCGAGGCGTGACCAGATATAGTAGGGTAGGGGAGGGACCAGGGGGTATCACGCTCCGCACGCAATCAAGTGATGGCAGACGCAGACGAATTACAATCCGGGCCGCATCTTTGCGCTAGGCTAAAGGCGCCCGAGCGAAGTGTGCAATCACTTTTCATCGTGGAAGGCGCTCAAAGAGCACCATATGATGTGCTCACTGCTCGTTCCTCCACACCATCTTGCTTTGTTCTACAAATGTTCTATATTGAATGATAAGCAATATGAGGAGAGATTCCCATGTCAGCAAACCAGCCACAGAGTTCATTTTTCCAAGTCAGACAAATGACTACTACCGGGTTCCGGCAACCGACAAACAGATCACTTTTGCCAAGCAAATCTCACGACGGATTGGCGTCGCGCTACCGCGGGACGCGCAGCAGGACCGCTACGCGCTGTCGCGCTGGATAGGCGCGCACAAGATCACAAAACCAGCGGGCCAGTTTTCAAACCATCCGTCTTCGAAGCAGGTTGGCTTTGCCGAGCGGATCGCCCGGATGAAACGCCGCGACATCCCCCAGGAATGCTTTCGGGACTGCACGGTGATGTCAAAATGGATTGACGCCAACCGGAAAATTTAACGGTTCAGGCTGCCAAAAAACTCATAAGGTAGACCCTGCAAATCAGCTCTTGGCTTAACATAACCTATATTACGCGTTTTTTACAAGCAGCTGTTTTTTCTTATTAAATTAGCATAGTATCGAAGTTCCGATCATTCTTTTTGCTCGCGAGTTCAAAAACCCAACAAGTTGAAAAGCCGTCATTCAACGGCTTTAGTTTAGTTTCTTGGTGTCCGGTTTTCCGCGCGCCACAACATGTTCAAAGACCTCTTGACGCTCTTCGGAGCTAACCCCGTGATAGGCCGCAATCAGTTCCGTAGCATCACCTTCGAAAGTGTAGATTTCTTCTTCTGAATTCTGTTCTATCGGAACAACTTTCAGACCCTCAAAGAAATACGTCACAGGCACATCAAGAGCTTCAGCCAATTTAAAGAGCTTTGAGGCCTCGACCCTATCTAACCCCAGTTCGTATCGTTTGATTTGAAGAACCGTACATCCAATGAACTGGCCAAGAGACAATTCCGAAACCCCCAACAGCAATCGTCGCAAGTGAATACGGTTGCCGACATGTGTATCGATAAACTGACCCATTTAGACTTTCTAAACCATTGGCTGCTCAGGTGGCATCGAATTGAACTCGTGGCTGAAAGTTCTAAACCTGCGGGGTCGTTCTGGAAATAGGCAAGATTACCGAGCCGCTTCTGTAGCAAGCTTATTGTGAGAATCCTAGAAATGAACTCTCCATCGCCTTAGAGCCGCCGCACAACTTTGAGACGCTACTGCTTGGATGTGGTCTTGTTTTGAAGAGTGTTCGAGTTTGTGATTGCGGCTGCATCCACCGGGGCTGAAATGTCTAGTTTGAGCCCAGACTCACCGATGCTGCGGGGCGCGCGAATGTCGGCTTTCGTCCGGCGCGTCGCACCATGATGGAGTTAGTCAGCTTCCACCAAGTCACTCCGGGCATCGCGGATGATCATCCACGACGAATGCAGGAAAAGCCCCGCGATCGCGAACGCGACGATCAGGTCGGGCCATGCACTGCCAAGCCACGCGACCAGCCCGGCGGCGATGACCACGGCGAGGTTGCCGATGGCGTCGTTGCGAGAGAACAGCCAGACGGCTCGCATATTGGCATCACCCTTGCGGTGCTTTAGCAGCGGCAGCACCGCGAGGATGTTTACGATCAGCGCACCTACCGCGAAGGCTCCCATCAACCCGGCTTCTGGCGTGGTCTGGTTGAGGACACGCCAGAGCGTGCTGCCGACAACGCCAAGGCCCAGAAGGCCCAGAAACACGCCTTGGATCATCGCCGACCGCGCCCGCCATGTCAGGCTCCAGCCGATGGCGAGCAGGCCCAGAAACGTGATCGCACCATCGCCCAGAAAATCGAGCGCGTCTGCCTTCAGCGCCTGCGAACCGGACAGGAACCCGCCGAACATTTCGACCACGCCGTATCCGAGATTGAGCGCGACCACGATCCAGAGCGCGCGGCGATAGCTCGGGTCCTTGTAGGCCGGATCGGACGATGTATCGCCGTCCTCGATCTTCTCGAAACCGTAGCCGGTCGCGTCGAGCGCGGGCCGCACTTTCGGCAGATCGCCGTCCGCGATCCGCAATGTCATGATGTGGGTGGCGGCGGACACTTTCACGTCGCCTTCGGCCACGCCCGCAGACCGGGCCGCGCGCTCGATCTCGGCGGCATCTTTCGCGCAGTCCATGCCTTGCACCCGCATTCGGATCGGGGAGGAGGCTGTCGCCAACTTGCTGTTATCGGGCTGGCTCATGTGCGATCCTTTTTGTGGTGGCGGGCGAAAAGGTACGCTGCTAACGTATCAGTGGATAATGATATGACAGCGCAAAACATTCAAGACGATCTTTCGGCACCCGATACACTGGAACTGCGGGCAAAGCTCTTCCGGGGCCTAAGCGATCCCAGCCGTCTGACGATCCTCGATGCGCTGGTGTCGGACGAACGCAACGTGCAGGAAATCGTCGGGCATACGGGTTTGGGTCAGCCCAACGTCTCGAACCATCTGCGCTGTCTGCTGGAATGCGGGCTGGTCAGTCGCCGCAGCAAAGGCCGCTTCGTTCGGTATCGTCTGGCGGACAGGCGGGTCGCCGATCTCATCCGTGATGCAGATCAGCTACTTGCCTCGACAGCCAACGGAGTTGATGCCTGCCAAAGCTATACGGACTAACCGGCGCGACCTGCTGCAATGTCCTATCGGTGCGCCAAACCTGAAGCAGCCATCTGCGCATCCGCAGCGAATGCACCCTTTGTCCGCTCTAGGGACCTTGGCGCCGTCAGCAGCGAACGACCGGTATTTGAGTAGCTCAGCACGCTCAAATCTCTGCAGTTTGATGGCAACGCTGTCTTTGTCGGCGCTAGTAGTTCACCTGTTCAAAGCCGTAGTTGCCCTCGTAGTCACGCCAATCGACGAAGACCGATCGATGATTGATACCGGGGCAATTCTGGCCCCATCGTTCGAGACCAACATGGTCGGCGGGTAGGGCGGTTATGGAAGACCTCTGCCAGGCGAAGTCACCTTGGATGCCATAAGTGCCGAGGACCACGATGGCGCTACGGTTGCAGTCGCCGTCACGTCCAGATTCGTGCTGCCGCGCATACCGGACATCAAAGACGCGGATGGACCGCACGAAATTGAATTCAGGGCCGCTGATATCGATGTCCGCGCGGTCCTGAACGAGCCGGAGAGCCCAGTCCGTGGTAACAAGGAAATCTGGGGCTTCTGGAATGCGCCAAGCAGCCTCATTTAGGTCAGCGGTATCGCGCGCAGGAAAAGATTGCCGCGGTCGAATGCTGTTGTTTTGGAAGAACGCTTCGAAGATGCGGCCTTCACTATTTGATGTCGGAGAGGACTCATATGACGCGCCCATGGGACAGCGCCAGATTTGAAGCGGAGGTTCCACCGGCCAAGGCGTAATTCGCCGGATGAATTCGGCTCGAGCTCTGGCGCATGGCACGGAAGCAGGCCAGCCGCCAGACAGGCACAGGAGGATCGCGCAATCGATCGGGTATGTCTGCGCGCGGGCGGGTACCGGCAGCGAATAGCTTGACACAGTCAAAGCGACTGCGGCCGAGGGGAGGAGCTTCTTGAATAGATGACGCATGCTGAGGACCCTCTGTGACAGGGTTCATCATACATATGATAATATACTATCGCAACACTAAGTATAGCAACGCATAATAAAGTTTATGTTAACCAACTGGCACCCTGAGCCGCTAAAACATTACGATTTGGTAGTGCTCCGGCAAGTGCAGTGCCAACGTACTGAAGTTACTCCTTTGCGAAAGGAGCGACTATGTTTAGAAAATTCGGATTGCTCTTGGGCCTCGCAACTGCTGTAGTTCTTCTGTTTATGGTTTCAAACAGATGCTGCCTTCTGCGAAGGCATCTGATTGAAAGCTCCCCTACCTTTCACTTACCCAAGCGATTGCCGCATCCGTTCCCGAGGGGTCGAACTGGCGGAGTTCGGCCTTGGTCAGCACATCGGCGAACTTGGTGCCCCACTCCATCAAAGCCCCTTCGCCCACCACAGCAACGCGGTGGAAGTCGTTCCTATGGGCTGTGTCGATCTTCAGATCTTCGAGCAGAGCGGACGGCCCCTCGTAGCCTTCAAACCTCGTAAGATCGAGAACCAGGCCGGGCTTGCTTGTCTCTTGCAGGCGCTGATGAAGCAGGGCGTGCATCCGCTTCAGGTCGCTTTCGCTGAGCTTGCCCTCGCAGGCAAGGCCAATCATCTCGTCATGATCTGTCAGTGTCTCGGTGAACATGGTTTTTCTCCTCTTCTTCCGGCTTGCCGTGACCGTAAAGGTTAGCGTTTTGGTGCGCGCGGTCTTCGTGCTCAAATTCCAGACTCGAATGACCGATGCTGAAATCGTCCTTCAGCCGGTCCTTGATCGTGGCCTTGATCTTTTCGATTTGACCCCAGCCGTCCGCTGTCAGCACGACGTGGCAGTCCAGAGCCGCCTCGTGCTCCTGCATCTGCCACAGATGCACGTGATGAACGTCCGCGACACCATCCACACCCCGCATCGCCTCAACGACGGCTTCATTGTCGATGTCCGGTGGACTGCCGAGCATCAGCGTCCGAATCGGACCGCCGATCTCGGTAAATGCGAGGTAGAGGATGTAGAGAGCGATGCCGATGGTGATCGCCGGGTCGACCCACCGCATGTTGTAGAGGAGGATGAGCGAGCCGCCGATGATGACCGCCACGGAGGCCAAAGCGTCCGATAGGTTGTGCAGGAAGAGCGCACGGATGTTCACGCTGCCTTTCTGCATCGAATAGGTGAGCAGCGCCGTCAACGTGTCGACGACCAGTGCCACACCGCCCAGGATCACCACCGTCCAGCCCTGTACCTCTGGTGGGTCGATCATGCGCATGCCACCCTCGTAGATCAGGTAGAAGCCGATCAGGATAAGTGTCGTGTAGTTGATGAGCGCTGCGACGATTTCTACCCGCCCATAGCCGAAGGTCATGCGCTTGTCCGCCGGGCGGCGAGCGATCTTACGCGCGAAGAAGGCGATCACCAGCGACGCCATGTCCGAGAAATTGTGGAGGGCATCCGCGATCAGCGCGAGGCTGCCGGAAAGGATCCCGCCGACGATCTGCGCGACCGTCAGGAGGCCGTTGGCCCAGATGGCGATGGAGACGCGACGATCACCGGATTGAGGATCGATGTGGGCGTGGCCGTGATCATGCGGCACGGTTCGTCTCCTCATGGCGGTGGTTCGGCCGATTGAATCCGGGGACCGGCGGCAAGATTCCGCGGCGGATGCGGCGAACCCTGGCATTCATCCAGTGACGGATGACGTGGCGATAGAGCAAGTCGCGCACAAATCCGAAGTTCTGGCGGTGCTTTGAGTAAAAATCGTCGGGAGCGTCAAAGGTTCCGAGATCGCGAGCAATACCGGTTTTCTGGATGTAGGTGTCATTCCCGGTCCAGGCAACAGGCGGGGCGCTCAGACTTTCCGTTCCAACCCCGTAGCCGCACAGACTATCCGTGTCGCGGAATTCGTGCTGCAACGCTTGCAAGAAGGACGCGTCCAGGATGAAGCCTTCTAGATTGACCCATCCGTCCCGCAAGTGCACCTCTACCCAGGAGTGGAGGATTTCGGACGGCGCGAGGGGATAGACGAGTTCCGGAATGACGCCTCTCTGAAGCGCCTTGTGGATTGTGAATCCGTGCAGTCGGCAGCGAACTCCCACGCCACGCAGCAGGGCCATGAGGAGCGTGCCCTTGGTGTTGCACTGCCCGTGGCCATCTGCGAGGACCTCGGACGCCGGAATGTCGTCGGCGCGGTTGTAGCCGAAGGTAATCTCGTTCCTGACGAAATCGTAGATGGCCCCAATTCGGTCGTCGCTGGGAAGGTCTGCCCAGCCGCGCTCCTCGATCAGTTTTGCAATTGAGGTCGCGTCAAATTCCAGCAGCCGGGTTTTGGCCAAATGAGGGTCGGCGGGGTTCACGGGATATCTCCTCGAATCGTTCACGAGAATATGTAGTTGCTACAGTCACTGTAGCTTCAAGCCCCGATTTCAGGCGATGTCCTCACTTGCCTGATTGTCATCGTGCACCGCCTTGTGGTGTTCACCATGCGCGTCTTTCAGGATTCCGACGCCACCCCAGGCCGCGATGCCGGCGACAATCACACCCACGACAAGGTCCGGCCAGTTCGTTCCGAGCCAGGCCACGAGCCCGCCTGCGACGACGATTCCGAGATTGGCTGCGAAGTCGTTCCAGCTGAAGGTATTCGCCGCTCGGATGTTCACGTCCGGATCGCGAAGCCGCGCCAACAGCCAGACGCAAAGTGCGTTGATGGCCGCCGCTACCAGCGCCATGACAATCATGATCGTGCCAAGAGGATCCGATCCGCCGACGTAGCGGCGCCAGGCGTCATACAGGATGCCAAGGGCGAAGAGGATCAGCAGGCCGCCCGAAACATTTGCCGCTCCGCGCTTCCACTTGGTGGAGCGGGACAGCGCGAAGAGGCTGATCGCGTAGACGAAACTGTCCGACAGATTGTCGAGGCCATTGGCGATAAGCGCGCTCGAATCGCCGAATGCGCCCGAGGCGAAGAAAGCGATTGCCAGCCCGATGTTGAGACCCAGCACAATCCAGAGTGTGCGTCTTTCCGTAGCGTTCTTCTTCTCTACCACAAGCTATTGCCAATCCTCGAACCTTACCGAACTGCAACCACGAGCGACGAGCTAATGTTCTGAGAATCTTCCGTCGATCTTGAATGAATCAAAGGTAATCGAATCCGATTTCGCGCTTGA
Organism: Roseovarius sp. CAU 1744; assembly: GCF_039839345.1. Taxonomy (NCBI): domain Bacteria; kingdom Pseudomonadati; phylum Pseudomonadota; class Alphaproteobacteria; order Rhodobacterales; family Roseobacteraceae; genus Roseovarius; species Roseovarius sp. CAU 1744. The sequence goes on along the minus strand of NZ_JBDOQV010000007.1, from coordinate 140,909 downwards.
GCCGGACGAGCCCATTTCTTAATCGCCTCGCGGCGCGGCAAGAATAACTGTCGCCCCCAGCAAACAAACGGCTGTGCCAAGAAGATCCCACCTATCAGGCCTATGTCCTTCGGCCAACCACATCCACAGAACCGAGGACGCTATATAGACGCCACCATAGGCTGCGAATGCGCGGCCCGCGGCGACAGTCTCTACCTGCGCCAGGAGCCATCCGAACACCACGAGGGCAGCAATGCCAGGCACAACCCAAAGTGCCGAGGCGCCGAGACGCCACCAGGCCCAGATGGCGAAACACCCTGCAATTTCGGCAAGTGCCGCGAGCGGATAGGCAAGCGCAGCGGGCATCTCAGGCGCCGATTTCTTCATGCTCGGTCAGGCATTCGGAATGGTCGCGCAGCACCTCGAGCACACGGCAGTCGGAAGTCTGCCCGCCGCTGCACTCATGCACCATCCGCTTCAGTTCCGTCCGCAGCGCCTCGAGCCGCGCCAATCGTTGCTCGACCTGTTTGAGTTGCCGACGGGCGATTGCATCCGCCTCCGCGCACGACTTGTCTGGATGATCGCTCAGATCAAGAAGCTCACGGATTGCGTCCAGCGAGAACCCGAGTTGCCGCGCATGCCGGACGAAAGACAAGCGGTCAAGCTCACTATCTCCATAGCGCCGCTGACCGCCAGCCGATCGCCCGGGCTCGGGCAGGAGTCCGATCTGCTCGTAATAGCGGATCGTCTGCACCTTCGTCCCGGTCCTTTTTGCCAAAGTGCCGATTGTGAGCATATCACCTCTCCAAACTATCTACAGCCCGTGTAGCTTTAAGCGTTTTTTTGCACAAGTTCCGCTCGGCATCTCACAGGTCAGTGAACATCGCTCTTTCATCCAGAATAGGTCTTGAACCTACAGTAGCTAGAGGGTGTAAACGCGCCTAAAATATAGAATCAAATTCGGGCGGAGCGGCGTGCGGCTATCAGGTCTTCAGAAAGTACTACGGGTTTTGGCGGGTGTGGCGGCGCTCGTTTTCATCTGGTCGTTGTTGTGGTGCGACTATTTTGTCGCCCAGCATCGGGTCTCGACGGGCGCACTATCGTAAGTATCGTGAACAGACAAAAAAGGACTAACCTTGAAACGGCGCTAGCCTGAGAGCGCGACACCATGGAGAGCGGGTCCAGCTTGTGTTCGACGCGGAAAAACGACTGTTTTGTAGGAAGCCCAGACGAGCATCGCTGTCGCCTAGTTAGTCGGAGTCTTGGCTCTGCCCACTGTTTGAGGGGTCGACGCCGTCACAAAGGCGTTCGGGACTAGCACGTTGCTGTAACTTCCCGAGACTGAGCGCGAAGAAAAAGAGGTCAGAATATGCGTACAACCTTGGCAGGGTATCAGGGATTGCTTATCAGTCTCGCACTCTTTCTTGTTTTTGTGGCAAGCCCTGTTCGCGCCTTGGAATCCAATGCGTATCGTTCCGAAGTTCTGACGGCACGTTTGATCGTCGCGGAAGCAGGAATCGCCCCAGGATCGCAGTTCCTTTCGGCGGGTTTGAAGATTGAACTGGAGGAAGGATGGAAAGCGTACTGGCGGTCGCCAGGCGAGGTTGGCCTGCCGCCAGAGATCGATTGGGAGGGGTCCACAAACCTTGAATCCGTCGACATGCTTTGGCCCGCACCCACGCGTTTCCGCGCCTTCGGAATTGAAAATTTCGGCTATGCCAAACAAGTAATATTTCCATTGCAGTTGCGGCTTGCGAACTCTGATAGAGCGGCCGAGCTGAAGGGACTCGTCGATCTGCTGATCTGCTCCAATGTGTGCATTCCGGAAAGGTTTGAATTGACACTCCCTGTGCCATTGGGAACGGGCGTCGATGCGAAAGCCGCGACCGATATCGCGACATGGGCCGCTCGCGTACCTGTTGCAGGGCCAGAAAGTGCAATAGCGGTCTCGGGCGCATCGCTGAAGCAGGATCAGGCATTGGTTGTTCAAATGACGCGGCCTTCTGGCTGGAACAATCCCGATCTTTTTCCAGAGTTTGGTGCAGGCTCTGCATTCGGCGCACCCGACATCCGCCTTACAAGTGATCGCACCGGTCTCTGGGCAAGTATCCCGATTCTCGCGTTAAGCGAGGAACAAACCTCCCTTCGAATTACGGTCGTAGACGAGGATGTCGCGGTTACATTCGATGATGTGAACACTACCGACGTTGTACCTGCGCCACCTTACGCATCCGAGACCAGCCAAGATAGGGGTCAGTTTTTCCCGATTCTCTTGCTGTCCTTCCTGGGAGGGTTGATACTGAACGCAATGCCATGCGTCTTGCCAGTTCTATCGATTAAGTTCGGGTCGGCGCTCCGAATGAAGAATCGCTCCCTTTCACAATTGCGCGCGGGATTTCTCGCTACGGCTGTGGGAACTGTTGCTTTTATGTGGGTGCTGGCCTTGGCGGTCATAGCGCTGCAGACGCTCGGATATGCCGTTGGATGGGGTGTGCAGTTTCAGAATGCATATTTCCTAATTGCACTCATTCTCGTTGTCGGACTCTTTGCGGCAAATTTGTTTGGAGTTTTTGAAATTTCTTTGCCCAGCAGCTGGATGGTTAGGCTATCTGGCCGCTTTGGGCGGGGGTATGCCGAAGACTTCTCCACCGGCGCTCTGGCTGCGATACTTGCAACGCCTTGTTCAGCCCCGTTGCTGGGGACAGCCATTGCCTTCGCCCTTTCTGGCACGACAGGCGATATACTTGCGGTTTTCACAGCGATGGGGATTGGGCTTGCACTGCCATATATTCTGGTTGCCGCTTGGCCTGGTTTCCTGTCTCGACTGCCCAAACCGGGACCCTGGATGATAAGCGTGAAGATCGTTCTCGGATTGCTGCTTGCCGGAACCGTTGCATGGCTATGCTGGGTCTTGATTGGTGTGACGTCGCCAACTCTCACAGGCCTGGTGCTGCTGGGTCTTGGGCTCATCGTACTGGCGGCGAGAGCCTATCAGGTTCAGCCTCGTAACGGTTTGCTGTGGGGAATGACTGCGGTTTTGGGCATGACGTTGGCGGCCCCTGCACTGCTGCCAAAAAGCTCCGATGATGTAACAGCCTCGATCACTTCTTACTGGGTCGAGTTCGACCGGTCCCGGATCGCGCGTGAAGTGTCGCAGGGCAAAACTGTCTTCGTGGACGTTACTGCGGATTGGTGCATCACTTGTAAAGCAAACAAAACCCTGGTCCTGGATCGTGAACCAGTTTTGGGAGCACTTGGCGAGGAAGGCGTGATTGCGATGCGCGCGGATTGGACGCGACCGGACGCGAAAATCCAATCCTATCTCGAGGCGCACGGCAGATACGCAATTCCGCTCAACATCGTCTACGGTCCAGATGCTCCTGAAGGTATCATTTTATCTGAACTACTATCTGCGGATGCCGTTCTCGAAGCACTGTCGGCTGCCAATCTCAGCGCTGTCCGAAAACGATGACATAGTGCCGTTGCATTGCTCAAGGGAGGCAGAACCTACAGTGGTTTAGTTTCAGGTGAAAGGAAAGCTGTTATGTATCTGAGACCACGCGGCCCCAATTTATTTGTTGATCCGATCCAATCGGGCCGTGGCGGCGGCACGCATAGGGTCGGTTTCCGGAAGGCTTTCGGCCAAGGTGCGCGCATTGTCGGCGGCGTTCTGGGCAGCATCAAAGTCACCCAATACACTGTACGCCTCCGCAAGCCGAAGCCATCCTTCAAGATTGTCTTGGTCATCCAACAATCGCGCCGCCAAGCGGTCAACCATGGAGCGGACGAAAGCGCTGCGTTCCTCGACCGACATGTCCTGAGCGGCCTCGATATCGGCCGCACCGGGGCTACGCGCGTCCCGAGAGTCCGGAAAGAAATCAGCTAGGGTGACAGGGCTCTCTCCAACCTGTTCCCCCAATCGGTTGGCGACAGACAGGAAAAGTTCCATCCACGGATAGGCGCGATCCGCTCTCTTGAGGCGCTCGATCAAAAGCGTCCTCGCTTCATCTGGAACCCCGTCCTGTTCGAGGATCCGGGCTCTATAGAAAATTGGGCCTGGATCATCGGGGTCCATCTCCGATGCGCGTTCGATCACGCTTTCCGCTTGCGGCGTCACGATCCCGTTCTCGGCTGCGATCAAGGCCTCGGCATATAGCAATAGGGTTGAGATATCTGCATTGTCGCGGACAGTGACGCGTTCGAATGCATCGGCGGCATCATCGTAACGAGCCATACGCATATAGGTCTGACCGAGCAGAACCCAACCATCACTTGGTCCACCAGACTCGTCTGCTTCAAGCCGGGTTTTTAGTCTCTGGGTCAACTCTGAGAGGTTTGCGGCTTCCTGGGTTTCAGATGCGCGAGACGCCAGAGGCTGGCTTTCGATCTGTGGCGAGCCGATTTGAGAATACAGAGCGAAGGCTACCAATGGCGTGGCAATGGCGGACGCGAAGATGGTGCTTCGCCCACTTGCGCGCGACGATTCACGTGTCGCAAGCCGACCGGCAGCCAGAATGCGGCGTTTGATTTCAACCCTGGCCGCGTCGGCCTCGGTAACGGATATCAGATTCCGCTCTTGATCAGTATCAATTTCGGAAAGCTGATCCTTGAGGATAACCAACGCTCCATCCTTTCTGTTCAGGACTTCACCCGTTCGATAGAGACCGGACAAGAACAGAAGGACAGTGATGGATGCCATCGCGCCTAACACCAACCAAATCATGGGTCTCTCCGTCCTTCATTTTCATGAAAAATGGCTTCGAACTCACGCTCTTCATCGGGGCTCAGTGGATCAGCAGTGCCATCAAGAACGGCCCTGCTTCGGCACCTGATTGTGACAAAGACAACGCCAATCCCAACGGCAAAAAGAACCGCTGGTCCGAACCACAACAGATACGTGGCGGGTTTCAGTCGCGGCCTGAACAGGACGAAGTCACCATATCGATCTACGAAAAACGCAATGATCTCGTCATTTGTTTCACCTGCAATCAGACGTTCGCGCAGCAAGGTGCGCATCGTTCGGGCAACACCCGCATTTGAGCTATCGATATCCTGATTCTGGCAGACAACGCAGCGTAGCTGCTTTGAGAGCTCCCGGGCGCGCGACTCAAGCACCGGATCATCCAGCAACTCATCTGGCTCCACAGCCCATGCCGCGGTTGTTGCGGCAAGCATCAGCACCAGTGAATAGAGCCAACTCTTCATGATTGACCACCTGCTGCGGCCAACGCAGCACGAATTTCATCCTGTGCCTCTGGCGTCACAATGGGACCAACGTAGCGATAGACTACGATACCGTTCGCATCGATCACAAACGTCTCAGGCACCCCCGAAATACCCCATTCGATACCGACCCGGCCCTCGCTGTCTGATCCGATCCTCTCATAGGGGTTGCCAAGCTCCTCCAGCCAGTTTGCGGCATCTGCTGGTTTGTCCATGTAGTTAATCCCCATCAGCCGAACACCGTCCTGTTCAACAAGCCTGGTTAGCACCGCATGCTCAGCACGACAGGGCACGCACCATGAAGCGAATACATTGACCAAAACCGGCTCGCCAATGCTACGAAGGGCTGCGGCCGACAGTCCGGGGGTCTGCGTGCTCTCTACCGGTGGAAGCTCAAAATCCGGAACTGGTTCGGAGACCAAAGCGGAAGGAATTGCGTTAGGATCTCGGTCTGGGTTGAGCCCCCAGAACAAAAATCCACCCAAGACCACTGCGACCAGCGCTGGCATCGCGAGAAGGATTTTCTTCATCATATCATTCCGCCGGTTGAAGCGCTGACGACCGGCTTTTTGGCGACGGCGCACCCACCCGCAATCTGCGGTCCGATAGCGAAAGGGACCCGCCAAGCACCAGCATCGTCGCTCCGATCCATATCCAATTAACCAGTGGTTCGTAGAGAATGCGCAAATTCCACTGGCCCGACGCCTTTTCGGTCGCAGGCTCACTGATGGTGACGTAGAGATCACCTCTGAGCGTTGATCGGATTGCAGATTCGGTTGTGGACGTCCCCGCAACTGGATAGTTTCTGCGCTCCGGACGAAGAAGCGTAATCTCCCGTCCATCTTTCAAGACGCGAAGCTGGCCTTGTTGTGCGATGTAGTTTGGACCACGCAACCGTTCGACACCGTCGAATATTACCTCAAAACCGGCGATTTCCACGGTCGTCCCCGGTTCTGCGAAAAGAACACGTTCTTCCTTCCAGGCTGTGGAACCTACAAACCCAAGCACAAGCATTGCAACGCCAAGATGCGCGAGCGTCATACCGTGCGCAGCGCGCGGCAAGTTCCGCGCGCGACGCAGCGACTGTGAAAGGGGTAAATCAAAGAGCTTGATGCGCAACGCCCATTCGCGCAACGTTGCAACAAAAACCCAGGCTGCAATCCCTATTGAGACCACTGCAAGCAGGGGCCCGTCTGTCTGAAGGTACCAAACGATCCCCGCAACACCAATCGCGATACCAAAAACCAAACGCAGCCGCTGCCAGATACCGGGAAGATCGGCCCGTTTCCAAGACAGGAATGGGCCAATTCCCATGATGATGACTAGCGGCAGCATGAAAGGGATAAACGTCGCGTTGAAATACGGTGGTCCTACAGAGATCTTTTCATCAGTCACCGCTTCCACAAACAACGGATAGAGTGTTCCAAAAAGGACGGTCGCCGTTGCGGTCGCGAGCAGAAGGTTGTTGAGCAAAAGCCCCGCCTCGCGGCTAATCGGCCGAAATACGCCACCCGATCCAAGCTGAGGCGCGCGCCATGCGTAAAGTGTCAGTGAGCCGACAATGGTTACGCCAAGAAGGCCGAGAATGTACACGCCGCGCGCCGGGTCGACCGCGAACGCGTGAACGGATGTCAAAATGCCGGATCGGACGATAAATGTCCCCAGAAGTGACAGTGAAAAGGTCAGGATGGCCAAAAGAATGGTCCAGCTTTTGAACGTGTCCCGCTTTTCCGTGACGATAGCGGAGTGCAGGAGTGCCGTACCCAGCAGCCATGGCATGAAGGATGCGTTTTCCACCGGGTCCCAAAACCACCAGCCGCCCCAGCCAAGTTCGTAATAGGCCCACCAAGAGCCGAGTGCGATCCCCGCAGTGAGGCTGATCCAGGCCGTCAGAGTCCAAGGCCGCACCCAACGCGCCCATGCGGGATCCACCCGACCCTCTATCAGAGCCGCGACCGCGAAGGAGAAGACGATCGAGAAGCCGACATACCCAAAATACAAGAGCGGGGGATGCATCGCCAACCCGATGTCCTGCAGCAGAGGATTAAGGTCTGTGCCATCCAGAGGCGGCGGAAACACCCGCTCGAACGGATTGGATGTAAAGAGCATGAAGCTCAGGAAACCGACGCTGATCCAGGCTTGAACGGATAGAGTTCGCGCTTTGAGACCAACCGGAATGTTTCTGCCCAGCAGCGCGACCCCAGCCCCGAAAAGTACGAGAATAAAGGTCCAGAGAACTAGAGACCCTTCGTGGCTGCCCCAAGTGCCGGCAACCTTGAAGATCATCGGCTTCAGAGAGTGGGAATTTTCAACCACGTTTCGAACCGTGAAATCACTGACAACAAAGGAGCGCATGAGCGCGCCAAACGCAATTGCAACTAACGTCACCTGAAGCACCGCTGTTGTCTTTGCACTTTCCATCCAAAGCACGCGTCCCGTGCTTGCTCCGACAATTGGCAAGATGCTTTGAACAATCGCGACGGCAAGCGCGAGGGTAAGGGCGAATTGTCCGATCTCAGGTGTCATTTTGCGTCCTCCTGAGTAGCGCTTCTGCATCCGAGCCGGACAAGGTTTCCGCATCGGGATAGTTCAGCATGTTCATCGTCCATTCTAGTGAGATCATATCGCGACATTCTCCACTTTCCGCCTGTGTTCGCTTCTGTGAATCGCAACCGAGTTGGGGTTGGGCGGAAAACCGAATGGGATGAAGTTCTTTGCGCGTGCATGCCGTGAGCAGGATCCGACAGTTGATTCGCGTCCTTTGTAGTTCCTGCAGTCGCTGTAGGTTCAAGCGTTATTTTAGACTGATACCTTAAAAAATGACCCATGCTTGCAGTGCATCTGCGTAGCAGCTTTGTATCTGCAGGCCCGGTTTCCGCAGGCGTCGGATTTAGCGGAAATTGCCGTTGCCTTCCCTTGATGGCCACCTGCAGGGTCAGACGAAGCAGCGAAACATTGAGTGACGGCAGGTTTTGAAGCGCTGAATAGAGAGCATTAGCTTCACAGGTGCGTGACGTGCTGCCGCAGGGCAAGAATCACGCTTGAACCTACAGTAGCTAGAGGGTGTAAGCGCTCTGAAAATATAGAATCAAATTCGGGCGGAGCGGCGTGAAGCTTTCAGGTCTTCAGAAAGTGCTATGGGTTTTGGCGGGCGTGGCGGCGCTCGTTTTCATCTGGCTGTTACTGTGGGCGGACTATGGCGCCGATATTACCCAAGCCGAGAATGAACCACCTTTCCTTGCGCAGTTCGAACTGACGGACCATCGCGGCATGGTCCAAACAGACGAAGATTTCGCAGGGCGCTGGATGCTGGTCTTCTTTGGTTTCACCAATTGCCCCGACGTCTGTCCTACAACACTGTCCGAAGTCGCGGCCGTGATGGAGGGCTTGGGCGACGAGGCGGCAAAGGTCCAGCCGATTTTTATAACGATTGATCCGGAGCGGGATACGCCGACAGCACTTGCCGGGTATGTGCCCCTGTTCGACGCAGGGATCATCGGGCTGACCGGCACGCCGGAGCAGATCGCCGCAACATCCGAGACCTTCCCAATTTTCTTTGAGAGGATCGAAGAGGCCAGCGCGCCGGATGGCTATACAATGGGGCACACATCGCACCTGTTCCTTTTTGATCCGCAGGCGGGCTTCGCCGATTCCTGGCCCTACGGCACACCCGCCGAAGAGATCCTTGCGGATCTGAGAGAGAGGATCTGATCGCCATGACCCGACTTTCCGGAGAAACGGCCCTTGTTCTTGCTTGGATCATTGCGCTTATCTCATCGCTTGCCGTGCTCTTTATTGGCGAGGTTCTTGGTCAAACGCCTTGCGTCCTTTGCTGGTTCCAGCGCGCCTTCATGTTCCCCCTGGCTGTCGTTCTTGGGCTCGGGCTGTGGTGGCAAGATCCTCGCGTGGGGCGCTATGGCGTTGCGCTGGCGCTTGGGGGGGCGGCGGTGGCGTTGTATCACATCGGCCTCTATGTCGGGCTGATCCCCGAGGCGATCCAGCCCTGCAAGGCGACCGGCCCCTCTTGTACCGACGACAACCAGGTGGTCTTCGGCATTCCGATTCCGCTGATGGCGCTTGTCGCCTTCACGATGATCGGGGTGCTGTCGGCCATTTCACTGAAGGAAAAACAAACATGAATCGACGCGGTCTCGTTCTATCCGTTCTGGCTGTTGGTGCCGCAGGTTTTGGCGGCGCGGCCTGGTATGCCACCCGCCCCCAACCCATTGCAGAGGCAGTCCCTGTCGCGCCTGAAGTGAACGATGTGCTGATCCGGCCCTATTCCCCGATCCTCGGCCCCGAAACGGCACCTGTCACGATTGTCGAGTTTTTCGATCCAGCTTGCGAGGCCTGCCGCGCCTTCTATCCCGTGGTCAAGGATATCATGACTGAGCACGGTGATGCGGTCCGTGTCGTCATTCGATACACTGCCTTTCACGGGGACGCTTCGGTGGAAGCGATCCGTGTTCTCGAAGCTGCGCGGATGCAGCATGTGTTCGAACCCGTGCTGGAAGCGGTCCTGCGCGAGCAGCCGCGATGGGCGTCCCATGGCACTCCGGCACCGGGTTTGATCCTTGAGATTGCCGCAAGCGGTGGTCTGGATGTCGAAGCTGCTCGGACACAGATGCTGGCCCCCGGTGTCGTGGCCGTGCTCAATCAGGACCGCGCTGATGTCGAAGCGGTTGGCGTTCGACAAACGCCCACGTTCTTCGTCAACGCCAAGCCATTGGACCCGTTTGGTGAGGCAGAACTGCGGCGACTGGTGGCGGCGGAAGTTGCGGCCAGCCAAAGTTGATGCTCGGCCAGATACAGGAGAATTCTTCATGACAAAACTATCTTACATCAACGGTTTGACCCTTGTCTTACTGCTCTCGGGCATGTCGACTCCGGCATTTGCCGGTTCGGAGGATGTGGTCGTCGAAAACGCGTGGTCCCGTGCTTCAATCGGGGTCAACCGCCCTGGTGCCGCCTATATGACTGTGCGCAACACCGGTGAAGACACGGTCACGCTGACCGGGCTTACAACACCACTGGCCGTGATGCCCCAGATCCATGAGACGAAAACCAACGCCGACGGCGTCAGTTCTATGGCGCCTGCTGACGAAATCACGATTGAACCGGGCCAAAGCGTAGCATTGGAACCGGGCGGACTGCACGCCATGCTCATGAAGCTGCAAAACCCGATGATCGAAGGCGAGACCTTCCCACTGACACTGACGTTCTCGGACGGTGGTGAAGTGACTGTTGAGGTCCCAATTCTGGGGATCGCCGCGCGCGGGCCGGAGAGCTGATGCAGCGTCGGCATGTGGTCCAATACGGTGCAGCCGGTGTAGGCGCTGTCGCTCTGATGCTCGGGGTCGGCTGGTGGCGGGTAGACGGTCCCGGCGCACCAAAACCGGCCGGCCAAAGGCCTCTCCCCCTGTCGGCGATGGATTTCCGACTGACCGATCACGAAGGCAATGAAGTGGGCCCAGAAGCCCTGATTGGACGCCCGACCATGGTGTTTTTCGGGTTCACCTACTGCCCGGATGTCTGCCCCACGACGTTATCGGATATCTCAGGTTGGCTTGAAGATCTCGGGGACGACGCCGCGCGGATGAACGTGGTCTTCATCACAGTCGATCCAGAGCGGGACACGGCCGAGGCCATGGCCGAATATGTCGGCTATTTTCATCCGGCCATTCGCGGCTGGACGGGACCGGAAGACCAGATTTCCCGCGCTGTAGAAGCATTTCGTGCCTCGTATGAGCGCGTTCCGACCGAAGGCGGCGACTATACAATGAACCATACGGCAAGCGTATTCCTGTTCGATGCCAAGGGTGAACTCGTCACCATGATTGACTATCACGAGCCAAGAGAATTCGCAGTGCCGAAGATCCGGCGTGCACTGACAGAAGACGTAGAGGGGGCAACATGAATATTAGAATTGTTTTGGCGAGCGCTGTGGTCGCAGGCGCTTTTTCGGTGACCGCCATCGCCATATCTGGCGTTCTTTCCAAAGAGCCAGTGCCTCCTGCGATTGCTGAAGCCACCCTCTGGACTCCCGATCCGCTCTCGATGCCTCAGATCGCCGACTACGATGTGACACCGCCCGCTGCATTTCACGCCGACAATGCTAGCCCAATGCGACCTCTGCCGCTCTTGCAATCCGTCTTCGCAGAAACCGCCTTGCCCGAGATTGAACCGCCTTTGATAACCTGGTCGCGTGAGATCGCGTCGGGCGAGACGCTGGATGCGGTCCTGGCGAACGCGGGTATCGCTGCGCCTGCGCGTGCCGAAATCGCGCTCGCGCTTGGTGCAGAATATGACCTGCGCCGATTGCGCCCGGGCCATGAGATCACTGTGATCTCAAAGGTGGACGGAAATCCGAGCCGCGTGGAACTGGCAGTTGACGATGGGGTGCGGATCGAAACGGTCTTTGGTCAGGAACTTGTCACACGCGTGTTGGAGCCAGACCCTGAAATGGTGACGTTCGCGGGCGAGGCAGTGATCGAAAGCTCTGTCTTCGCGGCATTGGACAAGGCGGGCATCCCTGCTCGCTTTGCGGTCGACATGGCGCAGATGCTGGGCGGCACAGTGGATTTTCGACGCGAACTTTCCGGTGGCGAGACGATGCGTCTTCTTTGGCGCGAAGCGCGCGACGGAAACGAGAGGATCGGTCAGCCCGAACTTGCCTTTGCCGCACTGAATCTTGGTGAAACGGTCTACGAGATCGTCTGGCCGGATGACGGCAGCGGCAAAGCGACGATCTATGTTGATGGAGAGGTCCTGCGTGTCTTTGCCCAACCGGTGGAAGGAGCGCGGCTGAGTTCCGTCTTTGGCCGTCGCACACACCCAGTCTATGGGAATGTGCGCATGCACACCGGCGTCGACTTTGCTGCAGCAAGCGGTACGCCGGTGAAAGCGACGGCGCCCGGACGCGTGAGCTTCATCGGACGTCGCGGTGGATATGGCCGGGTGGTGGAGATAGCGCATGGATCCGACACCCTGACACGATACGCACATCTCAGCGAGGTGCCGGACACACTCGAACAAGGGCAGCGCGTGATGGCCGGAGACATGATCGGTCGCGTCGGTGCGACCGGCACCGCGACCGGCCCCAATCTGCATTATGAGGTTCTTGTCGATGGTCGCCCGACGGATCCTCTCTCAGACGACCGACTGGCAGAGGCGGCCGAGCGGGATGCGGATGACACGGCTGCACTTGAGCGATTGGCTGAGGCACGCACGCTACTGGCCGAGAGGCTCACCAGCGAATTTATGCAAACAACAACCGAAAGGCTTTAATCCATGAAACGACTGGCTCTCGCCCTTGCAGTCACGCTGGCCTTGTTCCCCGCGGCGCAAGCTGTCGCCGATGCGATCCAGATTGATGTCCGGAAGACAAACGGCTGCGGCTGTTGTCTGTCCTGGATGAAGCACCTCGAGGAAAGCGGATTCGCGCCGACAGGCGAGGACATGTTCGGGGGATCTCTTGTGCGCTTCAAACTCGACAATGGCGTGCCTCAGCGCATGGTCTCCTGCCATACGGCTTTGGTCGACGGCTACGTGATCGAAGGACATGTACCGGCATCAGACATTCAGCGTTTGTTGGATGAGCGTCCAGATGCAGTGGGGTTGGCGGTGCCCGGAATGCCCTATGGATCGCCGGGCATGGGACCGGAAGACGATCGTGAGGCTTATGAGGTCTTCCTGATCCGCGGCGATGGATCGACCGAGATCTTTAGCAGTTATTCGGCCGCTGACTGACGTATCGGCGAGACCTCAGCGCTTGGAACCCTTCTCCCCAATTACCCTTGGCTTTCTTGGAAGCCTGGCCGCCGGATCGCTGACCGCGGTCGGGGCGATCCCCGTTCTTTTCGGGCGCATCCCATCCCGGGCTACACGCGATCTGCTACTTGGCTTCGCAGCGGGTGTCATGCTCGCGGCCTCGTTTTTCTCGCTGATCATCCCGGCTCTCGATGCAGCCGAAGGACAGTTCGACAACGGTGCTCTCCCGGCGGCCATCGTTTGTGTTGCGATCCTGCTTGGCATGGGCGCGGTCGCTCTGATGAACGAATGGCTGCCGCATGAGCATTTCAAGACGGGGCGGGAAGGCCCAGACGCTGCTTCGCTGCGCCGCGTCTGGCTCTTCATCATTGCGATCACGATCCACAATTTCCCCGAAGGACTCGCCGTTGGTGTCGGGTTTGGGGCTGACGGTCTGTCTGGTGGCTTGCCGCTTGCGATTGGCATCGGGCTGCAAAACGCTCCCGAGGGTCTCGCCGTAGCGGTCTCATTGCTTGGTGAGGGTTATTCCAGGCGCCGTGCGTGGGGGATTGCCGCCCTGACAGGTCTTGTCGAGCCGGTAGGCGGGCTTCTTGGGGCTGGGATCATCAGCATCTCGCAGCCGCTGTTGCCATGGGGGCTCGCCTTCGCCGCCGGGGCGATGCTCTACGTCATCAGCCACGAAATCATTCCCGAAACCCACCGTTCAGGCCATCAAAACAGGGCGACACTCGGTCTCGCAGCCGGCCTCGTGATCATGTTGTTCCTCGATGTATGGCTGGGAGGATGAGATGAAACTGACCCATTTCCAAGGTTTCATTGCGGCTGGAACTGCTTTTCTTGTCGATCAGGTGACAAAAGCAATTGTCGTCGCCAATGCGGCAGATTTGAGCGCCGGAATTCCGGTCTTTCCCGGTTTCAATCTCATCTACCTGCGCAACGATGGCGTGACATTCGGATTACTTGGTGGCGCGCCATGGTGGAGCCTTACGGCGTTGGCCCTCGCTGTCTGCGGCTGGTTGACCGTCATGTTGGTGCGCACTGCCAACCCGGTTGAGGCTATCGCCTATGGTGCGATTATCGGTGGCGCGCTCGGCAACGTCCTCGACCGCATCCGGTTTCGGAGTGTGACGGACTTCCTCGATTTCTATGTCGGATCCACGCATTGGCCCGCCTTCAACATGGCGGATGTTTTCGTGGTCAGTGGCGTGGGCCTACTGCTCATAGCCCCTTGGTTGAGCGCCAAGTTGAAAACAGGCACATGATGGCGGGCTTGCGACCACTGACGGGTCGTGGCCGTTACATTCCCCTGCGATCAGGGATTAGCTTTGCAGCGGGCGGTTTAACGGTTTTAACCCTTCCACCATTCTCATGGCTCATCGTTGTTCCAGTCGCCTTCTCAGCACTCTTTCTCGTCCTCCGGCAGGTTTCGACAGCGCCTGCCTTCTTCATCGGCTGGGTCTTCGGAATGGGCCAGTTCGGGTTTGGAGTTTCCTGGATCGCCGAGAGCTTTTACGTCGATTCCGAACGTTTCGGTGCCCTTGCGATCCCGGCAGTCGCGGGACTGTCCGCCGGACTGGCCATTTTCCCGGCGATTGCGGCGATGTTATTTGCCACCATCATGCAGCGCCGTGCTGTCGGCGACACTACGGCAGGTCTTCTGCTTGCAACCTGCTGGGTTGCCGCAGAATGGCTGCGTGGTCATGTCCTGACAGGGTTTCCCTGGAACCTTGCCGCTTATGCCCTTGTCGAACACGCCGCTCTGCGCCAACCCGCCGCCTGGGTAGGAAGCTATGGGCTGAGCTTTCTCACGGTCTTTATAGGGCTGTTGCCCGGTGTGTTGATTGTGGCGGCACCAAACAGACGCGTGCCTGTTCTCGTGCTCTTCGCCGTTGTGGTGATGGGCCTCTGGGGTGGCGGCGCGCTGCGTTTAGGGACGAATGTGCCTCCGACGGACAGCGCTTTGCGCATCGTCCAAGGCAATGTGCCGCAAGTCGAGAAGTGGGCACCGGGCAGCCGCGAGCGAACGCTGGAGAAATATTTGGGCTTGTCGGCGCAACCTGGACGCTTCGACCTGTTGCTGTGGCCGGAAACGGCCTTTCCCGGTTTTCTGGACGAGGACGCCTTGGCGCGTAGGCGGCTATCCACGATTCTGCCAGACGGCAGGATCCTTTTGACAGGCGTGCCTGACCGCGTAGAGGGCGATGGGGGAACCCGATATTTCAACACGGTTCAAGCCTATGACGGCAGCGGCGAAATTCTGACGGGATATGCAAAACATCATCTTGTTCCGTTCGGGGAATATGTGCCCCTGAGAGGCTGGCTGCCGATCGAGCGGCTGACCGAAGGTTTGGGTGATTTCACGCCAGGACCAGGGCCACGCACGCTGGCGATCCCGGGTGCGCCTCTGGTCGCGGTGGCGATCTGTTACGAAATCATTTTTCCGGGCCAGGTAGTCGATGACCTTTTTCGCCCCGACTGGATTTTCAACGCCACAAATGATGCCTGGTTCGGGACCAGCATCGGACCCGAGCAGCACCTCGCCTCCGCGCGCATGCGCGCGGTCGAAGAAGGGCTTCCTGTAGTCCGGGCGGCCAACACCGGGATTTCCGCGATCATCGACGCCAAGGGAGAGATCATCGCGCGCCTCGAGACCGGACAAACTGGAGTCATAGATGCCAGCCTGCCGACAGCGCTTGCGCCCACACCTTACGCACGTTTCGGTGATTGGACATCGCTGGCGCTCATCTGTGCGGTCTGGGCTCTAGCCTTTACCGTCGGATTGGTCAGACGACGTTTCAATTCAGAAAAATCAAAATCGGAGGAATCGTGATGCTGGTGCTCGCAGGCTTTGTCGGAGGGGCGCTCTGGGGTGGCTATCTGGCGCAACGGCGGAAAGGGAACCGCCTGGATATACTTCAATACGCGACAAGCTTCGGTATTGCTTTCGGCCTGCTCGCTTTTTTCGCCTCGGTGATCCTCTTGCGCATCACGTCTTGAGATTACTTTGGCACCGGCAACGAATTGAAACGACTATTCAACATATTACTGTACTTGCTCCTGGCGGTTTTTGCATTAGGACTGACCGTATCCGGTGTCGTCTACTTTCTTTTGCGCGCCTCCGTCCCCGACTATGACGAGGATTTCAGTGTTGCGGGTATCGAAGGTCCAGTCGATATTCTGCGAGATGCTGCGGCCATACCGCACATTTCTGCAGACTCCGCTCCGGACGCCTATTTCGCGCTTGGTTTCGTTCACGCTCAGGACAGGCTTGGCCAGTTATTGAGGGCAAGGCGGGCAGCGCAAGCCTTGATGCCACTTGACCGGACGATCGAAGTTGAGCCTTCGACAGCCCAAGCGCTCGACGCATATGCCGCAGGTGTCAACGCGTGGCTTGGCCTGGTGTCCGAAGGCGGGCGCGGCAGAGGCTCACCCGATCTGTTGATCGCGGATGAGAGAATGATCGCAGCCTGGAGACCCGTCGATAGTCTCAGACTTGCCCAAGCGTTTCTGAACGATCTTCAACCCGAGAGACGGCAGAATGACCTGTCCGGCTTGTCAGATCTACCGATCCCGTCGGATCGACCTCTTTTGCCCGAGCTGTTTGTGACCTCGCCCAAGGTCAGCCTCGATGCTTGGGCGTTGCCTGGAGACAGAACAGCTACCGGAGCACCAATTCTCGCCGCCGATATACGTGGCCCCTTATCGCTGCCTTCTGAATGGTACCTGGCGGATATTCAACTCCCGACCGGAGCCGCGATTGGGGCTACATTGCCGGGTGTGCCCTTCATTGTCGTCGGTCGCAGCGAACGCGTCGCTTGGGCGTTCCGATCTGTGTCCCAGAAAGCCGTTAAAGAGCCAGAGAATCCCACGGCCGCGCAGGCCAGCAATTTTCTGATGATGCTTGACCGTCTGGCGCGGTCCGCCGATGTGAACGATGCTATGGACGCATGCATGAACCTGTCACCAGCCGGATTGGAGATTCTTGCGATCGACCGAGAAACCCTTGCTCGCTGGCCTGACAGGGAGGTCGAAACTCCTTTATCGTTTCGAGACGCCCGTCTGGCTGCTCTTGATGAGCGGCAGCCGATATTCTCGGTCGAGGGCGCGATTACGGTGCAGCGCGACACGGTCAGCGCTGCCGCGCGGGCGCTTCTTCCTATAATGGCAAAAGAGCTTTGGTTCGTGGGTTCCACAGGTGCTCTCGAAGAGAACCGCGCAAATGAGCTTCGCGGCGATATTCTGGATCAACTTGCCCAATGGAATGGCGACATGGATCGCTTTTCACCGGAGCCGCTCGTGTTCTGGGCCTGGGCGCGCGCGTTGCAAAAGCGAATACTTCAGGATGAATTTCCATCCGCGACGAAGGTCTGGGCCAGGCCAAATCCCGATGTCCTATTTGCGGTGCTTTCAGATCGCGGAGGGAGCGCAATCTGGTGCGACATCCGCCCGTCTACCCGCATCGAGACCTGCCAGGATCAGGTTCGTGCGGCCCTGGATGATGCCATCGGCTGGCTTGTCGACCGCTACGGACCCGATCCGTCCGCCTGGGCCTGGGGCGAAGCACACGCTTTGAATATGGGGTGGGCACCAATCCGATCGAGCGGGATCATCAGCGATCTGCTGTCTCTCGAAGCCCCATCTTCCGGCGATCCCGACACACTGATTGCAACACTGTTCACTTCTGACAATGACCGCCCGTTCGCGACCAGCGCGGGCACCAATTTTCAGGCGGTCATGTCGTTTTCGGAAGAAGCCGGATCCTATTTCATCGCGCCCGCCGGTCAGTCCGGCCACCCGCTCTCACGTTTCTATGAAAACCTTTTCCCCATGTGGATGCAGGGCAAATACCTTCCGATGTCCACTGATCTGTCCTTGGCCCAAGGTGGCGCAGTGGGAACATCTCGACTTTCACCAGTGTCCGTCGATGGGCCAGCAATACAACATGACAGGAGCCAATGATCACCTACTTCCTTAATTTCGACCCGTTTGGATATGCGATTTCGCCAGTGTCCCTTGTTTCCGTCAGTTTGGCCGCATGGTTCTACGTGCGCGGCCTCGCGCGATCCGCTCGCATTCGCGGGACGGTTTCTGTTTGGCGGCAAGCTCTGTTCTTCGCTGGCTTGACCTGTATTCTCGCGGCCACGAATGCGCCTCTGGCTTCGTTGGGGCACAGCCTCTTTTCGGTGCACCAAGTGGAGCATCTTCTCCTTCGCCTTGCAGGACCACTACTCATCGCGGTCTCTCAGCCGTGGCGATTATTGCAAGCCGGTTTGAACAGACGGTGGCGTCGATACCTCGGCGCTCTTGGAAAATCTATTACTTTGGGGCTCTTGGCACATCCGGTAACCGCCACTGCCGCGCTCATCACGTCGCTCTTTATCTGGCAGATTCCAATGCTTTACGGACTTGCGCAGCGCATCGCGGCGATCGAGGTGTTCGCCCATTTTGCGATGGTGCTGGCAGGGATCTGGTATTTCGGCATGCTCTTCGACCCGAGAGATCCCCCTGAGGGCGCGAGGCGCGGCGCAAGGCTGATCTCCGGTTTTGCGGTGATCGTTTCAAACATTTTTCTGGGTTCCTTGACGACACTCAAAGAGGTGAGCCTCTATGCCTCCTACCAAACGGCGGGAACCGGGTTGCTCGATCCCCTGTCCGACGAAACCATGGGTGGCTACACGATCTGGGTCCCGTCCTCGATGCTGATGATCGCCGCGATCATTCTGGTCATGAACGGGTGGAACGCGGCCGAGGTGCGTCGCTGGAATTCACGATACGAGTTGGTGCGAGGCTCGAACTCCGCGGCGCTCGAGTTTCCGGAAACGGCCGAAGAATTGCGTCTGAAAGTGGCAAAGCCAAACCGCGACATGGGCCGGACGCTCGCCATAGGCGCCTTGGTCATGTTCTTCATCGTCATGACGACGGTGGTGACTATTGTCTATGCGCTTTGAACAGAGGAGCAAATCAAAGGTTGTACCCACGTCTTTTCCCGCGATCGACATTTTCGCTGCACCGTCGTCGCAGTCAGAGATTTTGGGCACACTATCTCGGGCTGGCCAAGCTCAGAGGACACGAACGATTTTCTGCACTAAAGTTGACCATCAGAACAGACCCACCAGCCTTTGACTGCTGACGCCGCCGCCTCCTGAGTCTTGCTTTGCTGAATTTCGCGAGAACTTGATGCTGCGCTACTTGCCGCTCTCAGATTGCAGGAGGGCGTGTTCGAAGGCCTCCAGCGTGGTCGTGCTGACGTGATGCTCGATCCCCTCCGCATCGCGTTCCGCAGTCTCTTCGTCGATTCCCAGGCTGAGGAGAAACGCGACGACGATCCTGTGCCGCCGGCGGCAGGCCTCGGCCAACTCCCGACCGGCATCCGTGAGGAATATGGCGCGGTAAGGTTCCCGCCGCACCAGGCCAGCAGCTTTGAGTCGCGAGATGTTCTTGGTCACGGTCGGCGGCTTCACTCCAAACCGTTCGGCGATTTCCACCGGCCTTGCCTCTCCGCGCGACTCGATCAGTTCGGCGATCAGTTCAACGTAATCTTCCGCCATTTCGCTCTCATGTGCCTGACGCACGGTCGCGAATCCCTCAGCCTGTGCTTCGGGAGCCCTGTCGACAGTTTCGAACGGTTCATGTTCCTGTGATTGCAGCTTTGTCATACTTGGGACTTTGCAGGGAAACTGCAGGATTGACAACTTGTTTGCATAGGGTAGATAAATTAGCCGTGGCTAACTTTGAAGTTGGGAGACCACGGTGATTCAGAAATTCCTTGGAGCGTTCATTGCCGCACTCGCAAGTGCGCTCGTCCTGTCCGGACCTGTCGCTGCGACGCCCGCCAAGGAGGCCCCATGGCTTCCAGAGGCGGCGGCCTACCGGTTGACTCTCTTCCTCGCGAATCTCGAACCGCTGCCCTGGGATGACGTCGGGACCGCCTGGGCCGAATCCTACCGGGGTTCGGAATTCGCTGTCGGTGCATTGGCTTGGCTGAACGGCAGCAGCGACATTGGACCCGCGCCCCTTCTGAACGCCATAACTCGCAAGGACCGCCAGGCGGTCTTCGCCGAGGCGACGCGGCTGATAGCGCGCAGGATCGACGAGGAACTGGACCGGGCAGTCATGGCCGACGACCCTGCACGTGCACAGCAGGCCGTGCGGACAGCTCGAGAACTCTATCGCGCATTCGCGGACGGTATCGCGGCTGCTGATCCCGACGCTTCGAGACGCATCGGCCTCGCCTGGCTGGAACTCAACAGCAGCACAGGCTCCGCCGGTGTTCTTGGTGCTGGTGCCACACCCGCGAGTCGCAAAACCATGGAAGCCGCGCGCGAAGTCATCTCCGGCTATCTCGCCGAGAATTACCTCGTTGACGATTTCGCGCCCCGCCGGACGCTGAGCGCGCTGCCGGAAACTGTTGTCCTAAGTGGCCGCACCATCGAGGTGCCGCCAAGCCTGCCGCCGGGGTCTGACATGTTCGATCAGGATCCGCTGCCGCGCCTCGTCCTCAATTTCGAGGAGCAGGGCATCGACGAGACCGACCTGCCTTTGGTGGCATATGGCGACATGTTGTTCGACAGCGCGCAAATCTTTGGCAATCCGGCGCAGGACCTCGGGGTCGCTTGTTCGACCTGTCACAACCGCTCGGACGTCAACCAGCGGCTTTTCATTCCGGGTGCGAGCCATCAGCCAGGCGCGATCGATGTCGATGGCGCCTTCTTCAATCCGATCTTCAATGACCGGCGCGATGATCCGATTGACATCCCCAGCCTCCGTGGCCTGCGTTTCACCGGGCCCTACGGCCGCGATGGCCGCTTCGCCTCCTTGCGTGATTTCACCCGCAACGTCATCGTCAACGAGTTCGGCGGCGATGAACCGACGCCCTTCATGCTGGATGCTCTGCTCGCCTACATGCTCGAATTCGACTTCCTGCCCAACTCCATGCTGACACCGGATGGTCAGCTGACCGAAGCCGCTCCCGAGGCCGCGCAGCGCGGCGAAGCGATCTTCAATACGCCCTTCGCGGCGCTCGGCGACCGTTCCTGCGCCAGCTGCCACGTCCCGGACACGAACTTCCTGGACCGGCAGGCCCATGATATCGGCTCGGTTGCGTCGGCCTACGATGGCGCCCGCACCGGTGCGATGGATACACCCACGCTGCTCGGCACGGCCTACACCGCACCCTATTTCCATGACGGATCTCTGCCGACGCTGGCCGCTGTCGTGGACTGGTTCGACGAATCGAAAGCGCTCGGGCTGACCGCGGCGGAGAGGGCTGACCTGACGGCCTATCTGGAGACCGTGGGCGCAGCGGATGAGCCCTATGAGGCATTCGACGCCGAGAACACCGCCTTCCGGCTGGCATTCTCCGAACTGACGACATTCGCCTCGACGCTCAATACGTTGCTGCCACAGAGGGATGCGGAGCACATTCTGCTGCTGACCGACACCGTCGCCGCGGACCTTTCGGCGGACGCCAGCACAATGTCGAACTTGGCTGCGCGGCCCGAGGTCTACGCGTTGGCCGAGCGGCTGGCCGAGGTCGGTGCCGCCGTGCGCGGTGAAGACTGGGTGGCCGCCGAAGCCAGTTGGACCGCGTTCAAGTCCGAAGCCGACGCAATCGAAGAGAGGGCATTCTGATGGCAATCCATCTGAATCGCAGAACGATGTTGGCACTGGCCGGTGCGGGCGCAGTATCGCTCGCAACCCCGTTGGCCGCGCAGGACACTGCGTTGCGGCTGGCTTTCATCCCGCAGGAGAACCCCGAGAAGCTTCTGGGCGACATTGAAGCCATCACCGGCTGGCTGGCTAGTGAGATCGACGTCCCCGTCGAAGGGTTTGTTACCATCGACCATGCGGCAGCGGTCGAGGCGCTGCGCAATGGCGACGCGGATATCTCCTTCATGGGCGCCCTGCCTTTCGTCCTGGCCGAGGCCGAGATCGGTGCCGTGCCACTCCTGTCCGAGGTCTACCGCGACGCGCCGAGCTACACGGGTCGCATCTTCGTCCGGCGCGATAGTGGCATCGCAGGGCTTGCCGACCTGCGCGGGCGCGACATCGCCTTTGCCGATCCGATCTCGGAATCTGGCTATCTCTATCCGCTCGCCGAATTCGTCGAGGCTGGGCTGATCGACGGTCCGGGCGCGGCGGAGGCATTCTTCGGCCGCGTCTTCTTCGCAGGCGGCTATCAGCAGGCCATGCAGGCGATGGCCGAAGGTCTGGTCGATGCCGCGGGTGCCAGCCAGTATGCGGACCTGCTCCTGACGCCGCAGCAGCAGGCACAGGTGACATGGATCGCGGAAAGCCCGCCAATCCCGAGCCATGTCGTGATCGCGCGACCCGGGTTGGATGCCGAGGTGCAAGACCGCTTCACCAACGCGATGCTGCAGCTCAACGAACCTGAGAACCGCGACAAGCTGCGCTATCTCTACGGGCCGGACGGCTATGTCAGGGCCGACTCCGCCGCCTATGGCGGCGTGCGCGACATGGCACGGCGATATGGGCTCCTGGAATGAACATTGCGATCCGGATCGACGACCTGAACTTTGCCCATCCGGGCGGGAGTGTTCCGGCGCTGGAGCGGGTCTCGCTTACAATTTCGACCGGCGAAAGCGTCGCTTTGCTCGGCCCGTCCGGGGCAGGAAAAACAACGCTGCTGGCATTGCTCGACGGCAGGCTTCAGGGCTGGCGCGGGCGCGTTTCAGTCTTGGGTGCGCCGCTCGATCCCGACCAACCGCCGCCGCGCGCAAGCCGACCTGATACCGGTTTCGTGTTTCAGGAATTCGCCTTGGTCGAACGCTCCACGGTTCTGCGCAACGTGCTGAACGGCCGCCTAGGCCGGATGGCGCCCCTGCGCGCCCTGCTGGGGTCGCCAACGCCACATGATCTCGACATTGCGCGCACAGCCCTCACCGATTGCGGCATTGCCGATCTCGCCGAACGCCGGGTCGACAGTCTCAGCGGCGGCCAGCGGCAGCGCGTGGCCATTGCGCGGTGTCTCGCGCAGGAGCCACGGCTGATCCTCGCCGACGAGCCGGTGAGCAACCTCGACCCCACCCGCGCTGGGGAGGTCTTGGCGCTGCTGACCGGGGCGGCGCAAGCGCGCGGCGCAACGGCGCTGTTTTCCTCGCACCAGCCCGACCTGGCGCGGCGTTTCGCGCAGCGCATCATCGGCATTCGTGGCGGGCGGATTGCCTTCGATGTGCCGGCCTCCGAGTTGAACGAGGATGCGACAGCGGAGCTCTATCGGGCGGTTGAGCCAATCCCCGGTATCGGCCTCAGGGCGGTGTCCTGATGGCGTTCCGCGGGTTTGGCGGCTTTACGACGAGTGGTCTGATCGCCGCCGCGATCCTGTGGTCCTTCGCCACGACCGATGTCGAGTTGTCGCGTCTCATGTCGGCCGGCCCGCGCATTGCCGATTTCCTCGGTCGGATGTTTCCGCCTGACCCGACGGTGATGGCCGAGATCAAGAAGGGCAGCGCGGAAACGCTGCGGATCGCGATCCTCGGCACCCTCGGTGCTGTGATCCTGTCCGTTCCCCTCGGCATTCTCGCGTCTGAGACGATGGTATCGCCTGCGGTGTTCCGGCCGATCCGAACGCTGCTTGCTTTCATCCGGGCGATTCCGCTGATCCTCGTGGCCATGCTCATGGTGGGCGCTGTCGGGCTCGGGCCGTTGCCCGGCATCATCGCGGTCGCCTTTCATGCCACCGGGATGCTCGCCAAGTTCTATGCCGAGGCGATCGACGGCGTGTCCCGCGCGCCGATCGCCGCACTGGAAAGCGCGGGCGCCGGGCCGCTCGTGCGGCTCAGATACGCGATCTGGCCGCAGATGGCGCCGGTCGTCGCCCGCGACACGATTTTCCGGTTCGAGTTGAACCTGCGCGAGTCGCTGATCCTCGGCATTGTCGGCGCGGGCGGGATCGGTTTTTACATCCAGACCTACGTGCGCTCTTTCCAGTATGACAAGGCGGCCAGCGTCACGATTGCCGTCGTCGTCATGGTCATCGCCATCGAAGCTATCAACGTTGCGCTGCGCCGTCGTTTTGCCTGACCATCAGGTATAGATGTCGATCGGTGTCCCGTCCCGCACCATGGCGTAGATATCCTCGATCTGCCGGTCGGTGACGGAGATGCAGCCCGCGGTCCAGTCGCGTTTGTTCATCGGGTCGATCCCCTTGCGGGGCCCCCCGTGGATGAAAATGTCGCCACCCGGCGATTTTCCTTGCGCCTCCGCGAACGCGATGTCGGCCTCATTGGGATATGAGATGCCGATGGAGAGGTGGAAGAGGCTGTCCGGGTTGCGCCGGTCAATCGCGTAGGAGCCCTCCGGCGTGCGGCCGTCTCCTTCGAACTGCTTGTGGCCTTCGGGCGCGAAGCCCAATCCGATGGGATAGGTCCGCAAGACATCATCCGCCCCGTCCAGAACCAGCAGCCGCTGCGCCTTGTACATACGCAGCCGGGTCACTTCGGGACCGTTGTAGGACCGGAACTTGCCGGCACAGCCTGACAGGAAGACGCCCAATCCGCCCAACAGCAAGACCCGCCGTGGAATTCTGGTATTCATCACCGCTCGACGCCCCTTTTGCGAGGTCTGGTTGATGTCAGACGTTACTCTACCGAAACCGCCGGATCAATGACCGTGCGCCAGTGCTCCCTTCGCCATCTGCTCGCCCACCGGTTCTCCGCCTGAAGGCCCGGCCTCAACCTGATGGCCGTTCAGGAGCCGAAGTGCGTTGGCGACCACCAGCAGAGACACGCCTACATCCGCAGCAATGGCGCCCCACATTGAGGCCATGCCGAACGCGGTCAGCCCGACGAACAGCGCCTTGGTCGCCAGCGATATGCCGATATTCTGGTGGATGATCGTCATGGCACGGCGCGAATGGCCGATAAGCCAGGGTACCTTGCCGATGTCGTCGGTCATCAGCGCGATGTCGGCCGTCTCGATCGCGGCATCCGATCCGACAGCGCCCATGGCGATGGCATAATGCGCCCGCGCCATGGCCGGTGCGTCATTCACACCGTCGCCGATCATCGCCACCATGTCGTGGCTTTCGACGAGTTCCTCAATGGCCGTCACCTTGTCTTCTGGCAAAAGTTCGGCGCGCACCTCGTCGATGCCGACTTCGGCTGCCACCGCGCGCGCGGTGCGTTCGTTGTCGCCCGTCAACATCACGATGGTCTTCACACCCTGCGCATGCAGGCGGGCAACGATCCCCTTTGCATCTGGGCGGATGCGGTCGCGAAGCTCCAGTACGCCGGTCACGCCGGTCTCGTCACCCACGGCAACGAGGGTGCTCCCTGCCCCTTCGATCCGATCCCGCAGATCCGCCGGAATGGCATTGCCGAACCCCTTCTCTTCGGCGAAGCGATCCGAGCCGAGCCAGATAACGCGCCCGTCGGCGCGTCCTTCCAGACCGCGCCCGGGCACGGTGCGGGTGTCCTCTGCGGCAGACACGGAAACACCATCGGCTTCGGCGCGCGAGAGGATGGCGCGTGCCAGCGGGTGTGAAGACCGCGCCTCCAGGCTTGCTGCCAGCGCCATGAGATCGCGTGCGGAAACGCCGACCAGTGGGTGAACCGCCGCCACCTCAGGCTCGCCCATGGTGATCGTCCCGGTCTTGTCCATCGCCAGTGCCGTGGTCCGCCCCGGCGCCTCGACATAGGCGCCGCCCTTGATGAGCACCCCCGCCCGTGCCGACGCGGTCAGCGCCGCCACGATGGAGACCGGCGTAGAAATGACCAGCGCGCAAGGACATGCGATGACCAGAAGGACCAGAGCATTGTAGAACCAGTAGTCCCAGGCGCCGCCGAGCAGCAGTGGCGGCACCAGCGCGATGGCGATCGCCAAAGCCATCACGATGGGTGTGTAGATGCGCGCGAACTTGGCCACCCACTGTTCGACCGGCGCGCGGCGGGCATGGGCATCGCCCACCATACGAATGATTTTCGCGAGCACCGTGTCCGAGGCGGCCTTCGTCGCCCGCACCGTCAGTGTGCCCTCCCCGTTGATCGTGCCGGCATAGACCTCGTCGCCGGGTTCCTTGGGCACTAGCGCGCTTTCCCCAGTAATTGGGGCCTGATCGACGGCCCCTGCCCCGTCCACGACCTCACCGTCGAGGGGGATCCGGTCGCCGCCGCGCACGATAAACCTTGCATTGACTGCCACGGCCGCGGCCGGAACGTCGGATTCAGATCCGTCGTCGTAAAGAACCCGCGCCGTTGGCGGCGCCAGATCGAGGAGAGATGAAACCGCGTTGCGTGCGCGACCGACACTCCAGCTCTCAAGATAGAGCGACAAAGAGAAGAAAAACGCGACCGTCGCGGCCTCGAAGAATTCGCCGAGCCCGATGGCTCCTGCAACGGCCACCACCATCAGTAGGTTCATGTCTGGTGAAAGTCGCCGCGCCGAAGACCATGCCTTGGGCGCAACCAGCCAGACCCCAAAGAGGATCGCGACGGCGAAGATCCCTGCTTCCGCCATAGGCATAGGCACCTCGCCATGCCCCGCAAAGAGCCCGAGCGCGCCGCCCATGCCGGTCTCGACAATGTGAAAAAGGAATCCCGCCGCCCAGAAGCCGCCGCTCAACGAGGTAAAGCGCTTCTGACGTGCCAGATGCGCGGCCTGATCCTCTGCTGCATTGTCGGCGTCCCACGGTTTTGCGCTCATGCCGGTACTCGCGACCAGTTGCGAAACCTCGTTGTCCGAAATCCTGTCTGCGGTATCCAGAATCGTCATCCGACCATTGATGACATCGAACGCCAGATGCTCAGTCCCGCCGACTTTTGGACCGACCACCCTATTCAGGATTGCCACCTCTTCGGCACAATCCAGACCGGAGACTTGAAAATTTCGTCCATTCGAGGGGATGGCTTGTGCCAATTCCGTGTTGGCTCCAGCACCGCAGCACGCAGCACCTTCTCCATGAGAGTGGGAAACTCCGCTCGCATGTTTGTGATCATCACCATGATCGTGACTGCAGTCAGAGCTGTGCTTGTGGTCGTGGCGGTGGCCATTGGAAGACATGGGATTGACCTCGGGATTCGTTCATTCCACATTGAAATAACCCCTACAGTAACTAGAGCTTCAAGAGCTAAAACAAAAATTTGGTCAAGTAAGGACACAGACCTGCGGAACCTTGAAACGCGCCGCTAAGTCTGAAGACGCGGCTGACCTGCCAAAGAGTGAGATAGATATGCTTCAAAAATATGCGGTGATCATGGTTGCAACATTGGCCCTGGCTGGCTGCGCGGTGCCTTCTAAGGAAGACAACGATCCATTCAGGATCGGCAATGTTCCAGAATCTGTCGCAGCCCTCGCTGCACCCGACCAGGATCTCATCACGGCACGGCTACGTCCCGAAGATAATTGCTATTGGTATGCCCATAGTGGGCCGGTGGAAACGACCTTGGTCCCGTTGCGATCGGCAGGCGGCAATCCCATCTGCGTCGCGCGCCAATCCTGATTGACGCGTCCAAGCGTCGGATTGACGGCGCGGCTTGGGTCAACTCTGCGGAGTCACGCTGTCCTCGGCCGAATATAGGAACGCCGTCGAGCCAATCTCCACATTCGGATACAGATCGTTTATGTGCGCCATGACCATCCGGACGCAACCGGAACTGGCTCGGCCGCCGATGCTTCGCGGCTGTGGTGTACCGTGGATGCGCAGATAGGTGTCTCGGTCCCCGACATAGAGATAAAGCGCCCGTGACCCGAGCGCGTTCTCAGGTCCGGGTTCCATACCGTCAGCGATGTCGGCGTAGAGCTCCGGGTCGCGGTCAATCATGTTCTGTGTTGGCTGCCAATGCGGCCACCTGACCTTGCGCTTGATCGTGTAGACGCCTGGCTCATAAAGTTTGCCACGAGCAATCGCTACGCCATAGCGCATCGCCGTGCCGCCTTCCTCGATATGGTAAAGATAGCGCGCGACAGCATCGACATGGATGTCACCGGCCACAAGACCATCTTTAGTTATAACCCGCTGCGGCAGAAAGCGCGGGTGCAGGCCCCACGGGTTTGATGTGGCTGGGTTATAGCCCGGCGGTGTAATCTGTGCATCCCAAGCCGCCTTTTCCGCTTCAGTGGGCCAGGTGTCAGCGAGGAGCGGACTCGAGATAGACGCCGAGAACAATGCGGCAGTCGTCTGGATGAAGTGTCGTCTTGTCAGCATATAGATTGCTCCGTTCACGCATTGGACGGCAAACCGAACCTTACCCCGAACGCAGTGTTGTTCGCCCGGGAAAGAGTGAGGCGTTATTGGCAACTTGCTCCATGGTGCCGTTCTATGTCGGTGGCTTAACTCCTAAAGCTACTAGAGGTTCAAGAGAAATTTTGATGCCAGACGATCTCGGTAATACTTCGGGCCCGTTCGTTTCTTTATCAGTCTAAGCGCTGTCACGATCTGTGGGGTGAAACCAGGCTACTGCCACGATGCCGGGCCTCGTCTTGATCTTCGCTTCAATTGTGATCCTTAACTCGCTATGCCGAGCAGTTAAATTGAGCGCTTTCAATAATGGGTCTTTTCAACACGTTTGGCAGCAAGCCCCATATAAAATTTTGCCTCACGCGGAAGTGGTCGTGATGACGTGCATTGGGATATTATCGTTCACGCTTCGCGATAATTGTCACAAGCCCCAACACCTTCTGCGACCACATCAAGCAGGGCGTCTACATCATTTAAAAGAGCTGCTATGCGCGGACTGCTGATCCGGTAGCGAATGAAGCGCCCATCGCGGTCGCTGGCGACAAGTCCGCAATCCAGAAGGCATCGCAAATGATTTGACACGTTGGGCTGCGATAGCCCTGTGCGTTTGACGATCTCGTGAACAACCAACGGTCCTTCACACAGCACGCCCAGTATCGCCAGTCGGCTCGGGTCGGCAAGACCGCGAAAGAGCTTTGCCCTACGCTCGATGCCAGCGGCCGCAGCATTGCGGTCGGCGAAGACTTGCATCATATCACTCCTTGCTGATATGTTTGAACTTGATCCACTTTAGCAGGAGTATTGCACCGATGGCCAACACCGAAAGCACCGGATCGACAGCAGATACGCCGCCCCTCCGTTACCGGGTTTCCGGAATGGATTGCGCCAAGGATGCCGCCCAGATCGAGCGGGCGGCGCAGTCTGCGGGTGTCGCGCCCGACGCAGTGAAAGTATCAGCGGCGACCCATATCATGACTCTGAAAGTCCCTGAAGCAAGCCTGCCGGAGATTGAAAAAGCCGTTGAGACAACGGGATATGGGTTCGACCGCATCGAGAGCGACGAGGACCTTCAGCAAAGTGCGGCCCATCAGGACCCGGGCTACCGCCGCGCGCTCTGGATCGTCGTGATTCTAAATGTCGGTTACGGCGTTCTGGAAATGATTGGTGGGTTTATTGCCGGGTCACAGGCGGTGAAGGCCGACGCGCTGGATTTCATCGGCGATGGCGCGATCACCTTCCTCGGCCTGCTGGCCATCGGTTGGAGTCTTCTCTGGCGGGCGCGGTCGGCCCTGATCCAAGGCATCTTCCTTGCCCTGCTCGGTCTTGGCGTCTTTGGGACAACCATCATGCGGGCATTCGAGCCGACAACCCCAGACGCCACGCTGATGGGGCTTCTGGGCCTGATTGCTCTTGTGATCAATATCATCTCCGTGCTGCCGTTGCTGCATTACCGGAAGGGGGACGCGAACATGCGTGCCGTCTGGCTGTTCTCGCGCAACGACGCCATTGGCAATGCGGCAGTCGTTGTCGCGGCCGGTCTGGTGGTTTGGCTGGGCAGCGCTTGGCCCGACCTCATTGTCGCCTTCGGCATCGCCGGGTTATTCCTGCATTCTTCCTGGTCGATCATCCGCGACGCGCGGTCCGATCTGAAGGCGGCGGCATGAACAACCGCGTTCTGGGTGGGCTCTGTGCGATTGCAGCTTTCGGTTTCGATCAGGGCACCAAGGCGCTTGCCCTGAACACCCCGGCGCTTGAACATGGGGTCGAGGTTCTGCCCTTTCTCAATCTCGTGCGGGTTTTGAACGATGGGGTCAGCTTCGGTATGCTCGGCGGGGTCGTACCCTGGTGGGGTCTGGTCGCACTTGCTGCCGTGGTCGTGGCATGGCTGCTGATCTGGCTGTGGAAGGCTCCGGACAGGCTGACAGGTGCGGCGCTCGGTCTGATCATCGGAGGCGCGCTTGGCAATATCCTTGATCGTCTGCGCTATCAGGCCGTCCCTGACTTTCTCGACTTCCATTACGGGTCATACCACTGGCCGTCCTTCAACTTGGCTGACGTGGCGATCTTTTGTGGGGCAGCATTGCTGTTCTGGGACAGCTTTCGCACCTCGAAAGTCAGGCCGGAAAATCGGGAACAAGACAATCGCAAGGGAGATGTCACGGGGGGATAACAGCTAACAGGCAAAGAACTTTGGGAGGGAATTCGGCTTGAGATTTTTGGATTGGATTGACCGTGGCATTCGCGGCATCGGCGTCGTGACTGCGTGGCTGACAGTTGTTTCGATTGCTGCTTATGGCGCGCTTCAGATGCTGGATCGCAAGCTACAACTTGGCGTGTCGAGCTATTTGCCGGACCTGTCCACGTCACTGCTGTTCATCCTAATTTTCTTGACCTTTGGGTATACCTATCTGCGCGACGGTCACGTGCGCGTTGATGTTCTTCGCAGACATTGGTCCGCCCGCCGCATTGCTTGGATCGAACTGATTGGCGGCCTTTTTGTCCTTCTGCCGCTCGCCGCCATCCTGACCTACTACGGATGGGACGGTTTGATGCGCACCACGAAATACGCGGAAACCCAGTTGTGGGCACAACGCATTGCCGGGGTCATCGGCCCCATCCTGCTGGCTCTTGCCGGGATGATCGTAGCCCTTCGCAACATCGCCTTTCTGACAGGGAGACGTGCGCAAGGTGCACCGGAACAAGCAAGCGGCCTGCACAATGGTGAATGAGGTCCTCACGGTTGCCATGCTTGTCGTGATGGCGATTGGGGTTTTCAGTGGCTTTCCGGTGGCGCTGGTGCTCGCGGGGACAGGCTTCTTGGGGTTTGTCGCTGCGGTTTGGGTGGGGATCACTGATTTTCAGCATCTGGGGCTGATCTACCTGAGGGCCCGTGGTGTACTGACCAATGAATCAGTCCAATTCACCAGCGTTCCAATGTTGATTTTTCTTGGCCTGATCCTGAATGCCAGCGGGATTGCCGAAACCATGTTTCGCTTGCTGGGGCGTCTTCTGACAGGCGTTCCCGGTCGCTACGCCATTGCGACTTTGCTGATCGGCCTCGTTCTTGCGCCCGCCGCCGGGGTGATCGGTGCTTCCGTCATAACTGTGGCGTTGGTGGCCTATGCCCCGATGATGGCGTCGGGCTACGCACCGCGAACCGCAGGAGGCGCTGTCGCAGCTTCTGGAGCATTGGGTGTCGTGTTCCCGCCAGCCGTGATGCTGTTCTTCATCTCGAACGTGTTCTATCTGCGCATCGGATTGATGTATGTGGCCCTCATCGTACCTGTGCTTCTGATGGTCATGGCCTTCGCGGTCTACTTTGCGGTCACCTTGAGAAAAACGGTCGAAATCCCGCTGGACACACCCAAGACCAATCTTGTGTCAGACCTCTTGTTTGTACTCGCGTCTGTCGCGGTCATCGCATCCATTCCGCTCAGCATCATTCTGGGCTTTGCGACACTAACAGAGGCGGCTGGAGTAGGGGTTTTTGGCGCGCTATTGGTCGCGCTGGCGCGAAAGCGCTTGTCTTTCTCATCGTTGAACTCTGTCACGGTGCAGACAAGCACGATGACGTCGATGGTCTACTTCATCGTATTGGGCGCATCGGTATTCTCGCTGAGTTTCCACCTGGTCGGTGGACCGGACGTCATCTTCGAGTGGATATCCGCATTCGATCTCACCCGGTGGGAACTGTTGGCGATCCTCCTTGGCGTGATCATCATACTTGGGTTTGTTTTTGACTGGATCGAGGTGCTGCTGGTCTTTGTACCAGTGTTGATGCCGATCTTTTCGGAACTCGACTTCGCAGATCACGTCGGCTCTGCCTACTTTGCGCAAATCTGGATCGCTGGCCTGATAGCACTGGCCTTGCAGACGTCTTTTCTGACGCCTCCCTTCGGCTATGCCCTATTCTTTGCCAAGATGGCGGCACCGAAGGGTATCAACCTTTCCGATATCTATCGCGGCGCGGTACCGCTTGTCGCCATCGAGATCGTATTGATCGCAGCCCTGATCTCGTTCCCTCAGCTTATCACTTGGTTGCCTGAAATGTCCCTTGGGGATGTGGATGCGCCGCAGCTAATCCAGCGGTGAAAGATGTTTTGAGCGCGGATGCAGTGATTTCCTTCGAAGCGGCACTGCTCTTTCGGGGCCACTTCCGCACCGCGAACAGAAAGGCTGAACGGGGCCTGAGCACGGGAAAGCAAACAGGAGGATAACGAATGTCCAGCATACCATCCGCAGAGGGCTTTGACAGCACACTCACCCTGCTGCGAAATCCGTATGGATTCATCTCTCAGACCTGCCGCGCGCTCGACACAGATCTGTTTGAAACCCGCATCCTCCTTCAAAAGACGATCTGCATGACCGGGTCGGCGGCTGCGGAAGTATTCTATTCCGACGATAAGCTGATCCGCGCGGGCTCGATGCCAGGCCGCATACAGAAGACCCTGTTGGGTGAAGGCGGCATTCAGGGATTGGACGGCGCTGCCCACCAGCACCGCAAGAAGATGTTCATGTCGCTGATGGGGACCGAGCATATAGCCGCGCTTCAGGGAATGTCGCTTCACATGCTAGACAATTATGCACCGGATTGGGAGGCGAGGAACGAAGTCGTTTTCTACGACAAAGTGCGCGAAATGCTCACGAGAGCCGTTTGCGCCTGGTGTGGGGTTCCGCTTCCCGAGGCGGAGGTGGCGACCCGAACGGCGCAACTTACAGCGCTTTTTGAGGACGCCGGGGCCATCGGCCCGAAACATTGGGCTGCACGTCTGGCGCGCCACCGCCTGGAAAAATGGGCAGCGGGGATGATTCAACAGGTCCGCGATGGCGAGCTTCAGCCGACGCAGGAAAGCGCCCTTCATGTCATCGCGACGTGGCGTGATCTTGACGGCGCGATACTGCCCCCGAAAGTCGCCGCCGTGGAGTTGTTGAACGTCTTGCGTCCGACCGTGGCGGTGTCTGTATTCATCGTGCAGACGGCGCACGCCCTGTACAGGTACCCAGAATGGCAGGAGAAACTGCGGAACGACGAAGGACTGCTCGAACCCTTCGTTCAGGAGGTCCGCCGCCTCTATCCATTCTTTCCTGCGGTCGCGGCACGAGTCAAAAGTACTTTCGAGTGGCAAGGGTATCGCTTTCCCAAAGGACACCGGGTTCTGCTGGACCTCTATGGTACGAACACCGATCGGCGTTCATGGGATGCGCCACTTGAGTTTCGGCCCGAACGGTTTCGGGGCCGCGCCGAAAACCCCTACGACTTCATTCCACAGGGCGGCGGCAACCACTACACGAACCACCGCTGCCCGGGTGAATGGATCGCGATCAGTCAGATGAAGGCGTTTTGCAGGTATCTTGTGAACGACATCGACTACGATGTGCCGGATCAGGATTTGGAGCTTGACCCAGGAGAGCTGCCATCACTGCCCCAGAACCGGTTCATCATGCGCAACGTCAGGCGTCGGCAGTAGCTTCGGCCTCACCCGGCCCGACCGACCGCGCATCCTTCGTGGCCTCGAACGCCTCCCACGCAACGTAGGGCACGATCAGAAGCGCCGCGACCGGATCGGCCCACCACCAGCCCATCCATTGCGTCAGACCGATTCCGGCCAACACCACAATGGTCTGGTATTCGCAGATCATGGTATCCTTGGCATCGTATTTCAGGGCGGGTGAATCGAGCCGCTTGCCGTAGCGATACTTGCCCCAGGCCAATAGCGGATTGACCACTAAAGAGACAAACAGGATCGCGATCCCCCACCAATTGAAGCCCGGTGCCTCCTGCGAGATGAAGGCGGACACCGCCTCGTAGAGGATCGCGGCGACGACGATCCAGAAAGCACAGGCGACCACATAGAGCGCGACCTTCTTGCGATGCAGGACCGTGCGCTTGTCGCCACCGTCCTTCTCGGCCTTCAAGCGCCAGATCAGCGTCCCGGCTGAGGTGGCTTCGACCGTGCTGTCGAAACCCCAACTCACTAGTGCGGCGCTGCCGGTCAGAAGTCCAACGGTGACGGATACGACGACCTCGATCAGATTGTAGACAAGGCTGGCGATCTCGACGCGGATGCCGCGTGTCAGATTGGTTTGTCTATCATTTTTCTGCTTGCTCATGATGCGGTAACCCCTGATATATTCTATAAGTTCCCGCCGAGAGTTGGTTACCTTGTCATCAGTATCTCGCCATTTGGAAGCCGACATTGTTCTCCTTCTAAGCTGCCTCAATAAAGGCGAGCTTGCCCCTCATACATGAAAACAAAGGGTTTCGGACCTTTCGCGTAGCCGGTGTCGAGCCGCTCCATGCGGAAGCCGTTCTGTTCGACCAGAGTGTCTGTCTGGCGGTCAAGGTGACAGTTTCCGGCACAACGTTTCCAGGCAAGCGTGAGCCAGCGCTGCCAACGCTGGACGCTGGGTTCCGGCGCTGTTCCATGCTCGACGAAGCGGAAGACGCCGTCAGGTTTGAGAACGCGCTGGATCTCGGCCAGCACCTTCTCCGGTTCCGACACGCTGCAGAGCGTCCAGGTAGCAATCACGCAGTCAACGCTGCGATCTTCCAGCGGCAATGCTTCGGCCACGCCCTCGATCATCTCCGTTGTCGGTGTCAAGCCCTGAGAAGCCTCCGCGGCCTGATTAAGGAGTTCTGGTGAAGGGTCCACACCGACGATCTGATCCACGGCGTCGGGGTAGAGCGCGAGGTTCAGGCCCGAGCCGATCCCGATCTCCAGCACGCGCCCCTTCGCACCTGAGACTGCGCGCCTTCGGTAGGGAAGAAGCTGTTCCTGACCCATGGTGAGATGCGTGAGGCCCGGAAGGATGTGTTTTTCGTAGAACCGCATGAGCTGTTATCCTATTCGTCCAAGAACCGGAAACGCATCAAGCATCCAGTACGACAACGCGCTCAACTGTCCCGTCATCATCGCCACGCCCATGAGGATCATGACGACGCCCGCAATCTGGTGAAGGCGACGGCCGACCCGGCCGATGGCGCGGAGCCGGCCCGCGATCTGATCGGTGAAACCGGCAACGATCAGAAATGGTATCCCGAGGCCAGCGGAATAGACGGCAAGGAGCATGACGCCTTCGCCCATCGTGGCGCTGGCCGCGCTGGTTGTCAGGATCGCGCCAAGAATTGGGCCGATACACGGAGTCCAGCCGAAACCGAAGGCAAGCCCGAGGACATAGGACGCAGCGGGTTGGCCCCCGGGGATGTTGAGATTGAATCGGAAGTCGCGTTCCATGACCGAAACACGCGCGGCCCCGATCATGAAAAGCCCGAAGACAATGATGATGCCGCCCCCAACGAGGTTGAGTTCATACCGCCACTGAAGCAGGGCCTGACCCAATGCTGTCGCGGATGCGCCAAGCCCCATGAAAATGGTGGAGAAGCCGAGGACAAAACACAGGCTCAGCCAGACCGCGCGCGACGGCGAGGCCGCAGCCGCCCCGCCTTCAGCGGCTGTGCGCCCGGCCACGTAAGAGACATATCCTGGCACAAGAGGCAGCACGCAGGGAGACAGAAACGATATCGTACCGGCCAAGAGCGCGGCGGTGAGCCCCAGAAGCGAGATATCTACCATGAACCACGTTCACCCCTGAATAGCTTGCGCAAGGGCACTCTTGTGGCAGCCCAATATGCCAGGGTCGGGACGATGATCCATTGCAGCAGGGGCGTGAGACCGGCGTCGATGACGGGGACCACCGGCATGATGTCGCGATAGGCCCAGGCCGCCCGGATCACGATGTTCAACCACTCGCTGAAGATCGTGTAGGAGACGCCCAGGGCCACCGCCAGAAGCAGGACGCGCCCTGCGCGTTCCGACGGCCATGCGTGCACCCCGACAAGAAACAGGGCGAGCAGGAGCGTGCTCATGGCGATTAACAGATCTCCGCCGGTGCAGTGGACGACAGCGAACACAATTTCTCCCCAGGTGCCTTCGACCCAGATCGTGTAGAGCGGAATATGTGCCATTTCCCAGATCAGATGACCGACAGCGGTATAGACAATGTATCGGCGGATGACGGAGAGCCACCCGGTGTCGTTCATCTCAGTGGTTTCGGTATTCGCTGTCATGCCGGGGGTCCGTTCTTCGATTAATGTGCGTTTGTCAGGCCGTTGACGTACAGGATCATGTTGATGTGCCGGAAAGCGGAACCCGCAAAGACCCCGGAATGGCGGTTGCCGCGCGCGATAACATGCACAAGCGGAGCCTCGGGATCTGGCACAATCGCGCGATACTGATCGATCAGATTCTCCATCGGCTCTTCTGCGCGAGCAATGACCACGTTCTCGGCAATCGGTCCGGGAACCGGATCACTGGCGTCGGTCACCACAAGGAAGGTCACCATGTCCAGCATGGGAGATGCATTCACTCCGCCCCTCACCTTTTCAAGAAGTGCCTGCTGATCAGCACAGGGCAACCCGCAGTTGGACGGGACGAAACTAAGAACGACGACCTGATCGGAGAGGCTTTCCAAGTCCAACGGTTTTCCGTCAGCGTCGACCAGATTCAACGTCGGCAATTCGTTGAGGTCAACGGCAGTGAAAGCAGGTTCTTTTTGTGCCATCACCTCGTCAAGACGGTCGCCAGGATGATCTGCGTAGGCCGGGCGGCCCGCGACGAGGGCTATCAGCAGGAGTATGTTTTTCATGACTGTTACTCCTGCGGTCCCATTGCGCCCGGCCCGAGAACCGGGACGCTGATTTCCATTCGGGCACCCGATGCGAATGTCAGGATCAATGGCAAATCGGTGCCTTCTTCGAGTTTTTCCGACAGGCCCATCAGCATCAGATGCATGCTGCCGGGCGCGAGGGTCACTGGTTCTCCGGAGGGCAGGTCCAAGGCGACGACCTCAACCATTCGGCTAACATCATCGCCGCCGGTCTCGACGGCGTGAATGGTGACGTTTCCAGCGATCGGCGTCGTGATTGCGACCAGTTGATCACTTTGATTGCTCGTGAGCGTGAGATAGGCCGCAGCCGGACGCGAGGCGAGGATGCTCGCGCGGGCCCAACCGTCCGATATCGTTACATCGGCCGATGCGAAAAATGGCCAGAGAGTTAGCGCGGTTGCAAGTGTCGTAATTTTCATTTGGCAAGTTCCATTGTTTATAGCTTTTTGCGGATTTCCTGCGCCAGCGCCTCGGGCGGTTGGCCGCCTTCCTGATAGACCGCCTCAAATTCGCCACCGGGCCGCATGAGGTATATGTGCCCGGCATGCGCCATGAAATAACCGTCCGGCGCGCTGTCGTCCTCGGTCCGCTCGTACCATGTGCGGAAATTTCTGGTGGCCTCGGCAACCTGCGCTTCGGTTCCGGTCAGGCCGATCAGGCTCGGATGAAAGACTGATACATATTCCGCCATGACCGGCACTGTGTCGCGTTCCGGATCGACCGTGATGAAGATCGGCGCCACCTGGTCCGCATCTTTGCCGAGCAGGTCCAGCACGCTGGCCATATATGCCAGTGTCGTCGGGCAAA
This sequence comes from Roseovarius sp. CAU 1744, assembly GCF_039839345.1. Lineage (NCBI taxonomy): Bacteria > Pseudomonadati > Pseudomonadota > Alphaproteobacteria > Rhodobacterales > Roseobacteraceae > Roseovarius > Roseovarius sp. CAU 1744. The sequence goes on along the minus strand of NZ_JBDOQV010000007.1, from coordinate 103,267 downwards.
CATCGGGGCAGTTGGTGAAACCGAAGAAAACAAGCTGCCAGCGGTCGGCGTAGTCAGCCTGTGTCACCTCTTGTCCGGTGTGATCTATCAGTGAAAATTCGGATCGAATATCCGCCTCACCCGAATAGCGGACGGCCTTCGATCGGTTGCCAAGATAGTTATCCAAAGCCCAAAAGATCGCTAGCCCAGCGAGCGCAACAGCTATCGTGCTCCACAATATGGATCTCAGGAGCCGCGATTTCGGAGGGGTTTCACCGGGTTCAATCGACATCTTCGGCCTCCGAAATCAGCGCCTGAAGATCGGCCTTTTCCAACAATCCAGGAAGAAGTGTTTCCCCGATCAGAAACGTCGGCGTGCCGGATATTCCAAGCTGCCGTGCGAGATCGTGAGACTTTGCGATATGGGCATCGACTTCAGGCGCGTCCATGTCTGCCTGCAACTGGTCGTAGTCCAGCCCCGCCTGCTCAGCGGCCCTTCTTATAAAGACGGTATTGGCGCGCGGATGTGCCATCAGCGCCTCGTGAAATGCTTCGAACTTGTTCTGTTTTATCGCCGCCAGCGACGCTCGAGCCGCCAGTTCGGAGTCGGGTCCGAGAATTGGCCATTCCCGCATGATGATGCGCAAGTCCGGGTTCTCCTCTATCAATTCGAAAAGGACCGGGGCCGCGCGTCGGCAATAGGGGCAGTTGTAGTCGAAGAATTCGACAAGCACGATGTCGCCCTCAGGATTGCCCATCACGCCGGTGTTTCCGTCCGCAAGCAGGAGGTCACCCACGCGCGCAATAGCAGCATGTTGTTCGGCCTCGGCTTGTGCCTGAGCCTCTTCCTCGAAGGCCAAGAGCGTATCCACTAGAACTTCCGGGTTCTCGCGGATCGTTTGCAGGATCAAGGCTTTGATGGCCTCTTGCTCAACCTGGTCGAGCGGCGTCGATTGCTGGGCCAGCGACGTCGTGGGCGCAGAGATCAGCGCCCAAAGCAAAACTCCAAGCATTTGGTGGGTAGTTTTGAATGTCATCTCGATTTTCCGCGCCTTCTCGCCGGGGGCATCAGCCCCCGGCGATGGCTGTTCAGCCCTTGTCGGTCGAAGGGGCGGTTTCATTCTTGGAGTTGTTCATTGCCTCCATCATCTCGGTGCAGGCCTCCATCATCGGGCCCATTTTCTGCATCATCTTCATCATGGGCATCATGCCGTCCATGCCGGACATATCGCCGTTCATCATGTTGCCGGCCATGCCGCTCTCACCGTCCATCATCTGGCCGGACAAACCGGTGTTGTCCTGGGCAACCACGCCGGTGGCCAAAAGTGTGGACACGGCAGTCGCCATGCTCAGGTTCTTGAAAAGTGTCATTAAGTTTCTCCTTCAGGTTTTCTAGAGCTTTTCGGGTTCAGTCCCTCGACAAGCTCGGCTCTGCGGCCGAGTTACTTTTTTCGCATGAGTTGGATTTGCACATCACGCAGACGCCAAGCCCGCACATCACGGCGCAGGGTGCCACGGCCAGGATCAGCGGCGCGGCTCCGATGGCCGTCACCCAGCCCCAATTCAAGTAAAGCCCGGCGCCAATGATCGCCATTGACGCAAGAATCAGACTTCGCCGTCCCAATTGCGGCCGCCACGGACGTGCCTCCGGCGTTTCGGTGTAAGGTGATGTTTCGGACATTGGCTATTCACTCCTTTCGTTGATGATGGTCTGGATTTGGGCCATGACTTCATGGCTGTCCCATTCGGCCGGCCCCACAAGTCGTCCGCGCTCGAAACCGTTGCGATCGATCAAGATCGTGGTGGGAAGGCCCAGTACACCGAATGCCAGCATCGCCCTTGTGCTGTCGGCGAGGTACATTCCCAGATGGCGAATGCCGATTTCCTCGTAGAAGCGGCGCACCACCTTCATTCCCGCGCGGTCGATGGACAGTGGCAGGACATGGAAATCGTCCCCGCCCAGCTTTTCCTGCAAAGCGTCGAGCGTTGGCATCTCTTCACGACAGGGAACACACCAGGTTGCCCAGATGTTCAGCAGAACGACCCTGCCCCGGAAATCCGCCAGCGTGAGATCGCGGCCTTTTCCATCGACGAAAGGTGGCGACAGCATCTCCCGCGGCTTTTCGTGAAGCGGCATTAATGGTCTGGCTTGAACCGGCCCCGCGACGCCGAGCGCCGCCATACCAGCCAATAACTCGCGTCGTTTCATGATCCGGCTCCTTCCTGAAGGCGCCGCACCACGGGAAGGATGTCTTCCTCCAGGGAACGACGGTCAAAGGGGCCGATATGCTTGTAGGCAATTCGGCCCTCGGCATCGATCACGAAGGTCTCGGGCAGGCCGTAAACGCCCCAATCGATGGAGACGCGCCCGTTCCGGTCGGCGCCGATGCGGGTGTAAGGGTCACCAAGCTCATCAAGAAAGCCCAAGGCTTCTTCGGGACGATCCTTGTAGTTGATGCCGTATATTGCGACCTCGTCCCTGGCAGCCAACTCGTTCAGGAGGGGCATCTCTACCCGGCACGGCACGCACCAGGACGCCCAGACGTTCACGATGGACACCTGCCCTTTCAGGTCGGCGGTCGACAGACCGTCGGCTCGTCCCTCTATCGGCGGCAGGTCGAACTCGGGCACCGCCTTGCCGATAAGTGGTGAGGGTAGAGTGTCGTCACCATTGAACAGCCCCCAATAAAAACCCGCGCCGATGAGGGCGAAGATCGCGACTGGCATCATAGTTAGTAGCCGACCCTTCCGGCGGCGGGGTTCCTCGGTCACGCTCATAAATCACCTTTGTCGTTGGCAGATACTTCCGCCTGGAATTCGCGCTGTCGATCCGGCCAGGTGCTTTTGATGTAAGAGAGAACATCGGCAATCTCGTCGTCGGTCAGAATGCCATCGTACGCCGGCATGTCGCTTTCGTAGCCGGGCACGACGGCGCCGACGCCGCCTTTGGTCACAATAAAGAGGTTCCGGTCCGAATGGTGCCAGGTATGGCCGGTTTCGTCATGTGGCGGCGCGGGCATGCGCCCATTGTCCAGACGCCGCCGCCAATCGGGCTGTCCTTCCAGATCGGCACCGTGACAGGATGCGCAATTCTCAGCATAGAGCGTCTGCCCTGCCGCGATGTCGGCTACAGTCACGGGGTCGCCAAGGAAGGTCAATCCGTCCACCGAAGCTTCGTCGCTTTCCGACTGCGCGAGGACGGCAACACCGATCGCGGTCAATGTGGCAACAGCGGCACCGATTGTTGCGGCCCGCCTCATGTCGCACTCCTGAGGTATTTCACGAGTGCGACGATGCTGAGCAGCAGAACCGCGGCGACGAGCAGGAGCAAAAGCCCTCCACCGAACATCATCACCCCCATCATCGGGCCGGTCATCATATCCATGCAGTTACTCATCGGAGTAAACGGTGATCCCGCCCTCGCCGAACGCATAGGTCTTGAGCGTACCGGTCTTTACGCGTGCCATTCCTGGCGCGTTCGAAGGCATGCCCGGCAAAGTAATGCCGGTGATGTCGGGCTTCTCCGTGACCAGCCTTTCCAGGATCTCCGAGGGTACCAATCCACTGACATAATAGCCTTCGATCTCGGCCAGATGACAGCCGAGCCCCTGCTCGGGAACGCCGACTTCGATTGAGCGCTTATCAAAATCCCGATCGTCGATGCGTGTCACCTGATAGCCGTTCTCTTCCAGATAATCGGCGTAGCTGTCGCAGCAACCGCAGCCCGGATCGCGCCAGATCGTGATCTGCTTCGTTCCGTCTGACACGTCGGTACTTGCGGGACCGGTCGCGTCTTCGGTGCTTTGTGCCGAAGTCAGCGTCGTGAAAGTGAAGGTTCCGCCGACGCCAAGTGCAGCAAGCGAAGCCAGGACATATCTTCTGTTCATGGGGTTCTCCATCATGCGACCGCGAGCGCGGCCCAGGTAGCGCCGCCATCGCGGCTGAGGTTCAGGGTGCCGTTGAGGAGGGCGGCTATGTGATTTTCGTCCCTTGGGTGAAGCGCGATGGCCCTCCCCTGCCCTTCTGCCTTGTGCGTCCAGACCACGCCGCCGTCCTGCGACGCCCAGACCCCCGAGGGCAGTGCCGCGTAAAGCTTAGACGGTGCCGTCAGGGCACTGGCCAGCGACAGGACCGGTTCGTCCGCCGGCAGGGGTGCCTCGGCAGGCGGTGCGTCGCCCGCCGCCAGAGCGTCCATCGCATTGCCCGGCTGAACGTCCTGCCAGCGGCAGAAACAGTCCGGAACGCGGGTCAGGCCCTTCTCGGTTCCCGCATAGATCCATATGCCGCCCATTCCGGTATCGAGATCGACCGATACCAGCGTCAGCGGGTCGCGCTCGGCCGCGTCGAGCCAGGGCCGGTCCATGGCCAGGGCCCAGGTTGCGCCTGCATCCTCGCTCTTCCAGAGGCCGTCGCCGCGGATCGCGGCATAGATCATGTCGGGGTTTCCGGCGGCCACAGCCAGCGCCGTGACCTCACCGGAGGCAAGCCCGTCGCTTCGGGTAGTCCATGACGATCCGCCATCGCCGGACACGGCCACCCCTCCCCGCGCCAGTCCGGCAAGGAGACGTCCGGGACGCGCAGGATGCGTGGCGATCGAGGAGACCGGGGAAGGTGTCGGTCTCTCTTGCCAGCTGCGACCGCCGTCGAGGCTGGCCCTCAGTGTTGCGCCTGCGATCAGCAGCGTGTCGCCGTCGAAGGCGAGCGTTCGAATATCGGCCGCCCGGTCGGCCGCGCGCACCGCGCCGGGCAATACGAGCACTGCGGCTGCACCCATACCCAGTGCCAGGAAGTGGCGTCTGTCCGGCTCAAAATTCAAGGTACTGTTTGTCATATCTTGTCCTCCTCCGGAGCTCATGCGACGCGGATCACGCCCATCATTCCCGCAGCCTGGTGTTCGAGAATGTGGCAGTGGAACATCCAGTCGCCGAGGTTGTCGGCGACGAAGGCGATCTCGACCCGTTCGCGGGGCGCCATGAGCACCGTGTCCTGCCATTCCCGATGCGGCGTCGGCGCACCGTTTCGGCTGATTACGCGGAATGAGTGGCCGTGCAGATGAATCGGGTGATCAAAAGCGGTCGCGTTGGTCATTTCCAGAATGTGACTTGCGTCGCGTTTAAGCGTCAGGAACGGGTCGAGCACATGCCCCTCGGCGGCTTTTCCGTTGACGAACCAGATGCCGCGTCCGTCATGCATCATGCCCATCATCCCGCCGCCCATCATGCCGCCACGCCGCTCCAGGCCCATCTCCCGCTCCACCATCATGCCCATCATCCCGCCGGTGAACGTCACCTCATGACGCTGCGCAGAACTCAGGTCTGGTTCCGGAATGGGGTTGGCGGGCAATGCGATCGGCCAGTCGGGTGTGGCCTCGCGCAGGGCGGTATCAGCGTAGGTGAAATCGAGGACTCGAAAATCGTTCCCGCGATAGGCACGGTCTACAAGCTGGGCTTGCGCGCCGGGCTCACCGATGCAATCCAGGATTACGTCGGCGCGCATTGCGGGTCCAAGAACGACAAGACCGCCCGGCGGGTCATGTGGCGTGACGGGTTGGCCGTCGAGTGCGATGATGCGCGGTGTATGGTCCCCGAAATCGAGCGCGAAGATCCGGGCATTCGCGGCGTTAATCAGGCGGAGGCGGATCCGCTCCCCTGATGCCACCTCGAATGTCTCCGGCACAAGACCGTTGATCGTCACGGTGTTGCCGAGGCGGCCCGCGTGACTCACGTCATGGGCATTGCCGAAATCGTCAGAAATCGATGCGTCGTCGGTCAGTCGCCAGTCGTCCAGCACCCAGGTAACTTCGCGGTCGACACGAGGGGGATTGGCCTCCTCGACGATAAGGGGACCGTAGAGACCGCGCCCGACCTGCTCGAAGCTGCGCTGATGTGGGTGATACCAGAAGGTGCCGGCATCGACTGCATCGAATTCATAGACGAACTTGTCGCCCGGGGCGATCGGCACCTGTGTAAGGTGCGGCACCCCGTCCATTGCGTTCGGAAGCCGGATACCATGCCAATGCACGGTGGTTTCCTCTGCAAGGTCGTTGGTAACCTCGACCTGCAGGCGTTCGCCTTGCCGGATGCGGATCTCCGGGCCCGGTACCTTGCCGTTGTAGCACCAGGCCGCGGTGTCGGAATGTGGCTCAGGAACAATCCTTGTTCTTCCCTGTGCGGCCCGGAGCGAGAATTTCTGGGTGGCGGCTTCCGCCGCCCCCGGACAAGGCAGAGTGGTGGACATGACACCCGCGAGCGACGACGCGACAAAGGCGCGGCGCGTCACGGTAGGTTTGCATTTCAAAGACATCGGTCTGGGGCTCTCTGATAATTCGGTCCTCCGCCGGAGCCAAAGCGGCAACTGCGGTTGGGGAATACCTGCAACGCGGAGCGGCATTGCTCCGGCGTCACGGCATGACACTGCGGCCGCGAAACCGCGGCGCGTGTCAGATCAGAGAAGGATTTTTGGAGGCTGTTTGGCAGGTGGGCTGGTCAGACCGCGAAGATCCCGCGCGATCGGCAGTCCATGAGCGCTCGAAACTGCAAGTGGACCAAGTTCCGCCGACGCTTCCACGACCGCGGCGGCGGCCGCTGAGTTGCAGACAAAATCACATGCGACGCCCAAGGTTCCCGCCGTATCGTCATCACATGCCTCGCAGCCGACACCTGCCATTTCAACTCCGGCTGCGATCATTTCCGATGCCATCCTGGCCGAACCGGCCGCATGCGCAACCGAACTTGCCGCGAAGGCGGCAAGGACGGCTATCATGATGAGGCGGGCGACGAAGTGCATATGACTAATTTACCAGTGTTCAGTAGGTTGTTCCAGCGGGATATTTTTGCGTCTCCGCGAGGTCGGAACCCGTCAGGTCATCCATTATCGGGCAGTCAGGACGATCATCGCCATGACAGCGAACGACAAGATTGCGAAGCGTCGCGCTCAGCGCCTGCAACTCCTCGATTTTTTGGTCCACCCGTGCGAGGTGACTTTGGGCGATCGCCTTGACGTCGGCGCTGGACCGTTCGCGATCCTCGTATAATGACAACAGCGTGCGACATTCCTCGATGCTGAAACCCAACGACCGCGCCCGGCCAAGAAACGCCAGCTTGTGCAGATCCTGAACAGCGAAATCGCGGTACCCGTTTTCGCGCCGCGACGGTTGCACGAGTCCGATATCCTCGTAATACCGGATTGTTTTTGCGGGCAAACCGCTCTTCTCTGAGACATTTCCGATATTCATGGCTGACAATCCTCTTATCAGGACCAGATATAGGGCTTCCACTTACTGGAAGGTCAAGGGAGGTTGATCATTTTCCTTGGATCGTCGGCTCACGCATGTCTCGCGCGCAGAATACGTCGCTTCTACACCCTTTAAAATAACTGCGAGTCAGACGATGGCCTGTCCCAAAACCTTCAACGAGTGCAATGCTGCCGTTCTTTCCTGACAGGTTGAAGGTGGTGAGAGCGAACCTGACAATGCTACCGACGACATTATGTGCGCAGGTATTTCACCAACGCCACGATCGCGAGAATCAGCACCACAACGACAAGAAGCCACACGACCCCCATTCCAAGCATCATTCCGCCACCCATCATGCCACCATCCATCATCACTCAATTCCTTCCATTTGGTTCTGTTAAGATTTTAGCTAAAGCATTGTCATCGAAATTCAATTTCCAGCGCTGGAAGATTGGTAGTTTCCGTCCGCAGTAGAACTGGTTGAAAATTTGCGGGTCATCTATTGACCTTCCAGTTACTAGAAGCATTACGTGGAATGTCGGCAACCTTGCGAAGGGACCTGACATGGACACTGCAAATACAGAGACGCGCGAAGAGATAGATCCCGTCTGCGGGATGAAGGTCGATCACGCGACGGCCAAACACCGATCAACTCACGCGGGCGAAGAGTTTCTGTTCTGCTCGTCACGATGCAAGGGCAAGTTCGACGCCGAGCCCGAGACATATCTGGGCGCAGGGAAGGCCCCGGAGCCGATGCCTGAGGGCACGATTTTCACCTGCCCGATGCATCCCGAGATCGAGCAGGTCGGACCGGGTGATTGCCCGATCTGCGGGATGGCTTTGGAACCCAAGGGCGTGCCCACAGGTGACGAAGGCCCAAATCCTGAACTCGTCGATTTCACCCGCAGATTCTGGATCGGTGCAGTCTTGACGGTTCCGGTTCTTATCCTGGCCATGGGAGGCTTTGTCGGCCTGCCAGTACGGTCCTGGATTGGCGAAGGCGTGGCGCATTGGCTTGAACTGGTCCTGGCGACCCCGGTCATCCTCTGGTCGGGTTGGCCGTTTCTGGTGCGAGGTTGGAAGAGCTTCCGCACCATGAACCTCAACATGTTCAGCCTGATCGCGATGGGCGTCTCTGCCGCCTGGGTATTCAGCACCGTAGCTGTGTTGGCCCCGGGCCTGTTCCCGAGCGGATTTCGCGACGCGGACGGCAATGTCGGCGTCTACTTCGAAGCTGGGGCAGTGATTGTCGTGCTGGTTCTGCTTGGTCAAATTCTGGAGCTGCGCGCACGTGAGCGAACCGGCTCCGCCATCCGGGCCTTGCTTGACCTCGCGGCCAAGAGCGCCCGAATTATCCGTGCCGATGGAAGTGAGGAAGAAGTGGCGCTTGAGGATGTGCAGATCGGCGATCACATCCGCGTACGACCGGGCGAGAAGGTGCCGGTGGATGGCGAAGTGATCAACGGGCGGTCCTCTGTCGACGAGTCGATGCTCACCGGTGAACCCGTGCCTGTCGAAAAGGTGACAGGCGACGCCGTTACCGGCGCTACGATCAACGGCACTGGCAGTATTATCATCGAAGCGAAACGCGTCGGCGAGGACACAATGCTCGCGCAGATCGTCGAGATGGTGGCAGCCGCACAAAGGTCGCGCGCACCGATCCAGAAGCTCGCCGACGCAGTGGCAGGGTATTTCGTGCCGGCCGTGATCGCCGTGGCCATCGTTGCATTCATTGCCTGGTCGATCTGGGGGCCCACCCCTGCCCTCGCCTATGGGCTCGTTTCCGCCATCGCCGTGCTCATCATCGCTTGTCCCTGTGCGCTCGGGCTCGCGACACCGATGTCGATCATGACGGCGACCGGACGGGGCGCTCAGGCGGGCGTCCTCATCAAGAATGCCGAAGCTCTGGAAGCGTTCGAGAAGGTCGACACCCTGATCGTCGACAAGACCGGCACATTGACCATGGGCAAGCCGGAGCTTGCCGCCGTCCTTCCCGAGGACGGCCATGACGAAGCCGAAGTTCTACGGCTGGCCGCCAGCCTTGAACGCGGATCCGAGCACCCACTGGCCGAGGCCATTGTTCGCGGTGCCGAGGCCCGCAAGATAGACCTTGCCAAAGCAAAGGACTTTGAGGCGGTCACCGGCATGGGTGTTAGGGGGAGCGTGGACGGCAAGTCCGTCGCTCTCGGGAACGCTCGGATGCTGGGCGAACTTGGTATCGACGCGCCTGCCGCGACCGAAGTTGCCAACGCCCGCCGCGACGAAGGTGAAACGGTGATGTTCATCATCATCGACGGGCACGTCGCCGGCCTTGTCAGTGTCGCCGATCCGGTCAAGGAAACGACGCCCGCCGCATTGAAGGCGCTACACGAACTGGGCTTCCGGATTGTCATGGCGACAGGTGACAACGAACGCACGGCGCGTGCCGTCGCGTCACGGCTGGGCATCGATGATGTCCGGGCCGATGTTTTGCCCGAAGACAAGGCGCGCATCATCCGCGAGCTTCAGGCCGAGGGTCGCAAGGTCGCGATGGCTGGCGACGGCGTAAATGACGCGCCTGCCCTGGCGCAGGCGGACGTCGGGATCGCAATGGGAACCGGTGCAGATGTGGCGATTGAGAGTGCGGGCTTCACGCTGTTGAAGGGCGATTTGAATGGACTTGTCCGAGCGCGGCGTCTTTCGCTGGCGACGATGCGAAACATCCGGCAGAACCTCTTCTTCGCGATGATCTACAATACGGCCGGCGTTCCGATCGCGGCGGGGATCCTGTATCCATTCTTCGGGCTGTTGATCTCTCCGATGTTTGCGGCCGCTGCGATGAGCCTCTCGTCGGTCTCGGTCATTGGTAATGCGCTCAGGTTGCGGACGGTCCGGTTATGACCTGCATCAAGCTCCGGGGTCCAATAATCCATCGCGCAGATACAGCGCTCTCCTGTCGATTGACCAAGTGTTCTGCAAAATCGTAGGCGACGCCGACCGGGACGGCCAAAATCCGTCGTTCCGCACGGCCCATCAACGATACCTGCCCTCGCGCTCCGTGATGGCCGCGATAGCCCACGCGCCAATCCCGATCACCGCACCCAGCCACTTCCAGCCTTGGCCGCCAAGATCCACAAAGCCATACCCGTAGGCCAACACAACCAACGCCATGACCAGGAAAAACGGCCCGGTCCAGAAGCAATGCCGCCGTTTGCACCGGCGGGCATTCCACAGACAGGCCGTCCCCATCCAGATCAGGGCGCCGACCCAAATCCAGGTCTTGATCGGATGCGGGATACCGATCGCCAAGATCATCGCTGCAATGGGCAGACCCCAAGCGATCAACGCACCGGGAAGTGTCGACAGAAGATCGGTCCTTTCCTTCAGCACCATGGCATTACCCCGCGCAGCAGCTGAGTTTGGCCACATCCTTGTCGAAAGTCTGGGCCGCAAGTTTCAGCCCTTCAACCGTGGTCAGATATGGGAAAATCGTTTCGCCGAGGGCCTTGGAGGTCATGCCGAACTTGAGCGCCATTGCCAGCGTCTGGATCGTGTCCGAGCCTTCGGGCGCCACGATCTGGCCGCCCAGCAGGCGGTCGGTCTTGGCGTCGGCCACCAGCTTGATCACGCCGCGGGTGTTGCGGGCCGCGGCGGCGCGCGGGACGTTGTCGAGCGTGATCACGCTGATCTTGACCTCGTGCCCCGCCGCCTTGGCCCCAGCCTCTGAAACGCCGACACCGGCCACTTGCGGGTCGGTGAACACGACCCATGGCATCGCCGCATTCTCATAGCGCATTGGCTCCAGTCCAAGGGCATTGTTGATTGCCACCTTGGCACCGTAGGCGGCCATGTAGACGAACTGGTCACGGTCGGTGACATCGCCCGCCGCCCAGACGCCGGCCCGCGTCGTGGCCATGTCAGGACCGACCTTGATCGAGCCGCGCGCGTCGGTCTCTATCCCGAGGTCTTCCAACCCGAGGTTCTCGGAATTGGCCACCCGTCCGGTGGTCACAACCAGCCGTTCGGCGGACAAAACCTCGGTCTTTCCATCGCGTTCGACAGTCAGAATGACGCCGCCCGCAGCTTTCGCGGCCGAGACGTAAGCAAGACCGGTCTCGACCGCGATGCCTTCGGTCTTCAGCGCTTGCGTCAGCGCCTGGGCCACCTCCGGCTCGGCGCCGGGCAGAAGGCGCGAGCGGGTCACAAGCGTGACTTTCACCCCCAGCCTTGAGGCCATCTGCGCCAACTCGCAGCCGATATAGCCGCCGCCCAGCACAATGATGCTTTCGGGCCGGTCGGGCAGGGTCAGCAGACCGGTGGAATCGAGGGTCTCCACGGTGTCGATGCCTTTGATGGCAGGTTGATGGGGGCGCGAGCCGGTGGCGATCAGGATGCGCGGGGCGGATATCACCCGCCCGCCGACAGCGACGCCACCCTCGACCAATCGCGCCGGGCCGTCCTCGATATAGGTGACGTTCTCATAGGCGGGCAGCAGGTCGATATATTTCTTGTGCCGCATCTCCGCGACCAGATCGGTCGTGCCTTTCACAACGGCTGGCCAATCCACCGCATGTTCGCAGGACGCAATGCCCGGGAACCGGGCAGCGGACGCGCCACCATGGGCCGCCTCTGCGGCGCGGATCATCGCCTTGGACGGAACGCAGCCGACGTTCACGCAGGTGCCGCCGATGGTGCCGTGCCCGACAAGCGCCACCCGCTTTCCGGCTTCAGCTGCAGTGATCGAAGCCGAGAACCCGGCAGAGCCCGCACCGACGACGATCAGGTCATAACTGTCGGCGCCGACATCCTTCGAAGAGCAGCAATCATGTTCCTTGACGGTTTGATCCATTTTCATTTCCTTTACTTGAACCGGGCGCCACCATCTTGGCGGCGGTCAAATTTCAATTCACACCATCGACCCGATGTCGGAGGCGTAACTGGGATAAGCGAAAATCATCGCCTTGATCTGATTTGCGGTCTGCCCGGCACCCATGGCCATGGCGAAAAGATTGATCTGCTCCTCGGCTCCTGGTCCGATCAGGTGCGCGCCGAGTATTTGCCCGCTGCCCCGTTCGACAAGAACCTTGAATCCGGTGTGTTTCGCGCCGACGCGCAGCGACGAATACCAGCCCTCCGTCTTCTCGAAATGCACATCGAACTTCAGCCCCTGCTCCCTGGCCGCCGCTTCCGACAAGCCCACGGTAGCAACCATGGGCAGGGTGAAGACCACTGACGGGATCGGCGGATACTTGATCTCCCGCGCGTCCTTGCCGCCCAGAATGTTCTTCCCCGCGATGCGTCCCTCTGCCGCCGAGACCGGGGTCAGATTCAACCCGCTATCAGCGCAGTCGCCGGCCGCGAAAATGGCCGGGTTGGTGGCGCGCATCGCGTCGCTCACCTTGATGCCACGGCGTGAGTATTCGACTCCAGCGGCCTCGAGGTTCAGCCCGTCTATGTTGGGCACGCGGCCGGTGCCATGCACCACCAGATCGCAAGTGATCGTTTCGGTGCCGTCGTGACGTTCCACGGTGACCACGACTTCGTCGCCCTGTTTCTCGATCTTCGCCACCTTCGCTTTGGTGCGCAGATCGACGCCCAGCTCTGCGGTCGCCTCGACCAGCATCGCGACCAGATCGGGATCAAAGTTGCCCAGGGGGCGGTCCATCATCTCCAGCACGGTCACCTCGCGCGCGCCCGCGCGCTTGGCCACATGGGCGAATTCCATCGCGATGAACCCGCCGCCGACAAAGGCGATGCGGTCGGGACGCTCGGGCAGTTCCAGGAAATCGGTCGAGGTGGCGAGATACTCCTCGCCCGGGATGTTCAGCGTCATCGGTCGGGCACCGGTGGCGATGTGGAAATGCTTCGCCCTCAGGGTCTCGCCGTTCAACTCGATCGCATCGGGGCCGGTAAACCGTACCTCTCCGTGCAAGACGTCGATCCCGGCCTTTTCCAGCCCGGCCTCGATGCGCGGTGGCATCGCGTCGGTGAAGCTGCGCTTGAAGGCGATCATGTCGGACCAGTTGACCGAAGGCTGCGCCTCCAGCCCCTTGCCCTTCATGTTTTCCGCCCACTCGACGCCCTCGGTGACGGCGATCAGCATCTTCTTGGGATCGCAACCGCGCAGGGCGCAGGTGCCGCCATGGGGCTCGCTGTCGATGCTGGCGACGCTCCAGCCGGCATTCGCCGCCATCCGGGCGACGCCATTGCCACCGGTTCCACCGCCGATCACGATAAGGTCGTAGCTCTTCGTCATAAGGTTTTTCTCTTCAATGCTTTGTCTGAGGCGCTATTTGGATGGATGTCAGCCCAGTTTCCCTCAGGACGCCGAGCCGCGCGCGTTCTTGCGCCAGAGCGCGTAAATGGTCAGCAGGATAAAGATGCCCAGTGCCGGAAACAGCACGAGGTCGAGATATCCGACGACGGCGGCCAGGCCGACCGCGCCGAAGAGGATCACCAAAATGGGCGTAAAGCAGCAGAGCGCCACAATGATGGTGCCGATGATGCCCACTTTCAAAAGGCCGTTCGAAGATGTGTCGTCTGAAGGCATCGTAATTTGTTTCCTCATGTCTGGTGCATCAATTGCGTGGTGCCACCGGATCCGGGATCGACCCGAACAGCCCAAAGACCTGTGCCGGTGCGTTGCTCTACTCGGCCGCGAAATCGGCCGGGCGGTGGATACTCTCACCGGCGGCCCGGGTTTTGGTGCAAGTCTCATCCGGTGCGCCATCGACACCTGCTGATCCCCTGCGCCTGATCTCGCGAACAACCAGCGCCGCGCCAATTGCCGCGACGACAGCGGCTATTCCGCCGAGCCCCATCAACCACCCGCCAATCCCGCCGAGAATGGTGGCTAGGATGACGCCACCGCCGCCGCAGCAGATCACCATGATCGGCGCGGCAATGATGAAGGCCAGAAGCCCGCCCAAATGTTTGTCATCCATGGCCATACCCGTCCTTCCGTGCTCAGGACTCCCCCGCCTGGAGCACCTCGGCCGGATAGCCATTGGCCAGAACCGCCTCGATGATCATGTCTGGGTTGGCCGCCTGATCGTCGAAGGCCACGACGTAAGTGCCCGTGCCAAACTCCTCGCCTTCCTGGAAGTCGACGATTTCGACCGTGGGCACGCCGCGCATCGCCGCCGCGACGGTGAACGAGCAGGTCGGGCATGTCAGTTCGGCGACACCGACATTGATGCGCTGTTCTTCGGCACTGGCGGGCATTGCGGCCAGAATGCCGAGAGTTGCGAGTGCGAGAGAGAGATGTTTCATCGGTTACGCCTTTCAGTAGGACAGGATGTAGGGGGTCAGGTAGGGGAAGATCATCGCCACGGCGACGATCCCGCTGGCAATCCAGAGAATGGACCGCATGAGTGTTCGGTTCATCGGTCGCGCGCAGGTGCCATCAACGCAGGCTTCGGCCGGGATCGGGCTATACGCCTTGTAAAAGCCGTATCCGATGAAAGCGGCACTCAGTGCGAAGGTGATCCACTTATATTGATAGAACGCGCCCAACTGGGCGATGAACACGCCGGTGACGCCGAAGCTCACCAGCACCAGCGGCAGGATGCAACAGGAGGTCATGGCCAGCGCGCCGAGTACGCCGAGCCCGGTTGTCGCCCATGCCTTTTTGTCAGCTGCCGGGGTTTCGCCCATTGCCGACTGGCGGCCGGCGGATGTGGTTTCAGTCATGGTTCGAATCATCCTTGCCTCAGTGATGATCTCAATCTAGGGTCTGTAGCTGGTACAGGCTCAAGGGGGTTTGGTGTGAATAATCATCACAGATCGGTGAAGGTCCTCAGGCGCGGAGATCTGGCCAAGCTGACCGGCTGCAATCTCGAAACTATTCGCTACTACGAGAACATCGGCGTCATGCCCGAGCCGCCGCGCTCCAGCAAAAATTATCGCGTCTACGATGACAGACATGTCGCGCGTCTGCGCTTCATCATGCGCGCGCGCGAGTTGGGGTTCACGCTCGACGAGGTTCGCGATCTGCTCGCATTGGTCGATGGCGGGGCCCAGACCTGCGGCGAGGTGCAGGGTCTGGCAAATGCGCATCTCGCTTCAGTCCGCGCCAAGATCGCGGATCTCAAGCGCATTGAGCACGTCCTGTCGTCCACCGTGGCGCAATGTAGCGGAGACGATGTGCCCGAATGCCCCGTCATAGATGCGCTGAGGGAGGAGGCCTAAAAGGTTTCTTGAGGAAATCCGCGGCAATCAAACCGGACAGTCCTTGGCTTCCGCGCTAGGAACACCGTGACCAATATCGCGGGCAGCGAAGAAACCGCGCTCTGAGGTGCCCCTAGTTTCCTAGACATCCGCTTCCACGAATCAGGCCGTAGCCGGCCAAGCTGATCAACTCGGACAGGTGCAGGCACAGAGTTACCGCAAGATTTATCGCTCGATCCGGCACCGCGGCTTCGAGGTGCTCGCGCCTCTCCTGAAGGTCGCGTATTTTACTGGAAACTGAATGGCTGAAATCCCGCTTGGGCATGTTCTTGTTCGCATTTAGGCAAATTCTAATTTGCTGTCCGCCACATTCGAAACTTTCCCTGCCCTGTTACCTCACGGACCAATCCCCTTTCTTCCATCCAGGTCAGGTTCCGCTGGACCGCCGCTCGGCTAGTGCCGGTCAGGGCCTCGGCCATCGGTGCGGAGAGGAGCGGCCATTCGGTCAGCACGGCACGCAAAGCCGGTGGAGTTTTGCCTGAGAGCGAGCTCATCTCTGCTTCTGTCCTCGCTGACCATGTCTCGATATAGTCCAAGTGCCGCATCGCGGTCAGGCAGGCAGTCTCCATCCCATCCAGCCAGCGAGCAAGACGCTCCGGTGGTAAGCCCGACGCGCGCAACCCCCCTGCCCCACCCATAGCTAGTGGTGCAAAGTTCGCTCCCTTTCCGTCGCTGGCCGTGATCCTTGCCGCGGTAACGGCTGCTTCGATCTGGTCGCCTTGTTGCCCGAGACCCGCCAAGCTCCAGAGGTGAAACCCCATGCAAGCCCGCGTGATCGGGTGTAGATGAACAGCTGATTTCATCACCTCCAGCCATCCGCCCGCGCGCTCCTCTAGCCGCTCGGTGGCATCCTCGATGTTCTCGGGATCGCGGCGGTCCAGAAAGGCCGCCAGATCGACCATTGGACCCGGACCACCCATCAGGCGGCGAACAGCCCAGCCAACTCTTGCCAAGGCATTCGGGTCATCCTGTGCGCCAGACAATCGCATTGATATCCAAAGAGCGAGGCGGTCAGAACTCACCCGATCCCCTGCAAGCCAGCTGAGGTCTGCCGCCTCGATCAGTGCCAGTCTGTGTCGCCAGCCATCCGGGCCACGCAGCAAGCGGTCATCCAGCGCACCCAGGCGTCCAGCCACCTTTGCCAGCCGCGCAGCCTGAGCCGCTTCCGCCTTTGCCCAGTCGTCGATGACAGCAATGTCGGACGGTTCTGCCCGTGGCCCGGGCGGCAAATCATCCGGTTCTTCTTCGAGCGGCCCCGGCAGGAACCAGAGGTCGTCCTCGTGAGCCCCCACATCCCCCTCGGTGGTGATGAGGGGGTCGTCAAAATCATCAGGAAAAGTAGATGCTTGCGGCTTCATATGTGCAAAATATCTATATTATGCACATTACCCAAGCGATTTTGTGGCAGTTGCCCGCGCTCTTTATATAGTACGGACGCGCGACTGTCGGCGGAACCTCTCAGATCGCGCTCAGTGCAAGAAAACCAAGGGATTGTGCACCAGCACGACAAGAGATCACTTGCTTGCATTCGTTTTCAAACGGTCGTTTAGTAACGGCATATGAAATTGCAATCGGCCCCGTTTTCATGCCCCTGATAGGCTATGCCCGCGTTTCCACGGAGGATCAGACCCCCCTGCCCCAGTCCGAGGCGCTGCAATCTGCGGGCTGTGCCGAGATCTTTGAAGAGCACGCCTCAGGCGGCAATCGCGCGCGTCCTGTACTCGCGCGTTTGCTCGAACGCGTCCAGAGCGGCGATACGCTGGTCGTTGTGCGGATCGACCGGCTTGCGCGATCCCTGTCGCATCTGCTGGAGGTGATCGAACGTCTGGAGGCCAAGGGAGCTTTCTTCCGCTCGCTGCAGGATCCAATCGACACCGCCTCCCCTCAAGGAAAATTCACATTGCAGGTTCTGGGCGCCGCGGCCGAGTTCGAGCGCGCGCTGATACGTGAGCGCACAAAGGCCGGGCTTGCCTCTGCGCGCGCCAAAGGGCGCGTTGGTGGCAATCCTGGGCTTCGCACCAAAGATCCCGCCGCGCTGCGCAAGGTGCGGCTGGCACGACAGGACGGCTACATGGAGCGCCTGAACGAAACCGCGCAGGATTGGGTGCCCCACGTGCGACGCCTACGGCCGGATATGGCCTGGGAAGATGTTTTGCGAATCATTAATGGCCCCCTGCCCCACGACCGGCACTGGACCCAAAGCCGCCTACTCCGTGCTGTGAAAGCCTATGTCCGCGACGGGTTTCTACCAGATGAAGTGCTTGGCCGCGCCGGACGCCGCGAAACCGATGACCGCCTGCCAGCTATCGTGGCTGCCATCAAAGGCTCGGACCCCGAAATCACACTGCAGGCGATCTGCGACCGGCTAGAATCGATGCGTGAGCGCACCCCTCGAGGCCGTACTAGCTGGCAGCCGTCTTCGGTCAAAATGCTGCTTGAGCGTGCGGAAAAGTTGGGGCTCCTGTGAACACGACACTTGTGGGGTCTGTTCCGGCTGGGGGCAGAATGACACCTTAAGGTCGGATGTCATCGATTTTTCCACCTGTATTCGCCCGTGAGCAGGATATGTGCCCATCCAAGCGGCGAGATATGCGCCAGAAGCTCTGGTGAACAGTCGAGACCTGCGCGGTTTCGGGCGGAGACTGCGTGGCCGAGGTGCTTGGTGTTCCAATAGATGATGATCGTGGCCAGCAGGTTGAGACCTGCCATGCGGTAGTGTTGGCCCTCGGCGGTTCTATCGCGGATTTCGCCCTGACGGCCAATGCGCAGGGCGTTTTTCAAGGCGTGGTGCGCCTCCCCCTTATTCAGACCAACATTGGCACGTCGCTGCATATCGGCATCGAGCAGCCAGTCGATGATGAACAGCGTGCGCTCTATTCGCCCGATTTCCCGGAGCGCTAGGGCGAGTTCATGCTGACGCGGATAGGACGCGAACTTTTTCAGCAACTGACTGGGCGGCATAATGCCTGCCGCCATCGTGGCGACAGCGCGGAAGATGTCGGGCCAATTCTCGACGATCAGTTTTTCTCTGACCTTGCTGCCGACCTGGCCACGCAATTCCTTTGGCGCATTGGCTGGATCGAAGAGATACAGCCGCTTCGAGGGCAGATCGCGTATACGGGGAATGAACCGATATGACAGCAGCGCGGTGACGGCGAAGACGTGATCCGTAAAGCCACCAGTGTCGGCGTACTGTTCTTTGATTTTCCGACCGACCTCGTTCATCAGCAATCCATCCAAGATATAGGGAGCCTCGTTCACGGTCGCCGGGATGTTTTGGGTCGCGAACGGCCCAAACTGGTCGGAGACATGGGTATATGCTTTCAGCCCTGGCTCGGAACCATATTTGGCGTTGATGAGGTTCATCGCCTCTCCCTGACGCGTGGTCGGGAAGAATTGCCCGTCGCTGGATGCGGTAATGCCACTGCCCCAGTACCGCGCCATCGGCAATTCCGACTGTGCAGCGATCACCATGGCGAGAGCACGGTTGATGGCGTCGCTTTCGATATGCCAACGCGACAGGCGAGAAAGTTGGAAATAGTCGTGCGAACTTGTCGCCTCGGCCATCTTGCTAAGGCCAAGATTCAGCCCCTCGGCCAACAGCACGTTCAGCAGCCCGATGCGATCCCTGCAGGGAACGCCGGTGCGCAAATGGGTGAAGGCTTCGGTAAATCCGATATCGTCATCCACTTCCTGCAGCAGATCAGTGATCCGAACCGCAGGCATGCGGCCATAGAGATCGAGTACCATGGCATCAGCCTCGTCAGGCACGGCCCCGGTCAGTCGATCTTTTTTTAGGATGCCATTTTCAATGGACCCACCCGGGATAGCGCCTGTTCTCGCGGCTTTAGCCAACCTCGCTAGCCCTTCGTGCAGCCGTGCCTTTCGGTCGGCCAGCCAGGTTTCCGGCTCGAATGGCATGGTCAGGCGAGGTGTTGTTTGGGCAGCCTCCATCGGCACAAGCGCCTGTTTCAAGTCGGCATAACGCCGGGAATGCGGGAGCCAGATGTCACCGGATCGGAACGCTTCGCGGATTTGGAACAGCACAGCGACCTCCCAAAGCCGGTTGTCATCGGGCTCCTGGGCATTGAGGTGGCGATGCCATTTCGAATTTCGACGCAGGAAAGCAGTCTGGCGGGGCGCACTGGCCTGATCTTCGGCGATGATCTTGGCCGCTTTTATCAATGGTGCGGCCACGGGGGCATTCTGGATATCTAGCGCACGCAGCATGCGGGGCGCGTACCGCCGGAACCGGTGATATCCATGAATGACATGCGCCAGGGCATCGGCGGCCATTGTATCGGTCAACTCGGCGGCTGTTGACACCATGCTTTCGAGACGTGTCCAGCCGCAGGCGGTCTCTGTTGCATCATCAAGAGATGCACCGTCGCCTTTGGCTTCCAGCAGGGCAGCTCCAAGGTCTTTAAATGAACGTAATGTCTCCTGCAGCGATGATCTGGCATCCGCGATCCGCGCATCGCACAGTTTCTTGGCATCCCGCCAGGTTTTGCCGACGATCCGGTCATGGGTCTCGATCATAGCGTCAGTGATAGCGGCGGCCCACTCGATAGCGCATACAGCGAGGATCGCCAAACGCCGGTCGCTTGTGATGTCGCGCAGGCCATCTGCGAAGTACCTTTCACCCTGGCGGCGCAGGCGCGTGACCCGGTGGGGCGGAACATCCCCCAGGATTCCGGGCAGCACTGCCAATGCCTGCAGGAATTCCAATCTGTCCAGGAGCCGGGACGCCCCCGCCGAGTTGTTGCCCACCTCGAACTGGCGCAACCAGACGAACCGGCTGATCTTGCCATCGACGATCTCGGTCAGAAGTGCGTCCAGCGGTTCCTTCGTTTGGTCATCAAGCCTGGCGGCAATCCGGGTTTCTATTCTGCGCTCCGCCGCGACAAGCGCGTCGGCGCACAAACGCTCGATGACCGTGACGCCTGGCAGGATCGTCTGCGTCCGGCGGCATTCCTCGACAAACCTGCGCGCCAGGTCGTCGTTGGACCGGGCCGATTCGGCCTCTTTCTCAAGCCAAGCCTTGAGGCACCGTGCGCCCTGGCCCGAGAACATCTTGAAGCCGTAAATCTGGCGAATGGCGTGCAAATGTTGCTGACGAGTCTGACGCCGCGCGGCATAGGGCAAGATATCGTCGCCGGTCAGGCCAAGCTGCGTCGCGATGAAGCGCAGAACCTTTTCCGGGATGACCTCGTCAGACGAGAGAAGGCGTCCGGGATATCGCAACGCACAGAGCTGCAAGGCAAAGCCGATCCTGTTTTCTGATCGCCTTCGGTCGTTGATATGCTCAAGGTCATCATCGGCGAGGGTGTAGTGGTGCAGCATCGACGCGTCGTCGGTGGGCAAATCGAAAAGCGCCGAACGCTGGCGCTCGGTCAGGATGGATCGTCTTGGCATGGGATTGTCCTCAAAATGGTGTTGATCATTTTGAGACAGCGCATAATATAAAGACGAATAATGAGACAGGTTTGGTTGCAAAACACCGGTTGTCCGGATTGCCCGGAAACCTGCCTCAAAAACGAACGGTTAAAAGACATATCTATGCTCCCGGTCAAAAGCTTCAGCGTTTCAATTTTCATTCTCAAACCCGATGACGGTGAGACCAAGGTGCTGCTTCTCCGCCGTACAGGGTACTTGGCAGGTCTGTGGTGTCAGATCGCGGGCGGCATCGAGGACGGAGAAAAAGCTTGGCAAACCGCGATACGCGAGGTTCGCGAAGAAACAGGCATCGAGCTATCGGAAATCTGGTCTGCCGACATCCTTGAGCAATTCTACGAGGCAGACAAAGAATGCATCACTTTGGTGCCCGTCTTTGTCAGCACGGTGCCCACAGATACCACCGTCACGTTGAACGACGAACATGACGCCTATGAGTGGGTCAGCTTTGAGAAGGCGAACACCATGCTTAGCTTCCCTGGGCAGCAAAAAGCCTTGGCTGCTGTGAAAGCTGAGTTCGTCGATAAGGAACCAAACCCGCATCTGAAAATTGAGATGAATGGCTAGGGTGGGCGATATCCTCGGCTACGCGAGAGTCTCGACCGCCGATCAAGACCTGACTGGCCAGGTCACCCGTCTCAAAGACGCCGGGGCCATTCGCGTGTTCGAAGATGTGGTTTCAGGCAAGCAGTTCGACCGCCCGGGTTTGTCGGCCCTGATGGACCATGCCCGCCCTGGTGACAGCTTAGCTATCATCCGGTTGGACAGGCTCGGACGCTCACTCAAAGAGCTTTTAGAAACCGTCGAAAACCTGAAAGAACAAGATATCGGACTGATCAGCCTCGAAGAGCGGATCGATACCACATCCGCCGCCGGGGAACTGATCTTCCACGTCTTCGGAGCCATCGCCCATTTTGAGCGCCGTCTCATCTCAGAACGCACAAAGGACGGCATCGAAGCCGCTAGAGCGCAGGGCCGAAAACCAGGGCGACCGCCCCTCGAAGCCGAAACCGTCTTGGCATTGCAAAACCTCGTCCAAGCCGGAATGACCGCCGGACAAGCCGCAAAACAGCTCGGCATCGCAAGATCAACAGCTTACAGATTGATCAAGGAAACAGCGAAGCCCTAGCTAAACGGCCTTAAGGTGTCATTCTGCCCCCAGCCGGAACAGACCCCCTTGTGTTGGCTTAACGGATTGCCACTAAATCTAGAAAGTGCTTGCACGAATCTGGCTGGTCGGGCAATAGTCTCGAAAAATAACGCGCGGTCACATAAAAAACGCGCCCACGGATCGGGGCAGACATGAGCGAAGCAGAACAAGATCTAGATATCGCCATCGGGCACTACGCGGAACTTCTCGCGTCGAACCTGCATGCTCAGCGCGCTGCGCACTTCCCACCGGATGCAAAGAAGGTGATGCGCACTTTGACCAGCGGCGAAGCTGCTGAGCTCCTTGGCGTCGACCATACTTATCTTCGGAAGCTTCATCGAGAAGGAAAGATCGTTGACGTTGAGACGACGGCGGGAAGTCATCGCCGCTATACGCTCGACGATATCTGGGAAATCCGGCAGACGCTTGAAGGAAACGCAAAAAAGTCTGGAACTTACGTGCCTGGGCGTCGCGACGGTGACGAGCTTCAAGTCATTTCAGTGGTGAACTTCAAGGGCGGGTCCGGCAAAACGACGACGTCTGCTCACCTCGCTCAGCGCTTGGCGCTCAAGGGGTACAGAGTTCTTGCGATCGATCTCGACCCCCAAGCATCTCTTTCGGCTCTTCACGGAATCCAGCCAGAACTCGACCTCATGGAGGGCGGAACCCTCTATGATGCCGTTCGCTATGACGATCCGGTTCCGATCGCCGAAGTGATCCGCAAGACCTACATCCGCGGCCTTGATCTGATCCCGGGCAACCTTGAACTCATGGAGTTCGAGCACGAGACGCCTGCTGCGATCCAGCGAGGCGGAGCAAAGGCGTTCTTCGCGAGAGTTCATGACGCACTCGATAGTGTTGAAGCGAACTACGACGTTGTTGTGATCGACTGTCCGCCGCAACTTGGTTTCTTGACAATGTCAGCACTTTCCGCGTCCTCGGGTGTGCTCGTGACGGTTCACCCGCAGATGCTTGACCTTATGTCGATGTCCCAATTCCTGCGAATGACGGCGGATCTCCTGGGAGTAATCAGGGATGCAGGCGCAAATCTGCGCTTCGATTGGCTCCGCTTCTTGCCAACGCGATACAAAGTCGGCGACGCGCCACAGACCGAAGTCATCGCCTTCATTCGCGGGCTCTTTGGGAGGTCGGTCCTGACCAATCACATGGTTGAGTCGACCGCAATTTCTGATGCCGGCTTGACCAAGCAAACGCTCTACGAAGCTGACAAGAAGGACTTCACGCGTCAGACGTTTGATCGTGCGATCGAATCTATGAACGCAGTGAACGATGAGATCGCTGAAATCATCCAGAACACATGGGGGCGGAATGGCAAGAAAGCCTAAACTTGGCCTGCCGCTGCAGACCCTTCGCAACGCTCCTGACGCTCTTGAAGGGCGCCGACTGCGTGGCGGTGTTTTTGAGATCGATCCGGCGCAGATTGTTACCGAAGGACGGTTGGATGACAGGCTTCAGATTGAAGTTGAGGGCCTGAAGAACTCTATTTCCAAGAACGGTCAGCGTGTGCCTGTCTTGGTCCGCCCACTGGAAGGCGATCGCTACAACCTGATCTATGGCCGCAGACGCTTGGAAGCATGTCGCGAACTCGGTATCAAAGTTCGAGCCATCGTCACAGAGGTTGAAGGTGATCAAGCGCTTCGAGATCAGCTTCTCGAGAACCAAGAGCGTCGTGATCTGAGCTTTATTGAACGTGCGCTTGTAGCGACGGCGCTTCTGGACGGCGACCATTTGGAAGGTGCTGAGCGCACCAATCGTGGTGTCGCCGAAGTCCTTAACCTCCACGAAGCTGGGGTTTCACAGCTCTTGAGTGTCGTTCGGACGGTCGGTGAGGATCTCATCCAGGCAATTGGTGCAGCTCCTGGGATTGGTCGCCCGAGATGGGAAGAGCTCAAAAAGGCTATGGGTGCCTACGACGGTGATCGGGACCAACTGCTAGCCATAGCTCATGCAGCCAAGTCCGACAGTTCCGGCTCGGTCGATGAGGTTTCTGAGCGGGCGTTTCTCGCAGTTCTGGCAGCTGCGAAGAGCGCAGAGAAGAAAGTAAGCCCGTCTAGAAAGGGTGTGCCTGCTTTGGCGATCCCCGGTGTCGGAGCTGCGACGGTCAAGACCGGCCGCCAAGGCAAGCAGCTTAAACTCGATCTGACTACGGATGAACCTGATTTTATCAGCTGGTTGGAGGGCAATGCCCCAAAGCTGATTACCGAGCTTCATGAGCGCTGGAAGCGTTCAGAAGACTGAGGAAGAGCAACCAACAAGAAGGAGGCACGATACAGGCAAAAAGAAAAAGGCCCCGAGAAGCTAGCTTCACGAGACCTTTGTAAGGTTTCGCACCGGGATCAGCCCGCTACAAAATCTCAGTTTTCGCACTTCTGAATGTAGCGTTCTGGCCCCTACCCCGCAAGCGCAAAGCGATTCGCGGGCCCTAGAATTTTTGTCTTCGTGAACATTTTCATGGAGTACACACCAATTTCGCCGTTTATGCGGCCGATTTCGCACGCTCATTTGCGCGTCATCGAGCGACCCGAGGCATCTGTTCCGGCCAGACCCGTTAACAAGTGGGAACTCCTGCGCGAGCTCTCCAAGGCGCAAGCGGCCTTTGGGGTCTCGGAACGTGATCTGACTGTTTTGCAGGGGCTCCTCAGCTTCTTTCCGGACGATGCGCTTGGCGGGAACGCCGAGATGGTCGTCTTCCCCTCGAACAAGGCAATCTGCGAGCGCCTCAATGGCATGCCGTGCTCAACGATGCGTCGTCACCTCGCGCGTCTCGTCGAGGCTGGCTTGCTCCAGCGGCGCGATAGCCCCAATGGGAAGCGCTACGTCCGCAAGCACGGCGAAGACCGCGTCGCCTTTGGCTTCGATCTTTCCCCGCTCTACTGCCAGTCTGAGGAGATAGCACGGGCCGCAGAGGCCATACGTGAGGCTGAGGAGCGCGTCAGGCGCCTGAGAGAGGTCGTAAGCCTCATGCGACGCGATCTCGCGGCCCTCGCCGAGTTCGGAGACGAGATGCAGCCAGGCCTAGGCTTCTGGGATCAGCTTCGCGACAAGGCTGCCCTCACAGCCCGCGCGCTTCGCCGCAAGCTTTCAATTGAGGACCTCGCGGCCTATCGAGCCGATCTTGAAGCTCTCCTTGACCAGGCACGCAACATCATTGATGGCCCTGAAACAGAAGAAATGAACACCAATGATGCCCAATCTGAGCGTCACCATCATAATTCAAATAAAGAATCTATAGATTTTGAACCTGCTTTAGAAAAAAGCGAGGCGGCGGCGGGTGTGCCAGATGTGGATACGAATGAGCCGGTGGCTGACGTTGATGAACAGGACACAAGACATCTGCCAAAGATCCCGCTCCACCTAGTGATAGCGGCATGCCCCTCGCTTAAGACCTTCTACCAAGGTGAGATCCGGCATTGGCATCAGCTTTTCGATGCGGCGTGCCATGTGCGGCCAGCCATGGGGATCAGTGCGTCTGCATGGGAAGAAGCACAGCGGTTCATGGGTCCGGAGCAAGCGTCGATCGTCGTTGCTGCGATGCTGGAACGCTTCGCCGACATAAGATCGCCTGGTGGATACTTGCGAGCTCTGACTACCAAAGCTGCGGCAGGCGAGTTTTCCTGTGGCCCAATGGTCATGGCATTGATTGGCCGGCGGAACGCGGCTTAACAGCTGTTAAACTCCGATCGCGTGCGGCTGGCATGGCATAACTTAACAGCTGTTAAGTAGGCTCTCGGCACACAAACGGTGCCTGAGAAAGAAAAGTTGGGGGGTTGAGGTATGGCGGTATTTGAGATCGTGAAAGTGGCTTTCGCCTTCGTCGCGGCGAAGATCTGATGACGAGGGCATCCCGATCACCATGGTGAAACCTCAGCTGGTGACCATCGCTGCTAGTAGCGCCAAGGCGGCTACCGAAGAACATACAGATCGTTGCGCTGCAGCCAACCTAGCAGTTGCGCGCCTCCGCGGCCCCTGCCCTTTTCGATGTCTGAGATCTGATGATGAATACCCTCAATAACTGGCTCTACGCTTTCCGGCGCCTGCTGACGGCGATTTGGGTCCTGGCCTCGGATATTCGCTTGGCCTTCATCGGTGCTAGTGCCTGAGAGGTAGGTTGTGGATGTCTGTTGCATGATATCGTGGCTACGGGCCGTAGCGCACAAGGAGCAGACGATCGATGGTTGCCAAAACCGTTTGACCAAGGGCTCGATCCTCGAACTCCCGCGCGCGGGGAAGGGGACCCCGTAACTTCTCAGTCACTTCGATAATGGCGACATGGCCAGCGAGGCAATCGGCTCCTCAAGCGCAGCAGCTGGTTGCCAGCGGTCCCGCGTTCCGCTGATTTGGTCGTAGTGGACGACGAGGACATCGCAGAACAGCGGTTGC
The DNA here is from genome assembly GCF_039839345.1 of Roseovarius sp. CAU 1744. Classification (NCBI taxonomy): domain Bacteria; kingdom Pseudomonadati; phylum Pseudomonadota; class Alphaproteobacteria; order Rhodobacterales; family Roseobacteraceae; genus Roseovarius; species Roseovarius sp. CAU 1744. The sequence goes on along the minus strand of NZ_JBDOQV010000007.1, from coordinate 76,841 downwards.
AACTCAATCTCTTGATTTCATGACACCCGAACTCTTCAAAAGAGTGCTTTGATGTTGGCTGCGGAATGATCTGATCCGTCCGATGGCGGAAAACGATTTAATAACAATAGGTTATTGCGTTTTTGGTATTCGCGATGAAAAATCATGCCCATAATAGCCTTCATCGAAATGGCTTCCCTTTCCAGGATGCCGATCCGCTACATCGACGGGAAGCCAAAGGATCAGCGCGCTTTACGAAGAAGTTGGCAGTTGCGGGCCGATTGAGCGGTCTGGGCTATCTCGTGAAGAAGAAACCGCCACAGGTCTAGCCGATAGGCCCTGTGGAAGTTCTCATCCCGTCGCGCCAGTACAGTTCCGTGGAGGTTGGGTGTTTCATGGGTTTGGCCCACGAAAAGTAAAAGTGTTCTTCGGGTTTTGTGACTGACGGATGAGGGCCTTTGGGGTCCCTCAGATGGGTCCGGGCCGGGTTCCGGTCTGCCGTTCCTGATGAAGGGCATTCCGATGCAAACAGGTGTCTTGCGCGTGCTCCGCGCGACCGCTGCCTCCTGGTGGCGGCATATAGAGCTGCACCGAACTGGCCAGACGGCGCTGGCACAGCGGCTCGAACGCCAGACCGTCTTGCGAGATCTCGGCTATCTCAGGCAGGCAGCGACGCTGCCGAATGCCCATGTGATCTGCGGAGAGGGCGGGACATTCCTCCATCTTGGTTGGACCACCGTTTCGACCTTCGCGCCGATCGAGCGCTTTCCCTTGGCCGCTCTTGCTGTCGCACGAGGGACCCCGTTCATCGATATCCGACCCGTCACCGGTGTCATCGCCTTCGCGAACCTGCCGCGGGTGGCGCGGGACGGAGCGGGCGACTCTGAACCTTGGGGTCCCGGCAGGTCCGTGTCGCTGACCGACTACATCGACATGGTCGAAGAGCTCGGCGCGAGGATCGCCAACCATCCGCGGCCCCGTCAGTCAATCTGATCACCATTTCCTCTCACCAAAACTCGAAAGGAGGCCAGCCATGGCCCGATCCCGCACGCCCAAATTCGATGCCTCCGAGGCCATCACAAACGAAATCATCCGTATTATTGAGCGCGGCGTGCTGCCGTGGCGAAAGCCCTGGACCGCAGGTGGCAGCTCGCGCCCCCTGCGCGTGGGCGGTGAACCCTACCAGGGAGTGAACAACTTCCTGCTCACCATGCGAACGGTGATGGCGGGCCACAGCTCACCTTTCTGGATGACGCTGCCGCAAGCCAATGCGTTGGATGCCAAGGTCCGCAAGGGCGAGAAGTCCTCCGTGGTGGTCTACTATGGTCAGAGCCGAACCCGGGGGCAGGGGGACGACGATCATGACGATGGTGATGCAGACGATCCTCGCGTCTTCCGTTTCCAGAAATCCTACCGCGTGTTCAATGCCTGTCAGATCGAGGGTTTGCCCGACAGTTTCTACCCCGACCCGGAGCCAGCGCCTGAACATCCACCCTCCGAACCCATCCCGCACATGCAGGCGTTTTTCGACGCCATCGACATCACGACCGTCTTCACGGGAACGGAAGCGTACTACCTGCCGCCCGTGGACAAGGTCTACATGCCGTCCATCACGCGGTTCGAGAACCCGCGGAATTTCTACGGGGTGTGGGCACATGAGCTGGCCCATGCCACGAAAGCCCCCCATCGACTGAACCGTGATTTCGGGTTCTCGAAGTTTGGCAACACGTCCTATGCGCGCGAGGAGATCGTCGCGGAATTGGCCTCGGTGTTCCTGGGTCAGACGCTCGGCTTCACGGCGCATACGCTCGAGATGAATGCCGCCTACCTCCACAACTGGTTGCGTGTCCTGCGCTCGGACAAGGGAGCGATCTTCCGGCACGCCGCGGACGCGCAGCGCGCCTGCGACTACCTGATCGCCAGATCGGAGGCGGGCAGGGCAGGTGGCAGCGCCAAGGCGGCCTGACCACACGGAGAACGGAGACGTCCATGTCACGCAAGGAATCCAAGACGCTGCGGGTGGCCTGCTTCGAAGACGGCCGCCGCAAGATCATCACCTTCAAACGCGGTGCCTATTGGTGGAGCCCGTACGAGGGCGCTTATCCGCTCTCGGCAGCACTTGAGAGCATCAAGGAACAAGGCGGCTGGATCGAAACCATCCCCAACCCGAATTACAGACCCAAGGGGCTGTTCGGGTAGGGCACTTTCTGCTTCGGTCCTGCCGCCAGGCGGAAAAGAAAAAGCAGGCTTTGGATTGGGTGTTTCAACTTCACAGAGGAATGCCCCATGACCATCACCGCACAACCCCAGACAGACCGCCCTGATCCGAATGTGATCGCGGCGCAGAACGACGCGTTTCGCAAGCTCGCGTGCCTCGGGGTGCCGCCCACGCAGCCCATCCAGGGCCGGATGCATGTCACCCGCTCGCTTATGGAGGCCGGTGACGGCTTCATGGCCGAGGCGGTGAAGGCAACCGGTGAGTTTGCCACGTTCGAGCCTGAGAATGACCCGGAAGGCCGGCACGATTTCGGCGCGATCGAGATCCGTGGCGAGACCGTGTTCTGGAAAATCGATCTCTATGAAGCAGACTCGGATTTCCGCTACGGGGCCGAGACCCCGGACAATCCTGCCACGACCATGCGCGTGCTGACCATCATGCTGGCGCGCGACTGGTAGGCGAGGGGACACCCCCCAAACCTTACACGTCAAGCAATGAAGGCCCACTGGCCCCTCAAAGGGAGAGTGGGCCTTTTGTCGTGGTGATCCCTGAAGCCGGGGATTGGTCACGCGCAAGCGCGCGCGGGCCACACCTCACCCACCTGGAAGGATATCCCATGACCACAAGCTTTGCCCCTCTCACCGTCGCCATCGGCGATCTGGTCTCACATCCCGCCAATGTGCGCAGCAACTCGCCGGAAACCTATGATCCTGAGAACATCGCCCATCTGAAGGCAAGCATCACCGTTCTGGGTCTCCTGCAGCCGCTCATGGTCCAGAAGCTCGACGGCAATTATGCTGTCCTTGCCGGTGGCCGACGCCATGCAGCCCTGAAGGAGCTGATCGCCGACAAGGCCACCAAGGGGTTCACAGCGAAGACCAAAGTGGACTGCCGCCTCGTGCCGGAAGATTGCGATGTCACCACGGCGTTGTCTCTTGCCGAGAACATCACCCAGGCGCCGATGAATGCCATCGACGAGTTCGAGGCTTTCGCGCGGATGATGGAGGTCGACGACCAGACGCCCGAGACGATCGCAAAGACCTTCGGCACCACGGTGGCGGCCGTGAAAGGCCGGTTGCGCTATGGCCTAATCCACCCCGACATCCGCGCCGCGGCCCGGGCCAAGACGATCACGCTCGACACGATGAAGGCCTTTGCGGAGCATCCGAGCCAGGAGGTGCAGCGCGAAGTCTTCGAGGCGCTCACCAAGGAAGATAGCTACCTGCAGGCCTATACGGTCCGCCAGGCGCTCAAATCCCGCGGCGTGCAGGTCAGTGACGATATCGGGGCCTTCGTGCGCGCGGACTACGAGGCGCGGGGCGGCGCTGTCGCCGCTGACCTTCTGGAAGAGCATTCCGTGCTCGAAGACGCCGCGCTGGTCGAGACCATCCTGCTCGAGAAGCTCGGTGCCGCCGCCGAAGAGGCCCGTATGAGGCTGGGCTTTGCCTGGGCCGATGCGATGGTCCGCTATGATTACGCGACCATGGCGGACTATGGCCGCGTCTATCCCGGCCCGATTGAGCCGGATGAAGCGGCCCAGAAGCGCATCGATGAGATCACCGCAGAACTCGAGAAGCTGCAGCTCGAGATGGAGGATGAGGGGCTCGAGGACGGTGCCTACAATGCCCTTTACGAGCGCGTGGACGCCTTGGAAGAAGAAGTGCGCGATCTGCAGGAGGCCTACAGCGCCGAGGACCTCGCGCGGTCCGGGGTGATCGCGTCGTGGCAGGGTGGGCAGGTCACGCTCCATGTTGGCCTCGTCCGCCCCGAGGACACCGTGAAAGTGGAAGGCGCGCGCGGCTCGTCGGTCAACCCGACGGGGGAGGAGGCACCGGACGCCGGCGAAATCACCTATCCAGCCTCGCTGGCTGAGGACCTCAAGACCGAGCGGGCCATGGCCCTTGGCGCCGCGATGGCGCTGCATCCGGAAGCTACGCTCGATCTGACGCTCTTCAAGCTGGTGAGCGACGTTCTGGCCAGCGGCATGAGTGTCACGCAGGCGATCAAGATCGATGCCCGCAAGGAATACCGCAGCCATGCCAAGATGGACGAGATCGACGAGACCTCGCTCGAGCAGGTGGCGGCGGCGCATGATGCGCTTGATCTCTCCTGGCTCGATGACACCCGCGCGCCCGCCGATCAGTTCGCGGCGTTTCGCGCGCTGGAGGCAGGCGAGAAGGCCAAGCTCGTGGCCTATGCCACCGCCAGCACCACGCAGTCCTGCTTCGCGCGGGATCCTCGGCGCGACAGCCTGATGCATGCGTTCGAGATCGAGATCATGCCCGACATTCGCGCATATTGGACGCCGAATGCGGCGCTCTTCAACCGCTTCAAGAAGGCCTGGCTCCTGAAGATTCTCGGCGAGGATCTGGGTCTCGCCCAAGAGGCGGTGACGCTCGCCTCGTCGAGCAAGAAAGAGATCGTCGCCTTCTGCGACAAGCTCTTCGCCGAGCCTTTCGCCACACTCACGGACGCGCAGCGCGCTGCCGTGGCCACCTGGTGCCCGCCCATGATGCAGACCGCCGGTGTCGCCTGTGATGAGGCGGAGCCCGCTGCGGAAACCCCCGAGCCTGACAGCGAGGTCGCGCAAGCGGCCTGAGTCCTCACGCGACTCGCGCGAGGCATTCCCCGCGCGGGTCGACCCTCCCACACCCAACCGAAAGACATCCTCATGGTTATTCTCAAGTTCTCTGCGTCCGCTGTTGCGGAACAGATCGCCCATGCGCGCGCCTGCAAAACCTTCTTGCCCAACTGGAACGGGCCCGTGGACAGGCCCGCCCTGATCCTGATCGTCGGCAATGGCGTGCATCTGCGCTCGAACGGCATTGATGGCACAACCACCCGTATCGTCACCACCGAACAGGCCGATCCTTCCTTTGCTTTCGCCAATGGCATGAACCCGTTTCGGGATACCGACTGGATGGCGCAGCGCCGCATGGCGTTTCGCGATCTGACCGGCCAGTTTTACACCGACATCCTGGATGACGTGCAGGTGCTCATCGACCGGGGGCGAGGGGCCATCCGGCTCGCCACCGATGGCCACAGCATCCGCGTCTTCGTGCGCCGGGCCTCGGACTATCTCATCGGCGGGACCTACGAAGTGCCCTCGGGCCTCGGTGGCACCTTCAGGGTCATCCTCAAGGATGCCTGCGACACCTTTGCGATCGTGCAGAACTGTGGCAATTGCGAGGATTTTGACGCCATGCAGCCCTACCGCGTGCCGCTCGATGCGCTGATGGAAATCGATGACCGGAGGGCGGCGTGATGGGTTGGCTCTTCTACACCGACGGCCGCGTCCAGACCTACGCGGATGAGAAAGCGGAGATTGCTCGGCTGTGCACCTTCGAGGGCGAAAGGCGCAAGACGGAACTGGTCAAAGCCTGCAAGGTGGGTTCGACTTGGTACGCGGCGGCAAAGGTCACAAATATCGACGGCACCCCTGTCGAAGACACGACCTATGTCACCGATGCGGATGGCTCCATCACTTTTGCCGCCGTATTCCTTACCCGATACGATGACGGCTGCTGGGGCTACAAGGACATGGAGGAAAGCGCGGGACCGGTCGAATCCCGCGCGCCACTGAGCCTATTGGCCCTGCTGTCCGAGCTGAAAGACCCAGACAGCTATGCTCATGCCTGGCGCCAGCGCTGCCAGGACTGGGCTGCGATCCCGGACTACGAGGAAGGCGACAAGATCAAGCTCGCCACCCCTGTGACGCTCACCGATGGCAGTACCTGCCAGATTGTCACCGCGACCCACTACAGGCGCGGGCGGCAAAAGCGCCGCTGCTACCGCATCGAGGAAACTGGTGGGCTCGTACGCCTGTCGAAGGCCTCGCTTGCGGGCTCGGAGCTGCTCAGCTCCACGAAAGGTGCGGCTAGCCCGGTGCTGGCGGAGTTCCTGGCGGGGCGAAATTAGGTCCTGCGCCGGACGGGTCATCGACCTGCCCGGCGACAGCAGATCCTGCGGCTTATCTTGACATGGCAATGCAAATGCATTACCTAGCGCAAGCAGCAAAGACCCCCATTCTTTCAGGAGACTGCCATGACAGCCCTCGCACAAGATGTCTCGAAGCTCACGGATCGGTATCAGACGACCGTGCCGGCGGGTGTGCGCAAGCAGCTCAAGCTGGGCAAGGGCGACCAGATTCGTTACTGCACCGAGCCGAGTGGCAGGGTCTATATCGAGCCCGTGCGCAGCGACGAGGAAGATCCCGTGCTAGGAGCCTTTCTCGATTTTGTCGAGGCCGATATCAAGGCGCATCCGGACCGCATTCGGGCGTTCGATGGGGCTTTGCATGACCGTCTTGCAGCACTGGTCGGAGACGTTGACGTCGATCTCGATGCGCCGCTATCGCTCGAGGATGAATGAGCGGCGATAGCGTGCCCGCCCAAGCGCCCCTTGTCGTAAACGGATGGTCGATTTATGCGCATCCGCTCTTTCTGGATCAGCTCGAAGGGCTGATTGAAGAGGTCGAGGCGCGTAAGGCACGCGATCCTAAGACCTGGCGCAAGAAAAACCCGACGAAACGGCTGGCCGCCATCTTCAAGCTGGTCACCGAGGCCATACCGGTAGATCCGGGTGCCGCCGCCTTTCGGCAAGGCGGCACACTCGGCGATCACCGCAAGCACTGGTTCCGTGCGAAATTCTTCCAGCAGTATCGGCTGTTCTATCGGTTCAACAGCGATGCGAAGGTCATCGTGGTGGCCTGGGTGAACGACGACAAGACCCTGCGCGCCTACGGCAGCAAGACGGATGCCTATGCGACGTTCAAAGGGATGTTGGAAGATGGCAATCCACCTGACAATTTTGACGCGCTCTTGAAAGAAGCAGCGGCGGCGAACAAGCGGTTCGAGACGTCCCTTGAAGCGGCGCCCGATCGGTAAGTGGGGTCGAATGCCCGAGGGGCGGAATCCCACGCTAAGGCTGCCAGTGAGTGGGCATTATGCGTTTCAATCGCCGTCATACTTGGGCCAAGTGAAATAGGCGACATTGGTGTGTCATATGGCTGGTACGATGAAATTCTCAGAAGTCCCTCCCTATCCGTACACCTGCCGTTCGCTGCATCGTGTACGAACTGGTAAGATGCGGACGATGCAGACCTTTGCTGCCAGTGATCCAATGACCGCTCTCCCAACGTAGCCTCTTAAGAGCGTAAGGTTCTTGCGAAATTGGTTCTCCTTCCTTAAATGGTCCAAGGGGGAAAACTTATGTTACCTGAACAGTTCACAGGTGGGTGCGCGTGTGGGGCAATCCGATATAAGTCCGAAGGTGTTGCCCGCTACATGGGTAATTGCCATTGCCGTGATTGTCAGCAGGCTACTGGAAGCGCTTATTTTCCGGCAGTGCTGGTGAAACAAGCGGATTTCAAGCTTGAAAAAGGGGAACCAAAATGGTTCGAGCGCAGAGCTGATCGCGGCCATGCGATGCTTCGCGGCTTCTGCTCTGAATGTGGGTCACCGCTGTTTCTGATCAACAAGGCAAGTGAGGGAGCAATGATCCTGTTCGCCGGTAGTTTGGATGATCCTAGCTGGTACAAGCCAAGCCGTGACATTTACGTGCAGAGCGCACAGCCTTGGGATCAAATGGACCCGGGTCTCCCGAAAGCAGATGGAATGCCTGCCTAATTTTATCAGTGTTGCTGTTTTTCGGTTTCAGTCGTGAGCGACGCGTAGCCCCGACTTGAGCAAGGTCGGCATTTAGAATGAAGCTGCCATTCAACAAACAGGATTAATGACAGCTTCTGAAAGCAGCGAGAATTTCTGCAATAGAAGAACAGAGCGTTTTCCAGGCAAACGGAAGACGCCCATAAAGCATCATCACTGAGTCGCACTCACTCTGCGGGCATGAGGGCGCGGATCGCATACATTCCGTCTTCTCCTTTCTCAAGCATGATCATGGCATCTTCGCCTTCCTGGACCTCGCCGACTTCCGCGCCTTCCAACAATTGGAGGTCCATTGTCATCGCAGGCCAGCCGATTTCCGGGATCGGGCCATGCGAGAGATTAACCGTATCGCCGCTGATGCTGTTGATCGTGGCTTGCGTATGTATTCCGCCATGCATCGCAGCGTGATCGGCATGTTCCGAATGATCGGAGTGGCCGGAATGGTCGTCGCTGGCAAACGCAGTCGTAGCGAGAAGGCCGGAAAAGATCAGCGTGAGAATTGAATTGCGCATTTTGTCCTCCATTGAAGTTTTGCGATTGAGATAGGGCTATTCACCCGGGGTTGGGATTGGGGTGTTTGATGGGCGTGTTGCCATCCGGTGATTTGTCCGGCGCAGGATGATCCGTTTCCAGATCACGAACACCGCTGGAATAACGAAAAGCGTCAGGACCGTAGCGGTCGCCATGCCGCCGATCATCGGGGCAGCGATGCGTTGCATGACTTCCGAGCCGGTGCCGGTGCCGTACATGATCGGAATGAGCCCGGCAAAGATCGTGGCCACGGTCATCAGCTTGGGCCGAAGCCTCAGAAGCGCGCCCTCGAAAACGGCTTCTTCGATGTCGTCACGAACCAGGGGCCGCCCTTCTGCCTGCGCGGCCTTGACGCGCTTGTCCCAAGCAAGGTTGAGATAGAGCAGCATCACAATCGCCGTTTCCACGGCCACCCCTGCCAATGCGATGAAGCCCACCAGTACGGCAACAGAAACGGCATAGCCGAGATACCATATCAGCCAGACACCCCCCGCCAACGCCACGGGCAAGGCCAGCAGGATAATGGCCACTTCTGTCACCCTGTTGAAAGCCAGGAATAGCATCAGCGTAATAATGAGCAGCGTAGCGGGGGCAACAATCGAGAGTTTTTCCTGCACGCGTTCGATGTATTCGTATTGCCCCGACCAAGAGAGGGAATAACCCGGTGGCAGCTCGACCGCCTGCGCCACATAGGCACGCGCCTCGGTGACATATCCGCCCAGATCACGGCCCGCGATATCGATGAAGACAAAACCCGTGCGCCGCGCGTTTTCAGACCGGATCATACCCGGCCCATCCACCAGCTTGATCTCAGCCACGGCAGAGAGCGGAATATGCGCGCCGGAGGGTGTTACCATCGGCAGATCGGCCAGACGATCAGGGCTGTCGCGCCAGTCGCGGGGGTAGCGCAGGTTGATCGGAAACCGCTCCAACCCTTCGACGCTTTCGGCAATGGTCTGTCCCCCGATGGCTGTTTGAACCACCTGCTGCACATCGACAATCGACAGTGCATAACGGGCAGCCGCCGCGCGGTCGATGTCGATCTCGATATAGCGCCCGCCCACGGGCCGTTCTGCATAGGCCGAGGTGGTGCCCGGAATGTCCGCAACCGCGCGTTCCACGGCCACAGCGATCTCTTCGATCACATCCAGATCGGCTCCGGAGACCTTTACGCCCACCGGCGTCTTGATGCCGGTGGCCAGCATGTCGATCCGGTTCTTGATGGGTTGTATCCAGACGTTGGTGACACCCGGCACCTGCACGCGCTTGTCGAGTTCGGCCCGAATGTCATCCATGGTGATGCCCGGTCGCCATTCCTCCTCGGGTTTGAGCTGAATAGTGGTCTCGATCATGGTCAATGGTGCAGGATCGGTGGCGGTATCCGCACGGCCCAGCTTGCCATGCACATTCTCGACCTCGGGCACTTCGCTGATCAGGCGATTGGTCTGTTGCAGCACTTCGCGGGCCTTGCCGATGGACACACCGGGATAAAGCGAGGGCATGTAAAGAAAGTCCCCCTCATTCAACTCCGGCATGAACTCGGTGCCTAGGCGCTGTGCGGGATACCACATCGAAGCCACCAGCACGCCCGCCAGTAGCGTCGTCGCCCAGGGCCACGCCACTGCCGCGTCAAGGAAGGGGCGGTACATCCATTGGCACAGCACATTAAGCGGGTTGCGCCGCTCTGGGATGATCCGTCCCCGGATGAAATACCCCATCAATACGGGCACCAGCGTGACCGACAGGATTGCTGCCGCCGCCATGGCGTAGGTCTTGGTAAAGGCCAGCGGTTTGAACAACCGCCCTTCTTGTGCCTCCAGAACGAAGACCGGGATGAAGCTGACCGTGATGATGGCCAGCGAGAAGAACAGCGCCGGTCCCACCTCCGAGGCGGCATCACCAACTACCTTCCATCGGTTTCCGCGTGTAAGTTTTCCGTCTTCGATTTTGCGATGCATCGCCTCAATCATCACGATGGCCGCATCTACCAACGCACCAATGGCAATGGCGATGCCGCCAAGCGACATGATGTTGGCATTCACGCCCTGCATGCGCATCACAACGAAGGCTGCAAGCACACCCAGCGGCAGGAACAGCACGATCACCAGCGATGACCGCAAATGCAGCAGGAACGCGCCGCAGACGAGGATGACGACGAGGAATTCCTCGGTCAGCTTCTTTTTCAGGTTCTCTATCGCCCGCTCGATCACGCCAGACCGGTCATAGGTGGTGATGATCTCGACACCCTCGGGCAGAGAGCCTCGCAGTTCATCCAGCTTTGCTTCTACTGCCTGAATTGTCGTTAGCGCGTTTTCACCCCAGCGCATGATCACGACGGCCCCGACGGCATCGCCTTCGCCGTCAAACTCACCCACACCACGGCGCATCTCGGGACCAAGGCGAATTTCGGCAACGTCCCCTAGGGTCAGGGCTGCGCCCCGTTCATTGACCATGAGCGGAATGGCGGCAAGGTCGTCCAGCCCGTCCACATAGCCCGTCGCGCGGACCATGTATTCAGCTTCGGCCATTTCGATAACACTCCCGCCCATCTCGGCGTTGGCCATTTCTATGGCCTGCAAGAGTTTAGAAAGCGGAATGTCGAAGGCGCGCAGCTTGTTGGGGTCAACAACGACCTGATACTGTTTGACCATGCCCCCGATGGTAGCCACCTCGGAGACCCCATCTATGGTCTGCAACTCGAACTTCAGGAACCAATCCTGTATTGCACGAAGCTGCGACAGGTCATGTCCGCCTGTCCGGTCGATCAGGGCATATTGGTAAATCCAGCCTACGCCGGTCGCATCCGGCCCCAGTTCCGGGTTCACACCTGCTGGCAGGCGGGATTGCACCTGTGCGAGGTATTCCAGAACCCGCGAGCGCGCCCAGTAAAGATCGGTGCCATCCTCGAAAACGACGTAGACATAGCTGTCCCCGAAAAAGGAAAAGCCGCGCACATCCACAGCGCCCGGCACCGCCAGCATGGCTGTGGCAATGGGATAGGTCACCTGATCCTCAACCACTTGCGGGGCCTGCCCGGCATAAGGGGTTTTAACGATCACCTGTACATCGGACAGGTCAGGGATCGCATCCACCGGCGTCGTGCGCACAGCCCACAGACCCGACGCGCCCAGCATGAGTGCCAGAACCACCACGACAAAGCGATTGGCGATAGACCAGCGGATTATCGCAGCGATCATGACCCGTCCTCCGCCAGGCCCTGCAACGTCAAGGACATATCCTCGCCCTGCACAAGCAAAAGGCCGGTTTCCTGCCCCAAGGGTATCGTTGCCGGATCAAGCGCGCCATCTAAGGCAAAATCCATGGTCATACCCGGCATGCCGATCTCGGTGATCGGTCCGTGGGTGACATTGGCGGTGGATGTCTCAGGGTCAATACTATTGACCACGCCCATAACCTTCATCGGTTTGGCCATGGCCTCGAACGTTTTCAGAACCATGTTCATGCCATCAGGGCGGGCAAATGTCAGCGACACTTCCTGATCAAGCGGCAGCTTGGTTAGGTCCAGTTCCTCGGCCAGATCGAACGCCATCATCATCCCGGGCATACCGATCTCGGCAATCGGACCATGGGCAATCATTGCCTGGCGGGTTTCGGGGTCGACGGATTGAATGACACCGTCCACAATGATGGGCCTGGCGGCAGCCTTCGCCACGCTTTCGGCGGGCGCTTCCTCGGCCATCATGTTCGCTGCGGCCCCTTCAGGGCGCACCCCAACAATGACGTAAAGCCCGTCCTCTCCTTGTGCCAAGTCGAACTCGACATTGGTGTCTAGCGGAATATCTGCCGGATCGACACCGGCCAGGTCCATATCCATCTGCATGGCAGGCCAGCCAAGCGCCGGGATCGGCTCGTGGCTGATGCTCAGCTTGCCCTCAGGCGTTATGGCGTGGACCATTCCCATGCCGGTGGCATCCACCCCGTCATCCCGGCCAAGCACGCTGATCGCCAGCAGGCCATCGGCGCCCCGGAACACCTTGAACTTCACCTCGTCTCCGGAGGTCAATTCATCTAGAAAAACGTCCGAGCGAACGGCAAACTCCGTCTCCAGCGCGGGCCAATCCAGCGTGGGGATGGCCTCATGCCGGATTACCGCGCGACGGCTCTCGGGCGCAAAGGAGATCAGCACGCCCCGAGCCTCGACAGGGTCTGCCTCGGTCGGCGCAAAGCGCAGTATCCCGGCGTTCAAAGCGCTTTCGCTGTCGATCAGGAACTGGGCTGAGGCGACCACCTCGTCCCCAGGGGCAAGGCCCTGTTCAATCACGGTGCGGCCATTTGCGCCGAATCCGTCCCGCAGGCCAGTGGCGACAAGGCGCGGCCGGAACGTGCCCTCATCGGTTTTCAGGATCACACGCTCGGCACGACCTGTGCGGATCACCGCCTCGGAGGGAACCGTTAGAGCCTCTTGTGTCTCACGTGGCTTAAGGGCGACGGTGGCGAACATATTAGGTTTAAGAATACCCTCGGAATTGTCAAAGCGCAGGCGCACGCGTAGCGTCCGGGTCATCGTATCAAGTTCGGGGAAGACGTAATCGATCTCTCCGGTAAAGAGCCTGTTGGGAATATGCTCGAACCGCGCCTCGGCCAGCATGTCCAGCGATAGCCGCCCGATATCGCGCTCGAAGACGTCGGCAAGCAGCCATACCGTGGACAGGTCGCCCAACGTCATCGCACGGGTGTCTGGTTGCAGATACATGCCATCGGCGGCCGTCAGGTTGACAACCACGCCATCCTGCGGGGCGTAGTATCGGATTCGGGCCGCTGGCGCATCGGCCTTGGCCATCTCGTCGATCTGGCGCTGGTTCACGCCGAAATTCCGCAGTTTGGTGCGGGCGACGTTGATCTCGTCCGCATCCTTCCGCTGGGTTGCACGCATCAGCTCGGAACTGGCAATAGTGATTTCGGGCGCATAGAGCTCAAACAGCACGTCGCCTTGTTTGACGGCATCGCCCTCAGCGCGGACCTCAAGTTGTTCAATCCAGCCTTCAACGCGGGTGTGAATATGACTGGTGGCGTGTTCGTCGTATCCCACGAACCCAACCGTCTCGATCCGCCGCGCGATATCCTGCACGCGGGCCACAGCAGTGCGGACACCAATGGTATTCACCTCCGCTGCGGTTAGCGTGACGTCTTCCGGATCGCCAGAAGGTTCATCGCCGTCATAGACCGGGACAAGATCCATCCCCATGGGCGATTTACCGGGCCCCTCTTTGCGGAAATTAGGGTCCATCGGCGCGACCCAGTACAGAATTTGTGGTCCGGCCTCGGTGGCCCCCATCGCCATCTTGCCGCGTTCCCGTTCAAGCCATATTCCGCCCGCGATGCCCGCACCGAGAGCCAAGATCGTCAAGGCTACGTATCTTCCACGCATATCGTCGTCCTGTCTTTGACGCGCAGGCACAATATGTCCGCGCAAAGAAAGCCCGAGTGGCTATGCACGAGGGCTGTTTGTCAGAAGATCAGACGTGTTTTGGGGGCTTCTTGGCGTTTTCAGGTTCTGCCTTGCCCAGTTGTGGGTTGGCAGAGCTAGTGTACTTGCACGATACGGGATCAGCCAAAGCAGACACATTAGGCGTATCGGCCCCACCCATGTGGCAACAGGCGATCATCGGGCAGTTCGCGTGCCCATCATGTGCCTGGCCGTGTCCGACTGAGGACATATCATGGTTCGCATGGTCGCCCGTCGCATGTGAAGAATGGTCCATGGTCTGCGCACTCAGCGTGATGCCGGATGCATCCTTCATCATGGCGGCATGGGCTTGGGCCATGCCATAGCTGCTCAGTGATACACCGAGGACAACAGCAAACAGAGTTGCTTGCGCGATGAGCCAGTTAAAGAGACGCATTTTGGTGTAATACCAATGTTTTGCATCAATTCCAAGCGTCAACTCATAACCTGCGTCAAGAACGCATACAATTTGCTGTGAGCACCGTTTTCCCAGCCGCCACCCAAAAAAATCCGATCTTGACATTCCCCCTACTGGACCGTCTAGCGTAGTTCTCCAAACAGGGCTTTGCCTCTCGAAGTCTTGTTCAAACGGGCCAATCAGCACCTGGGAGTGACCATGAAGTCTTTGCTTCTAGCCTTTCTTGTAACGCTTAGTCCGATTGTGGCATTGGCCCATTCCGAAATGCAACAGACCACCCCGGCGGATGGTGCCGTCCTAACCGAACTTCCCGCTGAAATCGCGCTGAACTTCGCTGACAAGCTGCGTTTGACAGCAGTGAAAGCCCACCATTCCGATGGCGAGACCCAAGCCATTGACCTCAGCAGCTACAAGAGTTTTGCGGATGAGTTCGTATTGCCCATGCCGCCGATGGGAGACGGCTCATATGAAATAGAATGGCGCGGGTTGGGGATGGACGGGCACGCCATGCAAGGCACGTTCAGCTTCGAGGTTCAATAGCCAGTGCCAGATGCTTGGGCGCTCGCGGCGGTCGCCACCAAAGCCCTGATGTATTTCGGAATTCTGACCAGCGGTGGTTTGGTGTTGATCCGCCTGATCTTTGCATCTGAGATCGCCAGTGTCCTCTCAGCTATGCGCAGGTTTGCGGTCTTTTGTGCCTTGGTCGGGATCATCGCAGCTATCGCAAGTTTTGCACTGCGCGGCGCGGCGCTGACCGGCGATGCATCAGGTTTGATCGATCCCGATATGCTGGGCCTTATGTGGCAAACGCCGGTTGGCACGGCCCTGGTGTTTCGGTTGGCGGGATTGGTTCTGGTGCTCGTCGGACTTTTGATCGGCGGTATAGGGTGGAGCCTGGCCGGGATCGGCGCACTCATATCGGTTTGGTCTTTTGCGAGTATTGGACATATCTCGGACGGTGACGCGTTTTGGCCAAAACTCCTGCTGATGGCGCATCTGGTCGCCGTATCATTCTGGATTGGTATTCTGTTGCCCCTGAAGCGGTTGTCCAACGATTCAGATCGCTTGGAAGCCGCAAGCCGTTTAGGTCATCGTTTCGGTCAAATCGCAACCGCTGTCATTCCAGTCCTGATCGCTGCTGGATTGGCCTTGGGTTGGGTGCTTCTCGGCTCATGGGCAAACCTGTTCACAACGACCTACGGGCTCGCTCTCATAGCAAAGCTGTGCGTTGTTGCCTTACTGTTGGGCTTGGGCGCGTTGAACAAATTGCGCCTTGTTCCAAGGCTGGTTTCCGAAGGTGCTCCTGCGGCGGCCCACCTTTCCAAGTCCCTTGCACTTGAATGGGTCGTGTTCGCTATGGTATTGTTCGCCACTGCTGTGCTGACGACGGCCTTTGCCTTACCAGGAGCGCATTGAGCGCAACGCCTGTTTACGTCCTGTTCCTGTCGCTCAACAATTTCGCAGCGTTCGCGCCAAAGTCTGCTTTCGTGGGCGCATCCCGATTTTGGGATACGCCCGGTGCTCAAAATTACTCGTCGCGAACAATGGCGCTGTAATCACCGCGAAGTTGAAGCGTCACGGTAACCGCCTCGTCATCACGGTTGCGCCAAAACCAGCCGTGGTCTCCGGCGAAGGGCGTTTCAAAGCTACCTGCGCCCACGGTCTTGCCGCGACCTTTCTCGTAGGTCACGTTTTCGCCGCTTGCGTGGGCATGTAGGTCAAAGTTGATCCGACCGCCTTCGGAACTCCATTCATAGAAGAGCGTCGCACCTTCTTCCATTGTGGCCTTTATCTCGGTGAACTCACCCGGTGCGAGGGTGAAGGTGATCGTGTCCTGCCATGCTTCCTGAGCATGGGCCGTTGAGATAAAGAGCCCTAAGATGTCATTCATCAAAGAGGATTGATCATCGTTGTGTAGAACTGCGTCAGCCTCTGCTTCTGCCTTGAGCTCCTGCTTGATCGCGCCCATCTCGGTCAAGCCGAGGATCGTGCCAACGCCTGTGGGGTCTTGGCCCAATTCAGCGGGTATGTAGACCATTACGCCAAGGGCAACGGCCCCGATGCCAGCAATGATGGATGACCGACGAAGTTGCGCGCGTGAGGGCAGGTCTTCGAGATTTGGTTTTGGTGCATTGTGCATGTTCTTGTTCCTTTATGTGCTGGCCAAGTACCCTGCGACCTGAACATAGGTCAGCATGATACCGAGAAGGACCATGATCCAGTTGGCATAGGTGGCCTGAGCCATGAAGTTTGCGCTGCGCCGCCAGTATCCCATAACAATCAGGATGACGAAGAGCGCCAGAAGTTGGCCGACCTCAACACCGACATTGAACGCGAGAAGGTTGGCCAAGAGGCCGTCTTTCGCAATCTCATATTCGATGATCTTAGTGGCAAGTCCGGTGCCGTGGAACAGGCCGAAGATCAACGTCGCGGCTTTGGTATTGGGCTGGAACCCGAACCATTTTTGAAACGCCCCAAGGTTATCGAGCGCCTTGTAAACCACCGACAGACCGATGATCGCGTCGATGATGTAGGCATTGATGCCCCAGCCGAACCACACGCCCAAAAGCATCGTGACCGAGTGACCGATTGCAAAGAGGCTGACGTAAATCGCCACGTCCTTCATGTGGTAGAGGAAGAATACGACGCCCAAGAGGAACAGGATGTGGTCGTACCCCGTGATCATGTGTTTGGCGCCGAGGTAGATGAAGGGAATGATATGCACTCCCCAAATCTCTTGTATGTAGCCTGCATCACCGGGGGTGACGTCATGGGCCAGGGCTGCGCTCGCTGATAGAGCGAGCGCCGATAGAACGAGGAGCGCGAAACGCATCGGTATGCGTCTCACACCCTCAGTGAGGATGTTCATGGAATAACTCCGCTGTAAGATAGGAATGATCGTTGCTGAGCGGCAAATGCCGCTTCGATCATGCACGCGGAGGTCGGTCTATTCGGAAGTAGCGCGAGGGGCCGCTGCTTGACCCCATGCTCAGCAAGACCTCGCTGAACTCTGCCACAGGGTCACTGCGTTGGCCTGCCGAAAGGAAGGCTTGGCTGTGGTCATGGTCTGCCACGTCGTGGCTATGACCATGCATCGCCCATTGGAGGTCTTCCTCAAACCCATGAGAATGACCATGATCCTCAACGATTTCCAAATGATCTTGAATGGTCTCAAACACAATCGGCGCATGGGTGAAGGATGGCGAAACGGACCAGATGACAAGCGCTAGGCAGGTCATCGCTGCGGATAGTGTCCTTCCAATGGTCTGTGCGCGTCTCATGGGCTTACTGCTCTCTGCGGCTGAATACCACATTTTCTGCAAAGTACCGCCGGGAGGGCAAACGAGCAAGGTGATGGTAGTAGGTGGTCATTCTGACGCCGACCGGAGCAGATGCCGCATCACGTGGCTCGGCTAACCGGATGCACCTCAACGGTGGTGTGCGAGACGTCATCGATGCTGTTGAGTACAGTTTTATACTCCGACACCTCTCTGGGAGTCTCAGAAGCAATCGAAGCAATGACCGAATAGTGGCCGGGGCCGATCTGCCAGATGTGCAGGTCTGTAATCTTGTCCGTGCCCGTCTCGATTTCCTTACGCACTTTTGCTTCGATGTTCCCATCTTGAGGGACGCGATCCAGCAAGACTCCGCCTGCGTCTTTCATGAGACTCCAAGACCACCGAGAAATCACAATCGCGCCGACAATCCCCATCACAGGGTCTGCCCAGAACCAACCGTAGGCACGGCCCAGAAGCAGGGCGACAATGGCCAAAACTGATGTCAGGGCATCCGCCAAGACGTGCAGGTACGCGGCTCGAAGGTTGTTATCCTGACCATGCCCATGGTGATGCTTGTGTTCATCGTCGTGGTGATGGTGCCCATGGCTATGGCCATGATGGTGGTGATGATGATCGTCACGCAGCAACCATGCACTCAGCAAGTTCACGAGCAACCCGATCACCGCAACCAAGATGGCTTGGTTAAAACTGATCGGCACGGGTTTCATAAGCCGTTGGAAACTCTCCCAACCAATCAAAAGCGCGATCAGCGCCAAGATCACGGCACTGGCAAATCCGGCAAGATCACCGACTTTCCCGGTGCCGAACGTGAATGCACGATTGCTCGCGTTCTTACGTGCATACCGATAGGCCAACACAGCGATCAGCATTGCAGCGGCGTGCGTGGACATGTGCCACCCATCGGCAATCAGCGCCATCGAGCCAAACCAATGCCCGGCTGTGATCTCCACAACCATCATTGTGGCCGTCAATGTAATGACCAGCCACACCCTTCGCTCGTTCCGCTCTTGTTCAGCACCCAAGAAGACATGCTCATGTTCAAGCGAGGTGGCGGTCTCCTGGCTCATCTCTTGGCCTTGCTGTACAGTCTCGCCCGTCATTTGAGATACGACTTAAGAATCTGGATCATTTCTTCCGCACCCTTTTCGCGCGCCATGTCATCAGTCGCCCCGACAATGTGATTGCGGAGATGCTCTTCGAAGATTTCGTTTGTCAACCCAGTCATGGCTCCACGAATGGACGCGATTTGCCGCAACACTTCTGTACAGTCGGCGTCTGCCTCCAAGGCGCGTTCAACGCCCTCGACTTGTCCTTTGATCCGCCGCAAGCGCGCGATCAGCTTTGAATTGTCATGACTGAGATGGGCCATCTATCCCTCCAAGTATAGTATAGGGGAGTATATTATAAACTTTGTGACAGGCAAGTGTCAGCAGTGTGCTATGGACTAAGTCGAAATCCCCGAAAGCGGGCATTCGTGCGTCTTGCAGCATCGGTCAAAGAGGGCTCGTTTGAGACCTTCGCGGCATCCCGCCCCAACGTCGGCAATGGTGTGAAGGGGCGTCTGTGCGCAGATGTTTTGGTCATCCCCATAATGTAGAGATCTCAAGAGTCTTATCGTCCGGGAAGTTTTGCTGTAACGTTCGATCATCGCGTGAACGGGGAATCCGAGTTGAAACAGCCTTCAGACCGCAAACAGGCTTGCGACAAAGTCAATCTGTCCAAGGTCCATTCTCCCTACCGCCGATCTCGGGTCGCTCTGAGCGTTGCAGCTATGCCGAGAGACCTAGGCGAGCTTCTGGATAGGCGCCTCGAGGACCATCGCCGTGACCGGTGAGATGACGTCCCATGATGCCTGGTTTCGGTCCAAGGTGAAGGAGGCACTGAATGACCAGCAGGCCGCGACACCGCATTCCAACGTGATGAACCTTGTGCAGGCGGTGATTGATGAGAAGCGCCGCCAACAGTCTTGAACAGTGCGTTCTGTTCTTACCTGGTACCTTCGTGCGTTTCGGGGTGTTTTGGTGGGTTGCCGCCGCTTCTTCTGTCAAAAAATTGTTTGCCGATCGGCTGCGTGACTTAGCCTTTGATTCCGACAAGGGCGGGTCGCGCTCGTGATCTGAAATTCTGCACTCACTCTCGTTGCCCAACCTCCGTCATAGCTTTCGGCGGAAACCCCAAAAAGTGTAGAGCGGGCTTTTTGTCCTTTGGAACTCAGACCCTGATCCAAAGGAAAATCCCCATGTCCAAACCCAGAACGGCCAACCCGGCTCTCGCAATCTCCGAAGCCGATCTCGCCTCTGCGCTAGCGCTTATCGGCACAGAGATCCACCACCAACCCCTGCGCAGTTCAGCGCTGGCGCGCATCATGCGCGAGACGTTTCATGGCAGCGATGCCGGGGGTGCCTGGGACTGGCGCATGGCCTATGACCTGATGCAGGCCGCTGCCGTCCAAATGCTGCTGCGCGGCGACGGCGCGGCAGGTGACATCGCCGCGGCAAGGCTGCTTGCCTCACGGCTCCTGACGGAAACCCGCCGCTCCGAGCAGCAGATCCGGCTGCAGCAGTTTTCCACACCGCTGGCATTCGCGACCATGGCGGTGCGGGCCGCAGCGATCCGCAAGGGCGAGACCGTGCTGGAGCCCTCGGCTGGCACCGGTGCCCTGGCTGCTTTCGCCGCCCGGGCCGGTGCCACGCTTCTGCTCAACGAGATCGACCCCTTTCGCCAGCGCCTCCTGCGCGCGGTTTTCGGCGGCGAGGTCACAGGCCATGACGGCGAGCATATCGATGATCTGCTGCAGACGCCGGTTCTACCCGACGTCGTGGTGATGAATCCGCCCTTCGCCTCCTCGGTCGACCGCTCCCGGGACAAGCACATCGCCGCCAAGCATCTCATTGCGGCTGCAAAGCGTCTGGCACCCGGCGGGCGGCTGGTGGCGATCATGCCGCCGGGATTCACACCCGAACGCGATGCCGCGCATTGGTCCCGCGCCTGCGGCCTCCTGACGCCGCGACTGGCGTTGACGATGCCGGGGCAGGTCTACCGCAAGCTCGGCACCTCTGTCGAAACCCAGCTCATGGTCTTCAACAAGGTGCAGGACGACGGCGAGATGATCCGCGCCAGGGTTCAGGATCTGGAGGAAGCCCTTCCCTTTGTCGACGCCGTGGCCGCAAGCCGGCCTGAGAAGCGCCCCGCCCAACGGGCGGCGACAAACCCTCATGCGCGATCGGTCGGTCCAGTACCTGTCACGCGCAAGCGCCCAGTTGCCACAGTCGCCGCCTCCAAACCCCGCGCCAATGCTGCCATCCCGCTAAGCTTCACAAGTCTTGAGGCTCCGCGCGACAACACGCCCGTCTCGGACATCTATGCGCGCTACCGTCCGCAGCGGATCGAGATCCCGGGTGCGCAGGAGCATCCAACGCCGCTTGTCGAAAGTATCGCCATGGCCTCTGTCGCGCCGCCCATGCCCTCTGGCGCGGCCAGTTCAGAATTGCGCCTGCCTGCCAGGCTGATCGAGGATGGGCATCTCTCCGAGGCACAGCTTGAGACCATCATCATGGCACATGATGCCCATGGGCGCGACCTGCCAGGACGATTCACCATCGACGACGACCAGACCAAGCTGACGCGCGCCGATGATAACCCGGATGCACGGGCCTATCGCCTCGGCTATTTCCTCGGCGACGGCACCGGGTGCGGCAAGGGGCGCGAATGTGCGGGGCTGATCCTCGCGGGATGGCTCGCCGGACGCCGTAAGGCCGTCTGGGTCTCCAAATCCGCCACGCTTATCGAGGACGCGATCCGCGACTGGACTGATCTCGGTGGCTCGCCCGCCGACATCCAGCCGCTCTCGAAATGGAAACCGGATCAGCCCATCCCCATGGGCGACGGCATCCTATTCGTCACCTACGCCACGCTGCGTTCGGCGGGCAAATGCGGCACCTCGCGGCTGAGCCAGGTCCTCGACTGGATGGGCGCGGGGTTCGATGGTGTTCTGGCTTTCGACGAAGCCCATGCCATGCAGAACGCGGCCGGGTCCGAGCAGGGCAGGGGGGGCAAACCCTCCCAGCAGGGCCTTGCTGGCCTGCGGCTGCAACTGGCGGCACCCCGGGCTCGCGTCTTTTACATCTCGGCCACGGGTGCCACGAGCGTGCACAACCTCGCCTATGCCGCGCGGCTGGGGCTCTGGGGGCAGGGTCCCGAATACCCCTTCCCAAGCCGCGAGAGCTTCGTTTCTGCGATGGAAGCCGGCGGTGTCGCCGCCATGGAGGTGGTCGCGCGCGATCTCAAGACGCTCGGCCTCTACACGGCCCGTGCCCTCAGCTTCGATGGGGTGGAATATGATGTTCTAGAACACGCGCTGACCCCGGCGCAGATCGAGATCTACGACGCCTATGCGGGCGCATTTCGGACGATTCACCACAATCTCGAGGCGGCACTGACGGCAACCGGTGTCAACGATGCCTCGGGGGAGACCAATGCCTCGGCCGCACGCGCCTCGGCCAAGTCCCGGTTTGAAAGCACCAAGCAGCGCTTCTTCAACCATCTCCTGATGGGCATGAAAGCCCCGACCATCATCGGCGCCATCGAGGATGACCTCGCGGCGGGCAACGCCTGCATCATCCAGGTGGTCTCGACGGGTGAGAGCCTGTTGAAGCGTCGGCTTGAAGCGATGGAGCCCGAGGACGAGCTGGTAGAGGGTGCGCTGACGCCGCGCGACTATGTTCTGGGCTACCTCGAACAGGCCTTCCCGACCCATGCGCAAAAGCTCGTGGAAATCGACGGCAACATGGTGGCCGAGCCGCTCAGGGACGAGACCGGTGCGCTGGTGGTCTCGCGGGAGGCGCTCGCCCTGCGCGATGCGGCCATGATGGAGTTGATGACGCTCGCTCCGATCCCCTCGGCGCTCGATCAGATCCTCTGGGCCTTTGGCGACGAGGCTGTCGCCGAGGTCACGGGGCGGTCCATCCGGCCCCTCAAGGCCGCGGATGGTCATCTCTTCATCGAAAAGCGCAGCCCCAGCAGCAATTCCTCCGAGACCCAAGCCTTCATGGATGGTGAGAAGAATATCCTGATCTTCTCCGATGCAGGCGGCACGGGCCGATCCTACCATGCGGCGCAAACCGCGAAGAACCAGAAACGGCGGCGGCACTACCTGCTGGAGCCCGGTTGGCGCGCCGATGCGGCCATCCAGGGGCTGGGCCGCACGCATCGCTCGGCCCAGGTCAGCGCACCGTTCTTTCGGGTCTGCACTTCGGACGTGCATGGCGAGAAGCGCTTCACCTCGACGATTGCCAAGCGCCTCGACCAGCTGGGGGCCCTGACCAAGGGCCAGCGCGAAACCGGCTCGCAGGGCATGTTCCGGGAGGAGGACAATCTCGAAAGCCCGATCGCGCGGGCGGCGCTGCGCGGGTATTTCGCCGATCTTGCCGCCGGGCGCGCCGAGGCGATGAGCTACGAGAGTTTCACCGACTGGACAGCCCTGCGGCTGATCGACAAGGACGGGGTGCTTCTCGAGGAGCTTCCCCCGATCCAGCGGTTTCTGAATCGGGTGCTTGCCCTTCCCATCCACATGCAGAACGCGCTCTTTGGCGAGTTCATGCGCCGGATCGCTGATCAGACCGAACGCGCGCGGGCGGCGGGCACGCTCGATCTCGGCGTCGAAACCCTGCGCGGCGAAAAGATCGAGCAGGTCTCCACCGAGGATCTCTGGACCTGCCCGAAATCCGGCGCCGTGACGCGGATCATCGGGCTGGAGGTCACCGACCCGGTCCACGTTCTTGGGGCCGAAGAGGCCATATCGCGCAATCCGGATAAGCTGCCGATGGTTAATCGCGCCTCCGGCCGCGCGGCGCTCATCTCGGCGCGCCCCATGCAGATGTATGACGAGGACATTGTCACGCTGATGCGCAAGGCGGTGCGGCCCAATGGCTCCAGCTACCTCGAAGAGACGCGCTTCGAGTCCTCGGCCTGGGAAGACATCGGAAGGCCCGAGTTTGCAGGAATTTGGGATGCCGAGGCTGCGTCCCTGCCAAAAACCACCACGACCAAGCTCTACCTGCTGACCGGGCTGCTGCTGCCGATCTGGAAGGATATTCCGACCACGAATGAACGCATCTACAGGGTCACGCCCGATGGGGCGACCGCCATGATCGGGCGCACGCTGAGCGAAGAAGGGGCGGCCGCGCTGCGCGCCCGCTTCCTCGTCTCCAATCCGCAAACACCGCAGGAGATTTTGAACGTTGCCCTTGGCACCACGGCGCCGGTCGATCTGGGCCGGGGTCTGACCCTGACCCGTCGCCGGGTCGCAGGCGAGATGCGCCTTGAGTTGGGCGGCGCCGACAAGGGCATGATCGACGGCCTCAAGGCCCTCGGCTGCTTCACCGAGATCATCGCCTTCCAGTTGCGGGTGTTCCTGCCGCATGGGGACGGGATCGACGCGGGAAGCATTCTGGCCCGGATCGTTGGGCAGGGAGCCGCTAGAGCTGCAGAACAAGCCGCCTGAAAAGTGAAAGAGGGCTTTGGGTCGGGCGGCGTGGATCGGGATTTGACCGGTCTGCGCTTTCCGGGCGCTGGCAGACCAATGCCAAGCCCGGCCCCCCAACTCCAGACAAGAGGACAGGCCCATGACCAATCCCCAGATCGATTATGCCGCACTGGCGGCTCAGTGGCGTGCAGAGCGCGAAACCACCTTGAAGGCATCCCGAGCGGAGCTGATCGCGCAATTGCGCGCGCTTGGCATCAGCGAGGTCACTGCCGAATACGAAGGTTATGGCGACTCCGGCAATGTTGAGAATGTGACTGTGCAGCCTGCGGAGGTCAAACTGCCGGAGGCGCTTGTCACAGAAGTTGGCGATTTTGCCTGGTCGCTCGCCTATCACCATCACCCGGGGTTCGAGAACAATGAGGGCGGCTATGGCACGCTGACCTGGGACATCGCAGCCGACAGCATCACGCTAGATCACGCGGACCGCTATGTCGAATGCGCGCACAGCTATGACGAGGGGCTTTGATATGGCGCATCCGCTTCATCATGCCGAAAGCTCTGCCCGGAAATTCGGCGGGGTGCCATCTGACTATCAGTCTGTGCACGATTGGTTTGACGCCTCGAAAGAGCATCTCGCGCTCTTCACGCACCGAGCCATGCGCCACCACGCTCAAGGCCTTTTTGAGGCCGAACGTGTCTTCGGCTTGACCCTGACCAATAGCGCAGGTCGGGACATTCCCGTGCGCTGGATCGGCGAGCAGCATGTCCGCGAAGACTGTCAGGGCCGCATCCCGAGCATGGCGGACTGGCTGCGACGGATTCAACCCGAGCCATGGATGGCCAATGGCCATATCAACCGGCATGTCGGCTCCGAGCCCTCCGGCGACCCAAGGGTTGCCTGGGCCTCCGAGGTCGCCGCCGGAAGAACGGTTCTTGGCCTGAAGGATTGGATGGCGGCGCACGCGACGCAAGCCACGCAAGGTGCCTGACAGCACTCGGCCGTTTGCCGAACAAATGCTGCATGGAAGCCCGGTTGGACGACCGGGTTTCTTGCGTCGTTTCCCCACCATTCTTCGTAAGGAGGTTCGCATGACACTCGATGAAATCAAGGCCGCCGTCGATGCCGGCCAGACCGTGCATTGGGCCAATACCGGCTACGTTGTCCACAAGGACCGGCTTGGTCAGTACCTCATCACCTATGTGCCGAACGGTAGCTGCATCGGTCTGACCGACCGGGGCGGGCACGGGTTGAACGGAAAAGAGGCGGAGTTCTTCATCGCGCGATCGGAGGACTGCGCGGAAAATCCGGGCAGCCAATCAAGACCAGACGGGCAGGGGAGGTGCGTGGCACCCGGAGGCGCGGGGGCATTCCCACTCGGACGGCAGCTCTGACCCGTGGGCAGGGCTGAAAGGAAAGCGAGCTTTCTGATTTGTGATCCCAAGAGGGGTCGAGAAAGCAATCCCGGATGCGTTGGCAAGAACGTCAGGCACCGGCTAATCCAAAAGGAACCATCCCATGTTCGCAGGAACCCTCACCCGCAATGTCGAGACCGCAGCCGCTCAGTACACCGGCATGATCCACTCGACGCGCTTTGACATCGCCATCCAGTTGGAGGCGCGGGCCAAGATGTCCGAACGCAGCCCGGATTTTGACGTGACGGCAGTCAACAAATCAGGCCGCAAGGTGCGCATCGGCACGGCCTGGAACGAGACCGGCAATACCAGCGGCAACCCCTACATCTCGATGCAGATCGATGTCGGCTTGGGCCCCTTCCGGGTCAACGCGGTGCAGACGAAAGAAGCGCGCGCGACCCAAAGCGGCGAATTCGAGATCATCCCGCTGGTCTCGAACGGCCTGATGAAATCCGGCTCGATCTCGGGTGA
Organism: Roseovarius sp. CAU 1744; assembly: GCF_039839345.1. Taxonomy (NCBI): domain Bacteria; kingdom Pseudomonadati; phylum Pseudomonadota; class Alphaproteobacteria; order Rhodobacterales; family Roseobacteraceae; genus Roseovarius; species Roseovarius sp. CAU 1744. The sequence continues at coordinate 50,895 of NZ_JBDOQV010000007.1, read as the reverse complement.
GCTGACCGCCATGGACGCTGACAACGCCTTCACCGGTTATATCGCCAACATGATGTTCGATCTGGAGTTCATGTTGATCGAGAACAGCTACAAATCCGAGGAGACCCACCCGGATTACCGGATCGAGGTCAGCTCGCCCCGGGGCACGCCGATCCGCGTCGGTTCGGCGTGGATGGCGAAAAGCAGCCGCACGGGCAATGACTACCTGTCGCTGCTGATCAACACGCCCGATGGCGACCTGCGCGTCAACGCCGTGCAGAACGAAGAACAGCGCGGCGGGCAGACCTTCTCGATCATCCCGTTCATCGACAGCGGTGATCAGCCGCAGGACGCCGGCGCGGGGCTCTCGCTGGTCGCCTAATTGGCGCGCGAGGGGAGGACGATCTGAACACAAAGGGGAACCGTGGGATCACGGTTCCCCTTTTGGCGTGTTTGTTTGGGTATATGATTGCTCTACCCGTTAGGCAGGGTTTTTGTGGCGTTGGAAGGCATGCCAAAATAAATATTAACTCTACGGCTACTATTTGGTCAGCCAATCTCCATAGGCATCGATATCAATCATTGGTACGGTGCCGCTGAACTGGAGGCGTGAGATCAGCGCAAACAAGAAGGCTGTTGCCGGTTTCGACCCCTCGACAAGGTCATATTCGCCCTCTTGGTCGAAAAGGAAATGCCCGTGGGACGCTACACACCCGATGTCCAACCGTCTATCGCCAGCGCCTTCGTTGAGTACCTTCTCGAAAGATGCTCCCAAAGGAGGCTTCCACTCGCTCTCGAAGGTCAGAAGACCACCAATAATAGGAATGAGTTGTTTTGGTGGATAGACCCCACCAGCGTGTGGGATCGGTAGACTGGTCCGATGCAAGCTTCTGACTGATGCGACCTTGTCTTGAGCATATTTGACAAGATTTGCGTCTGCCGTCTGCTTGGCCTCGAAAACGGCATAAACACTCTCAGCCGGGACAATGAGTTGCTTCTCGTACGTGAAAATAAAAGGCGAGTACTGGCGGTCAAAAACGACAGCATCAATCTGGTCGCTGAAATTCCCAGTGCTATCGACGACGTGCGCGCTCGCAACCTGATATCTTTCGGGCAGGTACTGGGCGAGCAAATCAATCCAAATGGCTTCGCTTGCATCGCCTTTTGTACCCGGATGCTTGAAGGACTTCCGCGCTGTCGACAGCCGATGCTGAATATCCTCGTGCAACGACGATAGAAGCAGTGATAGAGACCACTCAGCCATTGGTTTTTCCTTCTAAGACAGCGGGAATTTTGGCCCGAAGAAAGAGCGCCACGCTTTCAGAGCGTCCCCGTTCTTGCCCTGGCGCGCCAAGTGGATTGCGGCAGCGATGTCGCGGTTCGCTTGATCCAGAATTGTCTGGGCGCGTGTTACCATCGCCGCGTCCATTCGATCGCTGACAGAAGACCCGAGCCCGGCCGGATCTGGCCAATCCTCGTGAATTCGGTCGCGCAACGTAGCGAAGAATGCTTGGATTTCGCGATCGTGTGAGCCGCCCCACCCGCCATGTAGACACTCCATCGCCATGACCTCGATCAGAAAGGATGGCTTGATAGGTTTTTCTCCATGGCGGACGTTTTGGTTCCAGTACTTCACCATGCGCACTAGGCCTTTCCACTCATTGCCATAGGCTTGGTGGGCCGCAACAGCCTTCTGTGCATGGATTTCGGGATTTGTTCCCATCCACTTCCCGGTTGTGTTGTTGGGGATCTCGTAGTCGTCTCCGTTTGCGAATGCGGGCACGGCATCCACGCTTACAACCCGGTAGTCTGTGTTGTCGTCTGAATCGACAACAACACCGAAATCTACACCTACGGAGCGTCCCTGTTTCTTGACGGCGCTGCTTCCATAAACGTCAACCAACTTATCGTAGAACGCGGTCAGTATCTTGTCAGGGTGTTTGTCTCGATAGTGGTCCTCGTCCTTTCCAAGAACGAAGAAGATATCGACATCCTTGAGTGGTTTGGACTTGGTCCAGCGGGCATAGCTTCCAGTCAAAAAGCTACGGTCGATCTGAAAGGCTTTATCCAGGTGCTCGCGAACTTCCTTCTGCCGCTTGGATGCGTTCTGCCGCTCACTCTCGTTCAACTCCAGTCGGCTTTTGAACTTCTTGAATGCGTCCGGGAGTGAAATCATGATGCCTGCCTCCAATACGATGCAGTCGCTCCCAGACCATTGTGTTCGATGGTGGAGCCAAGGCTTTGACGAACCATACCGTCCGTAGAGCGAGCAGTGGTTCGGTACCAACCAGGGACATCAGGTCGTCCAGGCTTTGTACGTAGAAGGAGGTCATACTTGGCGCTTGCCGGTGCCACGCCCGCTTTGCGAATTGCCCAACGGAGTTGATCGGTGTCCGTCCAGAAGTTTCCATCTCCAGCAGACCAACTGTAGGCCACGTCAATGTCCCAACGCAGGATCAAATTATTGGATGCCGGATCGTATATCTCCAGTGTGATCTTCTCGAGGTCTTCGCTCTCCAACCATACCTTAATGCCGCGCATGTTGATTTCCGTGTCATTCACGAAATTCGTCGGGTCCATGCCACTCAGACGGATAATGTCTTTGAGGCTCTTGAGGATGTTATCAGCCACATAGGTGACAGACTGGGTGCGGGAATATGTGATGACCGATGTCATGGTTTCAACAACCCCTCAAGATCAATTTCGAGCGTAGCACCCTGCGAATTGTTGGCGGTATCTTGCTTTTTGGTTTCGTTTTTGTCGCGGGCTGTGATGCGCTCACTTTTCTGTTTCAAACTCGATTGAACCCAACCGAGGTCATCGGGCTCACAGGGCAGCGAAATCGACCAATCACCTTTTAACGGGTCAAACCCGAGAACGTCTTCGTTCACGTCCGACCCATCGATCGCATCGTCATCGTATAGACAGTAAATGCGCGTCTGCGGTCCCTCACAGCTGACAATGATTGGCGAGTTTTCGCAGGCTTTGTCCGCAATTATGCTGCTTGCAATACCAGCGACACTGCCGAGTTCTTGCTGCGCTCCGGTATTTGTCCGGGTGAGCAAGGCGCTGATGGCGGCCCATGTCGCGAAGGCGTCGCGATGCGGAGAGCTCCGGAATGTTCGGCGGGTTACGGTCGGCATCACTTCCCCCGATTTGCTTTTTTGTTGGTTTGGGCTGATTTCGCGGCTGCTGCCAACTGCGACAGTGTTAACGAACCAGGATTCAGGGCCACCTGAGTGTTCGAGGCGAGCGCGTTTGCAACGGTTTTTCGGATCGCCCTTCCGTCAAGGCCGACGAATTCGCCGGCACAGGTATCGAAGCTACGGTCTCTGGTAAGCTCTTCTACCTCAGGATACGTGCTGCCTAGCCCCAACAGACATTCCCGCAAAATGGTCTTGCAGGCTTCCTTTGCAGGAAGGGGGACTTCAAGAACCAGATCGCATCGGGAAACGAAGGCATCGTCCACCGCTTCCGGGTAGTTACTGGTCGCCACAAACAGCAGGTTTTTGTGGGATTCTGCCAGCAGGTCAAGCTGAACCAGAACGGCGTCCGTGGCTCGATGAATGTCGACTGGGTTGGCATCGAGACTGAGCCTGGACCGGTCGACCGCAAGTGTTTCCACCTCATCTAGCAGCACAATCGTTGGGCCTGCATTGGCAAGCTCTGAAAGGGTCTGCGCGAAGAGGTCGGAAACCGCCCGCTGCGTTTTCCCCATTGCGGAACTCGTCAGGCCATGCGCTTCAACCTCGACCAGTTGGAAGTTGCCTCCCTTGAAAGCCGCTGCTGTCCGGTTGGCCAAGCCTCTTGCAAGTGACGTTTTGCCTGTCCCTGGCGCGCCAACTAAGAGGATAACGCCATGGAGCGGCAACACGGCTCGGCTCATCTTTGGTCGCATAGTGAAATTCAGAACCGCCTGAGAGAGCAGGTGCTCCTTCATCTCGGCTTCGACGATGATTGAGTCCCAAAGTTCTGCCAGGCCGGGGTCCGGCAGCGCCGTGATCTTCTGAATTCCTTTTGGCAAGTCGCCCGCAAATGGCGCGTTCATGACTGCTTCCTCGCTTCTTTGCCTCTCTAGCGCCTCTTGGGGCGATTGGGCGGTTTACAAATTTGCCTTCCGTTTGGCCTCGTGTTACAGAATAGGGACAAAAAGCCGCGCTTTCAAGCGTTGTAGTTTACAAAATATCAATCATATGGGTGAAATGTAAACCACCCACTGGGAGGACGCTATGATTGGCAAGAGACTCAAAGGAGCCCGGGCGGCATCTGGCCTTTCGCTCCGTGCACTTTCCGATGCCATGGATAACAAGGTGTCCGCTCAAGCCATAGGCAAGTACGAGCGCAATGAAGACATGCCCGGATCGGGCGTGCTGCTGAGTCTTGCCCGAGCACTCGAGGTCTCTGTGGATTTCCTACTGAGCGATGACGAGCTTGAGTTGGAGGGCGTAGAGTTTCGCAAGTCAGCCAGCTCGTCGGCCAAGGAGATCGCGACGATCGAAGCCAAGACGCTCAATATGGTTGAAAAGTACCTGGCTGTCGAAAGCTTGCTGAATCTTTCGAGCCAGGAGTGGGATGCCCCGCACGAAGCGCCCTACTGGGTGACCGATGTTCGTGATGCAGAGGACGCGGCTCGAAACATGCGTGCCTCTTGGCAGCTTGGTCATGACCCGATTCCAATGCTTGCCGAACTCCTCGAGGAGCACGGGATCAAGGTGTTGTCTCTGGACGTTGATCGTATCGATGGCCTTGCGGCCAAAGTCCGTCGAAAAGAGCATCACTCCGCGCGGGTGATCATGATCAAGAAGAAGACCTGGTCTGAACGGAAGCGCTTCAGTTTAGCTCACGAACTGGGCCACATGGTTCTTAAGGTCGCCGAAGGGTGCGATTCAGAACGCGCCGCAAATCGATTTGCTGGTGCGTTCCTCGTTCCGGCAGAAGTGCTACGGCAGGAGATTGGTGCCCGCAGAACGGACATAAGCATTGGTGAGCTCATTAGTCTGAAGGATCGGTTTGGCGTCAGCATTCAAGCGCTGACGTATCGATGCAAGGATTTGGAGATCATCAACCAGGCAACATTTGCGCGCCTTTTCAAGGTCTATAAGCAACGAGGTTGGCGGGATGAGCCGTTCGAGGAGCCGAATTCCATTCCTTGGGACCGAGAAGAACCGGACCGCTTTCAAAGGTTGTGTTTTCGTGCCCTCTCCGAGGGGTTGATTGGGTTGTCTCGTGCGGCTGAGCTTCTCGAAATACGAGTAAAAGAACTGGAAGAACGTTTGGACCACATGGCATAGTCGCTGTGTGCAAGTTCTTGTTTCTGATACCTCCGTCCTGATCGACATCGAGAGAGCCTCGCTGACAGCGAGGCTCTTTGACCTCCCCTATGATTTTGTTGTTCCAGATATTCTTTATGAAGCGGAACTTCTCGACTGGATGGGCCCTGATCTGATCGATCTGGGACTAAGAGTGGAAGAGCTCACGCCGGAAGAAACTGCACGCGCGACTGAGCTTAAGCGGGCGAAAGCTATGCTATCGACGCCAGATGTCTTTGCATTTTGCCTCGCGGCTGAGAGGGGTTGGGTTCTCCTTACCGGAGACGGAGCACTCAGGGTTGAGGCGGAGCGCCAAGAAATCGCGATGCACGGCGTCCTGTGGGTCTTCGATGAAATGGAACGTCACGAGGTTTGTTCGACCGTCCTCCTCAAGTCGGGCCTCGAGGCGGTTCGTGATCACCCGAGATGCAGACTTCCCATTAGGGAAATCAATAGGCGCCTTGCGAGATACTAGCTTGTTTATTCAGCTTGCTGGAAGGAAAATGTTGCGAAGCTCTTCTTCGCTTTAGCCTTGCGGCCTCCCCTGCTCGGCTTCGCGTGTCGCAGGGGAGAACGGCCCTTCGGTCCGTCGCGCATTCGGCCATGCGGCCTCACCGCGGCGTTGCGCTTGGCGTCCCGGTTTGCCCGCCTCGCGAGCACGTCCCTCCCCGGCCGCTCCGCCGGATTGCGCTCTGGTCTGTTTTGGCCCGAGGCCAAAACGATCCCGCCGCTTCATCCGTCTCCCGCGTCCGGTCTGGCCGTTTGCCTGCTCGGGTCGGGCAAACCTACCGTCAAAACACACACACATGAGCGCGGAAGCATATCCTCCGGATGGCCCCCAAATCAGCCCGCGTCAAGGATCGCAAAACTTTTTGGCGAGGGCAGAGTTTGTGGCATTGGGCAGTCCCGTCCGTGAGGGTGCGCGTGTCTCGGGTGTTGTGCACGGAAAACTTTTGCGCCCGGCAAGCCGGCGGCTGCGCCGTCCCTGACCCGGGCAGATTCGGAAACCAGGCATTCGGCCATGCCCCCACACTCACGTGGTGGCCTTGCAACCGAACACTGGAGAACAGACATGGCTTACGACACCGCAAACACCTACGAGACCATCGAGCTTTTCGGACTGACCGAGAAGGACGCGCAGCTGCCGATCCCGGAAGATCACGTCCTGACCGACCGCATCATCCGCGAAAGCTTCGAGGCTTTGCTCGGGCAGCTGCGCGGGACCGGGCTCGAAGCCGAAATCGAACCGCTGGCCCATGGGCTCGCCACGATCCTGCAGCGGCGCAAGGTGGCACTCGGCAAGGAGGTCGACCGCACCGCCGACAAGATCGGCGCGCTGGCAAAATCCCACGACGGATCGGAGATCGCCGAGACCGCGCTCGAAGAGGCGCAGGCGCGCTTTGTGCAGCTGCGCGAGATCGTCGGCGCCATCGAGGTGATGAGCGAGGCGGCGGCGGAATGCTACGAGATCGAGGCGGGCCACGCCTTCATCCCGGCAGCCGGGTCGCGCGCAAGCGTCCGGGCGCAAGAGACCGGGGCGGTCTTCGAGGCGCGGCAACTGCTGGAGCAGCACGACCGTGAAACCGCCGAGAAGTCGAAAGTCGAGGGGGTGCCCTTGATCGTCTCAGGCGCCACCGACTGGACCGATGTCGATGTGATCTTCAACACGCTCGACAAGGTTCGCGACCGCATCAAGCAGAACCGCAATCAGGACATCTTCATCTGCCACAAAGGCGGCAAGCATGGAGCCGAGATGATCGCAGCTCGCTGGGCCCGAGCACGCGGGATAGCACAGGCGCGCTTCGATCCGCGCTGGTCCGCGCACGGGCGGGCGGCACCGTTCAAGTGCAACGACGAAATGCTGGACGACAAGTTCGCGGCGACTGGGGTTGTGCTCTTCGGTGGCAACGGGGTCGCATTGAACCTCGGGCAAAAGGCGGAAGCGAAAGGTCTGACGGTCATGCGGGTTGCGGACCCGGCGAAGAAGACTGCCGAGACGTGAATTGAGAGGGTCGCCTTCGGGCGGCCCTTTCGTCATGTCTCATGGTGCGTGCGATCGGTCACGCGTGATCGGCAGTCTGCGGCGTCCAGTACCGTTATCCCTCTACCCGGTCCGTCAGAGTGCGGTCCATCCGCATCGGTATGGGCTCGGGATGGTGCGCACCTCACGCACATCCTTAGCAACACAAGACGCGAGAGATCGAGATGTCGCACTTGAGGCTGAAGACCTGCACGTCCCTCGGGGCGTCTTTCGGAACATCGCACCCACGCGGGCGGGCTTCGTCAGCACCCCGGCCAGGCTTGGCGGGACGAAGACGCGGATGGTGGCGTCGACGTGATGGCAAGGGTCATCCGGATCACTCCTTTTTGCTCATAGATGTGGATCGCACGGGGTCGGCCCAATCGTGCCCTGCGCTTGCGCTCCGGCAAGCACAAATACGGCTTCCACGGCGGAGCCGCGGACCCTCCGCATTTGCGCTTGCGACCGGGCCTCTTGCCCCCGTGCCGGGTGATCCCCATCGCAACAAGGAGTAACCCAAATGACCAACCACTACGTCGCCACCGTCCCCGTCAAGTTCACCGATACCGATGGCCAGGAGCGCACCCGCTTCCAACGTGTCGGCGCGATGTTCCGCAACACCCGCAACGGGGACGGCTCGGAGTTCTTCAGCCTCAAGCTCGACTTCCCGGTCGCGGTCTCGGAGTTGGTGATGTTCCCACCGAGCGCGAAAGATCCCCAGGACTAAATCCTCTGACGAGGATGGGCCGCCCCAGGACGATCTTGGGGCGGCCCGATCCCTGTTCCAGGGATGCCGGTCCCTGCGCGTTCAACGGACGCACTCCGCCCGAAATGATCAGGCCGCGACAGACCGGCCAGTCAGCCTCAAGGGGGCCATCCACAAAAACCGGCAGGCCAGGGCCTCTCGGTTTTTGCGGCAGAGATTTGGCAAGCCAAATCTGGCCCTCCTTGACCCTGCCTGTCCGCCCTGTCGGTGGGGTTTGCGCCCGCCCGCGGTTCCGTCCGAACACATGCGTGTTCGGCCAGACCCTCGGGCGGGGCTGGTGGACGGGACCCCTAGGACAGGTGGGTCGCCCGGTGGTGAAGGCGGCAGAGCCGCGTCCCTGCGGGCCGCGGCGTGAAGCGGACACCAAGGCTGCCTGAGATTGAAGGCGACGTAAGTATATAATTGACAGCTAGGTATATTATCGTAAGGTAGGGGCAGCCTTGGTGGAAGGTGGCAGGAAATAGGGGGTCTTTCTTCCGCATGTCCCGAACAAAACGCCTGACAGAGATCGAGAAGATGCAGATCGTCCGCGAGGCCGCGGAGGGTGTGTCGACGGCCGAGCTGGCCGAGCGTTTCGAGGTCACATCGCGGGCCGTGCGCTACGTCTTGAAAGCCGATGCCGAGCGCCAGACCGATGCTGCGATCCCGGTTTCCGCCGTCAGTGTGAAGGTGACGGCCGCGGAGCTTGAAGCCCTCGACGCGGTGTTGGCGAAGGTGGGGATCGAGAGCCGGGCCGAGGGGCTGCGGCGGCTCATTCAGGCGGCAGGCGGGGTGTTCGTTCCGGACGCGCAGATGGCGGCAGAGATGGCGCGCTACCGCGCTTCACTGCACGAGGTCGGCAATGGGGTCGCGCAGATCGCCAAGCAGATGACGCGGGCCAACCGGATGGGGAAGGGGGCCGCGGGGGGCACGCGTGCCGAGTTCACCGAATTGCGCCTTGCCCAGATGCGCGGGTTGGCGCGGTTCATCCTGGATTCTGCGGACGAGATCGATCTGCTTCTGCGCCGCCGTCGGGACGCGATACAACTGCAGGCCACGGCCGCGCTGAGGGAGTTTGCCCATGCGGCTGAATGATGCCGTCCACGCCGTCACGGGCGAGGTCTTCCGGGACGGCTGGAGCCGCGTCCGGGGCTCGATGCAAGGGCTGCACGTGGCCAAGCAGAGCCAGCTTGTGCGCGCGGCGGCCGGGCACCGTCCGGCGGTCTTCAAGGCGATCCGGGGCGGGGGTACGCATACCAAATCGCAGCTCTCAAACCAGCTCGATTACCTCACCACGAAGTCGACCCATATCGTGGACAGCAGTGGGTTTCTGGATGGCAAGACGAAGCTCGAGGCGGGTGACATCAAGGACCTGACCGAGCGCTTTGCCAAACGGTGGGATGCGGGCTTCAAGCCCAAGCTGGGCCAGACCACACACATGCTCATGTCCTTCCCCATCGGCACGCGCGGGGAGGATGTGCGCGACATCGCGACGGACGTGGCCGAGCGGTTCTTCCAGACCGATGAGGGGCATTTCGACTACATCATCGCGGTGCATGAGGACCGCGATCACCCGCATGCGCATCTGGTGCTGAACCGCCGCTCGCAGGAAGGCGAGTTCTTTTTTCTGGGGCGCAACCATCGCTTCAACTATGACGACTTCCGCCTCGCCATGGTCGAGGAGGCCGAGAAGTACGGTGTGCGCCTGGAAGCCACGCGGCGGGTGGATCGCGGGGTTGTGCATTACCCGGCCCGCACAAGCGAGGTCTACGCTGCGAAAGAAGAGGGCCGCGCGCCTGTTGAGCGGGAGCGTGTGGGGCAGGACCTGACGCGGACGCTGGCGGAGATCGCCAACACCAGAACTGTCTATCACTCGCTTGCCGCGGAGGCTTCGCGTGAAGCCCGCGAGGATATTGCCGCAGCCCTCTTCCGCGCGGGCGAAGTGCTGGCGCGCGGCGGGCAGGTGGACCGAACAGGAGATGTGTATATGGCCGAGGATCAAAGTTTCGAGGATCTGAGAAGCCTCTATGCCGAGAAGCTCGCGCGGGTGCAGGGCATGATCGCTGAGAAGTCTGACGCGGAACGTCCCGTGCTGGAAAAACGCCTCATCGAGATCCAGACGCAGGTCCAGCACATGCAGCCACTTGGTTTGCGATCATCCACGCTGTCAGAGGCCCCCTCGGAGGGCGGGATCTATTCCGAGGCGAACATCGACACCAGCCGGCTGGACCGTCTGGCCGAGCCGGACTTGCGGTCGCGCATAGACACCGCACTACGGGGCACCGGGATCAGCACATCGGAAGTGGTGGCCCGGATCGAGACCGGGGCCTCGAGCGCCGCGCTCGAGCATCAATGGATCGCCAATGATCTCTCCAAGGTGGCCGAGGCGCGCGATCTGAACCTCGAACGCCGCGCCGATCTGGAACAGGCGCGCGACATACTCAATGATGTGCATGTGGAACTTGGCACGCTCTTGGAGCGCGAGAACGTGCTGCGCCGGGATGGCGTCATGGAAGCGGAACCGGTCAGCGAGCGGTTCCATTATCATGAGGGCGCGGTGCGGGAGATGGAAGGGACAATCCGTCAGGAGATGCGCGCAGGTGGCCTGACAGCGCAGCAGATCGAGGACCGGGATTGGGAGGTTGTCTCGCGGGCGGAGCGTCGGATCGAGACGGAGCAGCGTGCCTATCTCGAGGCACATCCGGAGCTGCTCGCACGTCCTGGCGATGTGATCGACCGGTCTGAGCCCTACAGGGAGACCATCACCGATGCGGCCCGCGCCAGCGAAATCACCCGCGAGGTCGACCGGATCATGGAGGGTCGCGATGTCCGCACCCCAGTTGCGGATGCTGTCACCAAGGACTTAAGGGAGCGCTATCCGGACATTCCGTCCCACCTCGCCCGTGGGCTCGGCGCGACCTATGCGGCCGTTGTGGAGATACGCGACACTGACGCCATCAATCAGGTTCGCCGCGACAACGAGTTGCGCGAGGGGCTTGGGGTTGGCACGCGCGAGGAGACCCTCGCTACATGGGATGAAACGACGGCGCAGTTTGACCGGTCCGACCGTCTTGCAGACGAGATCGCGCGCGTCCTGGACCACGAGCGGGCGGGGGAGTTGTCCGCGCCCTTCGAGACCGAGGCGGAGCGGGACGCCTTCCGCGAGGAGATCGCGCGGGTGCTGGATGACCGCCAATTGGGCCGCCTCACATCCGGGGATGCCGATGCGCTGGAGAAGGTTCTCGAGGACCGCCTCGACCGGCTCTATGTCGCAAAGGTCTACCTGCAATCGGATGCCGCGACGGCCAACACGGAGGCCTTGCGCCAGGTGGTCGATGATCTTGCCGACACCGAATATGAAAAACACCGCACCGCTGACGTGGATGGCGAGACCGAGCGGGGTCAGGTCCATTGAGCGCGCCCATGGGAAAAGCGCGGATCGCCACGGGGGTCTTTTTGGTAACGCTGGTGACCGGGGCCATGGGCTATACCATCGCCTCGGCGGTGCTGACCTACCAGGATCTTGGGTTTGGGGCCGGGATCGACTTTGCCTATATCGCGCAGAACTATCTCGCGATCCTCGATCGCCGCCCGGAGGATGCCCAACTCATCCACCTGATCATCGGCAGCTTTGCCGCCGCTGGCCTGATGCTGAGCCTCGCCCTGTCGGGATCCGCTCTGACACGCTTTGGCCAGACCCATTGGCAGACCGCGCGCGAGATGAAGGCCAATGGCTTCTTCGGGGCGCCCGGGACCGGGTTCGTCCTCGGCAAGTTGGGGCCGCCGGGCTCCCGCGCCAATTACATTTGCTCCAAGGTCTTCCCGCATGCGCTGATCGTGGCGCCGACGGGCCGCGGCAAGACCACGGGCTTTGTCATTCCGAACCTGCTGACCTGGCAAGGCTCCGCCGTGACGCTCGATGTGAAGGGCGAGTGTTTCGAGGCCACGGCCCGTCACCGCGCAGCCCAAGGCGACAATGTCTATCGTTTTGCCCCCACCGATTGGGAGGGCAAGCGCACGCATCGCTACAACCCGCTCTTGCGCATCTATCAACTGAAAGATCCCGCGCGCCAGCAGATGGAACTGCAGCTCCTGGCGACGCTGTTCCTGCAGAGCGATAATGACCGGGTGCAGGGCCTCCTCAAGGGCGGGATCGATCTCTTCGTGGCGGCAGGGCTGCTGGCCTTCCAGCGCAAGCGCCCGACCTTGGGCGAGATCTATCGCATCGCGGCCTCGGGCGGGAACAAGCAGAAGGAGTATTTCGCGCGGGGCCACGAAGTCGACAACCGGGCGGCCAAACTGATCTTCACGCGGCTGGCCTCGACCAACAACGATACGCTGACTTCCTATGTCTCGCTCCTGATGACCTCGGGACTGGATCAATGGCAGAACCCGGCCATCGATGAAGCGACGGCGGTCTCGGATTTTGATTTCCGGACGATCCGCAAGAAGCCCTTTTCGGTCTATCTCGTGGTCCAGCCGCTGATGGTCAAACCCCTCGCGCCGCTGATCCGGCTCTTCTTCTCCGATCTTCTCTCGGCCATGCAGGAAAAGGATCCCGGGCCAGATGAGCCGTGGCCCGTGATGATCATGCTCGACGAGTTCAACCGTCTCGGCAAGATGCCCATCGTGGTCGAAAGCATCGAGACCCTGCGCACCTATCGTGGTCACCTCGCCGTGGTCACCCAAACCATCCCCGCCCTCGATGAAATCTACGGCGAGAACACCCGCCGCGCCCTGCAAGGCAATGCCGGTGTGAAGCTCTATTTGACGCCCTCGGATGAAAAAACCGTCGAAGAGCTGAGCAAGGCGGTGGGCAAGACCACGAAGACCGTCATCACGCGGTCCCAGTCCATCGGCAAGAACCCCTTTGAAGGGCGCAGCCAATCCACGCGGACCGAAGAAAGTTCCTTGCTGCCCGAAGATGAGGCGCGCCGCCTACCGCTCGACGAGATCGTCATGGTGATCGATGCGCAAATGCCGGTCCGCGCGAAGCGGATCCAGTATTTTGACGACCGGCTCTTCAAGGCGATCCACGCGGCGCAATCAGGCGAGTTGCCGTTTCCGAAGCCGGGGGGAGGGGGATCGCAAGGCACGCTGCCGCTGAGTGTGCGCGCCATGCCGATGACGCCGCCTGCGGACGGTTCAGGCGGATCCGAGGCCGACGTTGAGGCCGCGCGCCAGGCTGCTGATGGCCAATCGTCAGAGCAAACCCATCTCGCCCCAAAGAAGACCGCGCCCGTCGTTCAAGCCGTCATCGCCGAGGAACAGCGCCAGATGGAGATGGATTTTGCGGTGCTGGTGCCTTCTGATGATCTGGCGAACGAGGAGGGAGACGAGCAGTTAAGGACCGCTTTGGCTGGCTTGGGCGAACTGGAGTCAGCCATGAATGAGAGGCATTAAGAAGTTCTGGTACCTTTCAGATTCGAGGATTTCTGGAGGTAGCGCGGAGACTTTGACATCGTTGAGGACGAGATTGGCAGCACGTTAAACTTGCCACATTGGGAAAAAAGTTCACTCTACCTTCAATCGATTTTGAAGTTCTGTCACAAAAGGCGACGGGCGTAAGTTAGAATGCATGATATGTACTTCTGATTTTGCCCGCGTAAATCCCACGTAGAAGAGACGCCGAGCTTCCGACTTCTGTGACGCAGTGGAGTTGTTTCTTGGAATGCTCCCCTGATCCATGCCAAACATGATGACGATCGGAAACTCTCGACCTTTGGCACTGTGAAGTGTCGAAAGATGTAGGCTTTCGTTCCCCTCGCTTTGGCCGGCGAACTGGGCGACAGTCATATCTGCACAATCCTTGCCTGCTTGGGTGCGCGCGATGAATGTGTCCAGAGTTTCTCCCTCGTCTTTCATCGTGCGGCACTTGACCATCAGGTCTGTGATGATTGCCGCGCGAACATCTGACAACCATTGTCTCAGTGCCAAGGTGCCATCGCGCCGCGACCAAAGGCAGTCCATTAGCGCTCGCTGGAAGGCGAGGCGCGACTCTGATGTGTTGATCTCTTCAGCGAACAGGCGTGCGCCCTCATTGACCAGCTGGTTGAAACGCGGTGTTCCTGTTTGCCATCCGCCCGAACACCATTTCGCGCAGCTTTCCAGCCAGCGCATCAAGCGGCTCGCACGAGGATAGATTGCGTTCGTGTCAGTTCTGATAACTGACAAGCCGATCTGCTGGGCTACTTCAGCAACCTTGTCACCCAGCCAAGCAGCGGGGTAGAGGAAAGCGATGTCTCCGGGTTCCAAATCCGGATGTCGTTTCGCGATGTCAACGATGACTGTCCTGAATGCCTCTGCAGCCTGGTGTTCGTAGCTGCCTTGCTGAGGGTGAAAGTAGACCGTGCCTTCCTCCGCACCTTCAGCCGCCTCGTAGTCTCGCGCTTCGCCAAGCGCAAAATTTGATGCCTCGACAATCTTCGATCCGGACCGGTAGTTCAGCCGCAACCGTACGCACTCGACATCTTTTCGAGCCGCCAGCTCGCGGAGAAGTTGAGGGTTCGCGCCGTTGAATTCATAGATCGACTGGTCGGCATCTCCGACCGCGAACAGCCGCATGCCGGTGCTGAAGCAGAGGCCCATGACCATACGATGGAGCGCCCGTCCGAGGTCTTGGTATTCATCGACGATGAGGACAGGGTACTTGGCGAGGATCGCACGTTGCAGCCATTCATGCTCGCGTAGGGCCCTTACAGCGAGAAGTGGCATATCGTCAAAGTCAATTCGCCCCATCGCTCTGAGCTCGGCTTCAAAGGCCTCCACCAATGTGGCCATCGAGGGATCGGTTTCACGCCATTCTGTGCTGTTTCTATTGAGAATGGATCGGCGGTAAGTTCCCATTGTGAAATCAAGCAGTTGCGGATTTTCGCGGACGCCGATCACCTTCTTGTACGCTGTCTCCAATGCCTGACGTCGTTCCGCGCGGGTTGCTATGCAAAATTCATCGGGAAGGCCCATATCGGCCGCTTTGGCATATGGAAGGACAATCTGCGTCAGGGAGAAGGAATGGACCGTACCGACAAAAGCTCTTCGTCCGGGCTCTATGCCGAGCGCGGCGAGCCTAGTTTCCAGCTCCCGTGCGCATTCATTATTGTACGTGATGCACGCGAGGCCTCGTGGTTCCTGAATGTCTTCGGACAATAGGCGTGCCAGCTTGACGGTTAGCGTTTTTGTCTTCCCGCTACCTGGCCCTGCAAGGACAACACAGTGTCCCTTGGATTCGTAGGCTGCCCATTGTGCAGGGTTGGCCCGTAGAGCTTCGGCGGCTTTCAGATAGATGGACGCGTCAGACACGTTTCACCACATACTGGATAGCATCTTCGAGGTAGCGCGGTGGCTTGCGTCCCTTGATCTTCGAGGCAAGACGTTGAGCGAAACGCCCCTTGCCGACCCCATCGATCAGATTGAGCAACTCGTCTTGGTCGATGCTGTCGTGATCGGCAAGCCAGCCATCAATCTGCGCCTGCCGCGCCTTGCTCCATTTTTCTTCATTGAGGGTTGCTAGAATGTCGTCAGCGAACCCTCCTTCGTACAGATCGGTTTCAAGGGTCCGGATGTTGGTATAGATGCCAAAGTCCTCGAAGCGATCAGCGAGGTCGTCTTCATTCTTGTTTTCGGCAATATCTTTCAGTTCTTCGGCGAGCGCTGTTGAAATTTTTTTCGTTCTCACGCGCTCGATCGCCACAGCGAGTTTGATGCCCCGATTCACGGCTAATGGCTTGCTCTTCGGCATCGGGTCCCAATCTGTGATGACCGAGAAGGGGATGTCCAGCGCGGTCAGGAACTTTGCGTATGGCATAAAATTTGTCCCCGCGACCGAGCAAATGGTTATTCCGAGCATATCGAGCGAATAGCCAAGTGCCTCAGCGAAGAGTGGCACAAGAAACTTTTCGGCATCGCCTTCTACCAAGATGATGCCGCGCGCGAAAAGCATCTCGGCGCGCGTTACATCCAGATACCGCGCCAGATCTTCAGCCTCGCCTTCTGTCAATTTTATCGATGCAGTAGAGCAGCCGACCGTGCCCTCGTCAGCTTTCTCTTTGAGCAGAAGAATTGAACGTAGCGGAGCCACGCTGGCGATATGCGGGGAATGAGAAGTCAGTAGCACTGACATCTGTTTTTGCTGGTCAGGGTTGTCGACCGACTGGAAAAGGTGACGGTAGACTGATCGCTGCAGATGTGGATGAAGGTGGGCTTCAGGTTCTTCGATGGCCAATAGTGTGTGATCTCGATGGTTCTCGGAAATCAGTCTGCTCAGTTCCAGCGCTTTGAGGCTCAGGAACATTATGTTGGCCGAGCCAAGGCTTGCGTCGTTGATTGTCCGTCGGCCGTCATCGATCAACAGTCTTATGTTGCGATACAGGCGTGTGACATCGGTTGCACCAAAACCCAGACGCGGTGTCACATCCTGCTTTGGGCCACTCATGGCGGCAAAGAGTTGGCCGAGGTTTTTCTCAAGCTCACCGACGCTCTTGAACGCCGTCAGCTTTTCAGTTGCCTCTTCGATAGCTTCGCCGATCTCATCAAGGTCTGCCTGGTTGATGCCGGCAAAAGCTTCTTCAATGAGCGGGCGCAGCGGCGACCGTCGCCAAGCTGCCAGATCACCTTCTGCGTCACGAAGAGCTGGTAACAGGTCCATTGTCAGGCGGCGGCGGAGGTCATGTCCGAACCGTTTCGTCTCGCTTTCACCGCCGAAGCAAATGAATTCCAAATCGTCGTCCGATGCCGGCGCATGGCCCAGTCCCGGTCGGGCGCGACATTCGTAGGTCAGGCGGACCGTATCCGGGTCATCGTCGAGGCGGAAGTCCGTGAGTAAGGCCAGGATATCGAGGTCGGTGTCAAATTCTTCGATTTCGACACTAATGACTATTTTGTCATCCACTTCAGGGCCACCAAGGCCGTCCCAGAAATCAACGAGGCCAAGTTGCCGCGCGCTGTCAGGTAGAGAGGGATCGAAAAGCAACCTGAGGGCGTGCATCAGGTTGCTTTTGCCAACCTTGTTTTCACCAACCACAACGATATTCCCATCGAGGGCCACGTCCAGCTTCGAAAAGTTCCGGAAATTCTCAATCAATATTCGTGAAAGATGCATTTTTGCTCACTCAACATAAAAAAAGACGGGACGCCTGCAGCGAGAGCCAGAAGCAGTTTGCAAATTTGGAGGACGATCCGCGACTAGGTAAACTCGAAGGAAAAACTCTAGAACAAGCTTTCCTGCTCCGAGTACTCAGCGACAGCATCTTCCTCGAACTCGATGCCAGACATGGCGCCCAAGTCCGTGACGATCCTCACCAGGTGGTGCGCGGTGTTCAGCTCCCGCCAGCCAGTCGCGTCGCCGCAGGTATCAGTCAGTCCCTTCGCGTTTCGCCAGATACGGTCGTCCGCGGGGGAGAAACTCCTGCCGCTGTACTCCTTGCTCTCGATGATCTGCTTGCAGACGTCGCGCATCGTCGGCGTGAAGGTTCCCGAGTCGCTGCCCCTTATCACCAAGGTGTGGGACTTGCCGGTGTAGCGCAGATGCGGCCTTGGCCTTCCGCCGCCCTTCCCCTTAGGAAACATCATTCGCCCGCAATCCGCGCCAAAGTCACCGTAGGCCAGTCGGTCCGGTTGGACGCCTGTCTCCTTGAGTGCCGCCTGGAAGGTGGTCCACTCTGCCCTGGCGATTAACGTGCGTTCGTTGGCACCGACCGGCAGCTTGTCCGGGTACGCTGACGCTTGATAGACGATCTTGCTCCACCGCGCCGCGCCGTCCAATTGATCGAAAATTTCGCCGATAGCAGGCGCGAAGTCGGCACCGAGGGGGGCTCCGGTGAAATCCACGAAGAGGACGCAGTGTTCCGGCCGGAGGCCCGCCTTCTTCACCGCCTCGACCAAGGCAGCCGGATCAACCTCCTCGAAGTCCATGTAGATACCCGTCCTGACGTCGCCGTCCCGAATGAGCGCCTGGCGGGCCGGGTTGGTCAGATCGGCGATCGTCAGGACTGGAAGCAGGCGGAAGTTTACCGCCCTGGCGATGCGGAAGAGCGTAGCCACTCCTTCGTCGCCGAGGGCCGCCGCCGCCAGTTGCGGGTCGAGGAACGCACGCCGGTGGGGCCAGCTCTTTCCGAGGCGCTCCCCCATTATGTGGGCGATTTCGTCCAGCGTGGGTACGCGCCCCTTTTCGGGGTCGGACTCAGTGGGAGGCGGCACCACGAAGCGCGGGCAAACGTACCCCTGATAACGGGGGGCCAGCCTGCCGCAGGCCGCGAACTCGCCGGGCTTAGCCCTTAGGGCCGGGTAGTATGGGAGCATCACTCTTTCCTTTCTGGGCTTCGCCCACAAACAGTTTCTTCACGGTGTTCCTCCCGATCTTATTTGTGAACAGGGACCACTCGCCCCGCTCCTTGCGTATCCGCCCGAACACAATCGCCGGATGGATACCTAGCTCGTTAGCGAAACGCTCGATGACCGCAGCCGACTTCGCAATTCGGGCGGTAGAGCGCCGCCAACGTTCTTCCGGGATGAGCAAGTTGGAAGCGAAGCGGTTGGCTTCCTCCTCCTGTTCATCGACCGATGTCTCTTGGTCCGTCTGATCGTAGAAGCCTACGGCCAGCCCAGTGGAGAAGTGAAGCGTAACATGGGCAAGTTCGTGCATCAGCGTGAACCAAAAGTTGTCCACAGTGTCGGTCCGCAAAGTCATTCCGATGACCGGCCTTCCGTCCACGATGAACGCAGCGCCGTCGATCTTTAGGCCGGGCACCTGCGGCTCCACGATCAACACAATACCTTGGCTGGCAAGCACTTCTACTGCCAGAAGTGGCCCATGGGGCTCTTTGCTCAGCCGGACCAGGTCGGGCATCCACTTGAGTTCAAGCGGCTCGTGAACGTCCTCGACCCCCGCGAATGCCTCGCGCGCCCTTGCTGTGACCCTGGCGCGCCAAGCGTGGAGCATGACGTCTTCGGTGTGATCCACAACGTTCAGGCCAGTTCTCAGAAGTCCAGGACTTCCAAAGTCGATCCGGTTCTCGGCGATGTAGCGACGAAGTTCGGCCTCGGTGAAGTCCTCGGCGAACCAGCTGTTTTCGCGTCCATGCTTGAGGATTTTCTTGATTTCGGCTTTCGACACCCCGTCGATGACCTTGTCCAGCCCGCGGAGTTCCGGTTGGTCGGACATGTCTGCCCACGGACGCACACCGAGCAGCGCCGCCACGCGATGGTAATTCTTGAGGCTGATCTGCCCATATCGCTCAGCTTCCCACCGCTGGACCTGTTGCTCCTTCACGCCGAGGCGCCATGCCAGGTCCTTCTGAGAGAAGCCGTTGGCGATCCTCGCCACAATAAGCATCAGCCCAAGGTCACGATTTACGAGTGCCTTTAGAGCGGTGGGGCGTTGGGTGTCCTTGGCCTCTTCGTATGCCTCAACCGCGTGGGTCAAGCGCTCGCGCTCGGCCTTCATCATGCGCGAGACTTGAGAAACCACCTCAGGCGGCAAGCCGGCAACAACCGGCTTCATTGCGTGCTCCGAGTTCAGTGCCTCGGTTAGACGAGAGATACGGGCGCGTGTTTCCCGCGCCTCCTTCTCGTTAAGGGTGATTCCATTCATCGCCATGCCTCTTTTTACACAACTTTTCTGTTGTGCTCAAGTACACAACCGATAAGTTGGGTTCAACGCCTTTTTTGAGCGCTGAATGCGAGTTACGATCGTCATTAAGCGACCTGCCCTGCAGCAATCCGTGGTGGCAATAAAGGCTGGTAATCGAAACTCATCGTCGCCCCAGCCTTCCCAAGCGTGCCAGTTGCGCCAGCATTTGAGACCCGGCTCCCGATGACACTGAGCCACTTGCTTGACCCGTCTGCCCCATCCCTTGCCTGACAGGCATCTGCTGCACCCCGAAGAACTGCCGCGCCCTGAGTGCTGCGTATTCTGCGCCGCTTGCGCCTCCGATTAGGTAGCGGTTGTAGGCCTGCTGGCTGCCCATGGCGGCGCGGGCAAAGCTATATCCGCCACCGAGGCCGCCGGAGAGCGCTGGCATCATGATGTTGCCGGAGATTGCGCGGACGATGAATGGCGTGGCGACAATGAAGCCCTTGGCCATGAGGACCATCATGAAGAAGGGGATGAGCGCGCCTATATTTGAGGCCCCTTCCGGGTCGCCGAGTTCACCAATGAGGGCGGATGATACACCTGTGATTGTTGCGAATACGCCTGCCACGACGATTGGGTAGAGCGCAAAGGAGACCAACGCCGACAGCCAGCGTGCGAAGTAATCTTTGGTCACCTCGAAGAGGGTCAGGAATATCATGACCGGCGCGATCCCGATCAGAAGTGCGATCATCAGGCGGGATGCCACGAGGATGAAGGCGGCCAGCCCGCCGAGGATCGAGAGCAAAAGGACCCCGACAATGTCTAGCATGGCGCCGGCCATCCAGTTCAACTCTGAACCAGCGGCGTTCAAGTAGTCCCCCAACTCGGCGATCAAACGGTCGAATTCTTCGGCGAAAGTTCCAGAAGGCCCCGGACTGCCGCCGCCGACGGAGGCCACGAGCGCGCCCGCGATACTGTCGATCCCGTAGAGAATGGCAGACGAGAAGGCGTTGAACTGCATCCAGTTGGTCGCGAATATGCCGATGAGCCCGATCTTGACCGCGAGCCAGAAGGCTGTGTGCCCATCCATGGCCCGGTATTGATAGATCATGTTGATTCCGACGAGGATCACCACCAGCGTTGTCCCCAAAACCAGGAGCGTGCCGACCGTTGCCGCAACCGCACCAAACTGGGTCTCAGCGGCGGTGTCGAGATAGGCTTGGGAGGTTTCAACGAAGTAGGTGACGACGCTCATCGCGGGACTGCCTTACCAATTGCCTGCGGCGTTGCAGATGGCCTTAGCGGCAGGGCGCGCGGCGTTGGCGCGGCGGTTGTAGGCGTCCGAAGCTTGCAGCATCTCCCATCGTTCGTCGCTCGCGTAGCTCTCCCGAAACATCGCCTCGGCAGCGTCCCAGGACGGGAACCGGATTTCGCAGTCGCAGCTGCCGGTCTGGACGATGCGTTCGAGATTCTGGGCGCGGTAGATGTCCTGGACCAGCACGCGCTGATAGGCTTGGCGCAGGGAGATCTCCTGCATCCAAACGGGTTCAGCGGGCCGGTCTGGACAGACGTCGAAACTGCGCTCGAGGGTCGGCACGAGATTGCGCTCAGCGAAGCCGGGTGCCGACGTCAGGCCCAGGACCAGCGCAGTCAGTACGAGGGTGCAGCCCGCCTGCCTCATGCCGTGGCTCCAGCGGGTGTGGTTTCGCGCTTCAGGAAAACGGTGTGCCCGATATTGGCGAATTCCGAGGAGCTGATCGACACCACCTCCCAGCCTTCTGCACCTTTGGCATTCAGGCTGACCTGCATGTCGGAGAGGCTGGTCTTACGAGTCATGGGAAAGGACAGGATATCGTATTCAAATGTCTTCATGGAGAAGTTCCAATCTCGGTTGCGCCGGGGAGGTAGAATTCTGTGATGCCGCGTTTGCCGTCATGGCGGCCGGCCTGGATGATCACGTCGATGGAGTTCTCGATGTACTGGATCATGTCGGCATAGGTCATCGGGATTTCGGTCTTGAGTGCTGCGATCGCAAGCCGCTGCACGGCCAGTTGCGGGGTTTCGGCATGAAGCGTGGTCATGGAGCCGCCATGGCCGGTGTTGATGGCTTCCAGAAAGGTCATGGCCTCCTTGCCACGCACCTCGCCCAGGATGATCCGGTCGGGGCGCATGCGCAGCGTGGCGGTGAGAAGCACATCGGCGGACTGGAATTCTGCGTCGCGATTGGCGATGAGGGTCACGGCATTGGGCTGGGTCGGCAGAAGCTCGGCCGCTTCCTCGATGGTGACGATGCGTTCCTCGGCCGGCACATGGGCGAGGATCTTGCGCGCGGCCACGGTCTTGCCGGTGGAGGTGCCGCCCGAGACGATCATGTTGAGCTTGTTCTCGACGCAAAATGCCAGCGCATCATCGATCACGCCCGCGGCCACGACGGCGCGCAAGGCGCGCTTCTTTTCCACGCGCAGGTCTTCGAGCTTTCGCTCCTTTCCGTAGAGGAAGTCGAGCGCAATGCCCGCGAGCGGCAGGCTTGAGAAGAACCGAAGGCTGATCGACATGGCCGAGAGCACGGCAGGCGGGGTGATGACCTGTGCGCGGATCGGTCGCCCCTTGTAGGTGATCGAGACCGAGACGATCGGGCGGTCCTTGCTCAACGTTGTGTTGGCGGAGGAGGCGATCTGGTTGCCGAGGTCCTTCACGTCCGTCGCGGTCAGTGCCTGGTCCAGCTTTCGCATGAAATGATCGCCCTGGAATTCGCCCCAGCAGGAGCCGTCGGGGTTGATGCAGATCTCGATGACATCGTCGCGGGCGGCGGCTTCGATCCGATCAAGCGAAGTTTGGAGATAGCTCAGCGACATGGGCTCAGAATATCTCCAGATCGCGGTCGACCATCACCGTGACGCGCGCGCCCTGGTCGACATAGATGACGGGGCCGATGGAGAGATAGTCGCCAATCACGCTGTCCGTGGCATCCGCTAGATCATCGCCCACGTCTTCCAGCACATCCGCGGCGGTTTCGTCTTGCACGTTTGCTGCAGCGGCGCTTGGGGCGGCGGAGATCAGTGAAATCAGCGCTGCCGAGCCAAAGCGCTCATCAAACCGGGTGTCGACAAAGCCGGTCACGCCGGAACGGCCAAGTTCATCACCCCCAAAAGAACTGATCTGGATGGTCTGGTGGTCGGGCAGGATGATCCGGTCCCAAGCGATCGTGACCCGGCGCTGCGCGATATCGACGCCAGAGCGATAGCGCCCAATGAGACGGGATCCGCGCGGGATCAGGAGGCGCGATCCGTCGACGCTGTAGACATCTTCGGAAACGACGGCCCGGGTTTGGCCGGGCAGGGAACTGTCGAGGGCTGTTTCCATCACGGCCTGGATCATCGTGCCCTGGATAATGGTGTTGGAGGGATTGGCGATGACCTCGGCTTGCGTCACCGAAGTGGGCAACGCGCCGTTCAGCACGAAATCCGTCACCTCGCCAAAAGTGCGTTCAGTCAGAGCCGTTTCATTCGCTCCGGAGGCACCGCCAAAAGCGATGGTGGGCGAGGTGATGCGCCGCTCCTGGAAGGCGCGTTCCTCCGCGGCGCGGCGCTCCAGCTCGGCCATGCGCCGGGCTTCTTCCTCGCGGCGCAGTCGCTCTTGCTCGCGTGCGCGCAGCTCATCTTCTGTGGGGCCCACTGGCGCGGGTTGCGGTCGGCTGGCCTCGAGTTGGGCCAGTTCCAGATCCATGCGGAGTTGCTCAAGGCTGCGATCCCGCGCCGTCAGTTCGTCCTGGAATCGTTGCTGTGCTGCTTCCGAGGCGGCTTGTAGCGCCGCGATCTGAGCAGTCAGCGCGTCAATTGCCTCTGCGGCGGCGGTGTCTTCCTCGACAACTGGTTCAGGGGCGTTGCGCAACTCCTCGATCTGGGCCTGCAGGGCGGTGATCTGCGCCAGAAGCTCCGCGTTGGGCTCGACGGGGTCTGGTCCGACGAAGACAACCTCGGGCTCGGGCGGGGGCAAGGTCTCGATAGCGCCAAAGCCATCCCCTTCGTTTTGGAAGACGTCCGGAGTGGCCGTCGGCAAGGCTTCCTCTTCTTCGGGCTGTGAGAGGAGATAAAGCAGGGCACCACCCGCGCCGATGACGAGGACCACGACCAGCGCGAGAAGGGGCGACCGGCGCTGCGCCGCTATGGGCGCGCGGGCACTGCCTTTCTCAAGGGCGGCGAGGCGCTTTTCCAGCTCGGTGTTCTCGATATCGCTCATGAGGTGGCCTCCGCGGGCGGGATCGCCTCGATGCAGACCACCTCTTCGCCAAGTCGCAGGACCCATTGGTGGTTCACGCCGCTGACGCGGATCACGCCGTCTTCAGGAGTTTGCGTGTTGACCGTGCGCTCGCGGCCGCCCGCGTAGCGGAAGATCGCGGGCACAGGCGCGTTTCTTGGAAACGCGAAATACGTGAACGTCCCGTCATCCCAGATGCGCGTTGGCGTGAACTCGGTCCGCGCGCTGGCGCCGTAATTGTAGTTCGGCGCTTGGGCGGCGATGGCCCGGGTCGGGCGCGCAGCGTCGTCCGGATAGCGGAACTGCACCACGTAGAAGGTTGGGCTGCGGACCTCCTGGACGTTGAAGTAGTAGCTCCGGCGGTTCGTATAGACTGTCACATTGGTATGCACCCCGCGCGCCACAGGCTTGATCGCGAAGGCCTGACCGCCCGGGACGCCGTCGATCTCAAACCCTTCCGTGTCACCCGCGATGATCGAGCGGATGCTCTCGCCCTCGCCAAACTCGATGGTGGTCACATGGGTGAGGGAGACATTGAGGCGGTAGACCTGGCCGTTCTGGTAGGTGGCCAGCCGCACCCGGCTGTCATTGGGCCCGCCGCGCGGGATTGCTTCGGCGAAGGCGAGCCCGGGCAGCAGGGCAAAAAGGCCGACAACAATCAACTTACTGATCAAATCAATTCTCCAATCTGTCGGAGCGGATGGAATATTCCAGCACGGTGAAGCCGAAGGGATTGGTCCAGACCTCATCGATGGAGCGGCGGGTCTCCGGGCGGAACTCGAAAAGAAGCGTCGCAGTGAAGAGGCCGGTCTGGGTGCCGTTAATGGACGTCAGGCGCTTGCGCAGGCGGACCGTCGCGCGGTTGGTTCCGATCCGGTTGATGCTGAGGATTTCCACGTCGAGCCGAGCATTGGGGCCATAGACCGTCGGCGGGTAATTCTCGTTGGCGCTGTTCCAGATCTGGCGCAGCCCGCTCTCGGCAGCTCCGTCCGAGCGGCGCAGGACGCTGCGGATGCGCAGATCGTTGTCCAGCTGGTTATAGACCTCCCGGTCGGTCACATAGCGGAACACCTCCGCCTCGATGATCGCCTGGTTGGCGGTCACCGAGGAGGCGCCCACCGAGGCTTCGGGGAGTGCAAAGCCGGTGGCGGGATCATAGGGGACAACGACGGGGGGCGGGTCGACATCGAGGATCGAGACAGCCGCGGCACTCAGACAGCCGATGATACCGAAGACAAGGCCCATCAGGCCAAGGCGTTGCCAGAGCCGTTCGCGGCGCAGGGCACCGTAGACCAGTTCTTCCTCGATGATTTCTTGTTCAGTCACCACCCGTCAGGCCCCCACGATCAGTCTGCCCGCAGGTCCGGCAAGGTGAAATCCATGAAGCGCTGCTCTTCGGCGATGGTGGCGGCATCGATCACGCCTCCCGTGCCATCGCCCACGGTCTGGATGGCTTCGAGCTGCCACATGGCGACCAGCGCAATGGCGAGCTCCGCGGTCACGCGCGTGTTGAGATCGATGCTTTCCTTGAGTTCGTCCATGTCATCGATCAGCCCGACCAGGCGGTCGACCCGTTCCAGCGATTGGCCGGCATCCTCATAGCTGTTCTGGGCCGCGGCCGAGACCAGGGCGCCGGTGGTGGCCTGCGTCGCCACGCGGTTCGCGCCCGGATTGCCGCTGGTGGCCATTTCCGAGAGCGTGTCATCGTCAAATCCGAGATCGGCCAGTACCCGGTCCATCTGGGTTTCGATCTCGCCCGCGCCGGAGCCCGAGAGGCCCGAGAAATCCCCAGTCTTGATAGCCTCAATCGTGGCGAGGATGTCGCCGAATTCTTGGTCGAGCAGACCGTTCAATTCATCTTCCATTTCCGTGCGGATGATCTCCGGCAGTTCGGCAAGGCGGGTAAGCGCTTCATAGGTTCTTTGCAGCTCCGCGAGTTGGTCCGTGAGCGTGGCAAGCTGTTCGCGGAGCTGCGTCAGCTGCTCGTTTTGCAGAATCTCATCCTCGATCATCTGCCGGAGCTGCTGGATATTTTGCGCGATGTTCTGGGTGTCGACGACCGGTACACCTTGTGCTGCGGCAGGGGGTAGGGCGCTGAACTGCAAGCCAACGCCAAGTGTCGTGGCCAAAGCTGTCCTCAAGAGCAGATGTCCCATCATTCAATCTCCCTGATCGTAAAATCCATGAACGCGCCTTCGGCCATGCGAGCGCTGGCCTGGGCTAGCTCTTCGGCGGAGAGAACGCGGGTACGGGCTGCTTGAAGCCGGATGCGCGCGGCCACGAGGCGCACGAGTTCGGCGCGGGCATAGGTGTTGAGCGCGACGCTCTCCTGCACGTCCTCGGTCTCGGAAATCCGTTCGACGATATCCGCAATACGCAGGGCGGCTTGCCTGATCGCCGCGGGTGAGTTGTTGCCATAGAAGGCAGCGCCATGCCCGGTGATTGAGAGGTTGGCATTGGCCAGAAGCGCGGGGTCGATCGTGCCAAGCGCTTCGATCCCGCCGATGCGGCTTAGGTAGAGATTGTAGCGTTCTGGAATAACCTGGACGTAATGCTGGGTTTCGGCAAAGGGCGGCACCCCACCATATTCGAACACGCGACCGGGTCCGGCGTTATAGGCCGCGAGCGCGTTGATGATGTTGCCGTCGAAGGTGTTCAGTTGCGTTGCGAGATAGCGCGCGCCGCCATGCACCTGCAGGTAGGGGCTGTCGTAATATTCCGGGTTAATGCCCAGATCGCTCGCTGTGCCCGGCATGATCTGGGTGAGACCATAGGCGCCGACGGGAGACCGTGCCCCAATGGTGAAACGGCTTTCCTGCCAGATAAGCGCTTGCAGCAGAGCCCGCCATTGAACCGGAGAAAGGCCCGCGCGGCCCACGCCGGCAAAGCCGCCGGTCTCCTGGGCGACGCGGATGATGAGCTGCTCGATATTTTCTGCCGCATCCCCGAACATCTGTGCGCCGCCGGGGTTGGGATCGATTTCGGCATTGCCATAGACGGCCTCGACGGAACGGTCCGGGTCGCCGCTGCCACTTTCCAGCCCGGAGACCATTGCCGGCAGGCCCTGACCGCCAAAGCTGGTTTGGGCATCGAGGATGCGCTGCAGGGTGGCGAGCTGTTCCCGCTCGATTTCGGCGATGAGTTCACGCGCGGCAAGCTTGTCCGCCTGAACGGCCAAGTCAGCCTCGCGATCGCCGGTCTCGACGATGTCACGCGCGGTCAGCCCGCTGTCATTGGTCGGCACACCTTGGGACAGGGCGAGACCGGGCAGCAGGCAAAGGGCCAGGATATGGGGCAGGCTAGACTTCAATGTCGCGCTCCGGCGCGCCAAGGGGCGTGAAAGTGCAATCCGGTGCTGTGGGTGCAGTCGAGGCGAGGAAGGTAAAACAATTCGCCTGCGGTTCCTGGTACTGGGCGCAGGAGGCCAGCACGCCGAGCGTGGCAAGCAAAAACAAGATACGGGTCATGAAAGTCTCCAGAAGTCCGGGCGGTTGCGGTAATCGGCGCCGACGAGCGCCTCGCCTTTCTCCATGCCGCCGAGGATGGTGAGATTGGGCCCAAGGGCGCTGAGATCGGCATCGACGACGATCGAGCCCTGGTCATCGCGGATCAGCGCAAGGCGGCTGTCGCTGCCGGTGTTGAGAAGCACATCGAGTTCCTTCTCATATAGGTTCAGCATCGCGTAATCGGCGGCATGGGCGCGGATATTGGGCAGCAGGATCTGCGTCGGCACCGCCTCGACGATGGTCTTGCCGGTCCGGGTGCGTTCCAATTGGCTGGCGTATTGCGTCATCATCACCGCGACGGTGTTCTGCTTGCGCGCGGTCACGAGCCAGTTCGACAGCCGC
This sequence comes from Roseovarius sp. CAU 1744, assembly GCF_039839345.1. Classification (NCBI taxonomy): domain Bacteria; kingdom Pseudomonadati; phylum Pseudomonadota; class Alphaproteobacteria; order Rhodobacterales; family Roseobacteraceae; genus Roseovarius; species Roseovarius sp. CAU 1744. Next base: position 23,168 of record NZ_JBDOQV010000007.1, on the reverse strand, counting down.
TCCGCGAAATACGCGTTGTCGAGCGCCTTCCAGGCCTCGTCGATCACGATGATAGTGGGGCGGCGGTCCTCGATCTCACGCTCGACCCGGCGGAAGAGATAGGAGAGCACGGCCATGCGTTCCTTCTCGGCCTCGCTGTCGAGAATGCCGGTCAGATCGAAGCCCACCACATCGCCTTCCAGCGAGAAGGTATCTTCCAGCGTCTGTCCGAATATCCAGCCGAAGCGGCCCTCTTCGGTCCACTCGAGCAGGCGCTGGTGCAAATCGCCGCCATCGTCGGTGGAGACAAAAAGTGATGCAAAATCCCGCCAGTTTCGCAGGGCGGGGTTTGTGGCCTGCGCGTTCTGGCGGACGACTTCCTGGATGCGGTTGGTCTGCGCAGGCGTCAGCGGCTTGTCGGCACGGTAGAGCAGGGTGGCGAGCCAATCCGAGAGCCAGGCGGTGCCGCGCGCATCGGTCTCGGTCCAGAGCGGGTTAAGGCCCGTGGGTTGGCCGGCTTTGAGCGATGCATAACGCCCGCCATTGGCGCGGACCGCCATCTCCATACCGAGGCGGTAATCGAAGACGAAGATCCGCGCCCCTGCTCGACGGGCTTGCGTCATGAGGAAGGCCGAGAGGACCGATTTGCCTGACCCGGGTCGTCCCATGATCAGCGTATGCCCGCTGGTGGGTTCTTTGTCGGGGCTGCCTTGCTCGTGATAGGAAAACCGGTACGCGCTCTGCTCGGGCGTGGGCAGATAGGTGATGACCTTGCCCCAGGGTGTTTTCTCAGCAGGCTTGCCAAGCTGAGTCCGGTGGAACGCCGCAAAATCCGCGAAGTTGCGATTGGTGATGGCACTGGCGCGCACGCGCTTGGGCTGGTTGCCAGGATGCTGGCTGAGGTAATGCGCTTTGGCCGCGACGCGCTCGCCGATCATCTTCACGCCTTCGGCGGCGGCGGCGTTGACAATTTCGGCGCTGAGCGTCTGCAGCTCATCGATCGTATCGCAGAAGATCGTCACGACCATGTGGTGCTCGCCAAAGCTCTGGCGCTTGGCCTCGAGATCATCTGCGGCGATGTCGAGTGCTTCCATCAGCGAGAGCGCTGCATCTTGGCTGGCCTGCATCTGACGCTTTTGCCGCTTGATGCGGCCCGCCATGAGGTTCGAATTGATCGGCGTGAAGGAATGGGTGACGATCATGTCGACCGGCAGGTTCAGCATGTCGAACATGGTGCAGGAGGTGCCTTCCGAGTATTCCCCGATGGTGAAACTCTTGCCGTAGCGATGCCCCACGACTCCTTCGGAGAGCTCGAAGTGATCCCCCTGAAACGTCACTCGCGTGTTGGCCACGTTGAAGGACAGGAAGCCATAGGTGTTCGCCGGATAGAGCGGCAGTTCCTGGCCAGTGTTGAGGGCCCCCAGAAAGCCGATTAACTCGCCGCTTTTGGCCGTGAGTACATGCGGGTTCAGCTCCGTCAGGCCAGACAGGAACACGTTCACGGCCTCGCCCAATCGTCGAAGGCGCTTCTCGGTCGCTTCCTTGAGGCGATCCGGCGCGCTGCGGTTCAGGAATGGTAGGACGCTTTTTGGAGGCGGGCGATGGATGATCGTAAGGGTGAGCGTCTTGTCGCGCAGCCCGCTGGTCTCGAGTTTCGCGCGCCACAGGCGGTCGACGTCTTCGGCAAAACTGTCATCGCGCACAGGCTCAAGGTCCGGCGTGATCGCCTTGGAGACCTTGTGGACGTAGTAGCTGAACTCCGGCCCCAACTGCGCGATGATCCGGGCGAAGAGTGCGGTCACCTTATCGAGATAGGCATCATCCGTCGTGTAGCTGTTGACCCCGTCGAGACGGATGCACTGGAAAAGTTCGTTCACCCGCGTTCGCACGGTCCGGTCATCTACCAAGCTGACATAGGGCAGCATATGCGCAAGGCGTGTTTCGCGGGCATACCAGTCCGGCGTCATTGTGCGGAGATCGAGGGTTTCGTCCAAGGCTGTACTAGGGCGCATAGCTGTCCCCGCCATGGATGGACCGGTTCCGCGTCGGCGGCGTCTCCTGCAGTGCCGTCATCATCACATCGATGAAGCGCGGATCCCAGTCCGCGGCCTTCCAAAGCACCGGGTAGAGCAGGGCGGCCACGCCCAGCACTGCAATGTGCTGGACCCAGACGAAGAGCAGCACCGAGCCGAAGAGCCAGACCATTGCGTACATGATTGGCAAGCCCAAAAGCTTCGGCGGGCGCACGAGGCCCAGAAAGAGAGGCGAGCGCTCAGCCACCGGCGAAGACCGCGGCAACGATGGTGGGAGCGGCGGCAACACCGGCGATGCCGACAAGCACCCAGAGTGCCTGGCGCAGATCGATGATGTTGAAGAACCAGCTGAGGAAGACGCCCAGCACGGCGAGCGTCGCGATGACGACGCCAAGCGGGCCGGTCAGCGCATCGACGATCCCTTGCAATAGGCTCTGGATCGGCGAGAGATCGATACTTTGAGCAAGGGCCGGCTCTGCGAGGAGGAGGAAGAGCGCGAGCGATGCAATAAATAGGTGAGATATGTGCTTCATGAATTTGATCCTTCCAATCGGGCCACGACGGCCATGACACGGGCCACATGGTTTTGAGTTTCTCGGTAGGGGGGAATGCCGCCATACTGGCGGACTGCATCTGGTCCAGCGTTGTAGGCTGCGAGCGCGAGCCGCGGATCACCAAACGTCTCCAGCATCATCGCAAGGTAGCGGGCGGAGCCGTCAAGGTTCTGAAGCGGATCACGCGGGTCGACACCGAGGTCGCGCGCCGTCGCTGGCATCAACTGCCCGAGGCCAATGGCGCCTGCACTCGAGACCGCATCCTGCCGGTAGGCGCTCTCGACCTCGATATTGGCGCGGTAGAGGGTCAGCCAATCACGAACCGAGAGCTCCGTACGGCGCAGCCCGGGATGCCCGGCGTAGCGAAGCGCAGTGGTCTCGATGGCCGCCAGAACGTCCACGCGGGCCAGGGGCGCAGGCCGCGAGAGGGCTGCAAAACGCAACGTGTCAGGTTCAATAGCTAGGTCTTCTTCACCGAGGATTGCCAGCTCATCAGCCGCCGAACCCTGGCCAATGCCGTCATTGTAATTGCGGGCAAAGCTGTCCTGGGAGCGAGACGGGGTCAGAGAGCCATCGCTCTCCATGACCAGTACCATCTGCGCAGTGGCGGGACCCGCGAGATACCAGAAAAGGAAAAGGCTACTTGCTGCCGCCCTTGTCGGTCGCAGCCAATTTGTGTGTCGTTCGCTGGCCTTCTTCGAGCGGCACATCGGCGTGGGAGAAGCCGATGCCGATGAGGAAGGAGACCACGCCCGTGATGGTTTTGAATTCGCGGATCTTGATGTCGTTATAGGTCGTCCGGGTGCGGGCTGTGACCAGCAGCTTTTCCACGCCTTCGTCAGAGACGACACGCATGATCCAGACCCCGTAATAGCTGGGGCCCTTCTTGTGTGCCGACTCCTGACACAGGATTTCAGCGCTATAGCCACTTTCCACGAGTTCGCGGAAACGTGCTTCCGTAACCACATTTGGTGCTTCGATGTCCCAGTTCATGGCCCGGCTCACGCTTTCTTCAAACGCGCAACGTCCGGGCATTCCTACTTGAAGCCCAGAGTTACGATAGTATACTATTAACTGCAAGGATATATTGCAGCGATACGGCTGTATCTCGGTTACTCAAACTCTAGGCACGGCCATTGGCGTCTATCAAGCAAATAAACGGCTCCAGAAACCTAGGGTTGAGGCGCTACCTTGCAGTGCAAGTTTGGATACTCATTTTGCTCGTTTCGGAGGCAAACAGCGCGGAATCCTGTCTCGCCCCGGTCCGGCCTTTCGTTCCAAGCGATTCGCGGACTGCTCGGGACTATGCCGATATCATCCGGCGGGATTTTGAGGTCTACATCGCGGACATTCAGGACTACTTTCGATGCCTCGAGCAGGAGCGTGCGCGCGCCTTCGAAGAAGCCCGCGAAGTCAGTCAGGACTACGGTCGGTTTCTGGAACTGGTGGGGGATTGATGGGCCACTGGGCGTGTACCAGACTTGCATCCCTTGGAAACCAGACGCCGATAACACCCTCAAATATCTACTTTTTAGATAACAGATTTCATCCGCTAGCGACGTCACAAAAGGTATGTGACGCGTGGCGAAAACAATCAGAACAAATGGCCAGTTGGCGCTCGTCCGTGCGTTGGTTGATGCACGTCAGAATGCGGGTCTTAGCCAGCAGCAGTTGGCGGCGAAGCTCAAACGCCACCAGTCATTTGTGGCACGGCTCGAAAGCGGTGAGCGTCGTATCGACGTCGTGGAGTTTACAGTTTTGGCCAGAGTCATTGGCTTTGACAAAAATGAAGTCCTGTCGATTGTCGAAGCCGCCACGGAGCCCGACCACAAGATTTGAAAGCAATGCAATTTTGGGACGCTCCGCATTGTGCGTCCCCATGTGAAGTGAGCTCCTCAACAAAGAGCAGTTAGCCAACATCCCCCAAGCGCGGCATGCGGTGCAAGCAAGCACCAAAGCACGTCACGCCGCAAAAGAAGAGCCAAAGTGCAGGAAGTCAGTAAACAGTGAACGATGATGAAGGTGAGGGCGTCGCGATCGCCAATCTGATCGGGGCAGATGGGTGCAGCATTGTTGGTTGGGTGTATAGCTGGACTACAGGCGCGCATGCGGTGATGTGGGGAGTTCATGGGCCCAAGCCGGTATCGGAAATTCGGCCGGATCTCACTGCGGAACAGAAGCAGGAAATCGACTTCGACGGATTGACGCGGATCGGAAGAGACAAGGGCGGATAGGCTCCTTAGCTAGCCGCCAGTTCAGATTTGATGGATAGGGCCCGCCGGCATACCGGACATTGGGGCCGCACGCGGCGAATACGGACTCTGAGCCCAGACTCACCGATGCTGCGGGGCGCGCGAATGTCGGCTTTCGTCCGGCGCGTCGCACCATGATGGAGTTAGTCAGCTTCCACCAAGTCACTCCGGGCATCGCGGATGATCATCCACGACGAATGCAGGAAAAGCCCCGCGATCGCGAACGCGACGATCAGGTCGGGCCATGCACTGCCAAGCCACGCGACCAGCCCGGCGGCGATGACCACGGCGAGGTTGCCGATGGCGTCGTTGCGAGAGAACAGCCAGACGGCTCGCATATTGGCATCACCCTTGCGGTGCTTTAGCAGCGGCAGCACCGCGAGGATGTTTACGATCAGCGCACCTACCGCGAAGGCTCCCATCAACCCGGCTTCTGGCGTGGTCTGGTTGAGGACACGCCAGAGCGTGCTGCCGACAACGCCAAGGCCCAGAAGGCCCAGAAACACGCCTTGGATCATCGCCGACCGCGCCCGCCATGTCAGGCTCCAGCCGATGGCGAGCAGGCCCAGAAACGTGATCGCACCATCGCCCAGAAAATCGAGCGCGTCTGCCTTCAGCGCCTGCGAACCGGACAGGAACCCGCCGAACATTTCGACCACGCCGTATCCGAGATTGAGCGCGACCACGATCCAGAGCGCGCGGCGATAGCTCGGGTCCTTGTAGGCCGGATCGGACGATGTATCGCCGTCCTCGATCTTCTCGAAACCGTAGCCGGTCGCGTCGAGCGCGGGCCGCACTTTCGGCAGATCGCCGTCCGCGATCCGCAATGTCATGATGTGGGTGGCGGCGGACACTTTCACGTCGCCTTCGGCCACGCCCGCAGACCGGGCCGCGCGCTCGATCTCGGCGGCATCTTTCGCGCAGTCCATGCCTTGCACCCGCATTCGGATCGGGGAGGAGGCTGTCGCCAACTTGCTGTTATCGGGCTGGCTCATGTGCGATCCTTTTTGTGGTGGCGGGCGAAAAGGTACGCTGCTAACGTATCAGTGGATAATGATATGACAGCGCAAAACATTCAAGACGATCTTTCGGCACCCGATACACTGGAACTGCGGGCAAAGCTCTTCCGGGGCCTAAGCGATCCCAGCCGTCTGACGATCCTCGATGCGCTGGTGTCGGACGAACGCAACGTGCAGGAAATCGTCGGGCATACGGGTTTGGGTCAGCCCAACGTCTCGAACCATCTGCGCTGTCTGCTGGAATGCGGGCTGGTCAGTCGCCGCAGCAAAGGCCGCTTCGTTCGGTATCGTCTGGCGGACAGGCGGGTCGCCGATCTCATCCGTGATGCAGATCAGCTACTTGCCTCGACAGCCAACGGAGTTGATGCCTGCCAAAGCTATACGGACTAACCGGCGCGACCTGCTGCAATGTCCTATCGGTGCGCCAAACCTGAAGCAGCCATCTGCGCATCCGCAGCGAATGCACCCTTTGTCCGCTGAGCGGTCATTACAAATGCAAGCGACAGTTCCAAGACCAAAAACTAATTTATGAGGTTCGCCCGCAGAGCATTGGCGACCAGCCAGGTATTCGTCTTTACACCATAGCGATCCCTAGCTGTTTTCAGCCGCGCCTTTGCTGCGGAAGCGCTGATATTAAGATGATCTGCCGCCTCATCGACAGTCATGTCATTGGACAAGCATTGCAAAACATCCAATTCCTTGATTGAGAATGCCTGCTGGCGATTGCACGCTGACACGTATCGGTCGAACCAATCCGCGAGCCATGCCATCTCGTCGTCAGTGAGTTCGCGATCATCCCGAGCCACGCTGAACACCGATTTCTTGGTCAAAAACCCTTTGCTGAATATCGCCCCGTAGCTGAGTCCAAACCGACGCGCCTTTTTCATGACACCCGTTGGGTCAGGCAGTTTGATCTCCGACCAACGACGAGATCCGTTTTTCGCAAGACTCCAGAGAAAAGCCGGATCTTTCAGATGGTAGGAGTTTTCATCATATTGGGTTTGCCATTCTTGCGGATAGTTGCTGTGAATGAACTCAGGCCCTTTCCGCGAATGATTGACCATCACGAAATAGCCTTCTGTGCCAATCGAGGAAATGGTTTCAAGCGACTCCTCGAAAAGCTCAGCAGCCGAAAGCGCCTTAACTTCATGCATCTTCATGAATGCCCTCCTGCACGGCCGCGGTCGATTGGAAATTCATACGATAAAATTCTACCTAAACGCGATCCACAAGATGAAGGCCGGATTAACCTTCTGCTCAGAATACGCTTTTTCTTTAAGAATATAGGCTGGTTTTTGCCAAACACCTAACCTGAGGTTAGGTTTGAAATTCAACTCTAACCAGAGGTTTGATTTTCACGGAATCTCCGGCATTTTCGTCGACTTTGCAGCACCACTCCATCAGGTTGCGCAAAAATTGGAGAGCAACATAGCTGCGTGGTTCGATGGGATTTCCAAAGAAAAGAAGAGACAAAGAACTTACGACCGCCAATGCAACAGTACGGCGGCGGCTGCCTTACACGGAGGTGAAGGTTGTCCATCCCAACGACGATCCTAAAGCGCTAATCCCAGAATTTCACCGGCTGAGAAAACGGGTGTTTGTCGAAGACATGGGGTGGCAGGTTCCTTTCGACGAAGATCTCGAGATCGAACAATATGACTGTGCCGAAACCGTTTATCTTATCGCTCACGACACGAAGTTCGGAGGTGTCTTGGGCGGCGCACGTCTTCTGAAAACAACACATGTGTCGGCAGATGAAACCACAAGCTACATGATCCGAGATGCCTATTTCGGCCGCCTACCCGGTATCCCCGCCACCATCTGCCGAGAAACGCCGCCACTCGACGATGATGTCTGGGAGCTGACGAGGATCATCTCGTTCGGTCAGACCAATTTGGGACCAAAAATCCTGCAGGCGGCCAACGATTTTCTAGCCCGTGAAGGGGCACGGACCTGCCTGTTCCTTGGATCACCCGCCTTCATGCGCATGGCGCGATCCATGGGGTTTCAGGCGCGCGCCCTTGGTCCCATTCACAGCAACGAGGACGGGCGGTATCTCGCGTTTTCCTGCGACGTATTCAAACCGCACCCGGGTCCAGTTCACTAAGGAGATATCATATGAACTATTCGCAAATTCATAAACCAATAACCATCAAGGATGTCTATCTGTCCTCGCTCGGCTTTGACACGCATCACTCTGAGAACTTCATCGGGAACGAGACTCTCCTACCACTCGCCATCGAGGGCGAGTTTGCCAAGGTTCTGGAAAATTGGTCCGGGTTTTGTACTGAGATGGCAGATTGGTATCTCGACACATTCTCAGAGGAGCCGATAGTTCTGATCAGCGCACCGACAATCGAGATGTGCGTAAGATATCAAGTCCCTGCTCGCCGAGGTTTCATCCTAAGAACGCTTGGTCGGATCATTGAAGAGATGGGGCCAGAAAGTTTTGTTGGCATCGTCGATTGCAAACACGATCCGCTTGCTGATGACGCACTTGCGGCCCTGGCAAATCACTGGATACATGAATTCGCCCGGGTCGGTCGGATCCCCTACCCTCTAAACGATCAAATCGAAGATTTCTGTTATTCGGTTCCAGAATTGAGCCAAGCACGGCTCGTTAAAGAAACGGGAACTCACCCGAGAACCGACTGACTTCACACCCAGCAACAAGTGGCACAAACGCGAAGAACATCATTCTTCGCGACTGTGAAGAGGTGCCGTCAAAATGGGACAGAAACGATTGCTTGCATATCCCATACGCGAGGGCCTCGTTGCGACGCCAAAGGGTAGCGAGGTGATCTGGCGCGACTACCAGTGGAATTCCGGCGAGATAGAGCGAGCTTGGCTCGTGGATCCGAACTCGATCACCGAGGCGAACGTGACGATCAGACCGTCACCACTCACGACGGGTAACTCGCCCCCTAATAGGCCGACCAGCCCGAATGGTTCATGACGCCCTCGTAGTCGCTGAATTCCATCATGACGGAACGGCTGGAGTGAAACCGCGCTGCACCCGCTGACGGTGACTTTATGGTTTGCCCGTTTTCGGTCTTGAACGTGTCTGGCCAGGGGTCCTTCGAGCGATACCCATTCGAAACAATCCTGCAAAACAGGTTCGTGTGATGGCACGAGCTGACGGACCAGTTCCACCTAAGTTCACCGTCACGGTTTTCATACTGCCGACCATGCCACCAGATCACCCGCGTGCGGCGCAGCCAGGCATAGTCAGGATTGGAAATATCCAATGCCTCAGTCCGACCGGTCCCGCCAAGTGCCGCCGGAGCTGCCGGATATGTACAGGGACCAAACGGCGGCAAAACGGGTTTCGGCGTGATCCGGCGGATCATTTCTGCATATGCAGCCGAACAGACCGCACTCGCTGGAAATCCTCCGGCCATGCAGAGAATGATGGCACAGTCGATATCGTAAGCCTTGGCAGGTTTTGCGGCGGATATTGTCCCTATCAACAACGCAGCCGCTGAAATGGTTCGAATACGCATTTCTGGCACTCCTCAAACAATCTTAGATAGGCGCATTCTCGCTTAAATGTTGTATTGTGCAATATAACATATTGCCAAGCTGTGTCTTTGCGCGCTTTCCTGCCAACTATAGAAGGACTCCCATAGGGGGAGTTCAGTGCCGATCGCAAGAGACCAGATATTGATTACGATTGATGGGGTAAAAGACCTCATCGCATCTGGAATCGCCTTCCGCTGCCGGTACGAGCTTGTCGGGTTCACGGACGATGGCAAACCCCGCTATCAGTGTATCTATCTTCGGGACGCAGAGCCGGAAGCAATTCTCGTCTCGACGCGGATCACGCCCTACGGGCCGGAACCACGCTACTTCAACATCTGGCCGGGACTCTTCAAACATCACCTCGAATTTGGCGATGGTCGGCCTCTCTGTATTGATGGTGACTATAACATTGCCTTCGACGAGCCCGGCGGAAGCGATGCTGTTCGGCCGGGACGGAAGCGTTAGCACCACGCCCGGCTGGGTCTTTCACGACAAGAAATACAATAAGCCGAACATCCATTCTCGCGGCTCGCACGGAACGGTGGAAATACTCAACGCCATTCGCAAGACGTCCGAGCGCCACGCGAACAGCAATACCGTGCGACAAGCCCGACTCTCTGCAGATGGCTGGCACATTCTGTTCAGAGCCCTCATCGAAGCAGAAAGCGCCTACCGCCCAACAGCCACGAGCCCGAAAGGCGCTTACGGCCTGGGCCAGCTCATGCCTGCCACCGCCCGTCAGTTGGGCGTGGACCGCACTGACATGGCGCAGAACCTTGACGGTGCCGCGCGCTATCTTCTGACGCAGCTTGCTGATTTCCAGGACATCGATCTTGCCTTGGCAGCCTACAACGCAGGACCACATCGCGTCAGAGAATACGGCGGTGTTCCACCCTATCGGGAAACCCGTGACTACATCGCGCGCATTCATCGCATCCGCGCACGACTTACTGATGCACTCATTCAGAAAACCGTTCGTGTTTCGACACGAGGCTCAGCCCGACCATCGGTCGTGCTCGGCCTCAAGAGATAGAGCAATCGAGGGATCACTATGAGAAGATCAAACACCAGATATCTACCACCACTCACGGGATGTCTGCTTCTCTGGGCAGCCCCTGCCCACGCCCAGGATCTCTCACCTATTCAATCGATGCTGGAAACGGTCGAGGCCGCGCTAACGGGTCCCATCGGGATCGCTGTCGCTACCCTGGCGGTGATCGGCACGGGTTTCATGTGCATGATGGGCCGTCTGAACTGGGGATGGTTCGCATCGGTCATTATCGGCATTGTATTAATCTTCTCCGCCGGTACCATTGTCGATGGGTTTACCTAGCCCATGGCAGAACGATCCCCCCTCTTCCTGGGACTTGCCAGGCCACCCAAATACCTCGGACTCCCGGTCGGGTATTTGGTGGTTTTGGCCATTGGGGTCGTTCTGCCGTTCATCTGGACCAAATCCCTTGTTTTCTTCCTGATCGGTGGCTTCGCCTACCCCATCCTCTGGGTCATTGCCGACAAGGAACCGCATTTCTTCGAAGTGCTGCGTGTCTCCTATGGAACGGTTCGGGCAACCCGGAACCGGAGCCTGCACGGCGGTGACAGTTATGGCGCTTGATGCGGTCCGATATGCCAAAGCGGGCGCCGCTCTGCGTGCCGCGGATGGTGGCGCGCTGACGCGCGAAAGTCACCTCGCGGAACATCTGCCATTTGTCTCTTTCGCCAGCTCAGACATCATGGTGCTGCGCGAGGGCGATCTGATGGCAACACTCCGCCTCGATGGCCTCAATCCCCTGACCACATCGGATGCCGATCTTGATGCGCTCAAGCGCGCCGTCGCAGCCGTTATCGCACAGACCGGCAATGCTTTTGGTATCTACGTGCATCGCATTGCCGTACCACAAGCTCTGGAGCTGCCACCCATCTCCGGCGCTGGCTTCGCCGCCGAGATTGATCGCCTTTGGCAGGGCCACATCGCCGATCTCGCACCCAAGAAAAAGCAACTCTATCTGAGCATCATCCGCCGGCCCGACCTGGTGGCGCGCCTTCCCCTTCTGAACCTGCTTGGCAAGGGCGGCTGGATCAAGGACCGTTCAGCGCGCGCTCGGGAACTCAACGAGGTCGCCGGGTTTTTCCAAACCGCCCTGAAAGCGGCGCATCCGGTTCGCCTCACGCGTACAGGCGGCGAATGGCTCGGCACCCTCAGCACTTTATTCTCCGGGCAGTTTGCACCGATTGCGCCCCCCGTCTCTCCCCTGCCCCTCTCCTATTGCCTTGGCACCATTCGCACGACATTCGATGGCGACACAGTGGATCTCTCCTGCGCAACAACCGGAGAAACCCGCTTTGGGGCGCTCTTTAGCGTCAAGTCCTACCCCGCCCTGACCGATGTCGCTTTGCTGGACGGGCTTGATCTGCCGCTCGATGTCGTCCTGACCAATTCTTTCACGCCGGTCCCCACAAACATCATGGCCGAGCGCATCCAGCGGATTGTCCGGCAAATGCGCGCCGCCGACGATGCGGCCGTGTCGCTTCGCGATCAGCTCATGGAGGCGGCGGACGATCAGGAAGCCGGGCGCATCGCCTTCGGGGATCATCATCTGTCGATCGCAGTCTACGCGCCGGACCGCGCCACGCTGGAACAGGCGGCGGCCGAGATTAAACGGTTGGGTCAGGAGGTCATGGCCGTGATTGTGCGCGAAAACATGGCCCTGAAGGCCACGTATTTTGCACAAGCCCCTGGCAATTTTGGCTACCGGGCCCGCAAGACACCGATTTCCACGCTCAATTTTGCAGATTTCTCGGCCCTGCACGGCGGCGCCGAAGGGCGTCCAGGCGAACAAAGCCCCTGGGGTGCGCCCATCACCGTGTTTCCTTCCGTCGGATCAAGCGGATACCGGTTCAATTTCCATGAACGCGGGTCTAGCGACTTTGAACCCACTGTCGGGCACACCCTCGTACTCGGGCGAACCGGCAGTGGTAAAACACTCACCACCGCCTTTCTCGCGGCCCAGGCACAGCGTCTTGGGGCGCGGCTCTTCTTTTTCGACAAGGATCGCGGCCTTGAAATGGTCGTGCGTGCCCTGGGCGGGCGCTACAACCAAATTCTCGCCGGCATCCCGACCGGGCTCAATCCACTGCAGACCGAGACCGACGAACGGGGCCGGGCCTGGCTGGTGGACTGGCTGGCCACGTTGCTGTCGCGCGCCGGAGATCTGTCCGGACAACAATCGCGACACATCCAGAACGCGGTTACACAGAACGCCGATGCCGGTGCGTCGCTGCAGAATTTTGCTTCGTTCGAGACGCTGTTTCACTCGCTCGACGACGACGGAGAGTTGCAGGCGCGGGTTGCGGAGTGGGCGCCGGGCGGACGCTTCGGTTGGGTTTATGACGAGCCGCAACACGGTGGAGCGCTCGACGTCTCCGGTGATATCGTCGGCTTTGACATGACCGAGGTCCTCGACATGTCCACCGAGCGCATGGCGGTTCTGTCCTACATCTTCCGGCGCATCGAACGGCTGGTCGAAGACCGTCGTCCGACGCTCATCGTCCTCGATGAAGCCTGGAAGCTACTCGACGATGCCTATTTCGCAACCCGGCTTGAAAATTGGCTGGTCACTTTACGCAAAATGAACTGCGTGGTGGTCATGATGACCCAGTATCCAAGCCAGTTGCGCGACGCACGGGTCGGCAAGACCATCGTGGAAACAGTTCCAACCCAGATCCTCTTTCCCAACGACCGCGCAACCCCCGCCGACTATGAGTTTCTGCGCGTAAATGAAAAAGAAGCCACGCTCCTGACCCAGCCGACTGCCGGTCAGCGCGTCGCTCTGGTCCGATCTGCGGGCGACAGCGTCTTCGTTGATGCGGATCTCACTGCGCTTGGACCTCTGCTGCCTATTCTGGGCGGCGGTCGGTCCGGTGAGGCCCATGTCGCCGCGGATTGGAAAACCAACCCCGAGTTCTGGAGGATCGCATGCGAACACGCCACATCATGACCACGGCAATTCTGTGTCTCGCCGCGTGCGAGAAATACACTGATGCCACCTCGCCCTGTTTTGGCAAGAACGGCGAACCGGTTGTGTCGCGTGCAGCAACGTCCCTTCTGGCTTTTGATGAAGAGCCGCCCGGCAAGGACTGTATCTTTGAACCCATCGGATCAGGGTCATGAAGAAAATGGCAGCACTGTCCTCCCTCCTGATCAGCCTCGCCCAGCCCCCATCGGCACAGGGTGTGCCGACACAGGACACTGCCGGGATCAGCCAGCTCCTGGCACGGCTTACGCGCCTCGGGGAAGACATGAATGTGCAGCGCAACCTTGCAGCACGAGGGGAAACATTGGCATCTCTGCAGTCCGACCAGCTGCGCGCGCTCGACGCGATATCATCTGCCATGACCGGACCCGGTCTCAACATTCGTGCGCTGGAGGGAAATGCGGATTTCCCGGCGGACGAGATTTACCCATCGGACAGCGCGCATCCAATGGACAGTCGGCTCTTCGGTGAAGGTCGCGAGACCGTCGAGATGATGATCGTGCGGGTTGCCGGCGAATATGCAGGTAACCCTGGCGTGCGCCGCGCAGGTCTTTCCGCCACGCAGTGGCGGTGCCTCTTCCAGGCGCTCGTCAAGCAGGAAAGCCGCTTCAGCGTCACCGCGCAAAGTCCGGTGGGCGCCTATGGTTTGACACAGCTGATGCCTGGAACCGCCGCAGACATGGGCGTCGATCGATATGATGTCATGGACAATTTGCGCGGCGGCGCACGTTACATCACGACCCAGCTCAACGCCTTCGGTAACATACCGCATGCGCTGGCGGCCTATAATGCCGGACCCGGCCGGGTCCAGGAATATGGCGGTGTCCCGCCTTTCCCTGAAACCCAGGGCTATGTGCGTAACATTTCCCGGTTCTACAATGAATATCTCGCGGTCGTTGGCGGCGCTGACGCCCTTGGAACGCTGTCGCCATCGGACATGGCGCTCGCCGAATACAGCAATATCTCGGACGCATCGGTCTACTATGCGGCGGACAGCCATGCCACGGCGGAACAGGTCATAAGCCGCCTCGCTGCCATTATCCGGCAGATTGACGAGACCAGGGACGTGAAACGCGCCTTTGAGCTCAACACTTACGCCAAGGCCGAGATCGGGCGCATCCTGACCCTACGCGTCCGGTTGATGGCCGCGAACCGGCAACGCGAAGCAGCCCACGGCCAGCATCTTGCGGCCGACCGTCTCGCGGAACGCGATTTCATGCACATGGGAGTGATCCGATGAAGAAAAAACTCTATGGAACAGCACTCGCCACACTTCTCGCCAGCTCAAACGCCACGGCGCAGGGTGTGCCAACCTTCGACAATTCCCAACTGCGTCAGCTTGTCCTGCAACTCGAGCACATGGCCGAGGATATGAATGTCCAGCTGCAGCAGTTGGCGACAATGCGGAAGGAGCTCGAGACCCAGCTGAACCAGCTTCTCAATCTTGAGGCACAGCTTGATGCCCTGGTCGATGGCAATGAGCTTGGCCAGCTCTTCGCCACTGTCGAGGAGTTCGAGCGGGTGCGCGGCAAGCTCACCGCACCGCTTGCAACAGCTGAGGCGCTGGCAAACGGCGATTTCCTGAGCGGGTTCAAGCCCGGCGCGGAACTTGATGTGGCCGTCAAACGGGTCCTGTCGGGTACGGGGTTCACACAGGAGCGATTGACGTCGCTGTCTGACAGCGGAGAGCCCGCCGACAACCGTATTGCCACCCGAGCCGGGTCAAGTGCGATGCTGTCGGTTGCCGCCCAGGAAAGTCACGAAGAGGCGGGCCAAAGTCTTGAGCGCCTTGAAACGATGGTCGGCATGATCGACGACCAGGAGGGTCTGAAGGCGGCCGTTGATCTCAATACACGAGTGACATCGGAGCTTGGGATCATCCTGACACAGATCTGGCGGCTCGAAGCCGCTGCCGGTGTGAATGGCGGTCAGCTTGGCGTCGTCGACGCAGCTACCCTCGCCGAAGAACGCAAGTTTCGCTCAATGGAGGTGCCGGAATGACCAGGATCAGCAAGTTATTCATCGCCACGGTTTTGACAGCTCTGGGTGCATCAACCGGCATCGCAATGGCGCAAACCGATCACAAGAGTTTCGAAAGCATGGCGCTGCCTGACGAAGATCAAATCGCATGCAAGGTACCCAGGCCGCCACGTGATCTCGCGGAAACCGCCTATGTTCGGAATGGCTATCGCGCGATCCTGAGGATCATGGCGGCTGAAAAATGGCAGGAGACCGGTTCTTGCAAATGCTTTCTCACCGAGATCACTTGGGAAGAAGTGATCGATTCTGGTCAAAAATATATAACTTCAAGCGATCCCAAACGTCCCTTCAACACATCTGAGCTTCGTCTTTTAGCGGATGCAAAACTGGCCGAGCGAGACAAGGCCTGTGCCAACTGATGGGCATCATTCGAGATATCCTGGCGCAGGTAGATAATGCCATCGACTCCGTTGCGGAATCCGGTTTTGCCGACGGAGCAGCAGTCGTAGGTGACGTCCTAACCGCTGGTGGCATCTTGTTGCTGATCATTCTTGGCATTGCTGTTGTAATGCAGTTGAGACCGATGACCTTCGGAAGCGCGTTCGCGTTTGGGCTCAAGTTTAGTCTGATTTCGATCTTTGCTCAGAGTTGGGACAGCTTTGGTGTAATCTACCGGATTGCCGTCGACGTACCCGATAGTATCGGAGCAGCAATTCTTGATCTCACAGACACAGGTGACGAAGCCGGCATCTATGAAAGCCTCGACCGCATGGTGCATCGGATCACCGCCTATGGAGATGCAATTGGTGATCGCGCCGGGTGGGTCTTTGGCGCTGTATTGGGCGCAACTTTCTTTGTGCTCTCCGCTGTTTTTGCGGCCGTGACCGCGGGCATCATCGCCTATGCTCGGATCGTATTCACGCTGATGATCGTGATCGCGCCGTTCATGATCCTGACCTCGCTTTTCAAGCCCACGCAATCACTCTTTGAAGCCTGGACACGCGCCACGATCGGCTACGCTCTGATGCCGGTCGCCGCGGCAGGAGCCGCCGGGATCATCGTCTCGATTGCCTCGGCTATCGGTGACGCCTCAGCAGATCCAGACAGCGTCGAGACCGTAAGCCTCATCCTGCCCTTTCTGGTTATCCTCATTCTCTCGGCCGGGATCATGGCCGCCGTTCCCTTCATCGCCTCCAACCTGACCGGTGTCATGGGGATCGCCTCCAACGCCATCGGCCTCACCGGGCTTGCACGCCAGGGCTTTGTCAATGTCGGGCAATACGGGACTGGCGGTGCCGGACGGCTCATGACCGGTCGCACACCTTTTGAGCTGCGCCGCGACATCAGCGGAGCGGCCACGAAGGGCAATGAGTTGATCCGGCGGTCTCCGGGCGCGCTTCTTGCTGTCACCAAATCCTTCAGACGATCATGACCCGGCCCGTGTTCGATCAGGATGCTTTTGAAGCAGATTTCATCTTCGGGCCGAAAAGACGGGAACGATGGGCCTATGCCGTGGCTGCCGCCGGTGTTGTGATCGGCCTGACAGGTTTCGTGGGTGCGGTCTCGCTCTTTCCATTGAAAACCGTCGAGACCTTCGTGGTCGTTGTCGACAAGCAAACCGGCGAGATGGACCGGGTTGCGGCGGTCGAAGCCCTCTCCCTGGGTGAGAGCGATGCGATCATCCAGGCCAATCTTGTCGCCTATGTCGACGATCGCGAAACCTATGATCTCACCGATGGTGAAGAACGGATCAACTCGGTGCTGCAGCGCTCGGACGCAGATGCCGCAAGAACCCTTCGCGATCTCTGGTCGTCAACGAACGACGACTATCCCATCTCAGTCTATGGTAGAGATGCCAAGATCGACATCGTCATCCGGTCCGTGAACCAGATCGAACCTGGCGTAGCCCAGGTCCGCTTCACCAAAACCCTGCGCAAACCGCGCGATAACCGCACTGTGACACGGCCCTACGTGGCCACCGTTGGCTACGAGTTTCGACCGGAAACCCGACAACGCCTGCAGCAAGTCTGGGCCAACCCACTGGGCTTTGTCGTGACATCTTATCGCGTCGATGCCGAAACGCTGGAGGACTGAACCATGCTGCTCCGCCCTGCCCTGCTCATCTGTTGCGCGCTTGCCTTCCCGGATACCGCTCGCGCAGAAGCTACGCCACAAGGTGGCCCGAAAGACATTCGCATTCGTTACGCCGCATATGATGTCGAGCAAGTCTTCCGGATCGAAACCGACCTGCGCCACGCCACCACCATTCAGTTTGGCCCCGGCGAACGTTTTGACGCGGTCATCGTCGGCGATACTGAGAGTTTCCAGGTCGATCCGATCCCGGAACTGGGCAACGTTCTGACCATCAAGCCACATGTTCAGAGCGCGTCGACCAACATGACGGTTATTACCAATCGGCGCAGCTACAATTTTCATCTGCGTGAAGGGTCTATCCCGGGGCGCAGAGGCACGTTTTTCGAAGTACGCTTTCGCTATCCCGAAGATGAACGCCGCAAACGTCAAGCTGGCGCCAAGCCCAAGGGATTCAACGCACCGCAAAACCACAATTACAAGATCTCGGGAAAAAGCGATTTCCGACCCGTATCAGTCCATGATGATGGCCGCTTCACCTATTTCACCTTCCCCACAAGCGGCCGCCAGCCCGCGATCTTCAAGGCCGACGACCAGGGGCGCGAACGCACGGTCAACTGGACCCAGCAAGGCAACACGGTTCGTGTTTCCGGCGTGAATACCTTCTGGACATTGCGCCTCGGCGAAGATGCTCTCTGCATCTATCGCGACACCGCGGCCATCTATGTGAGCAACTGAGCCATGAGCGAGGATCCTGATCTCCAGAAACGCCTCGACACATTCAGCGGGTCGCGCCACTCTACTGCACGCTCCAGATTTGGCGTCACGGCTCTGGCACTAGCCCTTGGGCTCGGCGGTGCCAGCGTCGCCTACTTTCTGGCAAGCGACTGGCGGGGTGATCAGGACGGTCTTCAAACTTCTGATGTCGAGCCGTTTCAGAATGACCGCCTGCGCTCCGGTGGACGTCTGGAATTCCCCGAACACGAAACCAATCAACGCGTGACCGACGCCCTGATCGCCGTGGACAATGCCCTGGATGTTCCTGCCCCTGCCCCTCCAATACCGGAAACAGGTTCAGATGTTCTGAATGAGATCCAACGCTTGCGAGAGGCCCTTTCGGCCAGCCAGTCGGAGCGCAATGCCGAGATTGAGAACGCGGTCGCGGAACTGCGTAATGCTTTCAAAGACCAGACCAACGCGCTTGAGGCGACCATAACCGAGCGGGAACAGCAAATTGCACGCGCAAAGCGCGATGCCGAGACCCGCCTGAACTCAATACAGAGCCTTCTCGATGCCGAGCGCGCACAACGCGAGGCCCTGGAATCCGAGCGCACAAATGATGCCCTGATCCGGGACCAGAGACTGCTGGAAGAACGACGCCGCCAGGAAGAGGAACAGAAAAGACGCGAAGCTGAACAAAAAGCCGCCGATCTAATGACGGCTCAGATCAAATCACCGGCCGTGGTCTTTGCCGCCGGCGCAAAGTCGCACGCCACTAACAGCGCTCCTAGACATTCCAATCCTGCAACAGATCCCAATGTCCCGTTAGATGAAAACGAAACTTACCTGCGCACTGCCGCCCGACCGCTCGAGATCGATGAGGCCGCTCGCATGGACCAACCGGAACGCACCCTGGCACAAGGATCCGTCATCCAGGCCGCACTTCAGACGGCCATCAATAGCGATCTTCCTGGGAACGTCGTTGCGGTCGTCACGGAGCCCGTACATGCGTTTTCCGGTGACGCCGTATTGATCCCAAGGGGATCGCGGCTCTTCGGCCAATACAGATCAGGTATTGAAACCAATCAGAAACGTATTCTCGTCCTTTGGACACGCATTCTGACACCGGACGGTACGTCGATGCAGATCGCCTCTGTCGGTGGCGACCAACTGGGTCGGTCCGGACTGACTGGGTTGGTCGACACCAAGTTCGATGAACGGTTTGGTGGAGCTGCGCTGATTTCCATCATCGGCGCCGCACCCGCTGTGGCCGCGAGTTCAGTTCAGGACGACGTGACACGAGACGTGCTGGAGGAAATCGGATCCGATCTCGAAAACGCAACGAGCTCGGTCATTGCCGAACAGGTATCGATCTCACCCACGATCTATGTAGACCAGGGCGCGATGGTGACCGTGCTCGTGGACCGGGACATCGTGATCTATGGCGATCCTGGTTAGCAATGAACCGGTTTGCGCTGTCTCTCGCCTGTGGCTCGAACGCAAAACCCGGCACTTAGATGTTTCAGAAAACCAGGATCACCTCATTGAACAAACCAATTCTCCCAGCAACGTATCTCGAACAGTATCTCAATCCGTTTCGTGACCTCATCACGCGTGACGATATTGTTGAGTTGGCTATCAACGCCGACGGGCACGTCTGGATTGAGCGGCAAGGTGCAGCGTGGATGGAGCCAACTGGTGCTGCGATTCAGCCCGGGGCAGCTGCGAACCTCGCCGCCACGCTTGTGGGAGATGCCAAAGCTAAGTTATCTGAGAAGACACCGCTCGTTTCCGGCAAGATCGAATACCGCGGCAGACCGCTGCGCGTACAGGTCGTAGCCCCCCCTGCGGTCGAATGTGGGGCGGCGATTTCTGTTCGACTGTTTGGTTCGACATCGCTGGAACAATACCGCCCCGATTATCTGTTCGGTGAGCCCGTTTCCCTCGACCAGATACGTGTCAGGAAACTGGAGCAGGTGTCAAAGCTGGCTAAAACTGATCTTCACGCCGCTTTGACGCTGCTGGTCGACGATCGACTGAACCTTTTGATCAGCGGTGGCACATCGACGGGGAAGACGACATTCGCCAGATACCTTCTCGGCCATGTGAACCAGGCTGAGCGTGTTGTCACAATTGAAGATGCCTTTGAGCTGTTTCCATCCCAGCCAAATGCCGTTTGTCTGCTCGCTGAGCGATCACCATCGTCCCATCGTTCGACAAACGCATTGCTTCAGGCGTCGCTTCGCATGCGACCAGACCGGATAGTTGTCGGAGAGTTGCGTGGGCCGGAAGCATTGACTTATCTCGAGGCCATCAACACCGGTCACGGTGGGTCCGTGACGACAATTCATGCAGAAACAGCGGAGCTGGCGATCGACCGCCTCGCGATCATGGTCCTTCAGGCAGGCACACCACTCACATTTGAGGAGGTCCAAGCCTATATCCGCAAGTCCATCGATGTCATCGTACAGCTTGGGCGTTCAGAAGGACGGCGAGGGGTCTCCGAAGTCTTGGTTGTAGCGGGTGATTGAAGACGTCTGAGTTGAATTGTAGCTGCTGAAGAACAGAAGCCGAATTTGTGGCCTGTCTGTAACGCGTACATCAATCTACTCGATTAACTAGATGTCCGCTATGCGGACGAAGCAGACATTCATCATTCAAGTTGGGGAAACCTGAGCTACCCAAATTCATTTTCTAAATAGACGTGCAAGAAGCCCTCTTCTTTGAGGCTCGTAATGTTTTTCAATTACCGTATCCAGATAATTTTGGAATTTTTGCCTGCCCTCATCAGGGTCGGCTGATTGATTAAGCCATTTTGTCGTCGAAACGTCCAATACCTTCCAGTCGGTTTCAGCTATCAATTGCATAACCGCTGGCGTTGCATCACCTCTGGAATGGATTGAAAAGGTATTAACCTGCTCCTTAGCCCCAAGCGAAAATTCAAATGAGAAGGTCGCTCCGACTAAGACTCCCCATCTCGGGTCAGACCAATCCGTATCGGGAAAAGCTCTCGAAATAGCTTGCCGCACATCAGGCTGGGCTCCGATATCTGCTGCTTCCCAGCCATCTTCGAAACTGGCGATGCCGCTTTGGTCAGAATTGATCGGTGTGTCAGCAGAAAAGACGATTAAATCCCAGCTCACTTGGCTCCCCCCCAAAAAACTCCAACAACTTTATGATCTACATATGAATTAAAGATTGAGCAAAATGAATGTCAAATTTGGGCTCATACCGGACATCTGAAGAAGATAGGTGGTTAGTTTTGCATCAGAAGCAGTTAGTTTCCGCTTCAATGGCAAGCTGTGACGTGGATCACACCAAACTTCTGACAAGCAGGATAAAACTCCGAACAAGTACTGCGACTAGAGTAACGCCTAAGCATAGTGCCTGCTTTTGAGAGCGGACGGTACGGGGTGAAAAACGGAAGGATTAGTCTGCTGTACGCAAGCAAAGAAACTATGCTATTGAAATTTATTTTAATTTTAGAGGTATGACTAATGAGATTTCTAAAAATCGATGCACCCCGGAGAATCGGTCAACTACTTACAACATTTGTCATCCTGTCTTTCAGTTGTCTCGCCGGAGCTGCTGTAGCTGCAACAGTCAGCTTAGACTTTGAAGGTCAGGGGCGTTTGCTCCCATTGGGCAATGCCGAGCAGACATTTACTCGAAAACTTGGAAGCGACGTTGACTTTATCCAATTTCGCGACAGTACAACCGTCAACACTGGAACTGTCAGTTCGAACGTCACAACTGATATCGCGTTCGATTTTAAATCCTCAATCGCTCTGCGCGATGCAGACAAAACCCAGATAAAATTCAAACTGAGTAATATGGACGCCAGCTATCAGACAATTATGTCTTACCGCGAAAAGAAGGACGTTGTGTTTCGCTGGAATCCAATCAACATACCTATTGGTCCCAATATCCGGGGCGGCAGCCAGAGAGAGACCATCTTGGATGAAGGGGGCTCCCTGCGAACTCAGGCTACCGGTACAAATCTTTCGTTCCTGTCGCCAGGCCCTGTCGTTCCAACTCTTTCCGACACTGACGACATCACATTTAATACTCCGCTGGTCCCGGTCCCCAACAATATTCAATTCCTGTCGTTTGCGACAAGCGCGACCGTAACTGGTATTCATGAGTCGAACCTATTTCTTGGCCAACTTTCCGGGAAGTTGGTCGCTACTCACCGCGTCACTGGCCTTATGCGCGAGCAGAATTTTGCGCTTAGAAACGGCGAGGTGTTAGTCGATTTTGATTTGGCTGAAACTGGGACTTGGGACCTTGTTTTTGAAAGCCTTGATATCGAGAACGTGCTGTTTTCAGACCTTAAATCGCGTGCAATCCAACGTGCCGCTGTCTATTCAGAGATACCAGGAGTCGGCCTTTTCGGCGGCGGCTGCCGCGACCCGTTCAATAAGAACGACAATCCCACGTTCGGATGCTTTTTTGAAGCTGGTGCGGAATTCCTGAATGTGGAATTGGAGTACTTCGACAATGCACCCAGTCGTATCAATTATGCGCTGACACAAGGTGGTAGTATTGGATCCATCACTGTCGGAAAACCTGCTATTGCGCCAGTACCACTGCCTGCGGGCTTCCCACTGTATCTCGTCGGTCTTGGAGCCCTGGCTCTGCTCCGTCGGGGAAAGCGCATCGAATGAAGTACGCAAATGTGGATTTTCGCCGCATGTGGTATCATTCTCCGGTTTTTCCCGCCTCATAACGGTCGCGGATTCAAAATCACAAGGGTATCGAAGCGATTGATGGCAAGTCGCCTCTGCAGGTGCTTGCATCTGAACAACAGGGGCGAGACATCGTCCGAAGCATGTTGATGAGAACGTTCTGGGTTATGTCAGCTTTGGGCTGATTTTGTTGAAAAACTCTTCCTTGATTGGTGCATGAACTGCTGATTCAATTCTCTCAACGAGCGGGAGAATGAGCCATGATGGGACCGAAGCAGGAAGCGCAGGCGGCGCTG
>NZ_JBDOQV010000006.1:0-346672 GCF_039839345.1 Roseovarius sp. CAU 1744 | reverse complement strand
ACCTGAAGTTCACCGTCGAACTGATCGCACCGATCGCGATGGAAGACGGCCTGCGCTTCGCCATCCGCGAAGGCGGCCGCACCGTCGGCGCCGGCGTCGTCGCCAAAATCATCGAATAATCCCAAAAGGCGCTCCGGGCCAACCCGGGGCGCAGGGTTCGACGAGGGGGGCCGGGTGGTCCGGCCTTCCTCCTATCAACTCCAACGCCTTGAAAGGCTAAGAAAATGCAAAGCCAAAACATTCGCATCCGGCTGAAAGCGTTTGACTACCGTGTGCTGGACGCCAGCACGCAGGAAATCGTCAATACTGCCAAGCGTACCGGTGCCGACGTTCGGGGGCCGATCCCGCTGCCGAACAAGATCGAGAAATTCACCGTTCTGCGTGGCCCCCACGTGAACAAGAAATCCCGCGATCAGTTCGAGATCCGCACGCACAAGCGCCTGCTGGACATCGTTGATCCGACGCCCCAGACCGTGGACGCGCTGATGAAGCTCGACCTGGCTGCCGGTGTCGACGTGCAGATTTCGGTTTAAGGAGGGCAGACAAGATGTTGCGCTCTGGTGTAATCGCAAAGAAGGTCGGCATGACCCGGCTTTTCATGGAAGACGGCCGGCAGGTGCCCGTGACCGTTCTTCAACTGGACAAACTGCAGGTCGTGGCCCAACGCACGCCCGAACAGCATGGCTATGCCGCCGTGCAGCTTGGGGCGGGCACAGCCAAGGCCAAGCGGACCACGAAAGCCATGCGTGGCCATTTCGCCGCTGCCAAGGTGGAACCCAAGCGCAAGGTCGCCGAGTTCCGCGTGGCGCCCGAGGCGATGATCGAGGTGGGCGAGGAAATCACCGCGAACCACTATTTCGAGGGTCAGTTCGTGGATGTCTGCGGCACCTCGATCGGTAAGGGTTTTGCCGGTGCCATGAAACGCCACAACTTTGGTGGTCTGCGCGCCTCGCACGGGGTGTCGATCAGCCACCGCTCGCACGGCTCCACCGGCCAGTGTCAGGATCCGGGCAAGGTGTTCAAGGGCAAGAAAATGGCCGGTCACATGGGTGCCGCACGGGTGACCACGCAGAACCTGCAAGTGGTCAAGACCGACGCCGACCGTGGCCTGATCATGATCAAGGGCGCGGTGCCGGGATCGAAAGGCGGCTGGGTGACGGTCAAGGATGCGGTGAAAAAGCCGTTTCCTGAAAACGCCATTCTGCCCGCCGGCCTGAAATCGATGGCCGAAGAAGCCGCCAAGGCCGCCGAAGAAGCCGCTGCGGCCGCTGCCGCCGAAGCCGAAGCCGCGGCACAGGCCGCCGCCGAGGCCGAACAGGCCGCGCTGGAAGCCGCCGAGGCCGAGGAAGCCAAGGCCGATAAAGTCGCCGAGGCAGAAGCTGCCGAAGCCGAGAAGAAGGAAGGCGAAGAATGAAACTCGACGTGATCAAACTGGACGGCAAGAAGGCCGGCTCGGTCGATCTGGGCGAAGACATCTTCGGCCTGGAACCGCGCGCGGACATCCTGCACCGTGTCGTCCGCTGGCAGCGCAACAAGGCGCAGGCCGGTACGCACAAGGTCAAGACCCGCTCGGAAACCAGCTATTCGACCAAGAAGATCTATCGCCAGAAGGGCACCGGTGGCGCCCGCCACGGCGATCGCAACGCGCCGATCTTCCGCAAGGGTGGCATCTACAAGGGTCCGACACCGCGCAGCCACGCGCATGATCTGCCCAAGAAGGTGCGGATTCTGGGCCTGAAACACGCGCTTTCGGCCAAGGTCAAGGCGGGTGAGCTGGTCGTGATCGACGAGGCAAGCTCGAACGGCAAGACCGCCGCGCTGGCCAAGCAGGTCAAGGACCTGGGCTGGAAACGCGCGCTGATCATCGACGGGGCCGAGGTGAACGCCGATTTCGCCAAGGCCGCCCGCAACATCGAGGGTCTCGATGTGCTGCCGTCGATGGGCGCAAACGTATATGACATTCTCAAGCGTGACACGCTGGTGATCACCAAGGCAGGTGTCGAAGCACTGGAGGCTCGGCTGAAATGAGCGCGAAGGCAGAACATTACGACGTGATCCGCAAGCCGGTCATCACCGAGAAGGCCACCATGGCGTCCGAGAACGGCGCGGTTGTTTTCGAAGTGGCGATGGACAGCAACAAGCCGCAGATCAAGGAGGCTGTCGAGGCGCTCTTTGGTGTGAAGGTCAAGGCGGTCAATACCACGATCACCAAGGGCAAGGTTAAACGGTTCCGGGGGTCTCTCGGCCGCCGCAACCACATCAAGAAGGCCTATGTCACCCTGGAAGAGGGCAACACGATCGACGTGACCACCGGTCTTTGATTGGATTCAAAATTTGAAGAGTAATTTCCCGGCTGCGAAAGTGGCCGGGTTTTTTTTGGGGGATGAGAAAGACGTTTTAGCGCAAATGAAATGTGTTGATGGCCTTGTGCATAACAAGAGCTGTTCAAACCGCCTGAATGTTAGGAGTAGAAAGTGAACAAACAAATTGCATGGGTTATGTGCCTGATCGTTTCTTTCTCTGTGTCGACAAGCCCTGCTGTTGCATCAGAAAATTGCACGGAAATTTCCACGGATTTTCAATTTTGTCAGGGGTCGGAATCCGAAGCCATGCAAGATCGTTGGCGTGTTCATCTGATGTCAGAAATTGGTAGCGATTCTTTGGCCAACAGACTGGCGACTGAGTTCGGGTCGACCGAAAACACTCCCCTGTTAATTGCAGGAATCTCCAACATTTTCTTAACGCATGCGAAGAATTTCCAAACTGGGTTTATATACAAAGCAGAAAGTTTTGCTGAACCCATCGACGGCAAAGAGCTTGCCAGAATAGCGGGGGGCTGGTGCTTTAGCAGCAGAGGTTGATCTCGCAACAAGAGTAGTGCCTGCCAATCAAAAGCGAACTCTGGATGTGACCGTTGATATTCTTGCAACTGGAAATGATGGAAGACCGCCAGTTGTCCGTTTGAGTTACTTTGTTTTTCACGTCATGTCGCACCAACCATACCGCATAGTACCGCCTCTGCATGTGGTTCAGCATTACTCGCTGCACACGAGTGGTAACGGTGACAGAATCCTGTTGAATTCGATGTTTCTCAATCAAAGAACACTGCGTGATTGGGGAGTTTTTCGTAAATTTGATCCTGCAGATGATTTGAGGCCACTGAAAACATCACGAGACGAAATGTTTTCGATACATCAGCGGTTAATTGCAGGGCTGAGAGAGAAAGAGTGACGAGCGTAGGTTGGGGAACAGATCCACCTGACCATGGATTCTGTTCAATCATGGCGGGGAGAGAGGCCCGTATCCATAAAAGGCCAGTATTTCTTGGCGCAAAGGCTTGACCCGGCTAGCGCACTCTCGTAAACGACCCCATCGGCAAGGCCCCGGATTCGTCCGGGGCTCCTGCTTTTGTTCGCAAGAACACGAAATAGCCGGGGACCTTCGGGGCCCTATAACCCGGGTGGCAATCCCACCCAATCACATAGGCAGGACACGCGCCTGCCGTTTGCTAAACGGAAGACAGAAAGCATGGCACTCAAGTCGTATAAGCCAACGACGCCGGGCCAGCGCGGGCTGGTGCTGATCGACCGTTCGGAGCTGTGGAAAGGACGCCCCGTCAAAGCCCTCACCGAGGGTCTGACGAAATCGGGTGGCCGGAACAACACCGGACGTATTACATCACGCCGACGTGGTGGCGGGGCAAAACGCCTCTACCGGATCGTTGACTTCAAACGGAACAAATTCGACGTGACAGGCACGGTCGAGCGGATCGAATACGACCCGAACCGGACCGCGTTCATCGCGCTCATCACCTATGACGATGGCGAAAAGGCCTATATCCTGGCGCCGCAGCGCCTGGCGATCGGCGACAAGGTCGTGTCGTCCGCCAAGGCCGACATCAAGCCGGGCAACGCGATGCCGTTTGCCGGCATGCCCATCGGTACCATCGTGCACAATATCGAGCTGAAGCCCGGCAAGGGCGGTCAGATCGCCCGCGCCGCCGGCACTTACGCTCAGTTTGTTGGCCGCGACGGCGGCTATGCCCAGATCCGCCTGAGCTCTGGCGAGCTGCGCATGGTGCGTCAGGAATGCATGGCGACCGTCGGTGCCGTCAGCAACCCCGACAACTCGAACCAGAATTACGGTAAAGCGGGCCGCATGCGCCACAAGGGCATCCGCCCGTCGGTGCGTGGTGTGGTCATGAATCCGATCGACCACCCCCATGGTGGTGGCGAGGGCCGCACCTCGGGTGGTCGTCACCCGGTCACGCCCTGGGGCAAACCCACCAAGGGCGCCCGTACCCGCAACAAGAACAAGGCGTCGCAGAAGCTTATCATCCGCTCGCGTCACGCCAAGAAGAAGGGCCGCTAACACATGGCACGTTCTGTATGGAAAGGCCCCTTCGTGGATGCTTATGTGCTTAAGAAAGCCGAAGCAGCACGCGAAAGCGGGCGCAATGAAGTCATCAAGATCTGGTCGCGCCGCTCGACGATCCTGCCCCAGTTCGTGGGCCTGACGTTTGGCGTCTACAACGGCAAGAAACACATTCCCGTCAACGTCAGCGAAGACATGATCGGTCAGAAGTTCGGCGAATACAGCCCGACGCGGACCTATTACGGTCATGCCGCCGACAAGAAAGCGAAGCGGAAGTAAGTCATGGGCAAGGAAAAGAACCCCCGCCGCGTGGCCGACAACGAAGCAATGGCAAAACTGCGCATGCTTCGCACCAGCCCGCAGAAACTGAACCTGCTGGCCGCGATGATCCGCGGCAAGAAGGTCGAAAAGGCGCTGAACGATCTGACGTTCTCGAACAAGCGGATCGCGGAAGACGTGAAGAAATGCCTTCAGTCGGCCATCGCCAATGCTGAAAACAACCACAACCTTGATGTGGACGAACTCGTCGTGGCCGAAGCCTATGTGGGCAAGAACCTGGTCATGAAACGCGGCCGTCCACGGGCCCGGGGCCGGTTTGGCGCGCTGCGCAAGCCGTTTTCGGAACTGACGATCAAGGTGCGTGAAATCGAGGAGCAAGCCTGATGGGTAACAAAGTAAATCCGATTGGCATGCGCCTGCAGGTGAACCGCACCTGGGACAGCCGCTGGTATGCCGACACCAAGGACTATGGCAATCTGCTGCTTGAGGACATCGCGATCCGCGAGTTCATCAACAAGGAGTGCAAGCAGGCCGGTGTTTCCCGCGTGATCATCGAGCGCCCCCACAAGAAGTGCCGTGTGACCATTCACACCGCGCGTCCGGGCGTGATCATCGGCAAGAAAGGCGCCGATATCGAGACCCTGCGCCGCAAGCTGGCGGCGATGACCGACAGCGAGCTGCACCTGAACATCGTCGAGGTTCGCAAGCCCGAGCTGGATGCCGCCCTGGTGGGTGAAAGCATCGCACAGCAGCTGGAGCGTCGGGTATCGTTCCGCCGTGCCATGAAACGCGCCGTCCAGAACGCGATGCGCATGGGTGCCCTGGGGATCCGGGTCAACGTCGCGGGCCGCCTCGGCGGTGCCGAGATCGCCCGGACCGAATGGTACCGCGAGGGCCGTGTGCCCCTGCACACCCTGCGTGCCGATATCGATTACGCCAATGTCGAAGCCTCGACACCTTATGGCATCATCGGCATCAAGGTCTGGATCTTCAAGGGTGAGATCATGGAGCACGACCCGTCGGCCCGTGATCGCAAGGCCCAGGAACTCCAGGATGGTCCCGCGCCCCGTGGCGCCGGTGGCCGCCGCTAAGGAGGGAGTGACATGCTACAACCGAAACGCACCAAGTTCCGCAAGCAGTTCAAGGGCCGCATCCACGGCGAAGCCAAGGGCGGCTCTGACCTGAACTTCGGCACCTACGGGCTGAAGGCAACCCAGCCCGAGCGCGTGACAGCGCGTCAGATCGAGGCCGCACGCCGTGCCATGACGCGTCACATGAAACGTCAGGGCCGGGTCTGGATCCGGATCTTCCCGGACCTGCCGGTCACCTCGAAGCCTACCGAAGTCCGGATGGGTAAGGGCAAGGGCTCGGTCGATTTCTGGGCCGCCAAGGTCAAGCCGGGCCGGATCATGTTCGAGATCGACGGTGTATCCGAGGCCGTCGCTGTCGAGGCCCTGCGCCTGGCCGCGATGAAACTGCCGCTGAAAACCCGCGTCGTGGTCCGCGAGGACTGGTAAGCGGCTGGTGGGTTTGCACCTACCCTACGAAACAAAGAAGCCCCGCCGGAACGATCGGCGGGGCTTTTGTGTTTAACGGCCAATTCCGCATTGAGCCCTTTGCGACTACCCGTATTGCAAACGCCGGAATCGTTTTCTTCACAGAAAACGGGACGGAAAATAGCGATTTTCCGATACGGAATTTTCGAAAATTCCGTGTCCGTCAATGAAAGCTCCGTCCACAAAGTCGTCTTCGTCTGGCCTCGCCAAACGGCAAAACCTGGGCTAATGATCGCCCTATGCCCAAGATCACCTCATTTTTTGTCACCCGCCTTTATCATGCCGCCCTGTCCGAGCAGGGCTCCGCGCCGGATGCAGCGGAACTGGAAGCGTCCTGCTATTCGATTGCCGAAGATGACGAAGCGGGGCAGGCGTGGTGTGAGCAGAACGGCTATCCCGGCTATACCTCCTATGCCTCGCTCACCGATCTGGGCTGGCGGTTTCCGGTCTTTGCGGATCTGGTGAAGCTGCTGGACAAGCATGTCGCGGCCTTTGCCGAGGATCTGGAATTCGATCTGGACGGGCGGGAACTGAAGCTCGAAGATATCTGGATCAACATCCTGCCCGAAGGCGGCAGCCATGCTAGCCACATCCACCCGCATTCGGTGATCTCCGGCACAACCTATGTGGCGATGCCCGACGGCGCGAGCGCGCTCAAGCTGGAGGATCCACGTTCGGCGATGATGATGGCCGCACCGGCGCGCAAGAAAGACGCGCGGGAGGAGATGCGAAGCTTCATCTACGTGGCGCCGAAGGTCGGCGATGTTCTGATGTGGGAAAGCTGGCTCAGGCACGA
Source organism: Roseovarius sp. CAU 1744 (assembly GCF_039839345.1). NCBI lineage: Bacteria > Pseudomonadati > Pseudomonadota > Alphaproteobacteria > Rhodobacterales > Roseobacteraceae > Roseovarius > Roseovarius sp. CAU 1744. Next base: position 339,667 of record NZ_JBDOQV010000006.1, on the reverse strand, counting down.
GGTGCCGATGAACATGTCCCTAGACGACCGGATCAGTGTCAGTTTCAACTACGCCTGGGCTTGACCGTTAGCCGTCAAGCGTGGCCCTGAACCGCACGCCGCCCACCAACCCGCGGGCGAAATACCCGGCCATCTTTTCGTAGAAGGTGTGGATGACCTCGTAACCGCCGGGCCCGTGGATGGCCTCGTACCCGCTGCGGTTTTCGCGGAAGGCGGCGAGGCGGGCGGCGGTGAAGGCCGTCCAGTCATCGGTCATGTCGGTAAGGGTGGCGTCGGAGAAACCCGCGTCTTTCAGGGTGCTTTCGTAGTCGGGCAGGGGCACCAGCGAGTTCGGGAAGAGGTGGCGCCGGAAATCCTCGCGCTCCTCCTCGGGCGGGGATGCGATGAGGTAGAGATCCTCGGCAAAGAAATGACCGCCGGGTTTCAGCGTGCGGCTGATCCGGCCCAGGTAACTGGCGCGGTCGGGGATGTGGAAAAGCGCCAGCCAACTGACAACATGGTCAAAGCCGCTTTCGGGCAGATCGACCTGCAGGAAATCCGCGTTGACATGGGTGAGGCACGCGTCGAGCCCCGCACGGGCGGTCAGTTCGCGCGCCACCCGGTCATAGTCCTCCTGCAATTCTATGGCGGTGACATGGGCGCTTGTCCGGTGGGCGATATGGCGGGCGCAGCCACCCCAGCCCGAGCCGACCTCGAGCACCTGGTCGCCCAATCCGATCCTGCATTCGGCAATCGCGACATCCAGCGCATCGGTACCGTGATAATGTAGCTGGTCAAGCTGGCTGAGCACGTCCAGCGGCAACGGTCCATCCCCCAGCCCCCTCGCGCGTAGGTCATCCAGTATCCGCTCGGGCCGGGGATAAAGCTGCATGGATTTGATGTCAGAAGTCATGGTTCCCCTGTTTTTCAGGGACGCTAGCACAGGATGCCGCAAGGGTGCGAGAATTGTTGGGTCGGTGGTGGGGTGGCACGCATCCTGCGATTGTTTTTGTTGCCGCAATTAAGTCTGAATTCGTGGGTAATTTCTGCACGGTAGCAATTGCAGGTCAATGAATGTCAACTTCCTCACTCACAATGCTCACGGCGCGGTCGCGTCGAATAGTGCTGATAGTTGCGTGGGTTTGCCTTGCGAATTATCTGCTGCACCTCTTTCCGATCTCGCTTCTTAGCCTTTTCGATGTCTATCCGTCTGAGATCAAAGAGCAGATAAGAAGCGATCAAACAGGGGCATTGCTGGAAGTCGCGAAAAGAGCAAATGCCTGGCTCGAATTGACGATCGGGCTGGCTCTTCAGGTGGCGCTGGCTTTGTTGGTAGCTCTATTTGTCTGCGTGCGAGAACTGGTTCGTCTACTTTTTAAGGGTCGGAAGGCGTTATCACTCGACTTGCTTAGTTATTCGCTGATGTTTGGTGTCATAGGCTTAGCAGGCTGGTTGATATTTCATTTTGTACTTGGTGGCTTCGCGGTGTTTGCCGGGACGCGGGCGGGAGGGCTGGGCCCGGCATTTATTTTGCTGATGTTTGGAGGGATTGCACTCGCGTCGGTTGTACTGTCGGTCATGTATCTTGTCGAACCGAACACAACTAGGCGGGCGATGCGGCAGGCGTTCGATTCGCGATACGATCCTCGCGGAGACTGAACAAGTTTCATGGCATACACCCTAAGCACCCCTGAAACTTTCCCTTGCCCTCTCTGCCAGCCTCCCTTATACGGCCCCATCTGATGGATTCCGGGGCGTACCGGGATTCGTTTTTGTTTGCAATTCATCCACCGGGTTATTGGTGACCCTGAACCAACCGTCAGGGGCTGGCCGGTGTTTTGGAAAGGAAAAAGGCGATGAACGCCAGTGAACTACGTGACAAGACGCCGGACCAGCTGCGCGATGAGCTGGTGGCACTGAAGAAAGAGCAGTTCAACCTGCGCTTTCAGTCGGCCACAAACCAGCTGGAAAACCCCGCGCGGATGCGCCAGGTCCGCCGTGATGCGGCCCGCGTCAAGACCATCCTGAACGAAAAAGCCGCCGAAGCGGCCAAAGACGCGTAAGGAGAGCCTCTATGCCCAAGCGTATTCTGCAAGGCGTCGTGACCTCCGACGCAAACGCCCAAACCGTCACTGTCTCGGTCGAGCGCCGTTTCAAGCACCCGGTTCTGGCGAAAACCATCCGTAAGTCCAAGAAATACCGGGCTCACGATGAAAAGAACGCTTTCAAGGTCGGCGATACCGTTCGCATCATCGAATGCGCGCCGAAATCGAAAACGAAACGCTGGGAGGTTCTGGAAGCGTAAGCGACCAAAACCTTCCGGTTTAATCGAAACCCTGGGACCAATGACTGAAGAGCGGTCCCAAAGGTCGGGAGAAACCAAATGATCCAGATGCAGACCAATCTGGATGTTGCTGACAATAGCGGCGCACGCCGCGTTCAGTGCATCAAGGTCCTGGGTGGTTCCAAGCGCAAATATGCGTCCGTGGGCGACATCATCGTCGTATCGGTCAAGGAAGCCATCCCGCGCGGCCGCGTGAAGAAGGGCGACGTCCGCAAGGCCGTTGTCGTGCGCACCGCCAAGGAAGTCCGTCGTGAAGACGGCACCGCCATCCGTTTTGACCGCAACGCCGCCGTGATCCTGAACAACGCAGGTGAGCCGGTTGGCACCCGTATCTTCGGGCCGGTCGTGCGCGAGCTGCGGGCCAAGAATTTCATGAAGATCATCTCGCTCGCCCCGGAGGTGCTGTGACATGGCTGCGAAACTGAAAAAAGGCGACAAGGTTGTCGTTCTTGCCGGCAAGGACAAGGGCAAGGAAGGCACCATCGCATCCGTGGACCCAAAGGCCGGCAAGGCCGTGGTCGACGGGATCAACATGGCTGTGCGCCACACCAAGCAGAGCCAGACAAGCCAGGGCGGCCGCATCCCCAAGGCGATGCCGATCGACCTGAGCAACCTGGCATTCCTGGACAAGAACGGCAAAGCGACCCGCGTCGGCTTCAAGATCGAAGACGGCAAGAAAGTCCGCGTTGCCAAGACCACGGGGGACGTGATCGATGCTTGATACTGCAACCTACACCCCGCGTCTGAAGACCCAGTACCGCGAAAAGATCCGCGCCGCCCTCAAGGAAGAGTTCGGCTACAAGAACGACATGATGATCCCCAAGCTGGACAAGATCGTTCTGAACATCGGCTGCGGCAAGGCAGCGGTGAAGGACAGCAAGAAGGCCAAGTCGGCTCAGGAAGACCTGACCACGATCGCCGGCCAGCACGCCGTCATCACCAAGGCCCGCAACTCGATCGCCGGTTTCCGGGTCCGTGAGGACATGCCGATGGGCGCCAAGGTGACCCTGCGCGGCAACCGCATGTACGAATTCCTCGATCGCCTGATCACCGTTGCGATGCCCCGTATCCGCGACTTCCGCGGCGTTTCGGGCAAATCGTTCGATGGGCGTGGCAACTACGCCATGGGCATCAAGGAACACATCATCTTCCCCGAGATCAACTTCGACAAGGTCGACGAGATGTGGGGCATGGATGTCATCATCGCAACCACGGCGCAAACCGACGCTGAAGCCAAGGCGCTGTTGAAGCAATTCAACATGCCCTTCAACAGCTAAGCGGCGGGAGGAAAGACTTATGGCTAAAAAAGCAATGATCGAACGCGAGAAGAAGCGTCAGCGCCTGGTGGAAAAATACGCTGCCAAGCGGGCCGCGCTGAAAGAGATCGTGAATGACGAATCCAAGCCGATGGAAGAGCGTTTCCGCGCCTCCCTGAAGCTGGCGAAACTGCCGCGCAACAGCTCGGCCACCCGGCTGCACAACCGTTGTCAGCTCACGGGCCGTCCGCATGCGTATTACCGTAAACTCAAAGTGTCGCGGATCGCGCTGCGCGAGCTCGGCTCGAACGGCCAGGCCCCCGGCCTTGTGAAGTCCAGCTGGTAAGGGAGATTTGATATGAATGATCCTATCGGCGATATGCTGGCCCGTATCCGCAACAGCCAGATGCGCGGCAAGTCCACCGTGGTGATGCCCGCCTCGAAAATGCGCGAGCGTGTTCTGGGCGTGCTGGCGGATGAAGGCTATATCCGCGGCTTCGAGGCGACCACCGGCAAGGACGGTCATCCGGCCATCGAGGTCAGCCTGAAATATTTCGAAGGCGAACCGGTTATTCGCGAAATGAAACGGGTCTCGAAACCCGGTCGTCGCGTATACCTGGGCGTCGATGACATTCCGCAGGTCCGCCAGGGCCTGGGCGTGTCGATTGTCTCCACGTCGAAAGGCGTGATGTCGGATGCAAGCGCGCGCAGCCAGAACGTTGGCGGCGAAGTGCTCTGCACCGTATTCTAAGGGGGCTTTGAGATGTCTCGTATCGGAAAACAACCCGTTGCACTGCCAAGTGGCGTGACGGCAACCCTGTCGGGCCAGACCATCGAAGTCAAAGGCCCGAAGGACACGCAAAGCTTCACCGCGACCGACGACATCACGCTGACCATCGAAGACGACAAGGTCATCGTGACGCCGCGCGGCAAGTCCAAGCGTGCCCGCCAGCAGTGGGGGATGACCCGCACCGTCATCGCCAACATGGTCCAGGGCTGCAACGACACCTTCAAGAAAGAGCTTGAGATCCGCGGCGTCGGTTACCGGGCGCAGGTTCAGGGCAATGTCCTGAAGCTGAACCTGGGTCTCAGCCACGATGTCGATTTCGAAATTCCCGCTGGAGTGACTGTGACCGCCCCCAAGCAGACCGAACTGGTCGTTGAGGGCACGAACAAGCAGCTCGTCGGTCAGGTTGCGGCCAATATCCGCGACTGGCGCCGCCCCGAGCCCTACAAGGGCAAGGGCATCCGCTACAAGGACGAGTATATCTTCCAGAAGGAAGGCAAGAAGAAGTAAGGACGCGATAAAATGGCAAACAGCAAAAGAACACTGTTCCTTAAGCGCCGCCTGCGCGTTCGGAACAAGCTTCGCAAGGTCAATGCAGGGCGTCCGCGCCTGAGCATTCACCGCTCTTCGAAGAATATCAGCGTGCAGCTGATCGACGACGTCAACGGCGTGACGCTGGCCTCGGCCTCGACGCTGGAAAAAGACCTGGGCGTTGTCGGCAAGAACAACATCGAAGCGGCCACCAAGGTGGGTGAGGCGATCGCGGAACGCGCCAAGAAGGCCGGGGTGAGTGAAGCTTATTTCGACCGTGGCGGTTTCCTGTTTCATGGCAAGGTGAAGGCCGTCGCCGACGCCGCCCGTGAAGGTGGTTTGAAAATCTAACGCGCAGGCGGCCCCGGGGCGTTGGTTCCGGGGCCGCCTCGATGATCCGGGGGCAGGGGCCCACTGGGATCGGGACAACAGGCGCAGCGCGCGCCGCAAGGAAAGGACGCCACTATGGCAAGAGAAGACAACCGCCGCGGAGGTCGCGATCGCGACGAGGCGCCGGAATTCGCCGATCGTCTGGTTGCAATCAACCGCGTATCGAAAACTGTTAAGGGCGGTAAGCGCTTTGGTTTCGCAGCCCTGGTCGTTGTTGGCGACCAGAAAGGCCGCGTCGGATTTGGCAAGGGCAAGGCCAAAGAGGTGCCCGAGGCGATCCGCAAGGCCACCGAGCAGGCCAAGCGGCAGATGATCCGCGTGCCGCTGCGCGAAGGCCGCACGCTGCACCACGATGTCGAAGGCCGTCATGGCGCGGGCCGCGTGGTGATGCGCACCGCGCCCACCGGTACCGGTATCATCGCCGGTGGTCCGATGCGCGCCGTGTTCGAGATGCTGGGCGTTCAGGACGTTGTTGCCAAGTCGGTCGGTTCGCAGAACCCCTATAACATGATCCGCGCCACGCTGGACGGCCTGAAGAAAGAGGCCAGCCCCCGCATGGTGGCGCAGCGTCGCGGTAAGAAGGTTGCCGACATCCTGAAAAAGGATGACGCCCCCGCCGCCGAAGCGGCCGCGGAAGCGTAAGGAGAGCGAAAAATGGCCAAGACCATCGTAGTAAAACAGATCGGCTCGCCGATCCGCCGCCCCGCCAAACAGCGCCAGACGCTGATCGGCCTGGGCCTGAACAAGATGCACAAGACCCGCGAGCTGGAAGATACGCCCGCGGTACGCGGCATGATCGCCAAGATCTCGCATATGGTCGAGATCATCGAAGAAAAAGGGTAAGCGCCTTCCAGGAAATCGTCCCGTGGACGGTTTCAGGCGCGAACGGGCGGAGCCCCGGCCTTTGACACAAGAACGCCCCGGTCAGAAACGGCCGGGGTTTTTCACTACCCTACTGTCTTGAAATCAATGATCCTGGAAGAAATCCGGTCTGCCGCCGCGCTGCCCATGGTCTGATCCTGTGCCGGTTTCTCGGATTGAGCTTAGCCGGTTTTCCAAACACGAAGACAGGCGACAAAGGGCAGCTGTTCTTGCGCAGGGCAGATCACCGGCATTTTGCACGAGCACCAATTGAGACGGTCCGCCAGGCAGCCGCTGTGCTGCCGCAGACAGGCTCAGCCTTCTTCTGACAGCAGCCGGTCCGCCTTCTTGCGCACCAGTACCGTGCGCAGGTCGTGCATGGCCAGCAGCAGCGCGTCGGTGACCTCTTCCAGCTGTTCATCGGTGGCCCTGGACTGTGCCCAATGGGTCGTGGTGTTCAGGTAATCGACCGCGCGGTGGATGTCGTCAATGTCGCGATATTCGACCAGTTCCAGCCGCTCGGCCATCCATTCCTTGATTACTTCCAGATCACGCGCGCTCAGCGTCCGCTCGCCATGGGGCTTGATCTCGCCCTTGCGGATATTGACCACGGCGATCTGGTCCATGTCGATGCGGCGCTGCCGGTTTTCGGTATCCACGCGGAAAACAAAGGCGCCGTTTTCGCGCACCCTGAAATAATACTCCGGCAGTTCCCCGGCCATAGCGCCCCCTTAACTCAGCGAGGCGCAGAATTTCTGGATGCGCGTGCATGCCTCTTTCAACGCCTCGTCGGACGTAGCGTAGCTGACCCGGAAGTTCGGGGAAAGCCCGAAGGCCGCACCAAAGACGACGGCCACGCCGGTCTCTTCCAGCAAGGCAGTGGCAAAGGCCTCGTCATTTTCGATAACGGCCCCCTTGGCGGTGGTCTTGCCAATCAGATCTGCGATGGAGGGGTAGACATAGAACGCGCCATCGGGCGTCGGGCAGACGATCCCCCGGGCGTCGTTCAGCATCTGTACCACCATGTCGCGGCGGCGCTTAAAAACCTCGTTATTGCTGGCCAGGAAATCCTGTGTGCCGTTCAGCGCTTCGACCGCCGCCCACTGGCTGACCGAGCAGGGATTTGAGGTGCTTTGCGACTGGATCTTGCGCATGGCGGCGATCAGTTTCTCGGGCCCGGCCGCATAGCCGATCCGCCAGCCGGTCATCGCGTAGGCCTTGGAAACCCCGTTGCAGGTCAGCGTGCGATCATAAAGCTGCGGCTCGACCTGCGCGGGCGTGCAGAACTCGAAATCGCCATAGGCCAGGTGCTCGTACATGTCGTCGGTCATGACCCATACATGCGGGTGGCGCAGCAGCACGTCGGTCAGCGCCTTCAGTTCGTCCCGGCTGTAGCCCGCACCAGTGGGGTTCGAGGGCGAGTTGAAGATGAACCACTTGGTCTTGGGGGTGATGGCAGCGTCAAGCTGGTCAGGCGTCAGCTTGTAGCCGGTCTCGATCGAGGCCTCGGCGATAACCGGCTCACCGCCCGCCAGCAGAACCATGTCCGGGTAGCTGACCCAGTAGGGCGCCGGGATCACCGCCTCGTCACCGGGATTCAGCGTGGCCATCAGGGCGTTGTAAAGGATTTGTTTACCACCCGTCCCCACACTGACCTGGGCGGGCACATAATCCAGCCCGTTTTCACGGTTGAACTTGGCGCAGATCGCCTGTTTCAGTTCAGGAATTCCATCGGGAGCGGTGTATTTGTTTTTCCCGTCATGGATGGCCTGAATGGCAGCGGCCTTGATGTTGTCGGGCGTGTCGAAATCCGGCTCACCGGCCCCCAGGCCGATGACATCCTGGCCCGCCGCCTTCATTTCGGCGGCCTTGGTCGAAACGGCGATCGTCGGCGACGGTTTGACGCGTGATAATGTCGCGGAAAGCAGGTTCATTGGGGTCTCCGGTTTGTATAACCATGGCGCATCTCTTAGGTTGTGCACGAAGCCGGTTCAAGCAGGATCGCAGGAAAGGAAGTTAATATGACCGTTGAAAACTCCGAACACTGGTACGACCCGCAGGCAACGACATTTGGCGACCGTGTCGCAGGGGCCCGCGAACAGACCGGGATGTCCCAGGCCGACCTGGCCAAACGGCTTGGAATCAAGGTCAAGACCCTCGTCAGCTGGGAAAATGACGTCTCCGAACCGCGCGCCAACAAGCTGTCGATGATGGCTGGTCTGCTGAACGTGTCGCTGCGCTGGTTGCTGACCGGCGAGGGTGACGGCCCCACGGATGAGGGCGCGGATAGCCGGCTTGTGATGAATGCCGCGGCGGCCCTGTCGGAAATCCACGATGTGCGGGCACAGCTGGCGGCCTCGTCGGCCCGTCTTGCCCGGCTCGAGGAAAGCTTGCGCGACATGCGCGAGGCAGTACCGGTTGACTGAAGACCGGGCGACACGTCTGAAACGACTTCGGATGCGGTCGATGCGTCGCGGCATCAAGGAGATGGATATCATCCTCAGCCGCTACGCCGATGACCGTTTGATCCAGCTGAACGCCGCGCAGCTTGACACCTATGATGCGCTGCTTTCGGAGAACGATCAGGACTTGTACCAGTGGGTCACGGGGCAGGAGGCCGCCCCGCCCCGGTTTGCCGCCTTGGTGGCAGATATTTCGGCCCGTCTGATGACCGGCCGCTAGGCGAACAGCAAGAACAATCAAACCGGCCCGTCCTGCACCGGCGCAGGCAATAACAGGCACCGCGCCTCTGCATCCGCATGATCGCCCACCTGCGTTTCCGCGTCGCATCGATCTTGAGGGCGCGGCAGGCGGCGGGTCGACATCACGTCACCATGTTGGCGTTCCCGGATCGGAGCCCGGCCGCGAGCGCGAGGGCCTCCAAGGGGGCTCAGCGCATCACGAACGGGTTGGCCATGGGCGCGTCCGAGGTGTTCATCCATACCGTCTTGGGGCGCGTGTAGTCATACATTGCCTGGAACCCGCTTTCGCGGCCATAGCCCGATCCCTTGACCCCGCCAAACTCGGCAATCGGCGAGACGACCCGGTAGGTGTTCACCCAGACGATCCCGGCGCGCACCGCGTCGGCCATCCGCAGGGAGCGCGCGCTGTCGCGGGTGAAGATGCCAGCGGCAAGCCCGTGTTCGGTGTCATTGGCAAGTTCGATCACCTCGTCCTCGGTCCTGAAGCGCTGAACGCACAGGACCGGACCGAACAGCTCGGTATCGACGATGCGCAGATCCTGCCGCGGGCAGGCGACGATGGTGGGTTCGAAAAAGAGGCCCGGCATGCCTTCGGGCCTTTTCCCGCCAGTCAGTACCGTCGCGCCCTCCTTCACCGCGAAGGTCAGTTCGCTCTCGATCCTGTCGCGTTGTCCGGATGTGCAAAGCGGCCCCATCTGCGTCTCCTCTGCCAGCGGATCACCAATCTTGATCTCGCGGGCCTGCGCAATCATCCGCTCAAGGAATTCGTCGGCAATGTCTTCGTGCAGGTAAAGCCGCGATCCGGCGACACAGCTCTGCCCCGTCGCGCCGAAGATGCCCGCGATGGAGGCATTGACCGCGCTTTCGATATCGGCGTCGTCAAAGACGATGAAAGGGGATTTGCCGCCAAGCTCGAGGCTCACCTCGGCAAAGTTGTTCTTGGTGTTCTCCAGCACATGCCGCGCCGCGCCGGGCCCGCCGGTGAACGAGACCCGCGCCACCAGCTTGTGCCCGGTCAGGGCGCGGCCGCAGGGGTCTCCGTGGCCGGTCACGATATTGATGACGCCGGGCGGGAAACCAGCCTCTTCGAACAGCCTGCCGAATTCCAGCATCGCGGCAGAGGCATGTTCCGACGCTTTCAGCACCACCGTGTTGCCCGCCGCCAGGGCCGGTCCGACCTTTACCGCCGCGAGGAAGAGCTGGCTGTTCCATGGCACGACGGCCGCCACCACGCCCAGTGGCGCGCGCTTGGTGAAAACGAACAGGTCCGGTTTGTCGATCGGCAGCGTTTCACCGCTGATCTTGTCGGCGCAACCGGCGTAGAACTGGAAGAACTCGGCGATGTACTTTGCCTGCCAGCGGGTTTCCTTGAGCATCTTGCCGGTGTCGATGGTCTCGATCCGGCCCAGCTCCTCGGACCTGTCGGCCAGCAGCTCTGCCAGCCTTCGCAGATGTCTGCCGCGCTCGGTCGGGGTCATTCTGGCCCAGGGACCGGTGGTGAACGCCTCATGGGCGGCGCGCACGGCGCGGTCGACATCTTGCTCGGTCGCCTCGGGCACCCGCGACCAGACCTCTCCGGTACTCGGGTTCCGGCTGTCGAAAGTACCGCCATCCGAGGCCGCGACCCACTCGCCCCCGATCAGCATCCGGTAGTTCTGCAGGCCGCTCATTTGTCTCTCCCCGTTTCATCCCGGTGATTCTCATTCTTGACCGATCTTGAGGACGAGTGGGCGATTAGTCGACATGCGGCGGCGAAAAAATCACCGCCCAGACCGCGGGCCGACCCTGAATTGTTGTGATGCGGGCGGGCCAAATAGATTGCATTTTAAACGCTATTGTTTGTGTTTAACCGATTATTGGGCATTTTCACCTTATGTTCCCTCCGAGCAGTATGTCACGGAGACGATTATGAGTTTGCACACCCCTATTCACGCCCCGCTCGGCAAAACGGAATTCATGAATGGATATCTGGATGCCCTGGCGCTGGTCGAACGCCTGCACCGTCTGTTGCTGGATGTCATCAAGGATGAGTTTGAACGTGTCGGTGTGCTGGAAATCAACGCGGTGCAGGCGCTGCTGCTATTCAATATCGGCGACAACGAGGTGACAGCGGGCGAACTGAAGACCCGCGGCTATTACCAGGGCAGCAATGTCAGCTACAACCTCAAGAAACTGGTTGAAATGGGGTATATGCACCACCAGCGCTGCGAAATTGACCGCCGCTCGGTGCGCGTGCGCCTGACCGAAAAGGGTCGGAACATTCGCGATATCGTAGGCGGGCTGTTCGAACGCCATGCAGATGGCCTGAAGGGCAAGGGCGTTCTGGGCGATGACGGGATTGACCGGATCACCGCCTCGCTGCGCCGGGTCGAACGCTACTGGACCGATCAGATCCGCTACATCTACTGAGGCAATGTCGCGCCCCCGGGCGGATGCCTCGGGGGAATCTGGGACAGTGTCAGATCCGCAAGCTCCCGCAGCAGCTTGCGGATCATTGCGTTCTCGAAATCCTCGAAATCGTCAGCGGATTCGACAAACGCGCCGGGGCCACGGATCACCTGCGCCTGGTAATATTCCAGAAGCGTCTTCACGTTGCGCAGGTTCTTCGTGGTGTTGGCGCGCGATGCCGGAACGATGACCAGCCCGTTTATGGTAATGCCGCCCACCACCGCATTGGGGATTAGCCCGGGGGCGGGGCCGATATTGGCGGGGCCGTCGCCCGAGATGTCCAGCGTACGCCGCCAGCAGTGTTGACGCCGTTCCAGCAGACCCGCCCCAAAGACCATTGCCGCGCCGATCGCGGTGGACGGATCTGTGTAGCTGGCGAAAGTGCCGCGCAGGCGAACCGAAATCCTGGCCAGGGTCTCGGCATCGGAAACCGGGGTCCAGTCGACGAGCAGCCGGTGCTGGTTCAGCCCGCTCCATTCGAAAATAGCCAGCTCAACGGGGGCCTGCGGCGTGGCAAGAAATGCCTCTTGCACCTGCGGCGCGCGCAAGGCGGCGGCAAGCCCGTCCATCTGCAGGCGGTATTCCTCTTCGTCGACCGACCCCGACACATCCAGCCCCAGGGCCAGGGCCTGCCTGCAGGCAGGATCCGCGGCGCTGGCGGGTGGCGCCAGCAGGACGGCCGCCAACAGCGCCGTCGCCCGCCACGTCATCCGCGCGGCTCCGGCCGTGCCACCTCTGGTTGCGGCGCGCCGATCACCAAATCGCCGATTTCGCGGACAAGTTTGCGGGTCATCGCCGCCTCGAAATCCCGGAAGCTTCTCGCGATCTCGATAAAGGCGGCAGGCCCGTGTTTCACCTGGTCCTGGTAGAATTCCAGAACCCCGGCCGGCCCGCCCAGGATGACCAGGCCATTGACGGTTACGTTTTCCATCGGAAAGTGGCGATAGGCGGTGCGCGGCCCGTAACCGTGATTGTTCATCCCGTCGCCCGACACGTCGATCACCCGGCGCCCACATTCCGGGGCCCGCTCCAGCAACAGCGCGCCATAGGCAAGCCCGTGCCCAAGTGCGGTGGGGAACTCATCATGGCTGCGCGTCATTCCCGCCAGAACCGTCACCGCCAGGTCGATATCGTCATGGCTGCGCAGCCGCAGCCAGTCCAGGTGCAGCTTCTGCTGGGCCCGGCCGCTCCATTCGTAAACCGCCAGCGTCACATCGCCCGGTGCCCCGTTCAGGATCGCCCGGCGCACGTCGTCCGAATTCAGCGCCGCCGCCAGCCCGCGGCGTTGCAGGTCATATTCAAGCCCGTCGACCGACGAGGACACGTCCAGCGCCAGGGCAAGCGCCAGGCGGCACTGTGCCTGTGCCCCACCGGCCAGCAGGAAGACGGCCAATATGGCCGCCAGCCTTACCAATGTCCGGTATTCTCCATGCTGCGCCACGGCTCGGCGGCGGCCAGCGGCTCGCCCTCCTGCAACAGCTCGACGGATACGTTGTCCGGGCTGCGGACAAAGGCCATGCGCCCGTCGCGCGGCGGCCGGTTGATCGTCACGCCATTGTCCATCAGGTGCTGGCACATGTCATAGATATTCGCCACGCTATAGGCCAGATGCCCGAAATGCCGGCTGTCGCTGGGCAGCCCCTCGTCCCCGTCCCAGTTATGGGTCAGCTCCACCGGGCACTCCTCCTGCCCCTCGGGCGCCATGAACACCAGCGTGAACCGCCCGTCCTCATCGTCCCACCGGCGGGTCTCCTTCAGCCCCAGAAGCGCGTAGAATTTCATCGACGCCTCCAGGTCCTTGACCCGGACCATCGTGTGCAGATACCTGATTTTCATCGCCACATCCCTTTGCGTTGCCTGCCTAAAGGATAGCCCCCTTTGCCCCCATGTCGACCCCCGCCGACAGATTCGCGCAAAGAACAGTTGCCCTGCGAAAATCCCTTGATATTGTCTGTACCTCTAACGCGCCCCACCAGATATAGTGGGATGCGACTCGCCCGCCAGATAGAAGGACATGCCCCATGCCGCTCAGCCCCGAACAGCAGGCCGAAATCGACGAATTGCGCAGCACGCCCGCGCAGACCCTGCGCGCCACCGCCCCGGGGATGGAGCGCCACCTCTACACGGCCCACCCGGTGCTCGATCACGGCTTTGTCCGCGTCATCGACTACATGGGCGACGACGCCGCCATCACCCAGGCCGCGCGGGTGAGCTATGGCAAGGGCACCAAATCGGTCCAGAATGACGAGGGGCTCATTCGCTACCTGATGCGCCACTGGCACTCGACCCCGTTCGAGATGTGCGAGGTCAAGCTGCACGTCAAGCTGCCGGTTTTCGTTGCCCGCCAGTGGATCCGCCACCGCACCGCCAATGTGAACGAATACTCGGCCCGCTATTCCATACTTGACCGCGAGTTCTACATCCCCGCCGCCGACGACCTGGCGGCGCAGTCCACGATCAACAACCAGGGCCGGGGCGAGGCGCTGACCGGCGAGGAGGCAGAGCGCGTGCTGCGCTACCTGCGCGACGACGCGACCCGCTGCTATGACCATTACGAAGAGATGATCGCCGATGACGGCCAGCAGGGCCTGGCGCGGGAACTGGCCCGCATGAACCTGCCCGCCAATGTCTATACGCAATGGTACTGGAAGGTTGACCTGCACAACCTGCTGCACTTCCTGCGCCTCCGCGCCGACGCCCACGCGCAATACGAGATCCGCGTCTATGCCGAGGCGATCTGCAAGATCACCGCCGACTGGGTGCCGTTCGCCTACAAGGCGTTCGAAGATTACCGCATGGGCGGCGCGACTTTGTCGAGCACCGCCCTCGACTGCGTCCGCCGGATGCTGAAGGGCGAGGAAGTCACACAGGAAACCTCCGGCATGTCCAAGGGCGAATGGCGGGAGTTTGAGGGGGTTTTGAACGACCCTGCCTAGCAGGGTCAAATCGCTCCAGTGGAGCGAATTGAGTGAAAAACGGGCGCGCCTTTGGCGCGGCCAGATGAGGCGAATTTGATGGCACCTAATTTTTTTGAAAATTTCTGCGTGCCAGTTTGCTGCTACAAAATAGATTCAGGTTTGGCTATAGTTACAAGAATTTGCGGGACAGCCTTCTACATTAACAAAAAAGGAATTTTCCTGTCGGCTAGGCATGTCTTTGAAGACGCTTTTATTAATTCGGCGCAAAAAAATGAAACTGTTGGTTTGATGATTAAACCGAATGAAGGTGATGGCAGCAAAACTGCTATTACACGCGTGACAAATCTTGAAAATGCTCCCAATAAGGTGGACGTTTGTTTAGGAAAAACAGATTTTTGCGCACCTACAAACATTGTCCATCGTGACTTTGGCGAAACGCTGTTTCAGGAAGTGATCACGATAGGATATCCGACAGACGCAGCAGTAGGAGAAATCGGCGAGTTGTTTACAAACACTCGCGTCCACAAAGGGATTGTACAACGAACAATTCGTTTGGGCGATTTAAGTTTGACGCCAAGTGTTCAAGGCTATGAGCTTAGTTTTGTGCCTGCTCGCGGGATGAGTGGAGCGCCTCTGTTAGTTGTCGACAAAGCGACATTTTGTTTGCTGGGAATCTGTATTGGTTCATACAGATCGGAAGAAATGTTGAGCGAAATTGTTGAGGTTTCGGAACCTAGCCGAGAATACAGAGAAAGAACTGTCGCATATAACACGTACGGTGTGGCGCAGACTTTGAGTCCGATACTCGATTGGAAGCCAGTGCAAGGGTATGGTTCATCTTTAAGAGAAATGTTCGTTGGAAATTAAACCGGCTGATTTAGTTGGCGGTATTCATCCTTCTTTCCGATTTGCAATCCCCCGCGCGGAATCAAGCCCGAAGGGCGCCGCGTGATCGCCAGACCGCCCGCAAGGGCTGGCGATTTTGACATGTCGCGCACCGCTCTGATGTTTTCCGGACTTGGCCGGGATAAAGTGCACAGCACGCAGGTCGGTTCGCCACCCCGCGGTCTGGCGATCGCGCGGCTTACCTGCCGCCGGAGGATTGCCGGGACGCCGTTCACCCGAGCGGTCGGGCGAGGTATCGCCCGTAGGATGGGCGCCAGCCCAGCACCGCGATACCGTCCCATCCTTGCCCTAAATCCGCCGGGATTGCCCGATTTATTGCGGATATGCGCCGGTCATGGGGCCGGGCGCCGTTCTCCGTTGCATTGGCGCGGCTGCGCGGAGAGATTGCCGTAACCCGTGCCGGAGATCTCTGATGCGTGCGCTTCTGATCCTTTGTCTTACCCTCTCTTTCGTGCCGCCGGCGGCGGCGCAGGGCCGGGTCGAGAATGTCAGCGTCACGGCCACCGCGGCGGTCAATGCGCTGCGCGCGCGGCACGGGCTGCCCCCGCTGCGGTCCGAGGCCCGGCTGACCCGCGCGGCGGCGGGCCACGCGACGGACATGTCCCGCAAGGGATTCTTCAGCCATACCGGCTCGGACGGGTCGAGCGTTGGCAAGCGCGCGCGCAGGCACGCCTACGGGCCCTGCGTGATTGCCGAGAATATCGCCAAGGGGCACCCGCGGATGGAGCAGGTTCTGCGCGCCTGGATGGGGTCGCGCGGCCATCGCCGCAATATCCTCAACGCCGATGTCACCGAGTTTGCCCTGGTGCGCGGCAGTGGCAACATCTGGGTGATGATCCTGGGCCGCCCGGGATGCTGACCGGGGGCCGGCCCCGCCCGGCATGACCGCACCGCGCAAGTGATCCAGAGCGTCCCCGCAGCCGTACACCCCCTGTAGACGCCCCTGAATCGAGCGACGCGACCATGCAGATCATAGTTCTCTATCTTACCACGGCCCTTGTTTTCCTTGGCCTCGACGCGGTCATGCTGAAAAACGTGATGCGGCCGCTGTTCGAAAAGCATGTCTCCGGCCTGCTGGCGGACAGCCTCAACCTGCCGGCGGCAGTGATTTTCTACCTGTTCTATATCGGCGGGGTGATCTGGTTCGCCAGCCTGCCTGCGCTGCGCGAGGGCGCGCCGGGCAATGCGCTGATATCGGGGGCATTGCTGGGGGCTATGGCCTATGGCACCTATGAATTCACCAACCTCGCCACGCTCAAGGGGTGGGATTGGCAGATGGTGGCGGTCGACGTGTCCTGGGGCATCGTCCTGACCGGATTATCGGCCTGGGCGGGCGTTATGGCGGCCCGCGCCATTGGCTGAACGCCCTGGCGAAGGCCTTGATCCCAAATGTAAAATAACCTTCTAGGTTTCAGAGCAGCTTGAGGTCACCCGCCATCTGGCGCCCATCTCTTCCGTCCTGCAATTCAAACGAAACCTTCTGATTATCCGCCAGGCCCGTCAGGCCCGAGCGTTCGACCGCAGAGATATGCACAAACACATCCTTGCCGCCATCTTCGGGTTCAATAAACCCGAATCCTTTTGTTGTATTGAACCATTTCACGGTGCCAGTCGGCATGCCGCTTCTCCTTCTTGACTTCCAGTCCCCGGGAATATGCCGGGCCATGCGACGGCAATCGCCGCGCTACCGATGATTGCATGGCCTTTGTAAAAAGCAAGCGAAACCCCGTGACGTTTGCATGTGCCGGCGGTATTGAGGGCGGAAATTCGAAGGAGAAACCATGGTTCTGTACGGTTTGAAAAACTGTGACACATGTCGTAAGGCGTTGAAATTGCTTCCTGAAGCACAGTTTCAGGATGTCCGGGCGGATGGCGTGCCGGGGGACGTGCTGAAATCCGCCTATGAAGTCTTCGGTGCACAGTTATTGAACACGCGCTCTACAACCTGGCGTGGACTGAGCGACGCGGAACGCGCCCTTGATCCGCTGGACCTTCTGGCCGCGCATCCCACAGTGATGAAGCGCCCGCTGGTCGACCATGACGGTCAACTCTACCTGGGCTGGAACAGCGATGTGCAGGCCGCGCTACTTGGCTAGGCCGCGGGGAACGCCTATGTCAGTTGGGTGAGGCGGAGGCTACTGATGCGAAACGCGGCTTTGGTTCTGGGCATTATCGGCGGGATATTCGCCATGCTGGTGGGGTTTTTCGGCTATGGCTACACCGAGGCGGTCGAGCGCTATGGCGAGATCGAAGGCCTTGCCCGGCAGGTGGAGAACGTGGCCCTGATCCGGGCCGCGAGTTTCCTGTCACCGCTGCTGGCAATCGCGGGCGGGGCGATGGCCGCCGCCCGGGCGCTATGGGGCGGGTTGCTGATGCTGGTATCGGCTGGCCTGATGTATTTCGCCTTCGGGTTCAGCGTCTTTACCATGTTCCCCATCGGGTTCACCCTGTTGGGCGGTCTGCTGGCGATTGCCGCCGGCAAGCCGGACGAACCTAAGGCTCACTTCTAGGGGCGGTGTTGTTGGCGATTACCTTGTCGACCGAGACCGGGCCCGCGCCTTTGAACACGATCACGAGCAGCAGGAAAATCCAGAGCGCGCGCTGATCCATGATGATCGAATCGGGTATCTTGTCGAACCAGGCGCCCAGGGCCTTGGGCTGGTTGATGATATCGTGGCCGTAAAGGTCGGTCAGGGTCTGGACGGCGATGAAACCGATCATGCCCAGGGCGGCCAGGCGGGTCATCAGCCCGATCACGATCAGCAGCGGCAAGATGAATTCCGCATAGGTGCCGGCCAGGACCACCAGCGTGTGGAAGATCGTGAAGTTGGAGATGTCATATTCGGCCGCTTCCATCGCGCGCGGAAAGATTTGCGCATAGGCGTTGAATGACGGGCTGAAGAGGCCCAGAATTCCATCGCCCAGCTTGGTCAGGCCGGATACCCAGAAATAAAGCACGAACAATGCCGCAAACAGGAAGCGCGCGAGCGTCGGCAGCAGCCAGTCCGCCTTTTCCAATCCGTCGAATACCGCATTGTGCAGATAAATAAGCGCATTCATGGGTCTTCTCCCGTATCAATTCGCGTAATCGCCCGCCCCGACAGCAACAGGCTCAGGCCATGTGAAAGGTCAAACGCCGCCTCTGCTGCCACGGCGGCGTCATTGGCCTCCGACAGGGTATCGCGGCGCCCGATCGCTTGGATGAATTCGGCGCATCCGTCCGAAATCGGCGTCAGTTCGGGGTCAAATTCCGGGCGCAGGATCAGCACATTCTGGGCGCCGCCGGAGGGTTTGGGCGCGTCGTCCTCCAGGTTGTAGGCCCAGATCTGGTGGATGGGCCAGGGCGACCGCACGAGGTGCAGTGAAGGGGCAAGGTCAAACCGCACATCGCCCAGTTTCTCGGGGGCGACCGCCTGCAGCGCCTCGGCCGCCACCGGATCAGCGTCGGCGGCGTGATAGGAAATGCGCATGGCCTGTTCCAGTCGCGCGACATCGGGCAGGTAGCCGATATGCGACAGCGCCCCGACCCCGGCCAGAAAATCGGGAAAGGCCGCGCCGTAATGCATCATGATCGGGGTTTCGGGCGGGTGCTGGCGCAGGAACATGCCGGCCAACCCTTTGAAATTCTCTGCACCCAGCAGCTTGACGATGGCGGGAAAGGCCAGCTCCAGCGCCTCGGTCAGGCTGGCGGCGACGTTATTGCGATAGACCGCGAAGCGGCGGCCCGCAGGCTGCCCAAAACCGTCGCTAAGCCCCACCGGCACGGCAAGGGATGCGTCCAGTAGGGCGCCGTGAAAGGCGGTTTGCGACACGCTCATGCCGGGACTTTCTGCAAGGCACGCGCGGCGCGCCCGGCCTCCTCGGCCAGCAGGGGCCAATCGGGAACATCGGTGTCCCATTCGATCAGAACGGGCCGCGCGCCCGCCTGCTCCAGCGTATAGTCAAGCAGGGTCCAGACCGGGTCTGCCACTTCGCGCCCGTGGCTGTCGATCAGCAGCGGCGCGCCGTGATCATCATGTTCTTCGTCGTGGCCGCCAAGGTGGATTTCCCCCACCCGCGACAGCGGGAAGGCGTCGATATAGGAATAAGGATCGGTCTGCAGGTTGGTGGCCGATACGAAGACGTTGTTCACATCCAGCAGCAAACCGCAGCCGGTGCGCTTGGCAACCTCGTCCAGAAACGCGGTTTCGGCATAGGTGCTTTCGTCGAAGGCCAGGTAGCTTGACGGGTTCTCCAGCAGCATCTGCCGGCCCACGGCCTCCTGTACCTGGTCGATGTGATCGGCGACGCGGGCCAGGGTCTGTTTGGTGTAGGGCAGGGGCAGAAGGTCATTCAGAAAATGGCTGTCATGGGTGGACCAGGCCAGATGTTCGGAAAAACTGGCCGGCTGAAGCCAGTCGCAGAGATGTTTGAGGCGGGCAAGGTGATCGGCGTCCAGCGCGCACTCACCACCGATGCTGAGGCCGACACCGTGAACCGAGATGGCGAATTTCTCGGACAGGTGGCGCAACTGGGCGATCGGGCGGCCGCCGTCGCCCATGTAATTCTCGGCATGGATTTCCAGCCATTCCACCGGCGCGGCGTCTTTCATGATCGCGCTGAAATGCTGCGGCTTGTAGCCTACGCCAGGCGCAGCGGGCAGGGCGGTGAAACGGGGAGAGTTATCCAGCATGATAAATATCTTTGGTCAGGCCAGGCAGGGCGGGTGGGCGCGCGCGACGGTCGCGCGCGCCCTCGGTTCTCAGGACGGCAGATCGCGGTCCAGCTCTTCCAGCGAGCCTTGGCGCGGGGTGCCGTCTGCCGTTGCCGGCAGTTCGATTTCGGCGCAGGTGCCTGCGTCAACCAAGGTCCAGGCGTTACCCTGATAGTCAACGGTCGAGGTGCCCGCGCAGGTTGTGCCCGGTCCTGCCGCGCAGCCGTTTTCACCGGCCAGAGCGACACCGTAGCATTTTTCCTTGCCCGCGGCATTTGCGCCGCCGGTCTGTGCGGCAATGGCGGCTGTCACGGCGCCGGCAATGGCAACGGTCTTCATCATTTTCGACATTCGGGTATCTCCCTAATAGTTTAGCTCGTATCGCCCGTGGCGACAGGGTTACCCTATCGTGGTCTTGGCGATGCGAGAAAGATAATTGCATTGGCGGGCAAAAAACCACTCACGAGCGCGTTAGACACATGCGTGTCAGGAAGTGTGAGAACAGATAACCCCCACAACATTCTGATTTATAAGGAAACTACAACGAAAACGCAGTCGGGGTGCAACAGATTGTTACATCTTCCGACTGCGGATTCAGGTGTTTGTTACAGCAAGTCCGGCGGCGTGGCCTCGTGCGCAAGCTGGGTTGTTACACTGTCCAGCGGCTGCACGCTGGTCTGCTTTTCACCAAGCCTGCGGACCGAGACAGTGCCTTCCTCAACCTCCTTCATGCCACAGGCCAGGATGACCGGCACCTTGCCGACGGAGTGTTCGCGCACCTTGTAGTTGATCTTTTCGTTTCGCAGATCGGCCTCGGCGCGGATGCCGGCGGCTGTCAGCTCCTCCACGACCTTGCGGACATAGTCATCCGCGTCCGAGATGATCGAGGCGACGACAACCTGGCGTGGCGCCATCCAGAACGGCAGCTTGCCGGCGTAATTTTCCAGCATGATGCCCAGGAAGCGTTCGAAGCTGCCAAGGATCGCACGGTGAAGCATGACGGGGCGGTGTTTCTCGCCATCGGCGCCGATATAGGTGGCGTCCAGCCGTTCGGGCAGGTTGAAATCCACCTGGAACGTGCCGCATTGCCACTCCCGCCCGATGGCATCGGTCAGTTTGAAATCCAGTTTGGGGCCGTAAAAGGCGCCCTCGCCGGGATCGACTTCATAGTCGTTGCGAACATTCAGGATGGCCTTTTCCAACGCTACTTCGGCCTTGTCCCAGACCTCGTCCGAACCCACGCGGACCTCGGGGCGCGTGCTCAGCTTGATGTCAAAGCTGGTGAACCCGGCGTCGCGGTAGATATCCGACAGCAGGTCGATGAATTTCGAGCATTCTTCCTCGATCTGATCTTCGGTGCAGAAGATATGCGCGTCATCCTGGGTAAAGCCGCGTACCCGCATCAGCCCGTGCAAAGCGCCATGTGCCTCGTATCGGTGGCACGAGCCGAATTCAGCCAGGCGCAGGGGCAGGTCACGATAGGATTTCAGACCCTGGTTGAAAACCTGCAGATGGCACGGGCAGTTCATCGGCTTGAGCGCATTGGTGCGCTTTTCGTTCGCGTGTTCCTCGTCGATCTCCGTGATGTACATATTCTCACGGTACTTGTCCCAATGGCCCGACGCTTCCCAGAGCTTGCGGTCTACAACCTGCGGCGTCTTGATCTCCTGGTAGCCGGCCCTGGTCAGTTTGCGGCGCATGTAATCCTCGAGCGCCCGGTAGATCGTCCAGCCATTCGGGTGCCAGAATACCATGCCGGGGGCCTCTTCCTGGAAATGAAAGAGCTGCATCTCGCGCCCCAGGCGGCGGTGGTCGCGCCTCTCGGCCTCTTCCAGAAAGGTCAGGTAGGCCTTGAGCTTTTCCTTGCCGGTAAACGCCACGCCGTAGATTCGCTGCAGCATCTGGCGGTTGCTGTCGCCGCGCCAATAGGCGCCCGCGACGCTCATCAGCTTGAAGGCGTCCGCCGGAACCTGCCCGGTATGTTGCAGATGCGGTCCGCGGCACAGATCCTGCCAGTGGCCGTGCCAGTACATGCGCAGCGGTTCATCGCCGGGAATCGACTCGATCAGTTCGACCTTGAAGGGTTCGCCGTTATCCTCGTAATGCTTGATCGCGCGGGCGCGCTCCCAGATCTCGGTTTTCACCGGGTCGCGAAGATTGATGATCTCTTTCATCTTCTTCTCGATCAGGCCCAGATCCTCGGGGGTGAAGGGCTCGGCCCGGTCAAAGTCATAGTACCAGCCGTTTTCGATCACCGGGCCGATGGTGACTTTGACATCGGGCCAGATCTCCTGCACCGCGCGGGCCATGATATGCGCCAGGTCGTGGCGGATCAGTTCGTTCGCCTGCGCCTCGTCCTTCATCGTGTGAATGCTGATTTCGGCATCGCCCCGGATCGGCCATTGCAGATCCCAGTGCTGGCCATCGACGGTGGCGGATATGGCCTTTTTCGCCAGCGAGTTCGAGATATCGGCCGCGACCTCGGCAGGTGTGACACCGGCCTCATAGGATCGTGCATTGCCATCGGGAAGGGTAAGGGAAATCTGGGCCATCGGCCTTAACTCCTCGTCGGTTTGGCGCCCACGGAACGCCCGGTTGCGGGTTATATGCTTGGGCGCCTATCTGAACCGGGCTTTTTCCCAAGTCAAGCCCGCGACAAGAATATGCTGGCAGATTTCTCAGGCACGGCATCGCGCAAGCGATTGATCTGAATGGCTTACCACCTTCGGGTGTCTCCCCTGTTGCCGCATGGTGCGCAACTGCATACGGACTCTGTGCGCCACAGTATACGAAATGCGCGCGTAACATATTGACGCAGAATGGTTTTTTCTGTGGACTTGCGGCGGCGCACGCGTATCTTCGTTGCCAGAACCACCGCTGAGGCGGGACAATGATAAAGCGTCGGGGAGAGTTTGATGACGGCATATAATCCGAATTTCGAATTGTCGGTCGCGGATGTCGACCTGATCGAAAGGGCGCTTCGTCTGACCAAGGCGGAGCTGTCGAGCCAGCTGATCGGTAGCGGCGCGCAGACCAGCGAGGGTGGTGACACTGCTCCGGAAGTCAACGAGACCTTGCGGCAAATCCATGATCTGCTGGGGCGTCTGCACGGCCAGAAAGTGTTCTACCGTCCGCGTGCGGGGGCCTATATCGGCGGGTAGGGTTGCGGCAAACACGTCTTGCATCGCCCGCCCGCTTGCGCTGAAACTGGCGCCAAGAGGGACCGAGCAACCGAAAGCACAGGCATGGCCAAGACGGAATTTCTGAGCACGCCACAAGGGCGCCGCATCGCGTATGTTAGGACGGCGGGCCGGTCGCCCGGCATTGTCTTTCTGGGCGGGTTCAAATCGGACATGGAGGGCACCAAGGCGGTGCATCTGGAGGCATGGGCGCGCCGGACCGGGCGGGCGTTTCTGCGGTTCGACTATTCCGGGCATGGGCAATCCTCCGGGGCGTTTACCGATGGTGCGATCGGCGACTGGGCCGAGGATGCCGCCGCCGCGATTGCCGAACTGACCGAGGGGCCGCAGGTGCTGGTCGGCTCGTCGATGGGGGGCTGGATATCGTTGCTGATGGCGCGGGCCGTGCCCAACCGGATCGCCGGGATGGTCACCATCGCCGCGGCGCCCGATTTCACCGAGGATTCGATGTGGGCCGGGTTCGACGACGCGCGGCGTGCCGAATTGATGGAGAAGGGACAGGTTGCCCTGCCCAGTGAATATGGCGAGCCCTATATCATCACCCGCCGCCTGATCGAGGAGGGGCGGCATAGCCTTGTGCTGCGCGATCCGCTGCGGTTGCCGTTTCCCGTCAGGTTTCTTCAGGGCACGGCGGATGCGGATGTGGACAGGTCCGTCGCGCTACGGCTCTTGGATCATGCTGAGGGGCCGGATATGCGGCTGACGCTGGTGGACGGGGCGGATCACCGGTTTTCCGACCCTGAGTGCCTGGCGCTGATCGAAACCACCGTCGAAGAGGTCTTGGCGCTGTCCGAGGCCAGCGGCCCCGGATATAACGAATAATCGCCAAAAGCTGGCTGGTGTGACTGCAAACGGTTGACGCGACACGCGGCTGTGGCAATCTGGCGTTGAGGTAAATCAGGCAGTCAGCCGCAAAAAGGACGTGTCGACATGCACAATCCCGTCGTGTTTCTACCGGGCATGATGTGTGATCTGCGGCTGTTTGCGTGGCAGCTTCTGGAATTCGGCCGGGACCGTGCGGTGACAGTCGCGCCGATCACGATGGGCGAACGGATCGAGGAGATCGCCTCGAACATCCTGGACAGGGTGCCGCCGAAATTTGCCCTTGCGGGGGCGTCGTTGGGCGGGGTAGTGGCGATGGAGATGCTGCGCCGCGCGCCTGACCGGATTACGCGGATCGCGCTGATCAGTGCCAATTCGCTGGCGGAAACGCCGCAATCCGCCGCGGAATACGAGCCATCGGTGATCAAGCTGCGTTCGGGAAAACTCGAAGAGGCCGTCAACGCGCTGATGCCGCCCGAGAACATTGCCGCCGGCCCCGGACGTTCGGCGGTGATGGCCGAGGTGCTGGAAATGGCCAGGGACATGGGGCCCGACGCCATAATCAAGCAGGTCAGGGCCCTGCAGCGCCGGCGCGACTACCAGTCGGTGCTGCGCCGCTGCAAGATCCCGGCATTGGTGCTGTGCGGTGACCAGGACGGCATGGCGCCGCTCAAACGCCAGAGCCTGATGGCCGAACTGATCCCCTATGCGGAGCTTGCCGTGATCGAAGGTGCGGGCCACCTGCCGACTATCGAACAGGCCAGCAAGACCAACGCGGCGCTGCACGGCTGGCTGAAACAGCCATTCGTATTGCAGGCCGCTGCCAAGGTCTGAACGTCAGGCCGCGGCGTTCTTGTTCGCGGGTTTCTTCATCTTGCCCTTGGGCGTCTTGCGCGGCGAGGTGCGGTTGCGCGGTTCAGGCGCATCGCTGTTGGCGTCGATGAAATCCAGCACCAGCGGCCGGATATTGTTTCGCCAGCTGCGGCCGGCAAAGATACCGTAATGGCCGGCATCGGGCTCGACATAGCTGGCCTTCTTGCTGTCGGGCAGGCTGGTGCACAGATCAAGCGCCGCAATGCACTGGCCGGGGGCGGAAATGTCGTCCTTGCCGCCTTCGACCGTCTTGACCGCGACATTGGTGATCTTGCCGAAATCCACCTGATGGCCATCGACGACAAATTCGTTGCGGGCGATTTCCAGACCCTTGAAGATGCGTTCAACGGTCGACAGGTAGAATTCGGCGGTCATGTCCATGACGGCAAGGTATTCGTCGTAAAACTTGTTATGGGGATCACGGTCGCTTGCCTTGCCCTGGGCCACGCGCGAAATCTGATCGGTGAATGCCTTCAGGTGCCGGTCTCGGTTCATCGACATGAAGGATGACAGCTGCAGCAGCCCCGGATAGACCATGCGGCCGACGCCCTGGTATTTGAACCCGACGCGCTGGATCATGGTTTCCTCAAGCTGGCCCATCGTGACGCGCCGGCCGAAATCGGTGACATCTGTGGGCGTGGCATCCGGGTCAACGGGACCGCCGATCAGCGTCAGCGAGCGTGGCTGCGCGTCGGGATCCTGCTCGGCCAGGTAGGCGGTGGCCGCCAAGGTCAGCGGGGCGGGTTGACAGACCGCGATGACATGCAGGTCCGATCCCAGCTCGCGCATGAAATCGACAAGGTAGAGCGTGTAATCCTCGATATCGAACTTGCCGCACGAGACGGGGATGTCGCGGGCATTGTGCCAGTCTGTGACATAGACCTCGCAATCGGGCAGCAGCGAACGCACGGTCGAGCGCAGGAGCGTTGCGTAATGGCCCGACATTGGCGCAACCAGCAGGACGCGCCGGGCCATTTCCTCGCGGCCCGAGACATCGAAATGGATCAGGTCGCCAAACGGGCGTTTCACCACCGTTTCGATATTGATCAGATGGTCACGGCCATCCTCTCCGGTGATGCTTTCGATGCCCCAGTCGGGCTTGGTCACCATGCGCTGGAATGTGCGTTCGGTCACTTCGCCCCAGGCGGCCATCCACTGAAAGGCGGGGTTTGGCGTCAGGCTGAAAACCGGATAAGATGCCAGAGACAGGGCGGTGGCCCCGAGCCACTGATTGGTGTTGCGGAGGGTTTCCATGAGGTCGTAGGTGGCCATATAGCGCATCTTGATACTCCTTGGGGCCGATGGCCCGGTTCCATCCGTCGCACTGCCCCTCCAGCAATACAACATTATGCTGCATAGCAGAAAGTCTAAAAGGATTTAATCAATATGGCAACGCAAGACGACGTCGCAAGTGTTGAACTCGACAAACTGAATGCGAATCTCGCGCGTGTAGAAGAGCTGTCGAAACGGCTGGTGAATGCATTTTCCAAGCATAACCCGGCAAATCCCTCGCTTGGTGGCCCGTCGCCGGATTTGTTTGCAAAAGCCGCCACTTCGTACTGGACCGAGATGTTGGGCAATCCGGGAAAGCTGTTTGAGAACCAGCTGGAATACTGGGGCAGTTCGGTGCGCCATTACATCGAGGCCCAGCAGATGTTGCTGCAAAGCGGCGCTTCGGAGGGTGCGGATGCAGAAAAACCGGGGCCCACTGACAAGCGATTCGCCAATCCGCTTTGGGAGAGCAATCCCTATTTCAAGGTCATCAAGGAGCAGTATCTGCTGAATGCCCGGGCGATCGAAAAGGCCGTCAGCGAAGCCGGTGATCTGAATGCGAAGGATCAGCAGCGGCTGAACTACTTCTCGCGCCAGATCATCGACATGATGTCGCCGACCAATTTTCTGGGCACGAATCCGGACGCGCTGGAACGGGCTGTCGAAACCGAGGGCGAATCACTTGTCAAAGGGCTGGAGAACCTCGTTGCGGACCTGGAGGCGAATAACGGCGAGATCGTCGTGCGGCTGGCCGATGAAAACGCGTTTGAATTGGGCGAGAACATCGCAACCACACCGGGCGAGGTGGTTTTCCGCAACAGGATGCTGGAGTTGATCCAGTATGCGCCCAGCACCGAGAAGGTGCACGAGATCCCGCTGGTCATCTTCCCGCCTTGGATCAACAAGTTCTACATTCTCGACCTCAAGGAGCAAAACAGCCTGATCAAGTGGGTGACGGATCAGGGGTACACGCTTTTCGTCGTGTCGTGGATTAACCCGGACAGTTCCTATGCGGATGTCGGCATGTCGGATTATGTCGAGGACGGGTTTCTGGCAGCCATTCGTGAGATCAAGGCGATCACCGGGCAAAAGCAGGTAAATGCGGTCGGTTACTGCATTGCCGGGACAACGCTGCATCTGACATTGGCGCTGCTGGCCAGGCGCAAGGACACCAGCATCAAATCCGCGACGTTCTTCACCGCGCTCACTGATTTTTCCGAGCAGGGCGAGTTCCTGCCGTTCCTCGAAGACGATTTCATCGACGGCATCGAGGAAGAGGTGCAGGCGCAGGGCATCCTGCGCTCGTTCATCCTGGGGCGCACGATGTCCTTCCTGCGCTCGAACGACCTGATCTACACCCCGGCGATCAAAAGCTACATGATGGGTGAAACCCCGCCGGCTTTCGATCTGCTCTACTGGAACGGGGACGGTTCCAACCTGCCGGGCAAGATGGCGATGGATTACCTGCGCGGATTGTGCCAGCGCAACGAGTTCATCGAGGGCGGGTTCGAGGTTCTGGGCGAGAAGGTTCACATCGGTGACGTCAAGGTGCCCTTGATGTCGGTCACCTGCAAGACGGATCATATCGCGCAATGGAAAGACTGCTACCGCGGATTTCAGATGACCGGGGCCAAGGACAAGACATTTATCGTGTCCGAATCCGGCCATATCGCGGGGATCGTGAACCCGCCATCCAAAAAGAAATACGGCCACTACACCAACGATGACCTGAGCCAGGGCGCAGATGACTGGATGGATGGTGCTCGATACCACGAAGGGTCGTGGTGGCCGCTTTGGGAAAAGTGGTTACGCAAGCATTCCGGCAAGAAAGTTGACGCCAGGGAACCGGGTGATTCGAATCATGAACCGCTCAGCCCGGCCCCGGGAACCTATGTCCGGCGCAAGGCAAACGATTTGTAATCAATAGGTTACGCAGCGTCAATTTTTTTGCTGCAACGCAGAAAAAAATACTTGAAATGCTGCACTGCAGCGCGCATATTATCTCCATACGCAGAAGGGCGGAATGCTCCGCAACAGAGACACACAAGAACGCAAGGAATTAAGACAATGGCAAAAGCACAAGACATCAACACCGTACTGAAAGACATCATGGGCGCATTCCCCGTCGACACCAAGGCGATGGAAGACGCGTTCAAGAACCAGGCCGCTCTGAACGAAAAACTGTCGGGCGTTGCCCTGACCGCTGCCGAGCAGTCGGCAGAGATCTCGAACAAGTGGACCAAGGAAACCCTGGCCAAGCTGAACGACATGACCAAAGCGAAAGCCGAGCCGGCTGACTACGCCAAAGCCATGACCGATTTCGCCTCGGCCAGCGCCGAAGTTGCAGCCGAAAACATGGCCGCCTTCGCTGAAGTCGCGAAGAAAGTTCAAATGGAAACCGTCGAGCTGCTGATGGCCGCCGGCAAGGACCTGCAGGACGACGCAGCCAAAGCCGTCAAAAAAGCAACTGACGACGTGACCGCCGCTGCCAAGAAAGCGACTGCCACCAAGTAAGAGCGCATTCAGTATCCGTTCCCTCCCTGCCGGATACACAAGCGCGGGCGAGCCATTGCGGCTCGCCCTTTCTTTTTGTGCTGCAGTAGCATAAGCTTTGCTGCAGTGCTGCATCTTCGGGGAGGAGCGCCGTGGCTGATACTGATAAACCGTTGCTGATAAAGCGTTATGCCAGTCGGCGGCTATACAATACCGAAACGTCTGATTACGTAACGCTCGAGGATATTGCCGAGTTTATTCGCGATGGCCGCGAGGTGCAGATCATCGACCTGAAATCCGGCGATGACCTGACGCGGCAGTATCTCTTGCAGATCATTGCCGAGCATGAGAGCCGCGGTGAGAATGTGCTGCCGATCAATGTGCTGAACGACCTGGTGCGCAGCTATACCAACCATGCCACCAGCATGGTGCCCGAGTTCCTGCAAAGCAGTTTCGAGATGCTGCGCGAAGGCCAGTCCAAGATGATGGAAAACATGACCAAGGCCAATCCGTTGGCCGGGATGCCCGGCATGGAGGCCATGCGCGCCCAGCAGGAGGCGTTCATGAAAGCCATGACAAGCGGTCTGGGCGCAATGGGCTCCGCCCCCGAGGCCGAGATGGATGACGGGGAAACCCGGGACGCCGGCGATGACAATCTGGACGACATCAAGAAGCAGCTTGCGGACCTGCAGGACAAGCTTTCCAAATTAGGCAAGTAGGCTGACATGGTCGATAGTCCGGGGCGGATAACTCTCTGGGGTATTGAGGTCTTCATGGCGGCGGCGGACGAGCGTTCGATCTCGGCCGCGGCGCGCCGGCTGGGCGCAAGCCCGTCGGCGGTCAGCCAACAGTTGACCAATCTCGAATCCGCCGTGGGGGCCACGCTGCTGCAGCGCAACGCGCGCCCGATCCGCCTGACGCCGGCGGGCGAGATCATGCACCGCCGCGCGCAGACCATCCTCAACGAAGCCGCCCAGGCGCGCGCCGAACTGGCGATGTCGGACCTGTCGATGCTGAAGCGGTTCCGCCTGGGCATGATCGAGGATCTTGAGGCGGACGTGACCCCCAAGCTGCTGGCCCACATGGCCGGTGAGCTGAAAGGCTGCCAGTTTCTGCTCGAGACCGGCGCCAGCCATTATCTTTACGATCAGCTGGACGCGCGGGCGCTGGATGTCATCGTCGCGGCAGAGTTGGGGGCCGAGGCTGACTGGGTCGAAGTTCATCCGCTGTTGCGCGAGGGCTTTGCCGTTGCCGCGCCCCGCGGGGTGATCGACCCGGAGGGCGACGTGCTGCGGCAACTCAAACGGCTGCCGCTGATCCAGTATACGCAGCGGCAATATATGGGCCGGCTGATTACCTCGCACCTGGCGCGGCAGAACATCTCGCTGCCGCATCGGTTCGAACTGGACAGCTATCACGCCATCCTGGCGCTGGTCGGGCAGGGGTCCGGCTGGTCGATCCTGCCGCCGCTGGCGCTGATGCGCGCGCGCCGTTTCGCCGATCAGATCGACGTGTTCGACCTGCCGTTCGAGCCGCTGTCGCGCAACATCTCCCTGATCGCGCGCAAGGGCATTTTTCAGGACATGCCCGAACAGGTGGCCGAAACGCTCAAGCCCATTCTGACCGACAGCATCGTTGCCCCCGCGATCCGGCAGCATCCGTTTCTGTCCGATATGCTGATGGTGTTCTGACCTTCACGCGTTTCCCGCCCGGTTGGTCCGGGTTAGTAGAAGCTCTGCGGGTCGATATCGACGCTCAGGCGCAACTGGTTCGAAAGGCGCACCTGCCCGATCCATGCTGCCACCGCCCCCTGCAGTGCCACGCCCTTGGGCGCCTTGACCAGCAGACGCACACGGTGCCGGCCCCGGATGCGGGCGATGGGCGCGGGCGCGGGCCCGAAGACCTGTGCCCCGACGCGCCGGAGCGGTTCATCCCGGCGCGCCAGGTCGTTGCCCAGGTCAAACACCTCCTGCATGTCGGGCGAGGACAGGATGATCCCGGCCATGCGGCCAAAGGGCGGCACGCCCGCATGTTGCCGTTCGTGCGCCTCGGCCCGCCAGAATCCTTCCTCGTCCCCAGACAGGATCGCGCGGATAACGGGGTGTTCGGGCTGAAAGGTCTGCAGCAGCGCCGTGCCCTTGCGGGTGCTGCGCCCGGCGCGCCCGGCCACCTGCCGCATCAGTTGGAAGGTCCGTTCGGCGGCGCGCAGATCCGATCCCTGCAACCCCAGGTCGGCGTCGATCACGCCTACCAGCGTCAGAAGCGGAAAATTATGCCCTTTTGCCACCAGCTGCGTGCCGATGATAATGTCGGCACCGCCTGCGGCAATTTCTTCGATCTGCGCCTTCAGCGCGCGCGCCGAACCGTAGAGGTCAGAGGACAAGGTGGCGATCCGCGCATCGGGAAACAGCTGCGCGGCTTCCTCGGTCAGGCGTTCGACGCCGGGCCCGACAGCCGCCAGCCGGTCCTCGGCCCCGCAGGACGGGCAGGCGTGAGGGATCGGGCGGGTTTCGCCACATTGGTGGCAGACAAGGCGTTTGAGAAACCGGTGCTCGACCATGCGCGCATCGCAGTGGTCGCAACCCACCTGATGCCCGCAGGCCCGGCAGAGCGTGATCGGCGCATAGCCGCGCCGGTTGATGAACAGCAATGCCTGCTCGCCCTTGGCGATCCGTCCCTGAACCGCTGCCTGCAAGGTCGGTGAAACCCACCGGTTGGAGGGCAGTTTTTCGCCCCGCATGTCGATCGGGCGGATATCGGGCATTACCGCCGGGCCAAAGCGCGAGGTGAGCTCCAGTTTGCGGTACTTGCCCGCCTCGGCATTGGTCCAGCTTTCCAGGCTGGGTGTGGCCGAGGCCAGCACGACCTGTGCGCCGCAGATAGACGCCCGCAGCACCGCCATGTCGCGGGCATTATAAAGCACGCCGTCTTCCTGCTTGTACGAGGTGTCGTGTTCCTCGTCGACGACAATCAGCCCCAGGTTCTGAAAGGGCAGGAACAATGCCGAGCGGGCACCCACAACCACCTGCGCGGCACCCTGGCCGACCATCTTCCAGACCCGGCGGCGCTCGGTCATGGTCACGCTGGAATGCCACTCGGCCGGGGGGGCGCCGAACCGCGCGGCAAAGCGGGTCAGAAATTCGGCCGTCAGCGCAATCTCGGGCAACAGCACCAGCGTCTGCCGGCCTTTGCGGATCGCTTCGGCCACGGCCTCCAGATAGACTTCGGTCTTGCCCGACCCGGTGACGCCGCGCAGCAGGGTGGTGCCGTAGCTGTCTGATTTCACGGCTTGGATCAGCGTATTGGCGGCGGTCTGCTGATCGCCTGTCAGATCCTTGGCGTCATGGTCCGGGTCCAGTGGCGGGAAGGGCAGATCGCGCGGGGTCGCCTCTTCGCGGACGGCGCCCTGCTTGACCAGCCCCTTGACCACCGAGGCGGAAACGCCCGCCTGCTCGGCCAGTTCCCGAAGCGTGAAGGACAAGCCACCATAGTCGTTCAGCACGCCGATCACCCGGCGGCGGGCATCGGTCATGCGGTCGGGGGCGTCCGCGCCCGGCCGGTAAATCTTCTGCATCGAGGGCGGGTTGCTCAGCCCCGGTGCGCGGGTTGCCAGCCTGAGCATCGCGGGCAGCGGGGTCAGGGTGTAATCCGCGGCGCGGCGCAGAAAATCCTGCATCTCGTGGCGCATCGGCGCCACGTCGAGCACGCGGATGATGCTGCGCGCCTTGCTGAGGTCGAAACCGCCCGTTCCCGCCCCCCAGACCACGCCGGGCACCTTGCGCGGGCCAAGCGGCACCTCGACAAAGGCACCCAGATGGCAGCCCCCCTCGGGCGCCTTGTAATCCAGCGTGCCGCCAAGGGGTTGTGTCGTCAGAACCGCGACCAGCGAACCGGGATCGAAAAACTCAGGCAGATCGGCGGTCAACGCGGGCTCCGGTTCAGGGGTTTCGGCATCACACTCTATGAGGTAAACGCTAGGAGATGAAACTCCAACCCGCGTGAATGGACCTTTGAGATGAAATTTTTCGTAGACACCGCCGAAGTCGATCAGATTGCCGAGCTGAATGACCTTGGCATGGTTGACGGAGTAACCACCAACCCGTCGCTTATCATGAAATCGGGCCGTGACATCCTGGAAGTCACCAAGGAAATCGCCGACATGGTCGATGGCCCCGTCAGCGCCGAAGTGGTTGCGACCGAAGCGGACGACATGATTGCCGAAGGCCGCAAACTGGCCAAGATTGCCGATAACATCGCCGTCAAGGTGCCGCTGACCTGGGCCGGGCTGAAGGCCTGCAACGTGCTGACCAACGAAGGCAACATGGTGAATGTCACGCTGTGCTTTTCGGCCAACCAGGCGCTTCTGGCCGCCAAGGCGGGGGCAACCTTCATCAGCCCCTTCATCGGGCGCCTGGATGATATCAACCTGGACGGGATGGAGCTGATCTCGGACATTCGCCAGATCTACGACAATTACGGCTACGAGACGCAGATCCTTGCCGCCTCGATCCGCTCGGTCAACCACGCCTATCAATCGGCCATGATCGGGGCCGATGTGATGACCGCGCCGCCGAAGGTGATCAAGCAGATGGCCGAACACCCGCTGACCGACAAGGGCCTTGAGGCATTTCTGGCAGATTGGGAAAAAACAGGGCAGCAAATCCTGTAACTTCATGGTATAAGGGCAAAAAAGAAAACCGAGGCCATTAATGAGTAGCAAGCACGAGATTGACGAGTCTCTGCGCGACCATATCATCGCGCAACCTGATGTTATCCTTGAAGATCAAGATCTTATGCGCGCGCTCGTGTCCGCGAACGAGCGTGCGATGGGCGACAATATCGTCGATCTGCGCGGCATCGCGATGAAGCGGCTCGAGGCGCGGCTTGACCGGCTGGAAGACACCCATCGCAGCGTGATCGCGGCGGCCTATGACAATCTGGCCGGGACCAACCAGGTACATCGGGCGGTTCTGCGGATGCTCGATCCGGTCGAGTTCGAATCGTTCCTGATGGATCTGGGCGGGGAGGTTGCCAGCATTCTGCGTGTTGATACGATCCGGCTGGTGCTGGAATCGGTGCAGGACGAGAGCGACCCTGCAGTCAAGAAACTGGGCGACGTGCTGTCGGTGGCAGAGCCGGGATTTATCGAGGCCTATGTGAATTCCG
Source organism: Roseovarius sp. CAU 1744 (assembly GCF_039839345.1). NCBI lineage: Bacteria > Pseudomonadati > Pseudomonadota > Alphaproteobacteria > Rhodobacterales > Roseobacteraceae > Roseovarius > Roseovarius sp. CAU 1744. The sequence goes on along the minus strand of NZ_JBDOQV010000006.1, from coordinate 306,026 downwards.
GCAAGGCAGGGCCTGCGCGGCAGGTCACATTGCGGCAGATTCACGAGGGCGACAGGCGGATCTATGGACGTTCTGCCGAATTTGTCCGTTCCGAAGCCTGCCTGGTGCTCGATTTCGGCGAAGGACGCCTGCCCGGGATGCTGGCGCTGGGCGCCGAGGATCCACATCAGTTCACCCCGCAGCACGGGACGGATTTGCTGGCCTTTTTCGCGGGGGTTTTCGAACGCGCGATGCGCCGCTGGTTGTCGTGACCTCGCCCGCTGCCCGCGATGCGCTGCAAGGCTGGCTGGAGGCCCGCAAGGCGCTTGGTGGGGCGGCGGAGAACACGATCCAGGCCTATGGCCGCGACGTTGCCGGCTTTCTGGCATTCATGACCGAATACAAGGGCGAGACGCAGGGGCTTGCCGCGCTGGCGCGGATCTCGGTCGGGGATATGCGCAGCTGGATGGCTTTCGAACGCGGGCGGGATGTGGGCGCGCGCTCGCTGGCGCGCAAGCTGTCTGCGGTCAAGGGCTTCTATCGCTGGCTGTCCGAGCGCGAAGGATTTGAACCGACGGCCGTTCTGGCAACCCGCGCCCCGAAATTCCAGCGCAAGCTGCCACGGCCGCTGTCGGCCGAGGCCGCGCAGGATGTCCTGGACGCCGTGGACCTTCAGCATGAAAACCCGTGGATTTCCGCCCGTGACCAGGCGGTTGTCACGCTGCTCTATGGCTGCGGCCTGCGTATTTCGGAGGCGCTGAACCTGTGCGGGCGCGACCTGCCGCTGGCGGATACGCTGCGCATCATCGGCAAGGGCGGCAAGGAACGGCTGGTGCCGGTGATCCCCGCGGTGCGTCAGGCCATGGAACGGTATCTGGACCTGTGCCCGCATCCGCAGGGCGACGCCTTGCCCGTGTTCCGCGGTCTGCGGGGCGGCAAGCTGAACCCACGGCTGGTGCAGAAGCTGATCGCAGAGGTGCGGATGCAGCTGGGTCTGCCCGCCAGCGCCACCCCCCATGCGATGCGCCACAGCTTCGCCACGCATCTGTTGAATGCAGGCGGCGATCTGCGCGCCATTCAGGAGTTGCTTGGCCATGCCTCATTATCCACCACACAGGCCTATACGGCGGTCGATACCGCGCGGTTGATGGAGGTCTATCAGGCCACACATCCCAAAGCCTGATTGCACCTCTGGGGCTTTTGCGCCAAGAGAGAAACATGACACGAGAAATCAAAGCATTGGCCGTCCACCTCTTCACCGCCACCGGCGCCGTTTTTGCCATGCTGGCGATGCTGGCCGCCGTCGATGGCAAGTGGAGCCTGATGTTCCTCTGGCTGGTCGTGGCCTTCGTGGTGGATGGCATCGACGGGCCGCTGGCACGGAAATATGAGGTCAAGACCTATTCGCCGCAGTTCGATGGCAATATCCTGGACATGATCATCGACTATCTCACCTATATCTTCATCCCCGCCTTCGCGCTTTTCAAATCGGGCCTTCTGCCAGGTTGGACGGGGTGGTTCGCGATCATCGTCATCACCTTTTCAAGCGCGCTTTACCTTGTCGATACGCGGATGAAAACAAAGGATAATTCATTCTCCGGCTTTCCTGCCTGCTGGAACATGCTGGTGCTGGTGCTGTTCGCGATCGAGCCGAATTTCTGGATCAGCCTGGTGCTCGTTTCGGTGTTGGCGGCGGCGATGTTCACGCAGTTGAAGTTCATCCATCCGGTGCGCACCGAACGCTGGCGGACGCTGTCGCTGCCGGTTGCGCTGGCCTGGACCTTCTTTGCCGGATGGGCGGCCTGGGTTGATTTCCACCCCGAGAGCTGGGCCCATTGGGGGCTGGTCGTCACCAGCCTTTACCTGATCTCCGTGGGGATCGTTCAGCAGATCATCCCACAGCGGGCCTGAGGCCACCAAAACCTGTGCAATGCTCGTTGCTACCTGGCCGGTGCACGCGGACCATGATTTGCGGTCAGATCAGCAGCCCGGCGGCCTTTTCGTGGCGCAAGAGCCAGACCTTGGTTTCGACCCCGCCCATGCCTGAGAACCCGCCCAGAGAAGACGCGCCCAATACCCGGTGACAGGGGATGATCACCGGGATCGGATTGCCGCCACAGGCGCCGCCGATGGCCTGGGCCGGCACGTCCAGATCGGCGGCAAGATCGCCATAGCTGCGCGTCTCGCCCAGCGGGATCGCCAGCATTGCGTCACAGACCGCCCGCTGAAAATCCGAGCCGTCGACCCGCAGTGGCAGATCGAACACCTCCCTGTCGCCGTCGAAATATTCCCTGAGCTGGGCAATCGCCGTCTCCAGTTCCGGCGTGATCTCGCCCGCCGGGTCATCCACCCACCGCACGCGGGTAATGGCCCCGTCATGGGCGTCGACGGTCAGCGGTCCTATGGGAGTGTCGAGGGATGCAGAAGGCATGTGGTCAATCTGACCTTTGTGTCCCGACTTCGCAACCCGGATCCTGCGGATTCCTTCGCCGAGCGCCTTCAGGCGCCTAGCCTGGCCAGTGCTTTCTCGTCCCATGTCACGCCGATGCCGGGGCCCGCCGAAGCGGTCACGCATCCGTCCGCGATTGCCGGAGTGTCGACGATAATAGTGCCGGCAATGTCGAACCATTCGAGGATCATCGCGGTTGGGGTTGCATTCATCAGATGCGCGGAAATTTCCACGAAAAGGTGGCTGGCGACGGGTATGTTTGCCTCTGCGGCGACACGCGCGGCGGCAAGCCAGCCGGTAACGCCGCCGATCTTGATCGCGTCCGGCATGGCGAAATCCGACGCGCCCGCCTCAAGCGCCTTTTTCATATCGGCAACACCCCACCAGTTCTCGCCCGTCTGAACGGGGGTCCGGATTTGAGACCGGACCATCGCATGGCCCGCGTGATCGGTTGCATGCACCGGCTCTTCTATCCAGGCGATATTCTCGGTTTCCAGAAACTGCATCCGCCGAACCGCTTCCGCGGCGTCGAAAGCCTGATTGAAATCAATGGCGACCCAGGTGTCTTGACCGGCCACTTTGCGGATCGCGCGAATGACGTCCCTGTCCGTTGTGGCATCCGGATGGCCGGCCTTGACCTTGAAGGCCTGAAAGCCACGCTTCAATGACGCCTCCACCTCTTGCGCGGTTTCGTCAGGTGTCATCTGCCCGAGGCTGTCATAGACCCGAACAGGTTTCGACGAAGCACCCAGAAGCTCGTAAAGGGGTTTGCCTTGCTGCTTGGCGGCTGCATCCCAAAGCGCCTTGTCAATCCCGCTGAGCGCCATGGCCACCAGGCCCTGATTTCCCAGCAGGCGAAACCTGGCGTCCAGCAGGCGGTTGACCGATCGCGGGTCAGCGGGTTCCCCGATCAGCCCGTCGACTATGTTGCGCAACAGGCATGCCAACGGTTCAAGGGCCGCAGGGCTGTAGGCAAAAACATAGGACGAGCCGATGGTGCCGTCATCCAGACGAATATCGATCAGCGCAAGAGGCGCGGTCTCAAGCGTTCCCGACGCGGTTTTGTGAGGTGCCGGTAGAGGCGCGATCACAGATCGAACCGTGGAACTGGAGATTGTGGGCTGTCTGTCTGTCATCTGGGAAGCGTACCACGTCTGTGACCAATGTCATGAATGGGTTAAACCAGATACATGTGACAGAGAAAACCCCGCCGGGCAGGGCGGGGCTTGTTGTGGGGCCGATGCCCCGAGGCATGTTTGGGGGCTGTTGTTGCCCCCTTGTCAGTCCCGGTTCATCCGGTTCTCGATCAGGTCGTCCACCACGGCGGGTTCAGCCAGGGTGGATGTGTCGCCAAGCGCGCCATAATCGTTCTCGGCGATCTTGCGCAGGATGCGGCGCATGATCTTGCCCGAGCGGGTCTTGGGCAGGCCGGGTGCCCATTGGATCAGGTCGGGCGAGGCGATCGGGCCGATTTCCTGGCGGACCCAGTTGCGCAGCTCGGTTTTCAGATCGTCGGTATATTCCTCGCCGCCCATCAGGGTCACATAGCAATAGATGCCCTGGCCCTTGACCTTGTGGGGATAGCCCACCACCGCGGCCTCAGACACCTTGGGGTGCGCGACCAGCGCGCTTTCGACCTCGGCCGTACCCATCCGGTGGCCCGAGACGTTGATCACGTCATCGACCCGGCCGGTGATCCAGTAATCGCCATCGGCATCGCGCTTGCAGCCATCGCCGGTGAAGTAATAGCCCTTGTAATCGGCGAAATAGGTTTTCATGAACCGATCGTGATCGCCCCAGACGGTGCGCATCTGGCCGGGCCAGCTGTCGCGGATACAAAGCACGCCCTCGACATCATTTCCCTTGACCTCTTCGCCGCTCGTCGGTTCCAGCACGACCGGTTCGATGCCGAAAAACGGTTTCATCGCCGAACCGGGCTTGAGCGCATGGGCGCCGGGCAGGGGGGTCATCAGATGGCCGCCGGTTTCGGTCTGCCACCAGGTGTCGACAATCGGGACGGTGCCGCCGCCGACGACGTTGTGATACCATTCCCACGCCTCGGGGTTGATCGGCTCGCCCACGGTCCCCAGCACCTTGAGACTGGAAAGATCGCTTTTCTCAACGAACTGGTTGCCCTGGCCCATCAGCGCACGGATGGCGGTGGGGGCGGTGTAGAACTGGTTCACCTTGTGTTTCTCGCAGACCTGCCAGAACCGGCTTGCATCCGGGTAGGTGGGCACCCCTTCGAACATCAGCGTCGTCGCGCCGTTGGCGAGCGGCCCATAGACGATATAGCTGTGGCCGGTGACCCAGCCCACATCGGCGGTGCACCAGTAGATGTCTCCATCGTGGTAGTCGAATGTCAGCTCATGCGTCATCGCCGCATAGACCAGGTAGCCGCCGGTGGTGTGAACCACGCCCTTGGGCTGACCGGTCGAGCCGGAAGTGTAGAGGATGAAAAGCGGATCCTCGGCGCTCATCTCCGCTGGCGGGCAGTCAGCCGAGACGCTTTCAAGCTCTTCGTGCAGCCAGAAATCAAGCCCGTCGCGCCAGGCGATCTGGTCGCCGGTGCGCTGCACGACCAGGCATCTGACATCGTCGGTATCGTGCAGGAGCGCCTGGTTGACATTGTCCTTGAGCTTGGTCGCACGACCACCGCGCGGCGCGGTGTCGGCGGTGATCACCAGCTTGGCGTCGCAGCCGTTGACGCGCGCGCCCAAGGCATCGGGCGAGAACCCGGCGAAGACGATCGAATGGATGGCGCCGATGCGGGCGCAGGCCAGCATCGCGTAAGCCGCCTCGGGGATCATCGGCAGGTATATCACCACCCGGTCGCCCTTGCCGATGCCCAGTTTGCGGAGCACATTGGCCATCTTGTTGACCGACTCGGAGAGCTGCGCATAGGTGATGTGCTGCGCCGGCTCGTCGGGGCTGTCGGGTTCCCAGATGATCGCCGTCTGATCGGCGCGGGTGGCCAGGTGCCGGTCGATGCAGTTGGCCGCGACGTTCAGCGTGCCGTCGCCATACCAGTTGATCGAGACGTTGCCATATTCATAGCTCACATCCTTGACCTTCGAAAATGGCTTGATCCAGTCAACGCGCTTGCCCTGTTCGCCCCAGAACGCTTCGGGGTCCTTGATCGAGGCGGCATACATGGCATCGTATTTCGCGGCGTCGATATGGGCGTTGGCGGAAAATTCGTCAGAGGGCGGATAGGTTTTATCGGTCATCTCTGTCCCTTTGTTTTCGTAATGGATTTATAAACTGTGCCCTCCCGCGTGCGGGAGTGCAACACGTGTGCAAAAGGGCAAGGCCCGGATCAGATGGCGAGGTATTCCGCGCGCAACTCCTCGTTTTCCAGAACTTCCGCGGCGGTGCCATCAAAGACGATGCCGCCGGTATCCAGAATGACGGCCCGGTCGGCCAGCTCCAGTGCCCGTACAGCATTCTGTTCGACGATGATCGTTGTAATGCCCTGCTCCTTGATGATGCGCAGCGTCTTTTCGATCTCGTCCACGATCACCGGGGCCAGCCCCTCATAGGGTTCATCCAGCAGCAATACCTTGATGTCGCGCGCCAGTGCGCGGGCGACGGCCAGCATCTGCTGTTCACCGCCCGACAGGGTCACGCCCTCTTGCTTGCGGCGTTCCTTGAGCCGGGGGAAGAGCTCGTAGAGCCGGTCGATGGACCAGCCGATCGGCGGGGCGATCTGGGCCAGCTGCAGGTTTTCCTCGACCGTGAGGCCGGGGATGATGCAGCGGTCTTCGGGCACAAGGCCGATACCGGCCTGCGACGCCTCGTGCGAGGACATCTTGTGCAACGGCTGATGGTCCAGCCAGATCTCTCCGTGGTTCAGCTGCGGGCTGTCCATGCGCGCGATCGAGCGCAGGGTCGTTGTCTTTCCGGCGCCGTTACGTCCCAGCAGCGCCAGGATCTCGCCCTCGTGCACGTTGAAGCTGATGTCCTGCACGATGTAGCTTTCGCCGTAGTAGGATTTCATCCCCCAGACCGACAGGAAGGCGGGGGCTGTTTCGGCGACGTTGTGGCCTTTCGAGAAGTCGGGTTTGACGTTCATCTTGTTATCCCCCTGTTTTACGCGGACTCGCCAAGATACGCTTCGCGCACCTTGGGATGGCCCTTGATGTTGTCGGGTGTGTCTTCGACCAGCGGCGACCCCTGGGCCAGAACGGTGATGCGCTCGGCCAGGCTGAACACCACGTGCATGTCATGTTCGATGATCGCGATGGTGATGTCACGTTCGTCGCTGATCTGCTTCAACAGGTCGATCGTGTTGTTGGTGTCTGCCCGCGCCATGCCGGCGGTGGGTTCATCCAGAAGCAGCAGGCGGGGATTCTGGCTGAGGCACATGCCGATCTCCAGCCGCCGCTTGTCCCCCCGGCTCATCGAGGCCGAGTTCATGTGGCGCTTGTCCGCCATGTTCAGGCTTTCCAGAACCTGCTCGGCCTGTTCGATGATCTCTCGTTCATTGCCCGAGCTTTCAAACGCGTGCATCCGGAAGGCCCCGTCGCGCTTGGCGAAGATCGGGATCATCATGTTTTCCAGCACGCTCAGCTCGCCAAAGATCTCGGGCGTCTGGAAGACGCGGGAAATGCCCATCTGGCAGATCTCGTAGGGTTTGCGCCCCAGCACCGACTGCCCATCGAACATGACGCTCCCGGTATCGGGAATGAGCTTGCCGATCAGGCAGTTCAGCAATGTCGACTTGCCCGCGCCGTTGGGGCCGATGATGGCGTGGACGCTGTTTTCCTCGACACTGAGGTTCACGTCGCCTAGCGCCTGCAGACCGCCGAAACGTTTGTTGACGTTCTTGACTTCAAGGATACTCATCTTGTCCGTCTCCTCTTATTCCGCAGGGGTGGATTGCGTGGCTTCGTCTTCGGCCTCGTCCCCGGCTTTCTTGCCGGAGATCATGCGCTTGATGCGCTGGCCACCCTCGACGAGGCCGCCGGGCAGGAAGATCACGATCAGCATGAACATCACGCCGAGCGTTAGGTGCCATCCCTTGCCGACGAAGGGGTGGATCAGCGTGACCATCACATCCTCCAGCCCGTCGGGCAGGAACGAGAACCAGCCGTGCAGGACGCTGTCGTTGATCTTCGAGAAGATATTCTCGAAATACTTGATCAGACCCGAACCCAGAACCGGGCCAATCAACGTGCCGGCACCGCCGAGGATGGTCATCAGCACCACCTCGCCCGAGGCAGTCCACTGCATCCGCTCGGCGCCTGCCAGCGGGTCAACCGCCGACAGAAGGCCACCGGCCAGACCGGCATACATGCCCGAGATCACGAAGGCCGCAAGGGTGTAGGGCCGTGCATTGAGGCCGGTATAGTTCATCCGCGTGTTGTTCGATTTGATCGCCCGCAGCATCATCCCGAAAGGCGAGCGGAAGATGCGGACCGACAGGTAGAACATCAGGATCATTATCACAGCGCAGAGGTAGTAGCCGGCGTTGAACTGGAATTCCCAGGCGCCAATCTGCAATTTCTCGGTCGCCCGCATGGACAGGCCAAAGAGATGCGGCAGATCCGGCATGTTCTCGGAATGGAAGATCTGCGGGTCATCGGCATAGACCTGAAGGCCGGTTTCGCCGTTCGTCAGGTTGAATTTGGGGTTCGACAGGACCGAATAGGCCAGCGCGAAGGACATCTGCGCAAAGGCCAGCGTCAGGATCGAGAAATAGATGCCCGAGCGCCGCAGGCTGACGATACCGATCAGGTAGGCGAAGATGCCCGAGGTGATGATGCTGAGGAAGATACCCGGCAGGACGTTATAGCCCAGCAGCTTGAACATCCACACGCAGGAATACGAACCTACGCCCAGGAAAGCGGCGTGACCGAAGCTGAGGTAACCGGTCAGGCCGAAGAGAATGTTGAACCCGATGGCAAAGATGCCGAAGATCACGAATTTCTGCATCAGGTCCGGATAGCCCGCGTTGAACTGCGCCAGGCCTGAATTTTCCGGGAACGGGTTCAGGATGAAGGGGGCCAGCATCGCCAGTACGACGACGACAAGCAGCAGGTTGAAGTCTTTTTTGTTCAGTCCGAGCATGGCTTATTCCTCCATCACGCCTTTTTTGCCCATCAGGCCCCGCGGACGCGTGAGCAGGATGATGATGGCGACGAGGTAGATGATGATCTGGTTGATGCCTGGGATCGTGGTGGTGGCCCAGGTGGTCGAGGCGAAGCTTTCGAGAATACCCAGCAGGAAGCCGGCGGCCACGGCACCGGGCAGCGAGCCCATCCCGCCGACAACCACGACCACGAAGCTCAGTACCAGAAAGTCCATGCCCATGTGATAATTGGGCGGATTGATCGGCGTGTACATCACCCCGGCAAGCCCCGCGACGGCGGCGGCGATGCCGAACATGATGGTGAAACGCTTGTCGATGTCGATGCCCAGAAGCCCGACGGTCTCGCGGTCCGCCATGCCGGCGCGCACGACCATCCCGAAGGTGGTGAATTGCAGGAAGGCAAACACCCCGCCGATGATCAGGGCCGCAAAGCAGAAGTAGATCAACCGCCAGTAGGGATAGATGATGGCGTTCGGGTCGAACCCGATCAGCACGCCGAAATCGACGGCGCCCTTGAGCGCGTCGGGCGCAGGTGTCGGGATCGGGTTGGCGCCATAGAAATACTTGATGATCTCCTGCAGCACGATGGCCAGGCCAAAGGTCACCAGGATCTGGTCGGCATGGGGACGCTTGTAGAAATGCTTGATCAGGCCGCGCTCCATGATGAAGCCGACGGCGATCATTATCGGGATCGCAAACAGGATCGCCAGTGGCACCGACCAGTCGATGATGGCGGCGCCGGTTTCGGGGCCGAACCAGTTATGGACATAAGGCGTTTCGACCTTCAGCGGATTACCCAGAAAGTCCTTCTGGTTTTCGTCGATGGTGATCGTGCTGAGGCTGAGAAGGCGTTGCAGGAAGACGGCGCAGAAGGCGCCGATCATGAACAGCGCCCCATGCGCGAAATTCACCACGCCGAGCGTGCCGAAGATCAGGGTCAGACCGAGGGCGATCAGCGCATAGGCCGAGCCTTTGTCGAGACCATTGAGTGTTTGTAGAATAATTGCGTCCATTGTTCCCACCCGTGGGTTAAGAAATGCGGCAAATGTACCGGGGAAGGGCGTAAACGCCCGGCCGCACGCGGAACGCGCGGCCGGGGAACATAGAGCTTAGGCGCCCGGATTACATGAGCCGAGGGTCGCCTCTGCGCCGCCGAACATCGGATGTGTCGGCTCGTAGGTGACCTGATCGACCGGCGTGATCTCGACGATCTCCAGCGTGTCATAGGCCGAGGACGGGTTCTGCGCGCCGCGCACAACCAGAACGTCCTTGAAGCACTGGTGATCCTCGGCGCGATAAAGCGTCGGGCCGTTGCCCAGGCCGTCGAATTCGAAGCCTTCGAGGGCCTCGACCACGCCACAGGGGTTGAAGGTTCCGGCGCGCTCGCAGGCATCGGCATAGAGCAGCACCTGCGCATAGCAGGTCTGCGCCGAGTTCGACGGCGGCTTGCCGTACTTCTCGCCGAAGGATTTGACGAACTGCTTGGAGCCTTCATTGTCCAGCTGCCAGTTGTAGTTCATCGAGCCCAGAACGCCCTTGATGTTCTCGCCCGCACCGGCGGCCATCAGCTCGGAATAAAGCGGCACGACGATCTTGAAGTCCTTGCCGTTGACCTGCTTGCTGAGCAGGTCGAACTGGATGGCGTTCGACAGCGAGTTGACCATGTTGCCGCCATAGTGGTTCAGAACCAGAACGTCGGCACCCGAGTTCAGAACCGGGGTGATGTAGGACGAGAAGTCGGTCGAGGCGAGCGGGGTCTTGACCGTTTCGACGGTTTCCCAGCCCAGTGCCTCGGTCGAGGCGACGATCGATTCTTCCTGTGTCCAGCCCCAGTTGTAGTCGGCGGTCAGGTGATAGGCGCGGCGGTCGGTGCCCATTTCGTTGGCCAGCACCGGCGCAAGCGCCGCACCGGACATGTAGGCGTTGAAGAAATGGCGGAAGCCGTTGGCCTTGCGGTCCTTGCCGGTGGTGTCGTTGGCATGTGTCAGGCCGGCCATGAAGATCACGCCTGCGTCCTGGCAGAGGCCCTGAACGGCCACGGCCACGCCCGAGCTTGAACCGCCATTGATCATTACGGCGCCGTCTTTTTCGATCATCGACTTGGCCGATGCGCGTGCGGCGTCCGACTTGGTCTGCGTGTCGCCAGTGACGAACTCGACCTTCTTGCCCAGGATACCATTACCCTGCAGCGCCTTGGACGTGAACGTGTTCAGGCAACCGCCGTCGCCTTCGCCGTTCAGGTGCTCGACGGCCAGCTGCTGCGCCAGCAATTCGTCATTGCCTTCATCCGCATAGGGGCCGGTCTGGGGCACGTTGAAGCCCAGGGTGACGGAACTGCCGGTCGGCTCGTTCGTGTAGGCCGAGGCGGAAGACGCGGTGAAGATCGTCGGCACGGCAAGGCCAGCACCGGCCACGGCGCTGGTTCTCAGCAATCCACGGCGCGTCAGGTTTGATTTGGACATTGATATCCTCCCTTAAAAAATCCGTGGGGAGGGCCTCCTCTGCGCCTCCCCAGACGGCACAGTTGTGCAAATGAATTATTGCGCATGGAAAGAAAACTTCGCAACAAATGCTTTTGACAAAACAATATTTTTGTAAATAAATGAACAAAGAGCCGGGATTGCCTGTAAATTTATTTATGTCGCGTTAAAGAAGTCGCGAAAATTGCTGGGAAAATCGGGATGGCGGAAAGTTCGATCATCGGAACCAGAATTCGCGAAAGGCGGATACAGCAGGGAATCCGGCAATCGGAACTGGCGAAACGGGTGGGGATTTCGGCCTCGTATCTCAACCTGATCGAACACAACCGGCGCAGAATCGGCGGCAAGATACTGAACCGCCTTGCCGGGGTTCTGGAGGTGGAGCCGTCGCACCTGTCCGAAGGGGCCGAGGCCGAGCTGATCGCGACCCTGAACGAGGCCGCCGCCGCCCGCGCTGCCCCGCGGGAAAGAGCCGAGGAATTTGCCGGCCGTTTTCCCGGCTGGGCGCAGCTGCTGGCGGGGTTCTATCATCAGAATGCGACGCTTGAACAAAGCGTGCGCACGCTGACCAGCAGGCTGACCCATGACCCGCATCTGGCGGCGTCACTGCATGACGTGATCTCGACCGTGACGTCGATCCGTTCCACCGCGTCGATCCTGGTGGAAACCAAGGAGCTGGAGCCGGAATGGCGGGGCCGGTTTCACCGCAACATCAACGAGGACAGCGCGCGCCTGGCCGAAGGGGCCGAGGCGCTGGTGCGCTATCTCGAGGCGGCGCCCGACACCGAGGCCGAGATCAAGTCGCCGCAGGACGAACTGTATGCGTTCCTGTCCGAGAAAGGGTTTCATTTTCCCGCGCTGGAAGGCGAGGCGAGCGAGGCGATGGTGAATGTGGTGCTGGAATCGGCGGCGGACCTCCGGTCCGAGGCGGCGCGCCAGATCGCGCGTGGCGTGTTGCTCCAGTATCGCCGTGACGCGGCGCGTCTGCCGCTGAAACCGGTTCTCGACGCGGTCGCCGGGATCGGGCTTGTGCCCGAAGCCCTGTCGGCGGCGCTGGATGCCGACCTGCCGACGCTGTTCCGCCGTCTGGCGATGCTGCCCGAAACCGAGGTCGGACCGGTGGGGCTGGCGATCTGCGATGGATCTGGCACGCTGGTCTTTCGCAAGCCGCTGACCGAATTCTCGATGCCGCCGGTCGGGAATGCCTGTACGCTATGGCCGCTCTACCAGGTGTTGGCGCAGCCGCAGGCGCCGGTGGAGGCGGTGGTGCGGCAGGCCGGTCGCGATGCCCAGATCGCGCGCACCCTGACGGTTTCCGAAGAGGTCCGCCCGGCCGGTTTCAGCCGGCCTGCGCTGATGCGGGCGCATATGCTGATCCTGCCGGATACCGGACAGTCGGTCGCCGACCAGGTGCGCGATGTCGGTGTCACCTGCCGTATCTGTCCGCTGGCCGACTGCGCCGCACGCAGAGAGCCGTCGATCATCGCGGGCGGATTTTGACAGATGGGGCGACAGCGATGATAGTGATCCGGCGGTAAGCCGTTGTTTGATCGGAAGGGAGGCCGGTTGAGTGGGGAGACAAGTACTGCTGATAGAGGATGAGCCGAATATCATCGAGGCGATCAGGTTCATCCTGTCGCGTGACGGCTGGGATGTGCGCACCCATTCGAACGGCGGGGACGCGGTTGATGCGGTCCGTGCGCGCATGCCGGATGTGGTTATCCTGGACGTGATGCTGCCGGGCAAGAGCGGGTTCGACATCCTGACCGAAATCCGCGCCGATGCGGCGGTGAGCCAGATACCCGTGCTGATGCTGACGGCGCGCGGCCAGGCAAAGGATCGCGAAATGGCCGAACGCGCCGGGGCAAGCCAATACATGACCAAGCCGTTTTCGAATGCCGAGATACTGGAAACCGTCCGGCAGCTGGCAGCGCCATGAGCGTGGATCCGAAACCCGGACCCGGCCCGGTCTTTGTCGAGCGGCGCACCTATCGTCACCGCCGCCTGATTGACGCGGCACGGATGCTGCCGGTGCTGGGCGTGGCGCTGGTGTGTCTGCCGCTGTTGTGGATCAGCGATACGGGAACGCCGACGCCGACCACCTATGCGATGATCTATTTCTTCGGGCTCTGGGTGGCCCTGGTGGTGGCGGCGGCGCTGCTGACGCGGCATCTCAGGGACGATGCCGCGACGCCCCAGGACGGGGACCGGAGCGGCGATCCGCCGGGAGGGTCGTAGATGCCGATGCTCAACCTCCTTGTCCTGGTCTGCCTGCTCTATGTGGCGCTGCTTTTTGTCGTGGCGTTTGCCGCGGACCGCGCTGCATTGAGGGGGCAGGGAACGTGGCTGAGATCGCCGATCGTCTATACCCTGTCGCTGTCGATCTACTGCACGGCCTGGACGTTTTACGGCGCGGTCGGGTTTGCCGCGCGCTCGGGGCTGGAATTCGTCACGATCTACCTGGGGCCGACCCTGGTGATGCTCGGCTGGTGGTGGGTCTTGCGCAAGATGGTTCGCGTGGGCCGGTCGCAACGTATCACCTCGATCGCCGATCTGATCAGTTCGCGATACGGCAAGTCCAACTCGCTTGCGGTTTTTGTCACCCTGCTGGCCGTCGTCGGCACCACGCCCTATATCGCGCTTCAGCTGCAATCGGTCACCCTGTCGCTGGCCGCCTTCGCCGAAACCGGGCCGGCAACCATGCCGGGGGTAAGCCATCAGCCCACGGCGCTTTGGCTGGCAGTGGGGTTGGTGATCTTTACCATCCTGTTCGGGACGCGGAACCTGGACGCGAATGAACGACACCACGGCGTGGTAATGGCCATTGCACTCGAGGCGGTGGTGAAGCTGTTTGCGCTGCTGGCGGTGGGTGTCTTCGTGGTCTGGGGGCTGGCCGGCGGCGTCAGCCAGACGCTGGCGCGGATCGACGCCTCGGAAATTGCCGAATGGAACGTCTCGGGCAGCCGGTGGATCGGGCTGACGGCCCTGTCGGCGGCGGCGTTCCTGTGCCTGCCGCGGATGTTCCAGGTGATGGTGGTGGAAAACGAGAACGAGGATCACCTGCGCACCGCCGCCTGGGCCTTTCCGGCCTATCTGATGCTGATGAGCCTCTTCGTGGTGCCGATTGCCGCAGTGGGGCTGGACCTGTTGCCGGAATCCACCAACCCAGACCTTTTCGTGCTGAACCTGCCATTGTCGCAGGGTCAGGAGGGGCTGGCGATCCTGTCCTTCCTGGGCGGGTTTTCCTCGGCCACGTCGATGGTGATCGTGGCAGCCATCGCCCTGAGCACGATGGTGTCGAACCATGTTGTCATGCCGATCTGGCTGAACATGACAGGCGGCAGCGCGGTGATGTCGGGCGATGTGCGGCATGTGGCGCTGCTGGCGCGGCGGCTGTCGATCGCCGGCATCGTTCTGCTTGGGTATTTCTATTTCCGCATTTCGGGCGGGGGAACGGCGCTTGCCAAGATCGGGCTGGTGTCCTTTGCCGGCGTGGCCCAGTTCCTGCCGGCGCTGATCGGCGGGCTGTTCTGGCGCGGTGCCACCCGCACCGGGGCGATGGCCGGTCTGTTCATCGGTTCGCTGGTGTGGTTCTACAGCCTGTTTCTGCCCAGTTTCGGTGCCTCCACCGTGCTCTCGGATGCGATCATGGCCGATGGCCTCTTCGGCCTTGGCTGGCTGCGGCCGCAGGCGCTTTTCGGGTCCGAGGGGATGGATCCGCTGGTCCATGCGGTAATGTGGTCGATGCTGCTGAATACCGGCGGCTTCATCCTGTTTTCGCTGTTCAGCTTTCCCACGCCGATCGAACGCCTGCAGGGCGCGCAATTCGTCAATGTCTATGAACATTCCCCCACGACCGGCGGTTGGACCGGCGGATTGGCCCAGACCGAAGACCTGCTTATCATGGCGCAACGGATCATGGGCGGGTCGCAGGCGCAGACGTTTTTTGCCCGCGCGGCGGAACGGCAGGGAATCGGCGGTTACCTGCCCGAGCCGTCCCCGGATTTCCTGCAGGAGCTGGAGCGCGAATTGTCGGGTTCGGTCGGCGCGGCGGCGGCCCATGCGATGGTCGGGCAGATCGTGGGCGGCGCATCGGTTTCGGTCGAGGATCTGATGGCGGTGGCAGATGAAACCGCCCAGATGATGGAATATTCCAGCAAGCTCGAGGCGAAATCGGCCGAACTGACCCGCACCGCCCGGCAATTGCGCGAAGCCAACGAGAAACTGACCCAGCTGTCCCACCAAAAGGATGCGTTTCTGAGCCAGGTCAGCCATGAATTGCGAACGCCGATGACCTCGATCCGGGCGTTTTCCGAGATTCTGCGGGACGGCAACGCGCTTAAGCCAGCCGAGTCGAACAAATATGCCTCGGTCATCCATGACGAGGCGATCCGGCTGACGCGCCTGTTGGATGACCTGCTGGATTTGAGCGTGCTGGAAAACGGCCAGGTCAGTCTGAACGTGCAGTCAGGTGCCCTGGTTGATCTGCTGGACCGGGCAGTGGCGGCGGCGGGCGGCTCGGCGGAGGATCTGAACATCCGAAGGTCCCGCGCCGAAGAGAATATCCTGCTGTCGACGGATCTTGACCGGCTGGCCCAGGTCTTCATCAACCTGATCACCAATGCGCGTAAATATTGCGACGCGGCAAAGCCCAGCCTGACCATCGACGCCCGGGTGTCCGGCGAAACCCTGCTTGTCGATTTCATCGACAATGGCCGGGGCATCCCGACCGACAAACAATCTGTCATTTTCGAGAAATTCTCACGGCTTGGTGAAACCAAGGCCGGGGGGGCGGGGCTGGGCCTGGCGATCTGCCGCGAAATCATGGCGCGGCTGGGCGGGCAGGTGACCTATCTGCCCGGGCAGGGCGGTTCGGCGTTTCGGGTCAGCCTGCCGCTGTCGCAGCGACTGGCAGCACAATAATCGGAATCCCTTAAAGATATTGGTAACCATATCGCCTGTAGGGTCGGGCCGAGAGCAGCCGGAATGGGCAGCAACGGAAACCATGGCGACAGAAGCACAAAATTCAGTCATTCAACGCAAGGCGATGGGCGCGCGCGATGAGTTCGACGCCCGCGTCATGTCGCCTGCCAAATCATTGCGCCTGGCGGTGGCCAAGAAGGCGGCCAGCATGCTTGGCATGGCCGTGACGGTCACGATGGTTCAGCAGTTGAAGCTGTTCAACAAGGATATCCAGGAAGAGGCCGGTAAGGACGCGCTGCTGCTGCTGCTGGATGGCGCTGCGGGCCGGCGCGGGGCGGCCAAGATAGACCAGCAGTTTCTGACCGCCCTGATCGAGATGCAGACAATGGGTGCCGTGCGCCGCGCCGAGGCCGATACCAGGCCCGTGACCCGTACCGACGCGGCCATCGTCGCGCCGCTTCTGAACGCGGTGCTGGAGCGCTATGATGACCAGCTTGCCGAGGCGCGGCCTGAATTCGAAAAGGAAAACTACCGGTTCGGCGACATGATCGAGGATGCGCGCGCGCTGTCGCTTGCGCTGGAAGCGCCGGAATTCGACCTGTATCGTCTGACGCTGGATATCGACGACGGCGCCAAAACCGGGCTCTTGACCCTGATGTTGCCGCACCGCGAAATCGCGCGTGCGGTCGAAAAGACCGGCAAGCAGAAAAACGGCGGCTCTGCTAATCTGGAAAAGAATGCACTGGAGGCGCAGGTGGCGATTGATGCGGTGCTGGCGCGTCTAAAAATGCCGCTGAACAAGGTCTGCAAGCTGGCGCCGGACATGGTTTTGCCGCTGGACGCCGCGTGTCTGAAAGAGACGCAGCTGGTGGCCGGCGACGGGCAGGTCATTGCCCGGGTCAGGCTGGGGCAGATGAACGGAATGCGCGCGGTTATGTGCGTGGCACCGGTCACTGCCGGGCAAGAGGATGCGCCGGGTGAAGCGGGCGCTGCGGCGTCAGGCCGCGAACCGACCGAGCCGCCTTCGATGCCGGTAATGCCTGACGACGTGCTGGAAGGTGAGGCGCACCTGGTGTCCGACCCGTCCGGCGGTGACAAGGCGCCGCCAGCAAAGGCGGAGAAACCGGCGCCCGAAGGCGCGCCTGACAGTGCCGCCGCTGATACCGGGGCAGAAGACCCTGATGAGCTGAGCCCGGCGGACCTGTTGCTGGCAGCCAAGGCGCTGACCGCATCGGTCCGCGAAGAGGCGTAACTCGCCCCTGGCGTCAGAGCTTGTTGACCGGCACCTTGAAGAAAACGTCGCCCTGATCGTCGGCGGGCGGCATCCGCCCGGCGCGCATGTTCACCTGAAGCGACGGGATGATCAGCTTGGGCATGGGCAGGGTGGCGTCCCGGCGGTCACGCATCTCGACGAAATCCGCGCATGTCGTCCCGCCGCCCACATGAACATTCCGCGCCTTCTGTTCGGCCACCGTCGTTTCCCAGGCATATTCGTCGCGGCCCGGTGCCTTGTAGTCATGGCCCACGAAAATCCGCGTTTCGTCGGGCAGCGACAGGATTTTTTGGATCGAGTTGTAAAGAAGCTCGGACGATCCCCCCGGAAAATCACAGCGCGCGGTGCCGAAATCCGGCATGAACAGCGTATCGCCGACAAAGGCGGCGTCGCCGATGACATAGGTCAGACAGGCGGGGGTATGGCCCGGCGTGTGCAGCACGTCGCCGCGCAGCTGACCGATGTGAAAACTGTCGCCTTCGACAAATAGCCGGTCGAACTGCGAGCCGTCGCGCTGAAACTCGGTGCCCTCGTTGAACACCTTGCCGAACGTGTCCTGCACGACGCGAATCCTGTCGCCAATGCCGATCTTCCCGCCCAGACGTTCCTGGATGTAGGGCGCGGCGGACAGGTGATCGGCATGAACATGGCTTTCCAGAAGCCATTGCAGTTCCCATCCTTCGGCGGTGATATGTGCGATGATCCGGTCGGCAGACCGGGTGTCCGTACGCCCTGACGCGTAGTCGAAATCCAGAACCGAATCGATCACGGCGCAGGCGCTGCCCTTGGGGTCGCGGACGACATAGGAAATCGTGTTGGTGGCGTCGTCGAAAAATGCCGTGACGTCCGGTGCCATGTTGCCCTCCCGGTCAAATGAGCGCACTCGCCTGTGACGGTTAAGAGTCAATCAATCACGTTGACCTGTGTCAAGGTAAGAGCCCGCAGGTCATGGCAGGGTAAGACCGCTATGAACATGGCCGCAGATAACCGGTGCATGGCCGGCAGCGGCTCGCAACGACCCCGGGCGGTGGTGCGGGGTGCCGAAGGAGGTAAGTAACCGTAGGTTGAGTCTGTGGATAAGTGCCGGGCCGCGGGAACCGGCGACCGGCGTGCCAGGTGCGACGCGCGCGCCAACGCCGCGCACGGGCTGCAGGGTCGGGGTGCGATTCGACGATTTTTAACTAATTCAGCGAGTTTTTGCCGAGCTGAATTACTGGGCGAAACCGACATGTTTCTGTATAAATTCTGTGCGACAAGGAGTTTACAGACGGTTAACGTTTCGATGTTCCACTTGCGGAGCTGCGCAACTGGAAAATCAACTAAAATACCGCTATGGTTGCGCAAAAAAGCCTGGGAGGAAATAGTATGAATAATTTGGATACGCGCCTTGATCTTCTGATACACAAAATCAAGCGAGAAAGCCCGAGCGCCCGTTATCGGCTGCAGCCGCAACTGGGCCGGCTTATCATAGAGATCGAGGCGCAGGGATCCACCGTGCAGCGGCGCACGAAGCTCTTGAACGAAGAACTTCTCAACGAGACGATTGAGGCACAATTTGACAACATGCCGGTTTGAGCGGCGGTTGCCAAGTGCTTGCACGGCACTGAAAACTTCGGTCTAATTGCCCCAGTTGGGAAGCAGAATAACGACTGGGAGAGCGGTGATGGCCGAAGTGCATCAGGAGCGGCGATCGGGTGTCGCAATCCTGACGCTGGACCGCCCGGTTGCCAATGTGTTGGCGCATTCGCTGCGCGCCGCCCTTCTCAGCGAAATCAACAACGCCCTGGCGGATGACGACGTGAGCGCGATCGTGATCGCCGCAGCGGGAAACGATTTTTCGACCGGTGTTGACGTCACCGACTATGATGAACCGCCGAAATTTCCATGGATCAGCGATCTTTGCAACGTGATCGAGACCGCGGCGAAGCCGGTGGTGGCCGCGCTGCATGGCGCGGTCCTGGGCAGCGGGTTTGAACTCGCGTTGGCAGCCCACAGGCGGGTTGCGTCCGCCGGAACGCAGGTGGCCCTGCCAGAGGTGTTTCTGGGCCTGATCCCGAATGGCGGTGCCACGCAGCGTGTGCCGCGCATGGCCGGGGCCCAGGTCGCGCTGGAACTGATGTTGTCGGGGCAGAAGGTTGATGTCGCCGACCCACGGATGAAGCATCTGATCGACGATGTCGTGCAGGGCCCGCCCCTGGAAGTGGCGATCGCCGCCGCGCTGGATCTGGCGGATAGCGGCAAATGGGTTTGGGCGCGTGATCGCGTCTCGGGTCTTTCGGATCCTCTGACCTATCAGAAATCCATTGCCGATCTGCGCGGCACGTTGCGCAGTTCCGCCTCGGCGGAGGCGGATATCGTGACCTGTATCGAGGCGGCGCAACTGTTGCCCTACGAACGCGGACTGGAACTGGAGCAGGTGCGGTTCGAGGACCGTCGAAAATCGCCCGATGCCCGCGCCCGCCGTCATTTCTATGCGTCGGAACGCCGGGCGATGATCATGCCGGAACGGGCGCAGGGGCGGCCCGCAGATGTGCAAGAGGTCGTGATCCCGGGGCGCGGTGCGCTGGCGGTGGAACTGGCGATCATTTGCCTTGATGCCGGATTGCAGGTCAGCCTGATGGCCGACAATGTCGAGGCGACCGAGGCGGTGCGCGCCCGTATTGCCAGCATCTATGACAGCGCGGTGGATCACCACGCCCTGAGCCGCGAGGCCGTCGATGAATTGCTGGCGCGGCTGAAACCTGCCTGGCCGGCAGAGGCGCTGCCGCGGGCCGATGTCGTGCTGGATCCCGGCGAGATCGATCTGCTGGCGCATCACGGCGCGCTTAATCCGCGGGCGATCTGGGTATCGGTCGCATCGGGAAACGGCGTGTCGGCAAACGCGCCGCGCGACATCTCCGGACGGTATGTCGAGATGCGGGTCTATCGGCCGGTGACGAATACGAAACTGGTCGAGCTCTGTGTGCCGGCAGGGGCGATCCCGGATACCGTGGTGACGATCGCGCAGATGTTCAACCGGATGGAGCGGACGGTCATTCGCTCTGAGTGTGTCGAAGGGCTGGTGGGCGAAAACATGTCGGCGGCGCTTTTTGCAGCGGCGCTGGCGCTGGCCAGAACGGGCATCGGCGTCTATCGCATCGACGCTGCCGCGCGGGGGCTGGGCTTTGGCCGAGGCCCGTTTCGGTTGATGGATGAAGAGGGGCTTGTCAACGTTGCCAGTCGCCTGAAGCGCCGTGCCGAGGCCGGGAGCGAGGGTGATAGCGGCGTGTTGGCGCCGCGGATAGCGGCCGGTGCGACGGGCAGGGCATCGGGGCGCGGGTTCTATATCTATGACGATGACGGTGTGCACATGGATCCGGAATTGGCCGAGGCCGCGAATGACGGCCCGGCGGATGTGACCGGGGTCGGTCCGCGCGCCGCCCTGGAGGCCGCCCTTGTCAACGAGGCGGCACGCCTGCTAAGCGCGAAGGTCGTGCAGCGGGCCTCGGATATCGACGTCGTGATGGTCAGCGGTTTCGGCTTTGATCCAAGGCGGGGCGGGCCGTTGTTTCAGGCGGATCTGCTGGGGATGTTCCCCGTGCTGAAGGATCTGAAGCGTTTTACCGCGATTTCCGCGCCGCTGTGGCAGCCCCACGCGATGATCGAGGATATGGTCAAGAATGGCACCGGCTTCTTTGGCCGCAAGGGATAGCCCGGTCAGCCCATCAGGATACCCACGACGACCATTATCAGCCCCGTCATCGACAGGAACAATGCGCCGGTGTTCATCGGAACGACCCGTTGCAGGGTGGCGCGCAGCGCCTCGTCGTCCAGCCCGCTCTTGCGTGCCTTCCATACCGTGACAATGCACCAAATCAGCCCGGCGAGGCCAAGCAGTGACACGAATGCGCCGATCCAGACAAGAACTTCCATCCGATGAATCCTTCACCCGGGCGCCCGTCGCGCCTGGGGGCCGCGTACCGGAAAGCCACCCAGACTGCAAGCACGAGCCGGGTGAAGTTGCGTCTTGCAGGGGGCTTGCGGTGGCGTTAGTCAGTGATTTCCAATCAATCGGAGGCGGGCGATGAACGAGACGACGACAGACACGACATACCGGGTTACGGCAGACGAGCTGCGCCAGTTCATCGAGCGTTTCGAGCGGCTGGAGGCCGAGAAAAAGGACATCGCGGACCAGCAGAAGGAAGTGATGGCCGAAGCCAAGGCGCGCGGTTACGACACCAAGGTGATGCGCAAGGTCGTGGCGCTGCGCCGGCGCGACAAGGACGACATCGCCGAGGAAGAGGCGGTGCTGGAAATGTACAAGGAAGCGCTGGGGATGTAGCCGCCGTCAGGGCGCGATCAGGGTTACACCCGGGATGCGCTGAATGGCGTAGACATCCTCGTCATAAAGCTCGGTCAGGTGCTCGATCAGTTCTTCGGTCCAGCCGGGAATGTCCAGCTCTTCTTCGATCGCATTCTCATCGGCAAACTTGTCCAGAAAGGCCGCGACCACCCGGCGTTTCTGAATTTCGGTCATATCGGGATGGGTTGCCACGTAGGAGGCGAAGCGCTGCAGGCCGGGGCCGGTCATGATCTCTTCGAGAAGCGCGAACTCGTCCTCCAGCGCGACCGTCGGGTCGAGCCCGGCCAGTTCGCGCATCACCTCGGCCCAGATCAGCGGCGTATCCTCGTTGCACCACAGTGTAATCGGGATGTCGGGATATGTTGTGCGCAGGCGGCTGATCAGGTCGGACCAGCGCACCGATGCCGGGTCCGCCCCGCGCAGGTATTCGTCCATCGACGCAAAGCCCGTGGTTTCGAACGTGGCGGGCAGGAACGTGGCGGGGTTGCGGAGCGCGATGAATAGCTCAAGCCGGTCATGCGGGAAAATCTGCCGGAAATAGCCCAGCCGGGCCTCGGCCGAAGCGTAGAGTGTTCCACCGCCGGCCGCCGTCTTGGCCGTTCCGAAGAAACTGGGCCCTGATAGGATCAGCCGATCCGGGTCACTGGTCAGTTGCACCGCATCCATGATCAGGTCGCGGGCGTCTTCGGTCACCTCGTCCTTGGCCGCGGTGCGCAGCAGGACGCGGATCAGCTTGCGATAGGTGCCGGGATTGGGAATCTCAGTACCATTGCCGGCCAGCAGCTCACGGTTCCTGATCAGGCTGGTGACCAGCCTGTCTTCGTCCGTCATATGTGCGCCTGCATGGAGAACGACCTGCATCCGGGCCTCGGTTCGGTTGGTTTTCAGCGCAATATACGTGGTTTTTACGGCAGTTAAACCGGGTAAGGCATTGCGGAAACTGGTGTTGCGGTTCCGGCGGCGATATTTACAACAAGGGCGGTTTCGTTACACGGAGACGTGTTTTGATACCAGGGCGCAAAGCCTCCATGCAGGCGGCGAATGGCCAAAGAGGGTGGACAAGGTGGCACAAGGACAATTGAGGGCAGCGGATATTCTGGCGCGCAGGCTTCATGCGGCGGGGTGCCGGTGGGCATTCGGGATGCCGGGCGGTGAGGTTCTGACGCTGGTGGATGCGCTTGAGAAGGCGGGGATACGGTTTGTGCTGGCCAAGCACGAAAACGCCGCCGGGTTCATGGCCGAAGGCACCTATCACCGCACCGGCGCACCGGGCCTGTTGGTGGCGACGGTGGGGCCGGGCATCCTGAACGCGGTCAACGTTGTCGAAAACGCACGCCAGGACCGCGTGCCGATGATCGTGATGTCGGGCGCGGTGGATGCGGACGAGGCGCAGGTCTATACCCATCAGGTGCTGGACCAGCGGCAGGTGTTTCGCGCCGTCACCAAGGAAAGTTTCACGCTGTCGGCCGGGGCCGCCCATGTCATCGCCGACAAGGCCGTCGGCATCGCCACCGAGGGCCGCCCCGGCCCCGTGCATATCGACGTGCCGATTTCGGTTGCCGATGCGCCGGCCACGGGCGAGGGCGTCCTGCGTACGGACGCGGCGCCGATGGTGCCTGCCCAGGGTCCGGCGTTCAAGCAGGCGAAGGCGGCGCTGGCAGGGGCGCAACGTCCGATTATCATCGCCGGGGTCGATGCGGTCGAAGATCGGGCGGGGGCACAGATTGTCCAGGCGGCAGAGGCGCTGGGTGCGCCCGTCATCACCACCTACAAGGCCAAAGGGCTGATCCCCGAGGATCATCCGCTGGCGCTGGGCGGCGCCGGGCTGTCGCCAAAGGCGGACAAGATATTGCTGCCGCTGGTGGCCGAGGCCGATGTGGTGCTGGCCGCGGGGTATGATCCGATCGAGATGCGCGTGGGCTGGCAGAACGCGTTTGATCCCGCGCGGCAGGTCGTGATCGACATTACCGCCGCACCGAACCATCACTACATGCACCAGGCGACGCATAACATGATCGGCAGCGTATCGGAAACGCTGCGCAGCCTGATGCCTGATGCGGCCCGGGGCACCTGGGCCGATGACCAGCCGGCACAGGCGCGCGCGGCCCTGCACGCGGCTTTCGCGGCACGCACTGACTGGGGCCCCGATGCGGTGATCGCCACCTGTCAGGAGGTTCTGCCGCCCGACAGCCTGGCCACCGCCGACAGCGGCGCGCACCGGATCCTGCTGTCGCAGATGTGGCAATGCGGTTTTCCCCGCGCGCTGATGCAATCCTCGGCCCTGTGCACGATGGGATGTGCCGTGCCGCTGGCGATCGGCGCCCAGGTTGCCGAACCTGACCGCACGGTGGTGTCGTTTTCCGGTGATGCCGGCTTCCTGATGGTGGCGGGCGAGATCTCGACCGCCGCCGAGCTTGGGTTGCGGACGATATTCGTGGTGTTCGTCGATGCCAGCCTTGCGCTGATCGAGCTGAAACAACGGCAACGCCAGTTGCGCAATCGCGGGGTCGAGTTCGGCCGGTTCGATTTCGCCGCTGTCGCACGCGGGCTGGGCGGCACCGGCCGGCATGTGCGGTCGCGCGACGAACTGCGCGAGGCGCTCGAATCCGCTCTGGCCGCCGAAACCTTTACCGTGATTGCCGCCGAAATCGACAAGAAGTCCTATGACGGAAAATTCTGAACCCAAAGGCGCGCTGGAAGGGCTTCTTGTGCTCGACCTGACGCGCATTCTGGCGGGGCCGACCGCCACGCAGATGCTGGGCGATCTGGGCGCCACTGTCCTGAAGATCGAAAACCCCAAGACCGGCGGCGATGACACCCGCGGCTGGGGGCCGCCCTATGCCGAAACCAAGGACGGCCAAAGCGACCTGAGCGCCTATTTCATCGCCTCGAACCGCAACAAATATTCCATCTCCGCCGATCTTTCGACGCCCGAGGGACGCCACCTGGTGCGCGCGCTGGCGAGGCGTGCGGACGTGTTGATAGAGAATTACAAGCCCGGCGGGCTGCAGAAATACGGGCTGGATTTCCAGGCGGTCAGCGCGGAAAACCCCGGGCTGGTCTACTGTTCGATCTCGGGCTTCGGGCAGACCGGACCCAATCGCGATCATCCGGGCTATGACCTGATGGCGCAGGGCTATGGCGGGATCATGTCGCTGACCGGCGCGCCGGACGGCCCGCCGATGAAGGTCGGCGTGGGCATCGCCGACGTGATGTGCGGAATGTATGCGGCGATCGGTGTGCTGGCCGCGCTGCGGCATCGCGACGCCACCGGCGAAGGACAGCATATCGATCTTGCATTGGTCGATGCGCAGATGGCCTGGCTCGTGAACGAGGGAACCAACTACCTGACATCGGGAAAGCTGCCCGAGCGGCGCGGCAATGCCCATCCGAATATCGTGCCGTATGACGTTTTCGCGGCGCGCGACGGTCATGTCATCATCGCGGTCGGCAATGACACGCAGTATCAGCGGTTCTGCGAAGTGCTGGATCGGCCGGATCTGGCGACATCGGTGGATTATCAGACGAATTCCGACCGGATCAGGCATCGCGACGCCCTTGCGCCGCAAATTTCTGAAACACTTGGCCGGCTCAGCGTGGCTGAGATATTGCAAAAGTTACAGTCGGTGCAGGTTCCGTGCGGACCGATCCACGATGTCCGTCAGGCGCTGAGATCGGATCAGGCCGAGGCGCGGCAGGCCGTGGTTGATATGCCGCATGACAAGATCAGCAGGGGCGCTGTCTCGGTGCTGGGTAATCCGCTGAAATTTTCAAGAACACCAGTGGCTTACCGTCGCGTACCGCCGCATTTCGGTCAGGACAACGATCTGTTGTCCGATCTGGTGGAGGGAATCGGCAAAGATGAAAAAAGCGGCGAATAGACCACCGCTGCATCACTAATTCGTGAAGCCGCATCACTTTCCCGCGCGCTAGCAGGCATGTGATGTGCGAGAGAGCCTTTCTCTGGTTAGGAGACTGTTAACCGTTTGAACAGAAAGGCCACAAATGCTCCATGATGTCTGTACCTGTGCCGTCAGCCTGACCCGCCCTGACACTCTGGATGACTGGAATGCCATGATCAGCGCCTTTCTGGCACATGGTGCGGAAACGCCAACGCACCTGGGCAAGGTGCTGGAGGCCGAGCCCGGCTTTGCGATGGCCCATGCCGCCAAGAGTTTGTTTTCCCTGATGATGGGCCGGCGGGAGCTGGTCGATGCCGCCAGGCAGGCCAATGCCGATGCGCAAGGTGCGCTCGCGGCGGGCGGCGCGACGCAGCGCGAGCGGCTCTGGTGTCAGGCCTCCGATGCCTGGGTGAAGGGCAGCCCCAGCGCCGCGATTGCGCGGATGGAAGAGGCGATGGCGCTGAACCCGGCCGATACCATCTCGATGAAGGTCAGCCACGCGATCCGCTTCATCCTGGGTGACAATCACGGGATGCGCCGCTCGCTTGAGGCGGTGATCGGCGCGCATGGCTCCGATCACGCGCTGCGCGGCTATGCCCTGGGATGCCTGGCCTTCGCACAGGAAGAAACCGGCAGTTACGACCTGGCCGAGCGCACCGGGATCGAGGCGCTGGAATACGCGCGCGACGACGCCTGGGGCCTGCATGCGATCGCGCATGTCTACGACATGACCCACCGGCCCGATTGCGGGATTTCACTGATCGAGCGGAACACAGATGCCTGGAGCCATTGCAACAATTTCCGGTTCCACGTCTGGTGGCACAAGGCGCTCCTGCATCTGGACAAGGGCGAATATGCCCATACGCTTGAACTTTACGATCAGAAGATCCGCAACGAGAAAACCGATGACTACCGCGATTTCTCCAACGCCAGTTCGCTGCTGATGCGGCTGGAGCTGGAAGGCGTGGAGGTGGGCAACCGCTGGCAGGAGCTGGCTGAACTTGCAGAGACGCGCGGCACGGATGGCTGCCTGGTCTTTGCCGATCTGCACTACATGCTTGCGCTGATCGGGGATGACCGGCCAGATGCCGTGGCGCGTCTGACGGCGCGTGTGGCACAGGATGCGCGGGCCGAAACCGAGGTTGGGCGGATCATGAGAGACCCCGGGCAATCGGCGGCAGAAGGGCTGGCAGCCTTCGGTGATGCCCGTTACGACAGTGCGTTTTCACACCTGGCTGCGGCGCAGCCCTATTTCCAGAGCATGGGCGGCAGCCACGCCCAGCGCGACGTCTTCGAACGGCTGACGATCGAGGCCGCCCTGCGTGCCGGGTGCCTGACCGAGGCGAGGGCGCTGTTATCGGCGCGGACCCGCCTACGCGGGGGTATCGGCGATACTTTTGCCGATAAACGATTGGCATTTATCGACACCGCGCTTATTTCAGGACCCGCTGTTGCAGCGCAGTAATTACATGAGCCTCGCAGAGACGCCCCGACATATGCCCCTATCGGCTGACAAGGAAATCGCAACGGCCAGGGCCGCGCCACTGACCGGTGTGCGCGATCCGCGGCTGGATTTCTTTCGCGGGATTGCGATGTTCATCATCCTGATCGCGCATACGCCGGGCAACTGGCTGACGTTGTGGATTCCGGCGCGGTTCGGGTTTTCAGACGCGACCGAGACGTTTGTATTTTGCTCCGGCATGGCATCGGCCATCGCGTTCGGTTCGGTTTTCCGTGACCGCGGGCTGGGGCTGGGCACGGCACGAGTGGCCTTCCGGGTTTGGCAGGTCTACTGGGCGCATGTCGGGCTTTTCCTGGCGATCGCGGCGACAATGGTGATCCTGAATGCCGCGTTGCCGGACGGGCGGAACTATGTCGGACAGCTGAACCTTGTTCCGTTCTTCAAGGACCCCGCCGGGAACCTGGTTGGCCTGCTGACGTTGACCTATGTGCCGAACTATTTCGATATCCTGCCGATGTACCTGGTGATCCTTGCCATGATGCCGGTGATGGTTGCGCTGGCGCGGCTGCATCTCGGGATCATGATCGGGGCCTCGGTGCTGATCTGGCTGTGCGCCAATGTCGGTGGCGTGAACCTGCCGGCGGAACCGTGGTCCGACCGGGGCTGGTTCTTCAACCCGTTCGGCTGGCAGCTGATCTTCTTCACCGGTTTTGCGTTGATGGCAGGCTGGGTGCCTGCGCCGCCGGTCGACAAAGGGCTGTTCTGGGCCGCCGTGGCCGTGATCGTCATCACGCTGCCATTCGCCTATTTCCGCATCTACCAGGACGTGCCGTTCCTCTTTGAATCGCGCGAGGCGTTGTCCTTTCTGATCCACAAGACCAATTTCGGCGCTCTGCGCTATGTGCATTTCCTGGCGACTGCCTATGTCGCCTGGGTGCTGGTCGGGCCGAAGGGCGCCAACATCCTGCCGCCGGACGGCGACGGGACGCTGTCGCGGCTCTGGCGCGGCGCGCTGGCCGTCATCATGAAGGTCGGTCAACAGTCACTGGCGGTGTTCGTTGCGTCGATGTTCCTGGCGCGTCTATTGGGCGTTGCCTTCGATCTGCTGGGCAAGAGCCATCTGACGGTGCTGCTGGTCAATGGCGTGGGTTTTGCGCTGATCATCGCGGTGGCATACGGCGTCGGCTGGTTCAAGGCGCAGCCGTGGCGCCGGCAGAGGGCGTAGGCGGATGCTGAGGCGCGAAGTGCTTACCGGGCTGCTGGCAATCGCCGCGGCCCCAGCCATCGGCCAGACCGATGCGGAACCTGGCCTGCAAACCGGTGCCCCCACGGATTTTGACCCGTCTCAGGTGATCGACCTGGCCCGCGCCAAGGCCGCGCGCGCCTATGTGCCGCGCCCCCGCATCCCCGAGGCCTGGACCAGTATTTCCTACGAGGATTACCGCAGCATCTGGTTCGACACCCGCAATGCGCTCTGGGAAGGCGAGGCCGAGACGCCGCTGCGCATGGACGTCTTTGCGCCGGGGCTGTATTTTCCGCGCCCGATCCATATCGAGATCGTCGAGGGCGGCAAGTCCCGGCCGGTCAAGTTCGATCTGGGCGTCTTTGACAAGACCGACAAATTCCCCGATCTGCCGGTTGACGATACGCTGGATTATTCCGGCCTGCGGCTGCGGGCCGAGCTGGAGACACCGGGGATATTCACCGAGTTCCTGACCTTTCAGGGCGCCAGCTATTTCCGCGCCATCGGCACCGGTGACATCTACGGGCTTTCGGCGCGGGGGCTGGCGATCGACACTGCCGGACCCAACGGCGAGGAGTTCCCGGATTTCGAAGCGTTCTGGCTGGAAAAACCCGCGCCCGGGGCCGCGCAATTTGTGCTCCATGCGCTGTTGAACAGCCCCAGCGTCGCAGGCGCCTACCGGTTTCTGGTCACGCCCGGCCAGCCTTTGGTGATGGAGGTCGAAGCCACCCTGTTTCCGCGCAAGCAGATGTCGAATGTGGGGATCGCGCCGCTGACCTCGATGTTCCAGTTCGACGAGACAAACCGGAACCGGTTTTCGGATTTCCGTCCGGCGGTGCATGATTCCGACGGTTTGCTGATCCGGAACGGGGCCGGTGAAACGCTGTGGCGGCCGCTGGCCAATCCCCGCGAGTTGCAGATCAGCGCCTTTGTCGACGACGGCCCGCGCGGTTTTGGCCTGATGCAGCGGGCGCGGAAATTCAGCGATTTTGCCGACCTGGAGGCGCTCTATCACCGCCGGCCCTGCCTGTGGGTGGAACCGCAAGAGGATTGGGGCAAAGGGTTCGTCACCCTTGTCGAGATCCCCACAGACAGCGAGATCTACGACAATATCGCGGCCTACTGGCGCCCGCGCGAGGATTGGCAGCCCGGCGACGAACGCAAGCTGTCTTATCGCCTTACCTGGGGCGATCAGAGCGATTACGGCAATGGCGTCAGGGTTCTGAATACCCGGATCGGGGCGGCCTTCGAGGAAGGTATCATCGTTGCCATCGACTTTGAGAACGGCGCCGATATCCCGGATGATCTGGACCAGGTGGACCGGTTGATCAGTGCCAGCGCCGGCGAGGTTTCGACCGGGGTCCTGCAACGCAATCCCGAAACCGGCGGGCCGCGCCTGGCGTTCAAGTTCAATCCCGGCGATGCGCCACAGGTGGAATTCCGCGTGCAGCTGCGCAAGCACGGCGCGCCGCTGTCGGAAACCTGGCTTTACCGGTGGACGGCATGACGCGCTATGCCGCATCGCATATGCCGCCGTCAGCGCCGCTGGACCTGCGGCCGCAGGATTTCGGCGTATCGCCGACGCCGCGCGCCAGTTACCGCGCGTCGGTCCGCGACTGGCTCTGGCGGTTGGGCGCGTTTGCCCCGGCCTGCCTACTGACGCTGTCGCTGATCGTCGGACTGACTGATTGGTTCGCCTCGGGCGGGGTCACCCTGATGGAAACCTCCGTGATCGTGCTGGTGGGCATCACCTTCATCTGGGTGTCGCTGTCGGTCAGCACCGTCACGCTGGGCCTGATCCGCCGCGCTCTCGGGGCACCGGTCCGCCGTCGCGATGCATTGCGGATCGTGGACAACGCCATGCAGGTTGCGCTGCTGGTGCCGATCTACAACGAAACCACGGCCGAGGTATTCGGCAACGCCCATGCCATGCTCAAGGATCTGTCCAGGCGCCGGGACGGGCCACGCTATAGCCTGTTCATTCTCAGTGATACCAACGACCCTGCCATCGGCGATCAGGAAGAACGCGCCTATTTCGCGCTGCGCGCGGCCTGTCCCGACGGTGTGCACGTGCACTATCGCCGCCGGGCCGAGAATACCGACAAGAAGGTCGGAAACCTCAGCGACTGGATCGGAAATTGGGGCGCGGCCTATGATGCCATGCTGGTGCTGGACGCCGATAGCCTGATGAGCGGTGCCGCCATTGGCCATCTGGCACGGGAAATGGCGAGTGACCCCGATGCCGGGTTGCTGCAAAGCTATCCTGTGCTGATCGGAGCCGAGACCCTGTTTGGCCGGATGCAGCAGTTTTCCAGCACGGTCTATGGCTGGCTTCTGGCCGAGGGGGTCGCGATCTGGTCGCTGAATGAAGGCAATTACTGGGGTCATAACGCGATCATCCGAACCCGCGCCTTTGCCGACAGCGCCCAGTTGCCTTATCTGCGCGGCCGCGACGGCCGCGAGGATCTGATCTTCAGCCATGATTTCGTCGAGGCGGGCCTGTTGCGCCGGGCTGGCTGGGCGGTGCGGTTCCTGCCACAGGTGGGTGGCAGCTATGAAGAGACGCCGCAGACCCTGATCGACTATGCGCTGCGCGACCGGCGCTGGTGCCGAGGCAACCTGCAGCATCTGCGGCTTCTGGGCGCGCGCGGCTTTCACCCGCTGACCCGGTTTCATCTGCTGCAGGGCGCGATGGCGTTTCTGTTGTCACCGGCCTGGCTGGCGCTGATCCTGATCTGGTCGATGCTGGGAATCATGAAGCCCCAGAGCACGGTCTACTTTACCGCCGCCAATCCGTTGACGCCGATGTGGCCACAGGTCAGCGAGGTCAGTGGATGGGTCTATCTGGCGGTGATCTACGGGATGCTGCTGCTGCCGAAACTGGCCGGTATCGCGATGCTCAGCCTGCGTCCCAGGATCCGCCACAGCTATGGCAATGTGGGCCGGTTCATCGCCACGGCGGCGTTTGAAATCATCTGTTCGGTGATCTTCGCGCCGATCATGATGGTTCAACAGAGCATCGCTGTCTGGCGGGCACTGACGGGCCGCCCGTGGTCCTGGACACCGCAGGCGCGCAGCAGCCAGGGGTATAGCTGGACCCATACCATCTGGTTCCACAAGGTCGAGCTTGTGCTGGGGCTGGTCCTGATGGCGGCGATCTGGGCGGGCTATGCCTCGCCCTGGCTGGGGCTGATCGCCGTCAGCCTGGTGCTGGCGGCACCGCTGTCGAAGCTCAGCGCGCTCTGCGTGAACCGGCGTCTGCCATCCGTGTTCCGGCTGGACGCCCCCAACAGCCTGCGAGAGCCACGCATTTTCAGATCCGCACAGGACGAACGCGCACGGATGCGGGATCTGCTGGCGCAGCAACCCGAAACCATGGCCGCGGAATAGGCGCGGCTCAGAGCGCCTCGAACCAGTTGATCGCCATGTCCGCCCAATCCGCCGGGACCCTGTGCCCGCCGGGAAACAGCGCCAGTTCCAGCGCCGACTCGGGCGCACAGCGTTCCCACCTGCGATGCCAGAAAGGGCCGTCCGTATCGAACCCGTCGGCCTTGAGGAAATGGCAGGCGTTGGTTTGGCGCCAGATGTCCATGGCGTGAAAGATGTCACCCTGGATCAGCGCGTTGGGATCACGGCTGTCGGCACCGCGCAGCACGCGCCCCTCAAGCGGGACGGTACCGTCGGTCCAGCCGTGCGTGTGCAGCATCCTGACCGGACCCGCGCATTTGGTCGGGTGCGGGCGCCAGAAATTGCCGCCGACGGGCGCGTAGGCGTCAAAGGCGTCCGGGCGCGCGCAGGCAAGATAGCTGACCATCGAGCCGCCGACCGAGAAGCCTGACAGGATGATCCTGTCAGGGTCCAGCCCGTGTTCGGCGATTGCGGCGTCACGAACCGAAACCAGAAAGGCACTTTCGTCCCGCATCTGCGGAAACTTCGGATGGAATGACCAGCTCAGGGCGTCCCGATCCGGCCGTCTGGATCCGTCCGGGGCGATCACGGCATAGCCACGCTCCAGCAATGCGTCGATCAGTGCCCTGTTGCGGAATGTCCCCTTGCCGCTGCCGCCATAGCCATGCAGGAACATGATGGCGGGGGGCGGGCGGCGGGACGCCTCGGGCAGGGCGATGAAATAGGTGCCGTTTGCCACCTTGCAGGCGGTGTCGCGGCTACAGGCATGCGCCGACGGCGCGGCGATGATGATTGCGAAGGCCGCAATCGTACACAGGCGCAATAAAAGAGCCATTCGTCGTATTACCTTCTGAGGGGCTGGTTTCGATTATTCTGCAACGGCGTCGACCGGAAGACCGCGGGCCAGCCAGCCGGGCCCTGCGGCCGAGCCGAGCATCCCCTCGGGGATATCGACGACATTGGTGAGGCCCGCTTTGGACAGGGCGCTGGTCACCCAGCGGGACCGTACTCCGCCGGCGCAGATAACGGCGATTGGAACGCTGGGGTTGTCGCGGGCAACCTGCATCATCGCCGCGGCAAAATCGGGGCGGCGCATGTCGAGCGTCAGCGCGCCTTTCGGAACGCCGGTGGTTGCCCATTCATCAGGCCGCCTGATATCCACGAGCACAAGCTCCCCCGCGTGCATCAACCGTTGTGCATCAGGCGGCGAAAGCACCGCACCGGTTGCGCGGGCGCTGTCTGTTCTGGTCAACAGGTATGCGCCGCCCAAGGTCGCCGCAGATACGGCGACCAACATGAGGCGGCGATTGATGACAGCGCCCGTCACAACCTAGTTCGCGATCGGAGCAGGCGAGGTGAAGAACGGGATGGTGATGGTCGAGGCGGGTTCCGGCTCGATCTTCTGCCAGTTGCCATCGGCGGTAACAATCTTGCCGGGAATGTCTTCTTCCCAGAAGCCTACCACGTCCTCGGTGATGTTCAGGTACAGCGAACCATCGACGATCCGCCACAGGTGGGGATTGCCGGGCACCTTGCCGCCAACCGAGACCCCATAAGCGCAATGGCCGTCGAATTTGGGTGTGTATTTGGCCGGATCGGCAAGGAAAGCGTCGCGGTTTTCCTCGGTCGCGAAGGCAAAGGTGCTCCCGTTATATTCCGCGGTGATGTCCTTGCGGCCCGGCACGGCCTGTGGCTGTGGCTGGCCTATTTCGGACTGCGGCAGGCTGAAATAGGCCACCACGTCATATCCCGAAACGGCAAAGCCGGTTTCGTCGATGAATTGTGGCCCGGCCCAGGCAGATATGCCCGAAGTCGCTACAAAAGCGGATGCGAGAAGAAAACGCCGCATGTCTGAAACCTCCTGATTGGTCGATTGCGATGGCACAAACATAACCGGACACACCATATTTGCAGCCAGCCCTCGCAGGTTTGTGAAACTCTGGCACATAGCGTTATCGCCAGTGTCACGCGGCGAAAAAATTGGCGCTTTGCATTGTAACCGGGCGCCGCATCGATCACTACTGACAGAAATTTGCAGCATGTCTCAGGGCCCACAAAAATTTGTGTCCATTCTACGCCCGAAACTATGTGCAATGGTAAATTACTTGGTTACGGTGCGCGCCCGTATGGTGCCCGATTCAGTTGTGCCTCAATGCAGCCGCCAGGCTGGTACTAAAGACTGGTATACTTCATGAAAATCCCCACGTTCACGACCCTCGTCGTCCTGCTCATTGCCATTTCGCATGGCGCTTCTGCACAGGGTGGCCCGCCACCGGTTACTGTCGCCAAGCCGGTGGTAAAGGAGATCATCGAGACGGATGAGTTCGTCGGCCGTTTCGAGGCAACGACCGAGATCGAACTGCGTGCCCGGGTATCAGGATATCTGAGCGAGGTGCATTTCACTGACGGAACGCTGGTTGAAAAGGGTGATCTGCTCTTCACCATAGAACAACGCACTTTCGCCACCGCGCTGCGTCAGGCGCGCACCCAGATCAGCGTGGCGCAATCGACTTTTGATTTCGCGCAGGAACAGCTTCAGCGTGCCCAGGCACTGGTGACGAACGGCAATATCTCGCAAAGCGCGGTTGACGAGCGGCGAGAGGCGTTCCTGTCCGCGCGCGGGGCGCTGGAACAGGCCGTGGCCGCCGAGGAGCTGGCGGAAATCGAAATGGAATTTACCGAGATCAGGGCCCCGATCTCCGGCCGCATCGACCGGCGGTTGGTCAATCCCGGCAACCTGGTGACGGCGAATGAGACGGTGCTGACCTCGATCGTGTCCAGCGATCCGGTTTATTTCTACTTCGACATCGACGAGCGGTATTTCCTGTCATATGCCCGCGATGCCCGCGCCCGCGGTGTGTCTCTGCAGGAGGGTGGCGGCGGATTGCAGGTTACGGTGCATCTTTCGGATGAAAGTATTCCACCGCAGGTTGGCGCGCTGGATTTCTCCGAGAACAGGATCGACCGTCAAACCGGCACGATGCGCGTGCGCGCGGTGCTGGACAATCCCGAAGACATTCTGACGCCGGGGCTTTTCGGCCGGATCGAGGTGCCGGGTTCGCTGCCCTACGAGGGGATACTGGTGCCCGATCAGGCGATTGCCGCCGATCAGAACAGGCGCCTTGTCATGACCTTGGATGATGAGGGCACCGTGGTGCCGCGGGTGGTTGTAACGGGACCGTCGGTCGATGGTTACCGGGTTATCCGGTCCGGTCTGGACGGGTCGGAAACCATTGTCGTCGATGGTATGGTGCGCGCGCGGCCCGGCACCCAGGTAACACCAGAAATGACCGAACTGCCGCCGGTTGCGGGGAACTAGAATGGGTCGCTTCTTTGTAAACCGCCCGATCTTCGCGGCGATCATGTCGATTGTCGTGACGATCGTCGG
This sequence comes from Roseovarius sp. CAU 1744, assembly GCF_039839345.1. Taxonomy (NCBI): domain Bacteria; kingdom Pseudomonadati; phylum Pseudomonadota; class Alphaproteobacteria; order Rhodobacterales; family Roseobacteraceae; genus Roseovarius; species Roseovarius sp. CAU 1744. The sequence goes on along the minus strand of NZ_JBDOQV010000006.1, from coordinate 271,083 downwards.
GCTCGTGGCCTATTTCCAGCTGCCAATCGAACAATATCCGCAGATCGCGCCGCCCTCTATCGTGGTCAACGCATCCTATCCCGGCGCTGATGCGGAAACCATCGCCGCCACCGTTGCCACCCCGCTGGAACAAGAGGTCAACGGGGTCGAGGGGATGCTTTACCTGTCGTCCTATTCGACGGCCGACGGCACCATGAGCCTGACCATCACCTTCAAGCTGGGTACCGATCTGGACGTGGCCCAGGTGCTGGTGCAGAACCGGGTCGCCGCCGCGGTGCCGCGCCTGCCGCAGGAGGTGCGCAACCTGGGCGTGACCACCACCAAATCCTCGCCCGACCTGATGATGGTCGTACACATGCTGTCGCCGGATGAAACCTTTGATCAGCTCTACGTGTCGAACTATGCCCGTGCGCGGGTGCGCGACCGACTGGTGCGGCTGGATGGCGTCGGCAACCTCTTGCTGTTCGGCGAACGCGAGTTTTCGGCGCGTGTCTGGCTGGACCCGGACCGGCTGTCGACGCTGGGACTGACGGCCGGAGATGTCGTTGGCGCATTGCGCGAACAGAACGTGCAGGTGTCGGGCGGTTCGCTGGGTGCGCCGCCCAATCGCACCGGCAGCGCCTTTCAGGTATCGGTGACAACGGCAGGACGGCTGCAGACGCCTGAAGAGTTCGGGCAGGTGATCGTCAACTCCACCAGCGATGGTCGGATCGTGCGGGTGCGCGACGTGGCGCGGGTCGAGATCGGCGCACGATCCTACGGGACGAATTCGTACCTGAACAACAAGCCCGCCGTCGCGATGGGGATATTCCAGCGGCCCGGGTCGAACGCGCTGGCCACCGCCGATGAGATCATCGAGGTCATGGAGGAACTGAGCGCGGATTTCCCGCCCGGCCTGGAATATCAGGTGGTCTACAACCCGACGGCCTTCATCGAGGCGTCGATCGAGGCGGTCTACCACACCATCCTCGAGGCCGTGGTGCTTGTGGTGATCGTGATCATGGTGTTCCTGCAAAGCTGGCGCATGGCGATCATCCCGCTGGTGGCGATCCCGATTTCACTGATCGGCACCTTCGCGTTCATGCTGGCGCTTGGCTTCACCCTGAACCTGCTGACCTTGTTCGGCCTGATCCTGGCGATCGGGATCGTCGTGGACGACGCCATTGTCGTGGTCGAAAATGTCGAGCGTAACATCAAGGACGGAAAGACCCCGCGCGAGGCCGCGCTGGTGACGATGGACGAGGTATCGGGTGCCATCGTCGGCATTACCCTCGTGTTGATTGTGGTGTTCATCCCCTCGGCCTTCGTGCCGGGGATCACCGGGCAGTTCTACACGCAGTTCGCGGTCACGATTTCGGTGGCCACGATCCTTTCGGCGCTGATTTCACTCAGCCTGTCGCCGGCGCTGTCGGCGGCGCTGCTGCACGCGACGGAGGAACATCACACCAAAAACCCCATCGCGCGGCTCCTCGATGCGTTTGGCCGCGGGTTCAACCGCATGTTCGATGCGATTACCGCGGTTTACGCGAAAGTCATCGCCTTTCTGGTGGGCTCCTGGGCGACGCTGGGCCTGTCACTTCTGGTGTATTTCGGTCTTCTGGGCTCTACCGCCCTCACCATCCAGTCGGTACCGACGGGCTTTATTCCCGATACCGATCAGGGGTATGCGATCGTGGTGGTGCAGCTGCCCGAAGGGTCTTCGCTGGAACGTACGGATGAAGTGATCAAGCAGGCCTCGGAAATCGCCCTGGAAACACCGGGGGTCAAGGACGCGGTTGCCTTTGCCGGATTCTCGGGCGCCACCTTTACCAATGCTTCCAACCAGGGGGTGATCTTTACCGCATTCGACAGTTTCGAGGAACGTGGCAAGGCCGGGCTGAACGCCGGGGCCATCGTGGGGTCGCTCTTTGGGCGGATGCAGGTGATCCGAGAGGCGTTCATCATCGCCATCGCCCCGCCACCGGTACGCGGGGTCGGAACCGGCGGCGGATTCAAGCTGCAACTGCAGGAAACCGAAAGTGCCGATATGGGCCGTGTCCTGGGGGCGGCCTATGCGATCATGGGGGCAACCCAGCAATCGGACAAGGTCACGGGCGTGTTCACCACGTTCTCTGCCAGCAGCCCGCAGGTTTACCTGGATATCGACAGGGTGCGCGCGCAGATCCTGAACGTGCCGATCGGGGCGATTTTCGAGACCCTCGCGATCAATCTCGGTTCGGCCTATGTGAACGATTTCAACGCTTACGGGCGCCTGTTCCAGGTGCGCGCACAGGCGGATGAACGGTTCCGGCTGGAAAACGCGGATATCGCCAACCTCAAGGTGCGTTCGGCCACCGGCGCGCTGATTCCGCTGGGTACGCTGGTTGAAATCCGCGATACGGCGGGGCCGGTTCTGGTGCAGCGCTACAACCAGCTGGTGTCGGTGCCGGTTCAGGGATCGGCAGCGCCCGGCATCTCAACCGGCGAGGCACTGATCGCGATGGAACAGCTGGCCGAGGCCGTCCTGCCGCCCGGGATCGACTATGAATGGACCGAATTGGCGTTGCAGGAGCGTTCGCAGGGCAACACCGCCGCCTATATCTTTGCCTTTTCGGTACTGATGGCGTTTCTGTTCCTGGCCGCGCTTTATGAAAGCCTCACCCTGCCTTTTGCGATCATCCTGATCGTGCCGTTGTCGATTTTGGCCGCGCTGCTTGGCGTAAGTTTCCGCGGCATGGATAACAACATCCTGACGCAGGTCGGGCTGATCGTGCTGGTGGGGCTGGCGGCCAAGAACGCCATTCTGATCGTCGAGTTCGCCAAACAGGCGCGGGAAGAGCGGGGCATGGGCATCGTCGACGCCGCGATCGAGGCCAGCCGGCTGCGTCTGCGGCCCATCCTGATGACGGCCTTCGCCTTCATCCTCGGGGTGGTGCCGCTGATGATCGCGTCGGGTCCGGGCGCAGAGATGCGGCAGGCCCTGGGTACGGCTGTGTTCTTCGGGATGCTTGGCGTTACCCTGATGGGGCTGTTCCTGACGCCGGTTTTCTACGTGACCATCATGCGGATCTTTTCGCGGCGCAAGGAATAGCGGGGCCGGTTGCGCCCCGTCACCCGCGTCCCGTTTCGGCGTGACGCGGGTCCGTTCGCCCAAGCCGATCGGCGGGTGCTGACCGCCTCGGACCGGCGCCGTAAACCGCTACTTCTGAAATGGGTGCTTTCGAATCGCGGCGTTTAATTGTTTATTTGTTCGGTACGTAGGCTAGCTTACGACAAGCATCGAACTCAGAGAATGCGTTGATTTCTTGGATCAGGGGGTTATGTGACACTCTTTCTTATCGTCGCCTTGCCGTTCTTGGGCGCGCTTCTTCCGGGCCTGATGAACTCTGCTGGGCGGCAGGCCTGTGCCGGTGTGACCTTCATCGTCTCTCTGGCCGCCTTTGTCGGCTTGCTGACGAACCTGCCCGCGGTGATAGCGGGCGATGTGGTGATGGCGCGTGTGGATTGGCTGCCGGCATTGGGGCTGAACTTCACGCTTATGCTGGACGGGCTGGGGTTCTTCTTTGCCAGCCTGATCCTGGGCATCGGGATGCTGATCATCACCTATGGCCGCCATTACCTGTCGCGCGACGACAACATGGGCGAGTTCTTTACCTATCTGCTGCTCTTTCAGGGGGCGATGGTCGGGATCGTCCTGAGTGACAACATCCTGCTTCTGCTGGTTTTCTGGGAGCTGACATCGCTGTCGTCCTTCCTGCTGATCGGCTATTGGAAGCATCTGCCCGAGGGGCGCCAGGGCGCGCGCATGGCGCTGGCCGTGACTGGCATGGGCGGGTTGGCGATGGTTGGCGGGATGCTGATCCTGGGGCAGATCGCGGGCAGCTATGACCTGAGCGTGATCCTGCAGAACCGCGATCTGATCCAGGCATCGCCGCTTTACACGCCCGCGCTGCTGCTGATCCTGCTGGGCTGTTTCACCAAATCGGCGCAGTTCCCGTTCCATTTCTGGTTGCCGCACGCGATGGCCGCGCCAACACCGGTGTCGGCCTATCTGCATTCTGCCACGATGGTGAAGGCCGGGATCTTCCTGATGGCGCGGATGTGGCCGGTGCTGTCGGGCACGCCGGAATGGTTCATGATCGTCACCACCGCCGGGCTGGTGACGATGGTGCTGGGGGCGGTGATTGCGCTGTTCAAACATGATCTCAAGGCGCTGCTTGCCTTTTCGACGGTCAGCCACCTGGGGCTTATCACCATGCTTCTGGGCACGGGCACGGCCTTTGGCGCGATGGCGGCGGTGTTTCACATCCTGAACCACGCCACTTTCAAATGCGCGCTCTTCATGTCCGCCGGGATCATTGACCACGAGGCCCATACCCGCGACATCCGCCGGCTGGGCGGGCTGAGGGCGCTGATGCCGGTGACGTTCGCGATTGCCACGCTGGGGGCGCTGTCGATGGCGGGCATTCCGCTGCTCAACGGGTTCCTGTCGAAGGAAATGATGCTGGAGGAGGCGCTGCACACCAAGCTGTTCGGCTCCTACTGGCTGGTGCCGGCGCTGGCGCTGGTGGGGTCGCTGTTTTCTGCCGCCTACTGTTTCCGCTACATCAGCCACGTTTTCCTGGGTCCGGTGCGCGATGATTACCCGTCCAAGCCGCATGATCCGGGTCCGGGCATGTGGCTGCCGCCCGCCATCCTGGTGGTTCTGGTCGTGGTGATCGGCGTCGCGCCGTTCCTGGCTGAACCCTACGTGCGGATGGTCACCGAAGCGGTGATCGGCGGAGCGGCCGAAATGCCCAAGGCGCACCTGAAAATCTGGCACGGGCTGGTGCCGGCGCTCTACATGTCGATCGCCGCCGTGGTGGGCGGGCTGCTGTTGCTGGCCGCCTACCGGCCGGCGTTGCGGCTTTGGGATGCCACGCCGCGCCCCGAGGCCAAGACTATTTTCGAGAAGGGCGTAATCGCGGGTGCCGTGGCGCTGGCGCGCGGCCTGATCCACCCGCTGCATGACGGCGCCTTCAGCCGCTATGGCGCGATCATGGCCATCACGGTGATCGCCGCCGGGGTTCACGCCTATGGCACCGGGGCGGTGGGTGCGATGACCCGCGCCATGCAGCCCGCCGGGGTGGTGCCGATTGCCGGCTGGGTGATGCTGGTCGCGGCCACCGGCGGGATGGTTTTCCTGCATCGCAACCGGCTCCTGTCTCTGATCCTGATCGGGATCGTGGGCCTCATGGTGTCGATCGGCTTCGTGTATTTCAGCGCGCCGGATCTGGCGATGACCCAGATCACGGTCGAGGTTGTCACCGCCATCCTCCTGTTGCTGGCGCTGAACTTCCTGCCCAACCGGACGCCGGTCGAAAGCTCGGTCCTGCGGCGCACGCGCGACGGGGCGATCGCCATCGCGGGCGGGGTGGCGGCGGCCGCGCTGTCCCTGCACTACCTCCTGCGCGATTTCGTGTCGCCGTCGATCTCGGAATTCCACCTGGCCAATTCCTACAAGGGCGGGGGCGGCACAAATGTGGTCAACGTGATCCTGGTCGATTTCCGGGGCTTCGACACCTTTGGCGAGATCATCGTCCTGGGGATCGCCGCGCTGCTGATCTATGCCCTGACCGAAACCCTGCTGTCCGGTCCTGTCCGGGCGCGGCTTCTCAACCGCAAGCCGGATCAGCCGCGCGCCGGCGACATGCACCCGATGATGATGGTCGTCCTGACCCGGGTGATGATGCCGGTGGTGCTGCTGGTAGGGTTCTACATCTTCCTGCGCGGTCACAACGAACCGGGCGGAGGCTTCATCGCCGGGCTTGTCGTGTCGATCGGCGTGGTGATGCAGTACATGGCCAGCGGTTACAGCTGGGCGACGGCGCGGCTGCGCTATCCGTATCACGGTATCATCGGAACGGGGGTTCTGGTGGCGGGGCTGACCGGCATCGGCTCCTGGTTCGTGGGCAAACCTTTCCTTACCTCGGACTTCGCCTATTATCGCATTCCGCCGTTCCACAAGTTCGAGCTGGCAACCGCTGCGGCCTTTGATCTGGGCGTGTTCCTGGCCGTGGTGGGCGCGGTCATGCTGTCGCTGGACAGCTTCTCGAGGCTCGCGCGGCGTGCCCATGTGAAGGATAGCGAGCATCCGATGGATATCGACCCGTCACGGGATGAGGATGCCGACCCGTTGCAAAATCCAGCCACGGGGGAGGTGTAGGATGGAACTGCTCGTTGCCTCCGCGATCGGCGTCATGACCGCCGCCGGGCTCTATCTGGTGCTGCGCCTGCGCACCTTCCCGGTGATCCTGGGCATGTCGCTGCTGACCTATGCGGTCAATGTGTTCCTCTTCGCCTCGGGGCGGCTGACGGTCGGGGCGTCGCCGATCCTGGTCAAGGGCGTAAGTGACTATACCGACCCGTTGCCGCAGGCGCTGGTGCTGACGGCAATCGTGATTTCCTTTGGCATGACCGCGGTGATCGTGATGATCGCGCTGGGCGCCTATCTGGGCGCGGGCGCGGATCACGTCGACGACCAGACCCCGCCGGGCGAGCCCGAACCCGTGCCGGAGGATGTGACATGACCCATTGGATCATCATGCCGGTGGTGCTGCCCGCGATCCTGGCGCCGTTCATCGTGCTGGCCGCGCGCTATCACATCGGTATTCAGCGGGTATTCTCGGTCGCCGGCGTCTCGGCGCTGATCGCGATCACGGCGGGTCTGGCCTGGCAGGCCTCGGACGGGACGGTGACGCTTTATCGGCTCAGCGACTGGGCCGCACCCTTCGGCATCGTCGTTGTCGGCGACAGGCTGTCCACGATGATGATCCTGCTGACGGCGGTGCTTGCGCTCTTCGTGCTGCTTTTTGCCATCGGTTCCGGCTGGGATGATCGGGGGCGGCATTTCCACGCGCTGTTCCAGTTCCAGTTGATGGGCATCATGGGCGCGTTTCTGACCGGCGACCTCTTCAACCTTTTTGTGTTCTTCGAGGTCCTGCTGATCGCCTCCTACGGGCTGATGATCCATTCCGGCGGTACCGTGCGGCTCAGGGCAGGGGTGCAATACGTGCTCTTCAACCTTCTGGGGTCGACGCTTTTCCTCTTTGCCCTCGGCTCGATCTATGCCGAAACCGGAACGCTGAACATGGCGGACCTTGCGCAGCGGGTCACGCTGATCGATCCGCAGGCCAGCGTGGGCATTCGCGTGGCGGCTGTGCTGCTGTTGCTGGTCTTTGCGATCAAAGCGGCGGTGGTGCCTTTGCATTTCTGGCTGCCGTCGAGCTATGCCGAGGCGCCGGCCCCTGTTGCGGCCCTCTTCGCGATCATGACCAAGGTGGGCGCCTATGCGATCATACGTGTCTACACGATGATCTTTCCACCGGATCTGGAGGTCACGGCGGGCCTGCAGGGGGTGTGGCTGCTGCCGGCGGCGCTGATCTCGCTCGCGATCGGGATGATCGGTGTCCTGGCCGTGCGGCAGCTGGACCGGTTGGTGGCCTTCGCGGTGATCGGGTCGATGGGGATGGTGATGGTTTCCATTTCGCTGTTCACCCCCGAAGGGATTGCCGCGGCGCTTTATTACATCGTGCATTCCACGCTGGCCGCCGCCGCACTGTTCCTGATCGTCGATCTGGCGCGCGCCGGGCGCGACAGCCTGCAGCTCAGCGCGCTGCCGCCGGTATCGGGTGCCGCGATGACGGCGGGGCTGTTCTTTGTCGGCGCCATTGCGATGACCGGCTTGCCGCCGTTGTCGGGCTTCGTGGGCAAGTTGCTGATCCTTGATGCGGCTTTCACCTCACCGCTGGTGGTCTGGACATGGGCGGTGATCCTCAGCGCCAGCCTGATCAGCGTGGTGGGGTTTGCGCGGGCCGGCAGCACGGTTTTCTGGAAATCCCAGAGCATCCCGCATCCCGAAGAAACCATCCGGGCGCCCCGGCCTGCGATCCTGTCCTATGTGGCGGTCGGCGGGTTGATCGCGCTGCTGGTCGCGCACACGGTTTTCGCCGGGCAGGTCCACGCCTATATGAACGCGCTTTCGGCGCAGCTATTTGCGCCTGATCGCTATATCTCCACCGTGCTCGACACGCCCGGAAAACTCAGCACTCCGAAGGAGGGACACTGACATGGTCAAGCTCTTTCACTGGCTGCTGCCGCACCCGTTCCTGACGCTGCTGTTGGCGGTGGTCTGGGTGTTGCTGCAAAACGAGGTAAGCGCCGGGATGGTGGTGTTTGGGCTGATCCTGGGGATCATCATCCCGCGTGCCACCGCGGTGTGGTGGCCGGACAGGCCGCATGGTATCCGGGCGTTTCGGATGATGTCCTACACGGTGATCGTGATGTGGGACATTCTAGTCGCCAATGTGCAGGTTGCCTGGATCGTGCTGACACGCCCGAATTCCAAGCTTCGCCCGGCGTGGGTGGTGGTGCCGCTGGATCTGGTCCAGCCCGAGGCGATCACCGTGCTGGCGGGGACGATCACGCTGACGCCGGGAACGGTCTCGGCGGACCTGTCGGACGAAGGGCACAGCCTGCTGGTCCATGCGCTGGATACGGATGATCCCGATGCCGTGCGCGACCAGATCAAAGACCGCTACGAACGCCGCCTGAAGGGGATTTTCGTATGAACCTTGCTTCTGATCTCATGAATTGGGCGCTGATCGCGGCATTCGCCGCGATCGGTGTGGCACAGATCATGGCCATGATCCGCCTGATCATCGGGCCGGATACGGGCGACCGGATACTGGCGCTGGACACGATGGTGGTCAACGCCATCGGCCTTATCGTCCTGCTGGGGATCGCCCACGGCACCGGGATCTATTTCGAGGCATCGCTTATCATCGCGATGCTGGGTTTCGTGTCGACGGTGTCCTATGCCCGTTTCGTGCTGAGGGGGGATATCATCGAATGACCCCGGACGTTCTTGGCACTATCGCCATTGCACTCTGCCTGCTGGTCGGCGCGATCTTTTCCCTGGTCGGCTCGATCGGCTTGCTCAAGTTCAACGATTCCATGACCCGGCTGCACGCCCCGACCAAGGTGGGGACGGTAGGGGTAGGGTCGCTCTTGCTGGCGTCGATGATTCATTCGTATGTCTACGGTGATGGCTCGTTGCATGAATTGCTGATCATGGCGTTTCTGTTCGTGACGGCGCCGATCTCGGCAAATTTCATCGGCAAGGTGAACATTCACCGTCGTTCCTGCGATACCCCGCCATCCCCGCCGCGTGACGGCACCTGGTCAACCCTGGACGTGCCCGAAGAGGATCGGGTGCTGGCCGAATCCCAGAACTGACGGTATCGGGCAGAGATCCTGATCTGAGACCGGGCCGGGCCGACAGGCGGTGCGTCGCCGCGGCCTGAACAGGTTCCAAGCACCTGTTGCGAACAAAGGCCATGACGCCAGGCCCCGGTTTCGCGGCGGTTCAAATTAGCATGTTCATTTCCTGACCAGATGCTAGGATCGTCCGGATTTATTCCACAGACCGAAAGGTTAGCCCCATGAAAGCCGTCCTGTTCGAGAAGTTCCAGGCAGCCCCGAAAGTTGTCACCGTCGATGACCCTGTGCCTGCGCCGCATGGTGTCGTTCTCAAGGTCGAGGCGACCGGGGTGTGCCGCAGCGACTGGCACGGCTGGATGGGGCATGACAGCGACATCGACCTGCCTCATATCCCCGGTCACGAACTTGCCGGCATCGTCGAGGCCGTGGGCAAGGACGTGCGGAACTGGAAAATCGGCGACCGGGTGACCGTGCCCTTTATCTGCGGCTGCGGATCCTGTCCGGAATGCCACGCGGGGCAGCAGCAGGTATGCCTGCATCAGCAGCAACCGGGTTTCACCCACTGGGGCAGTTTCGCCGAATATGTCGGCATTCATCAGGCGGACCTGAACCTTGTTTCCCTGCCGGAGACGATGGATTTCGCAACCGCCGCCAGCCTGGGCTGTCGCTTTGCGACATCCTTCCGCGCGGTGGTCGATCAGGGCAGGGCTTCTGCCGGGCAGTGGGTGGCGGTTCATGGGTGCGGCGGTGTGGGCCTGTCGGCGGTAATGATCGCCAACGCGGTCGGCGCCAATGTGATTGCCGTCGATATCGACGACGCCAAGCTGGCACTGGCCAGGGAACTGGGGGCGGTGACGGCCATCAACGCAACATCCGCAGACGTGGCCGAAACCGTGATCGAGACCACCAAGGGCGGGGCGCATGTGTCACTGGATGCGCTTGGTCACCCGGTGACGTGCGGCAACTCGATCCTGAACCTGCGTCCAAGGGGCAAGCATGTCCAGGTCGGGTTGATGCTGGGGGATCACGCGACCCCGCAGGTGCCCATGGCCAAGGTCATCGGTCAGGAGCTGGAAATCCTGGGCTCCCACGGGATGCAGGCGCATCGCTACGGGGCGATGCTGGACATGGTCGAGAGCGGCAAGCTCTCGCCGGCGCGGCTTGTCGGGGATCAGATCAGCCTTGCCGAGGCGCCGGAAGCCCTGATGAACATGGACAAGTTCCAATCTGTCGGCGCGACCGTGATTACACGTTTCTGAACGACGGCCCTTTATCCGCATCCGGGCGGCGGACATGTGGGGGGCGCAATGGCCAGCGTGGTCGGGCAAGGACAGGTGCCGGGTCGCGGCCTCGCTAATTCAAGCCTTTACCGGGGCCAGCCCACGCCATTTCCTGCGATAGACAGATGCCGATAGCCCAACGCGCCTGCGGAAGGCCGAGCGGAAGCTGGAGGGTTCGGAATAGCCGACCTCGGCGGCTATGTCCTCGATCGGCAGGTCGGTTGTTTCCAGCAATTGCTTGGCTTCCTCGACGCGCAGGGTCTGGACGTAGTCCGCTGGCGCCTGGCCGGTTGCCTTCTTGAAACGACGGTGAAAACCGCGCTCGGTCAGATGGCTGCGGTCGGCCATGGCCGAAACCGGGCTTGGCACGTGATAGTTCTGCGCGGCCCAGATCTGCGCCTCGGCCACCAACTGGTCGTCATGTTGCCGCCCGGCAGTCAAAGAGGCATAGGTCAGCTGGCTGTCGCTATGTGGCTGGATCAGGTAGATCTTCGCGATCCTGCGGGCGGTCTCGGCGCCGGCGAACCGCGCGATCAGATAAAGCATCAGATCTTCCCAGGCCGAGGCCCCACCCGCGGTGACGACGCGGTGACCTTCGCCCGCGGGCACGAGGATACGTTCGCGGCAAACCTTGATGCGCGGAAAATTCCGGCCGAGCATGTCCGCAAAGCCCCAATGTGTCGTGGCCTCTTTCCCGTCCAGCAGCCCGGCCACGCCAAGAAGCACCGCCCCGGAGCAGACCGAGGTGATGATGGCGCCGTTCGCATGGGCGTTGCCAAGCCAGCCGGCCAGCGGGACGAACTCGGCCGGGAGACCGCCATTGGGGTCGAAATGCAGGTCAGGTACGATGATCAGGTCAGGTTCGGGTGCTTCCGCCAGCGTTGCATCGGGCGTGATCTTGCGCCCGTTGATGTCCCAGTAGGGCGCGCCATCGGCTGTTCTCAGGCTAACGTCGAACGCGGGTTCCACCGCGGGCAGGCCGTGCAGCATTTCCCAGTCGCGCCCGACGGACGCCAATATGTCGAGGATCGAGAACAAGACCGAGGTGCCGGCAAATTGCGATCCTATAACAACCGTTTTGATGGTCATGTCATATCTCTGCGCCTGATTTGCGTCCGATAATCACCGGTTCAGTCTAGTTCACTTCTATCGCGGTCCGCCGTGTCAGTCCATCCCTGGCGACGGATTTAATTCAAGGAGTGGATAATGACCGTTCAACATCAAGTTTCCGTATTCAACGATGCGAAGGCCGACGCCTTTGCCCAGCGTTTCACTGGCACACTGAACGAGGCGGCGCTGGCGATCATGACCTCACTTGGCCACCGTGCCGGGCTGTTCGATGCGCTGGCGGCCAATCCGGGCCTGACTTCCGCCGCGTTGGCGGAAAAGGCGAAGGTCAACGAACGCTACCTGCGCGAATGGCTGGGTGTCATGGTGACCTCCGGTATCGTCGACTACAGCCCGGAGCCGGGCAGCTATACGCTGCCGCCTGAACACGCCGCCTTCCTGACCCGCGCGGCCAGCCCGAACAACATGGCCGTCACGACCCAGTTCATCGGGGTCGCCGCGTCGGTCGAGGACGAGATGCTCGACCGGTTCAAGACCGGCGAGGGCCTCTGCTACGGGCATTTCGACCGCTTTCACGAGGTCATGGCCGAAGGCAGCGCCCAGCTTGTCGTGGCAAATCTGGTCGACGGGATCTTGCCGGTCGTCCCGGACCTGATCGCGCGCCTGCAGGCCGGGATCGACGTGGCCGATTTCGGCTGTGGTGCCGGGCGGGCGATGCTGCGCCTTGCGCAGGCGTTTCCGAAAAGCCGCTTCACCGGTTTCGATCTCTGTGCCGACGCATTCGCCGCAACGGAGCGCGAAGCGCGCGCGGCGGGAATCGACAACCTTCGGTTCGAAGTCCGTGATCTATCGTCTGCGCAAAAGGTCGGCCGGTTCGATCTGGTTACCGCCTTCGACGCTGTTCACGATCAGGCGGATCCAAAGGGCTTCCTGGCGCTGATCCATCGGTCGCTGCATGACGGTGGCGTGTTCCTCATGCAGGATATCGGCGGATCGCGCGATCTGGAGAAGAATATCGGCAAGCCTTTCGCGCCGCTGCTCTACACGATCTCATCCATGCACTGCACGCCGATCTCGATCGGTCAGGGCGGCCCTGGCCTGGGGGCGATGTGGGGCGTGGAAACGGCCGAGGAATACCTTGCCGCCACCGGTTTTGCATCGGTCAAGACGCATCTCCTGCCGCATGATCCGATCAACGCATATTACGTGGCCCGCGTCTGAACGGGCCGGACCGAGAAAGGAAACCGTATGAAATATGCAGCCAAATTGCGGAACCCGCGGCGCCTGCGCGACAGCCTGCGGCAATGGGCCGGACGCCGACGGGAAAAGCGGAGAAGGCGACAGGAGGCCATCGCGCTGTCGCTCTTGCCGGAGCGCCTGCTGCGCGACATCGGGCTGGACGAGCGTGCCTCGCCGCGCGCCGTAGAGTTTCCATCCCCCAAATTCTGACATGATCGAAGAGGAAAAACCATGAAACCGTCCAACGTGGCCCCGGTCCTGATAATCGGTGCCGGGCTTTCGGGCCTTGCCTGTGCGCGGGCGCTTGCCCGGCAGGGCGTTCCGCTGACCATTCTCGACGCCGGCGACCGGGTCGCAGAGCCGTGGCGCAAGCGCCATCCCGCGCTGCGGCTCAATATTCACCGCCGTTTCGCCCGTCTGCCGGGCCAGGACGCGCCGCGCGCCGATGGCGCGTTCCTGAAACGCGACACGGTAATTGCGCATCTGGAACATTATGCTGACCGGCTGAACGTGCCGATCCATTTCGGGGCCAAGGTTACCGGCATAGCCAAATCTGCGTCCGGCTGGCAGGTGACTGCCACTTCCGGCACATATGCCGCCGCCCATGTGGTGATCGCCACCGGCCGGGATCGCGTGGCCTATTTGCCGGACTGGCCGGGGCGGGAGCAGTTCGGCGGAGAGCTGTTGCATGCCGCCGATCTTGGCGATGTTGCCCGGTTCGACGGAAAAAATGTGCTTGTCGTGGGGGCGGGCAATTCCGGCACCGACGTGCTCAACCACCTGGCGCGGAACAATCCGGCAGAAGTTCAGGTGTCGGTCCGCTATGGACCGGCGGTATTGCCGACGCGGGTAGGCGGTTTTCCGATGCACCGGCTGGCGCCGCTCTTTGCGGCGTTGCCTGCAGGTGCGCTTGACCCGGCGTTCAAACTGACCGAGCGGCTGTTCCTTGGCAACCTGCGGCGTTTTGGGTTGCCAAGCCATCCCGATGGCGGCGGTACCCGGATGCTGCGTGATGGTGTCACTTTCGCGCTCGACGATGGGTTCGTGGCGGCGCTGAAGGCCGGGCGGTTCCGGGTTGTCCCCCGGGTCGAACGGTTCGACAAGGCGCATGTGCACCTGGCCGGGGGGCGCATGTGCAAACCCGATGTCGTGATCGCGGCCACCGGCTATCGCACTGGGCTCTCTCCGCTGCTTGACCACCTTGGTGTGTTGGACGGTGCCGGGATGCCGAAACACCCGATGGGCGAGCGTGACCCGCAAAACCCGACATTGTGGTTCACAGGCTTCCGGCCGATCTTTACCGGTTATTTCGACGCCGCGCGGATCGCCGCGGATCGTATTGTTGCCGGCGTCGTCTCGGATACGGCAATTGCGAAAACCGGTGCGCAGCCATTGCATACCGCGCCGGGGCGCATGACGCCGGCCGATAGCGACGCCACCCCGGTCTGATGTCCGCGAAAGGCGTATCACGCGGGGCTGGCAAATCCGGCCCGCGTGCTTGCCGCGCTTGCCGGGTGCATTCCCAAGCCGAAGCGTCGACGACGCCACTGGACCGCCGGAACCTGGTCGGATGTCGTGGCTCATCGGCGAAGTTTGCGGCGCGCTGTGCTAGATTGCGCAAGAAGATCCGGGCGGCGCGGATGGTCACGGCCATGCGCCCGGCTTCAACACACGTGGCCGGAGCCGAGTGTACGTGCGTCCGGCCACACCCGAAACATTTGCGGCCAGCTTCAAACACGGAGCCATAAACATGAAATACATACGTATAAGCACCGGAAAAGACGGGCATTCTTATCTGACCGATCACGGCTGGCAACTTTTTGACGGCGATTTCACGCCACCCTCACCCGCCGGGTACAGTGTTACCGACACATTGCGCGCGACCGGCGTCTTGATGATGCACCATCCCGCCGGTTACCGGGACGAATGGCATTGCGCGCCTGCGCCGGTGCTGGGCACCGTACTGACAGGATCGGTCCGCATCGAAACCAGCGATGGCGATACGCGTGTGCTGTCGCCAGGCGATCAGTTTGTGGCGGCTGACCTGAGCGGTCGTGGACACAAGATGGAGGAAGTGAACGGCGGCCCGTATGACCTGGTGCTGGTGGCGCTGGAACGCGGTCAGGAGATGCTGCCGGGGCAGGTGGCGGAGTGAAACTCTATTACATGCCCGGCGCCTGCTCACTGGCGCCCCATATTGCCCTTCGTGAGGCCGGGCTGGAATTCACCCTGGTCGAGGTTGACTATCGGACAAGGCAGACTGAATGCGGTTGCGATTATCATGCGGTCAGCCCCAAGGGTTACGTCCCGGCGCTGGTGCTGGAGGATGGCGAGGTGCTGACCGAAGTACCGGTGATCCTGCAATTCGTCGATGGCCAGGCACCCAATGCCGGCCTGTTGCCCGCGTCGGGTCTGCGGCGTTTGCGGGCCCTTGAATGGCTGAACTTCGTTGCGACCGAGATTCACAAAAGCTTCAGCCCGCTCTTTCGGCCGACCACACCCGCGGCGTTCCTGAAGCCGGGCAGGGACCACCTGGCGCGCCGGCTTGCCGTTGTCGATCGTCACTTGAGCACGCACCGGTATCTGATGGCGGATGATTACTCGCTGGCCGATGTCTACCTGTTCACTGTTTGCCGCTGGTTGAAAGATCAGGAACTGACCGTTTCTGACTGGCCCGCGCTTCACAGGCATTTCGAGGCGGTTAGGGCGCGCCCGGCGGTCGAACAATCCCTGACCCGGGAGGGCCTTACAGATCTGCGCCCAGGCGGTTGAGGTCGCAAATTTGCGTCAGGCATGGGCGACAACGTTGGAGAACGGCGAAATCAATGACCTGCTCAGGGAAATACCGGGCTGATCGGGACGCGACCTACCGGGAATTGCAACGTGCCATCCCGGGGCTGGATGGCATGTACCGGCTGGTTTCCGCCCTGATCGCGGACCAAGCCGTGAATGGCAGCCGGGTGTTGATCGCCGGCGCCGGCGGCGGGCGCGAAATCGAAGCACTGGGCGCCGCGGCCAAAGCCCTTGATATCACCGCGGTCGATCCATCGAATGAAGGTCTGAGCGCGGCGAAACGGATCGCCGAACGAACCGGAGCCTCCGACCGGATCAATTTCTTCGGCGGAACCATGCGCGAACTGCCATCCGCGCTGCCCTTCGATTTTGCGACGTCGCTTTTGGTCATGCACAATCTTGGCGATGACGGCGCAAAATCAGACTATCTGTCCAAGCTGTACCGGCATCTTGCGCCGGGCGGCGTGCTGCTCCACGCGGATGTGTGTTGCGACGGGGACGCGGAAATCCAAGCCCTGACCCCGGCCTATATGGCTACTGCACGTCAGGCTGGCGTCGCGGCTGATGTGGCCCGCATCGAACGCGACGCGGTATCGCGCTTGCCGGTGATCTCTGTGGCCCGCACGGCTGAACTGTTCGCTGAGGCGGGGTTTTCACTGCCACGTGAGATTTTCCGAAGCCTGTGGTATCGGTGTTGGATCTGCACACGACCGGGGCCTTGATTGCACCACCAAATCCAGCAGAAAGGACGTATCTGTTGCCCGAATTGTCGACCTTGCTCACCTATATCGCCGTGCTGACCGGTTTTGTCTTCTTTCCCGGTCCGTCGATCCTTCTGACACTCACGCGGTCCTCGACTTCCGGCACCCGCGTGGGCATTGCGACAAGCCTTGGGATCGGGCTGGGTGACCTGTTCCACACGTTGATGGCCGTCGCTGGAATTTCAGCGATCCTGCTGGCATCCGCACAGGCGTTCACGATCATCAAGCTGCTGGGCGCCGGATACCTGATCTATATCGGCCTGCGCTCCTTGTTCGAAGGCCGCCTGCGCACGACCCAGGCACCGGGCGCACCGATCACCGTGCGCCAGGCGTTTCGTCAGGCGTGTCTTGCCGAGATACTGAACCCGAAATCCGCGATGTTCTTTCTTGCCTTCCTGCCGCAATTTGTCGATCCGGCACTTGGACGGATCGCCGGCCAGTTGACGGTTTTTGGTCTGCTCTTCGTGTTCATGGGGACGCTGGCCACGTTGACCATCGCGCTTGCCGCAGGCCGTGTCGGCCGGTTTCTCCGGCGAAATCCATGTGTCCAGCGCTGGCAATCGAAAGTGGTCGGCAGCATCTATTGTGCACTGGGAATACGGCTGGCGTTTCAGGAACGCTGAGCGGCGCAATCGAGTATCAGTCTTCGGATACCGGTCGCGCAATTGCAATACGCGGATTCCGCGAGGCTTCCGGGTCTGGTCCACCCGGCATATCATCTTTCTTCTGATGTCTGCGCCTTCGCCAATGACGTGATCGGCCTTGCAACGCCGAGTTCTATCTCGGAGAGTGAGGTGAACCTGTTGATCGCCCCCCGCGTTGCCGAAGACAGAAGGATAACGTCATGAAACTGTCCGACTTCAAAGCGCTGACATTTGACGTCTACGGTACGTTGATCGACTGGGAAACCGGCATGGTCACCGGCTTGAAGCCCCTGACGGACAAGGTCAGCCGCGCACTGACCCGTGACGACATCCTGGAGGCGCATGCATATTACGAATCGACCACGCAACGGTGGACCCCGTCCAAAAAGTATTTCGAACTGTTGCCTGTCGTGTATCGCCGCCTTGCCGAGGAATGGGGCGTCGAGGTGACATGGGAAGAGTGCCAGGCTTATGGCCTATCGGTGCGGCAGTGGCCCGCTTTCGACGACAGCCGCGAGGCGCTGGCATATCTCAAGCAACATTACCGACTTGTCGTTCTGACCAACACCGACAACCTCAGTTTCCAGGGATCGAACGCGCGGTTGGGCGTCCATTTCGATGGCGTTTATACCGCCGAGGATATCGGCAGCTACAAGCCAACTGACCGAAATTTCGACTACATGCTGGAAACGCTGGCGCGCCAGGGCATTCAGAAACACGAAATTCTGCACACGGCCGAAAGCATGTTTCACGATCATGCGCCGGCCAACAAATTCGGACTGGCCAATTGCTGGATCTACCGCCGTCACGACAAGGAAGGTTTTGGCGCCACGATGAACCCCGGTGAAATGCCGACATATGATTTCCGGTTCACCAGCATGAAGGATATGGTAGCGGCCCATCAGGCAGAGTTGGCTGGCTAACACACCGGGTGGCGGCCATATTTCCTGACAGGTTCAAGAGCTTCCACGATCCGGTTCGCAGCGTGGCACGCAACACGCGTCACAGCAGATCTTTTGGCACGTCGCCCCGGAAAAACGCGTCCAGATTGTCGAGCGCGCGAAACCCCATGGCATCGCGGGTCTTGCGCGTCGCGCTGCCGATATGGGGTAGCATGAAGATGTTTTCCCGATCCGCAAATTCAGGGTTTCCGCCAGGCTCGGAGGCAAAGCAATCCAGGCCGGCTGCGGACAGTTTGCCGGTTTCAAGAGCACCGAGCATCGCTGTTTCATCAACCAAAGCACCCCGCGCTGTATTCACGAACACCGCTCCGTCGGGCAATTGGTCAAAGCGTTGGGCATTCATCAACCCCTCGGTTTCCGGGGTGGAAGGGCAATGCAGCGACAGGAAATCCGCCACGGGCAACAGGCTTTCGATACTGTCGCAATAGGTGGCACCTTGTTCTTGGTCAGGGTTCAGGCGGGTACGGTTATAGTAATGGATATCCATTCCGAAGCCACGGGCCTTGTCGGCAAATGCGCGGCCCACCCGGCCCATGCCGATGATCCCGAGACGGGCGCCAGTGACCTGTTTGCCGACCATGAAACTGGGTGACCAGAAGTTCCAGGCACCGGTGCGCACCAACCGATCGCCTTCGACGGCGCGCCGGGCCGCGCCCAGCATCAGCAGCATGGCAATCTCGGCGGTGGCGTCCGACAGCACATCGGGCGTGTTGGTGACGGCAATGCCGCGCGATCTGAGCGCGGGAAGGTCGCAATGGTCAACGCCGACCGAGTGATTGGCGATGATTTTCAATCTTGGATCAAGCCGTGCCGCCACCTCGGCCGTGAACAGCTCTGAGTGGCACGGGATGATCCCGTCGACCTGCGCGCTCATTGCCACGATGTCATCGGCGCTGCTCAGGCCATCCTCCCAGTTGATGACGCATTCATAGGTGGCCTGGGCGCGTTCCAACGTGGCGTCGGAAAGGCGGCGGGGTATCCAGATGGTCGGGCGCGCCATCTACTTGTCTTTCCGGATTGCTTCCTGCCAAAAGTCGAAAAGTGCCAGGGCGATGACGAAAATTGCAATTACCATGAACGGAAGCCCACCCTTGAAGCCGGCGAAACCGGTTGAGATCGAGTGCGACAGGCCGATGACGAAGGTCATCATCAGCGCGGTGCCGATGGCGGCGACAATCACGGTAACCAAACGGGACATGGGCGTTCCTTTCTATTTCTCTTCGGCAAGACTGCGCAGCATCCAGGCTGCCGTGCGCATCAGGCGGTCATCTTCCTCGGCCGCGCCAATCAGCTGAACACCGATCGGCAGACCGGTCGATCCGACCAGCAGCGGCAGGGTCAGGCATGGCAGGCCCGCAAGCGTCCAGATCGTGCAATAGATCGCGTCACCGGTATTACCTTCCGACAGCGCAAGCGCCTCACCGCTGGCCGATGGTGCCATGATAGCATCGAAATCATTGAAATGTTCGACAAAGAAGGCATCGGCAGTCTCCTTGACGGCGAGGGCATCCTGATACTGGTCCTCGCCAATGGCCAGTCCGCGCCTGACGGCCGCGCGCATTTCCGAACTGATCGTCGCGCCATGATCGGCGACCAGTTGTTCCATCTGGCGGGCAATCTCATAATCGTAGATCGTCTTGTGGACATCGGTCAGACCGGCAAGCTGGGGCGCCGCGTCAAAACGCTCGACACGGGCGCCAAGTGCTTCGATCACCGCGTCCAGCCCGTCGCGGGCATCTTCCGACAATCGGTCGTGATAAGGCATGTCGAACCAGGCGATGTCGGGCGCGACCGGCGGGTCGGATCGGGCACCTTCCAGCAATGACGGGCGCGGCCGCGCGAAACTTGCCGGGTCGGCGGCGTCAAACCCGCTGAGCACATCGGTCAGAAGGCCCATATCTTCGAGTGTGTTGGCGAAGACACCCACCTGATCCAGCGAACCCGAGGTGCGCAACAATCCGCTGCGCGAGATCATCCCGCGCGTGGGCTTCAACCCGTAAGTGCCGCAGAACGAGGCCGGCCGGATGACCGATCCACCGGTCTGGGTGCCCACCGCAAGCGGGACATGACCGGCCGCCACCGCCGCCGCCGACCCGCTGGATGAGCCCCCCGGCGTATGCGCCGCGTTATGCGGATTGGTGGTGTGGGTCGGGTGCAGATACGCAAGCTCCGCCGTCGTGGTCTTGCCCAAGATGACCGCACCGGCCTCACGCAACCGGTCGACGATCAACGCATTCGCCTCGGCCTGGCGCCCGGCAAAGACTGGCGATCCGCATTCGGTCGGCAGAAACCGGGTGTCTATGATGTCCTTGAGCCCAACGGGTACACCGTGCAGCGCGCCGGTGGCCTTGCCCGATTTGCGAATGCGGTCCATCTCGTGCGCCTGCGCGAGCGCGATGTCCTGATCGAGCTGCGCCCAGGCCCTGATCTGGCCGTCGGTCTTGGCAATCCGGTCAAGACAGGCCTGCACCAGTGCGGCCGAACTGATCCGCCCGTCGCGGATGGCCCGGGCGGCGTCGACGGCGCTCAGTCGGGTCAGATCGTCCTGTATCACGGAATGTACTCGCCAAAGAGATAATCCGGGAACCAGAGCGCGATGCCGGGGAACTGGTACATCAGCACCATGCACAGGATCACGATCGCCAGATACGGCATCAGACCCTTGAAGATCTCGATGAGTTCAATCTTACTTTTGAGTACGCCCTTGAGGTAATAGGCCGACATCGCCATCGGTGGCGTCAGGAACGAGGTCTGCAGGTTCAGCGCAACCAGCATGGCGAAGAAATAAGGGTTGACCCCGAAAGTATCCAGCATCGGCAGGAAGATGGGCACGAATATGATCAGGATCTCGGACCATTCCAGGGGCCAGCCCAACAGGAAGATGATCAGCTGCGCCAGAATCAGGAACTGCCAGGGCTCCAGGTTCATTGCCAGGAACCAGTGTTCGATCACGTCATGCCCGCCGAGGAAACTGAAGACACTGGCAAAGGTCCAGGAGCCTACGAAAAGCCAGCACACCATCGCCGTCGCCTTGGCGGTCAGAAACACGCTTTCCTTCACCTTCTGCCAGGTGAGCGAGCGGTAAAGCATTGCCAGCACCAGCCCGCCGAGCGCACCCATCGCCGCAGCCTCGGCCGGTGTGGCCAGCCCGCCCAGGATCGAGCCCAGGACCAGCATGATCAGCACCGTCAGCGGCACGAAGCTGACCAGCAGATCCAGGTAGATCTTCGACACTGGCGGAATGTCCTCCTGCTTCGGTTTGGGGGCGATCGAGGGGTTCAGCATGGTGCGGATCATTACGTAGACGATATATAGCCCTGCCAATAGCAGACCCGGAAAGACCGCCGCCGCATAGAGCCGCAGAGGCGATAGCTCGGCAATGGCCGCATAGACGATCAGCATGATCGAAGGCGGAATAAGGATGCCCAGCGTACCGCCTGCACAAATCACGCCGGAGGCGAAACTCTTGTTGTAATTGGCATTTGCCATCGCCGGATAGGCCAGTAGCCCCATCAGCGTGACCACGGCGCCGACGATGCCCGAGGCGGTTGAGAACACCGCACAGGTCAGCAGCGCCGCGATTGCAAGGCTGCCCGGCAGATTGCGCGCGGCCATGTAGAGCGAGAAAAACAGCCGGTCGACGATATTGGCGCGTTCCACCACGTAGCCCATGAACAGAAAGAGCGGGATGGCGACCAACGTGTCGTTTTCCATCACCGAGTAGGTGTTCTGGTTCAACAGATAGAAGATGTTGTTGTCGAAAATGCCCGCGAAGCTGTCGGGCAGGCCCTGAAAATAGGCGTAATAACCAAATCCCACGCCCATGGCGAGCAGGGTGAAGGCGATGGGAAAGCCCAGCAGGACCAGGACGATGAACAGGCTGAGCATCAGAATGGCGACTTGGGGATCAGTCATCGGCAGGGCCTCTTTCTTGTCGTGGTTTCGGGCAATGCCGGTTTACTTGTCATCTGGTAGCGGCACGGGGATCGCGGTTTCGTCCATGTGCATCAGCATGTCTTCGGTCTCGTGAACGTCATCCAGCCGTTCGAGCCACTGGCCCGAGCGCATCGCCAGCCAGCAGCGCATCATCTCGGCCACGCCCTGCAGCATCAGCAGGAAACCGGCGACCGGGATGAGCGTCTTGAAGAAATAGATCTGGATGCGTGCCGGGCTGTTCCAGCTCACTTCCTTGTAGCGCCAGCTGTCGGCGGCGATTTCCCAGCCGTACCAGAACAGGGCCATCATGCCGGGGAAGAAGAAGAGGATATAGAGGATGAAATCGACGCGTGCCTGCCAGCGCACGGGGAATAGCCGGTACAGTACGTCACCCCGCACGTGGGCGTCCTGCGCCAGCGCATAGGGCCCGGCCATCAGGAACAGCGCCCCGTACATCTGCACCATCATGTCAAAGGCCCAGACCGTCGGCGCGTTCAGCACGTAGCGCACGAAAACCTCATAGCTGACCGACAGGGTCAGGATCAGGATGCACCAGCCAAAGGCCTTTCCGACCCACTGGCTGAGCCCCTCTATCATATGGATGAATTTAACCACCGTTACCCCCCGGGATTGCCCTGCCGGTCAACGGGGGCCGCGCAAGGCGGTCCCCGGACGATCTTTGGACCTTAACCGTGATCAGCCAAAGTAGTGCTTGTAGGCCAGCTTGTAGTCAGGCTGGTTCAGGTTGAGGTAGTTCATCACGTTTTCGGCATAGGCCTTCTGGCTGTCGACGACCTTGGCAAAGAAGGCATCTTCCGCCGAAATCCGATCAATCACGATGTCCCACGCCTTCAGCTGTTCCGCCATCACGCTGTCGGGCGTGCGGTAGACATTCACGCCCTGCTCGTCCCGCAGGGTGGTCAGGTCATCCGCGTAGCGTTTCGTGTTGTGCCAGTAGAAGTTCGAGTTTTCGGCCTCGGACGCGTATTTCAGAATGGCCTGCAACTCAGGCGCCAGGCTGTCGTACTTCTGTTTGTTGAAAGTGCACTCGAAGAACTCCTGCGACTGGTGGAACGAGGCCAGGTGGTAGTGCTTGGACACATCCTGCATGCCAAAGTCCCGATCCGAGGTCGGGTTGTTGAACTCGGCCGCATCGATGAGCCCCGATTTCATCGCCGGCTGGATTTCCCCGCCGGGCAATTGAACCACCGACATGCCCATCTCCAGCAGAACGTCTGCCGCCAAACCAACGGTCCGGTACTTGAGGCCCGACATCTGACTGGCATCGGTGATCTCTTCCTTGAACCAGCCCAGTGGCTGCGCGGGCATTGGCGAGTTGAAGAACGACACGACGTTCAGTCCCAGGCTGGCCATCAGTTCGTCAAACAGTTCCTGTCCGCCGCCGTAGTGGACCCAGCCCAGCACTTCCTGGCTGGACCAGCCGAAGCAGGGGCCGGTTCCGAAGAGCGATGCAGCCTTGGATTTTGAATACCAGTAGGCCGGCACATAGTGTGCCGCATCCAGAACGCCGCGATGCACCGCATCCTGCATCTGGCTGGTCTTGACGACCGAGTTGACCGGCAGAAGGTCAATCGTCAATGCGCCACCGGACATTTCGTTGACGCGGTTCACATAGGATTGCGCGTTTTCCAGAAAGATGCCGCCGCCCCAGGCCGCCTGCATCTTCAGAGTAACGCCATCGTTCTGTGCGATGGCCGGCGTCGCGAGCGCACCAGCCCCCGCAAGTGCCGAGCCGCGCAGGAATTTCCTGCGATTCAGTGATTTTGTCATGTTTCCTCCCAGTTTTTTATCCGCTGCTCCGTGGCGCAACAGAAAGATCAGATGCGAACGATATTCATCGATGCACCAGGTTCGGGAGTCCGTTTGCGAATTGCAGGATTGCTAGCACAATCAGCTTCGGACACTCTCCCCCCTCGTTATTTCTAAGCCGCGGATTGTTCTAAGTACAGAAAAATTGGATAGTGAAACTTACCAATTACCCAAAGGTCGGCTATTCTCCTGACTTGCGAGTGCGGATTTGGCCTCTTTTCTTTGTCACGATCGGCATGGAAATGCTGCAGTGCAGGGCCGCATTGGAATATGCCGACCCGGTACGGATAATAACCTGCAAAAACTGCGGGATGATGCCTTTCCCCCGCAATGCGTCGGACCGCGAATTGCATGCATTGGGTGCAGGTACCGGGATCATCAGCCCAGAGCCTTGGGGCGATTGAGGGGTAACCCAGTCAATCTCATCAGGTGAATTCCAAGTCCGCAAGCTGACCTTGATCCAACCCCATTCTGACGCCCGCAAAGCGGATCAGGCGCCCATTCGCTGCGACGGCGCGGATGACCGCCTGCCTGCTCTTTACAAGCGGGCCGTGACGCACTATCGCGGATCTACGCAGGGGAGTCCCGCCCAAGGGACTGAGAGGCTGAATGGGTGAAAACCCGGTGACGCGACCCTTTGAACCTGACCCAGCTGACACTGGCGTAGGAAGCTAAGGTTGCATCGCCACAACCGGCCCGTGCAACCAGAACAGAAGGCGCGTTTCGCCTTCGGCTCCTCTCCAAACTCATCTGGTGTTTTTTTGAGACTAGAGCTTGAGGAGCGCCAAAATGAACGTGCCGAACCCGAAAATCACCACTGGCGAATTGCCCGCCTCGCGCAAGATTTACGTCGCGGGCGAAATTCATCCCGATATCCGCGTGCCCATGCGCGAGATTTCGACCCATCCCACGGCGGGAGAAGCGCCGCTGCCGGTTTATGACAGCTCGGGACCATATACCGACCCCGAAGTGCCGTCTGACATTATGCAGGGCCTCAATCCGCTGCGCGCCGAATGGATTCATGCGCGCGGAGATGTCGAAGCATATGAAGGGCGCGAGATCACGGCTGCTGACAACGGTTTTGCCGAGGGGGACAGGCTGACCCCGGATTTTCCGGTTAAACCGCGCCCGCTGCGCGGCAGGTCTGGTGCGGCTCCGACCCAGCTGGCCTATGCCCGTGCCGGGATCATTACACCGGAAATGGAGTTCGTGGCGATCCGCGAAAACCAGTTGCGAGAGACCTCTCCCTGTCACCGGGATGGCAACGATTTTGGCGCCAGTATTCCCGACTACGTGATGCCGGAATTCGTCCGTGGAGAAATTGCCGCGGGCCGCGCAATCATCCCCGCCAATATCAACCACCCTGAAAGCGAACCGATGATCATCGGGCGCAACTTCCTGGTCAAGGTCAATGCCAATATGGGAACCTCGGCTGTGACCTCCAGCATGGAGGAAGAAGTGGACAAGCTGGTCTGGGCCATCCGGTGGGGTGCGGACACGGTGATGGACCTCTCCACCGGGCGCAACATCCACAACACGCGTGAATGGATCATCCGTAACAGCCCGGTGCCGATTGGCACTGTCCCGATCTATCAGGCGCTGGAGAAGGTGAACGGCATCGCCGAGGATCTGACCTGGGAAGTGTTCCGCGACACGCTGATCGAACAGGCCGAACAGGGGGTGGATTACTTTACAATCCACGCCGGTGTGCGCCTGCACATGGTGCCGATGACGGTCAACCGGGTGACCGGCATCGTGTCGCGCGGCGGATCCATCATGGCGAAATGGTGCCTCCATCACCACAAGGAAAGCTTCCTGTACGAGCATTTCGAAGAAATCTGCGACATTTGCCGCGCCTATGACGTGTCGTTCTCTTTGGGCGACGGGCTGCGTCCCGGCTCGATCGCGGATGCCAATGATGAGGCGCAGTTTGCGGAGTTGGAAACCCTGGGCGAACTGGCCAGGATCGCCTGGGCCAAGGATTGCCAGGTGATGATCGAAGGTCCGGGCCATGTCGCCATGCACAAGATCAAGGAGAACATGGACAAGCAGCTGGAATGCTGCCACGAAGCGCCGTTCTATACGCTTGGGCCGCTCACCACTGACATCGCTCCGGGGTATGACCATATTACCAGCGGAATTGGGGCGGCGATGATCGGCTGGTACGGCTGCGCGATGCTGTGTTACGTGACGCCGAAAGAGCATCTTGGCCTGCCTGACCGGGATGACGTGAAGACCGGGGTCATCACCTACAAGATCGCGGCCCATGCCGCCGACCTGGCGAAGGGGCTTCCCGGTGCACAGCGCCGCGATGACGCGCTTTCACGGGCGCGGTTCGAATTCCGTTGGGAAGACCAGTTCAACCTGTCGCTCGACCCGGACACGGCACGGGATTTCCATGATCAGACTTTGCCGAAGCAGGCGCACAAGGTGGCGCATTTCTGTTCCATGTGCGGGCCCAAGTTCTGCTCGATGCGGATTTCCCACGATATTCGTGCCGAAGCGCAAAAAGAGGGGATGGAAGCCATGGCCGCGAAGTTTCGCGAAGGGGGCGATCTGTATATCCCCATCAAGGAGCCGGGCGAATGATCACGATCGCCGGGGCCGGTCTTGCCGGCCTCGCTTCGGCCCTGGAACTTGCACGCTCCGGGGCGTCGGTACGGGTTTACGAGGCCGGACCTGAGATCGGAGCCTGCAGTGCCGCCCGGTTTGCGGGTGGTATGCTGGCGCCCTGGTGTGAACGCGAAAACGCCGAAGAGGAGGTGATCACCCTGGGGGCTGCGGCAACTGATTGGTGGGCTGAAATCACACCGGTCACGCGCCACGGCACATTGGTTGTGGCCGCACCGCGCGATCAGGCCGAACTGGCCCGCTTCGCCCGGCGCACAACGGGGTTCCGAAACGTGGACGGGGCCCGGATCGGCAATCTGGAACCGGATTTGGCAGGCCGGTTTTCGCGGGGGCTGTTCTTTGAATCAGAGGCTCACCTGAACCCGCGCCGCGCCCTTCGTGACCTGGCAAGAGCCGCGCAGGCCCAGGGTGTTGAAATCCTCCTTGGCACCAGGTCGCCGGATCGCGTGGACCTGGATTGCCGAGGCATCAACGCCCCGCTGCCGGACCTGCGCCCGGTGCGGGGTGAGATGGCAATTCTGCAGTGTCCCGAAATCGCGATTGGACGCACCATTCGCCTGTTGCACCCGCGCATCCCGCTTTACCTCGTGCCGCGCGGGGAAGGGGTCTTCATGATTGGCGGCACGATGATCGAAAGCTCCTCTAGGCGGGCAGTGAGCTTGCGGTCGCTTTCGGAATTGTTGGGGGCGGCCTTTACCATCCATCCCGGTTTCGCCGAGGCCAGCGTCCTCGAAACCGGCGCCGGCCTGCGCCCGGCCTTTCCCGACAACCTCCCCCGTCTCGTGCAACGAGGCGGCATCCTGCACCTGAACGGGCTTTACCGCCACGGCTTCCTGCTGGCCCCAGCCATGGCGGTCAGGGTGGCCCGACATTTCTTTCCGGAGACGTCCCATGCAAATCACAGTGAATGCGAAACCCTATGACATTTCCGCCGAAACGCTTGGTGCGGCACTTGCCGAGCTTGGCTTTGCCAGCCCAGCCATTGCCACGGCGTTGAACGGTCGGTTCGTGCCGACATGCGCACGCGACACGATACTATTGGCCACAGGCGACCAGTTGGAAGTGCTGGCGCCAATGCAGGGCGGATGAGATGCGCGTTTACGACACCGAGATCACCTTGCCGTTGTTTCTGGGAACCGCGCAGTACCCGTCGCCCGCGATCCTGCAAGAGGCGATTGCCGTCAGTCGCTGCGAGGTTGTCACCGTCAGCCTGCGCCGTGAAACGGTTGACGGCACGGGCGCGGCGTTCTGGGATATGCTGCGCGCAACGGGCACACGTATCCTGCCCAACACCGCCGGGTGCCATTCGGTACAAGAGGCCGTGACGACGGCACAAATGGCCCGAGAGGTTTTTGCCACCGACTGGATCAAGCTAGAAGTGATTGGTCATGCCGACAATCTCCAACCGGATGTCTTTGCCCTGGTTGAGGCCGCAAATATCCTGGTAGCGGACGGTTTCAAGGTCTTTCCATACATGACGGATGACCTGGTTGTCGGCGAAAAGCTGCTGGAAGCCGGGTGTCAGGTGCTGATGCCCTGGGGCGCGCCGATCGGATCCGGCCAGGGATTGCGCGCGCCCGATGCCCTGCGCGCGATGCGCGCGCATTTCCCCGGGGTGCCCTTGATCGTTGATGCCGGGATCGGGCGGCCGTCTGATGCAGTTCAGGCAATGGAGCTGGGTATGGACGCGATCCTGCTCAACACGGCGGTGGCCAGGGCAGGCGACCCGGTGGGCATGGCTCGGGCCATGGCGCTGGCGGTTGAGGCCGGGCGCGCAGGCCATGCCGCCGACCCGATCGAGCGACGCGATATTGCGGTCCCCTCCACCCCGGTTCTGGGTATCGCGGAATTGATGTGATGGAGCGCTTCTACCTGATTGTCGGCGACGTGGAGCGGTTGGAGCTTTTGGTGCCGCAGGGCGTGAAGCTGGTACAATTGCGGATCAAGGATTGCCCAACACCCGAGATACGTCGTCAGATCGCGCGCGCGCGCGATTTCTGTGCCCTACATGGTGCCCGGCTGGTTGTGAACGATTACTGGCAGATGGCGCTGGATTTACGCTGTGGCTTCGTCCATCTGGGGCAGGAGGACATGGATAACACCGATTTCGCTGCCCTGCGCCGGGCTGGCGTGCAGTTCGGCCTATCCACCCATGACGAAGCTGAACTTGACCGTGCCTTGTCGCTTGATCCCGCCTATGTGGCGCTTGGCCCGGTCTATCCGACATTGCTGAAAAAGATGAAATGGGGACCACAGGGATTGGGCCGCGTGTCCCGCTGGAAGGAAAGGGCAGGGGCTACACCGCTGGTTGCCATCGGAGGGCTGACACCTGAGCGTGCAGCCGGTGCTCTTGCTGCCGGAGCGGATAGTGTTGCGGTGGTGACTGACATCCAGCAAGCAACCGACCCCGCGGCACGCGTCCGCGAATGGCTTCGGGTGTGCAGATCATGAATCGATATGTGCGCCAGATGCAACTGCCCGAGGTCGGCCAGGCCGGTCAGGCAAGGCTGGCCAACGCCCGTGTGGCCGTGGTGGGCGCCGGCGGCCTTGGCTGTCCGGTGTTGCAATACCTCGCGGGCGCCGGTGTCGGGCAGATCATGATCTTCGACCCGGACACTATCGAGGAAAGCAACCTGCACCGTCAGCCGATCTATGGAATGGCGGACCTGGGTAGGCCCAAGGCGGAAGCGGCGCGCGATGTCCTGTGCGCACTTAATCCGCAGGTCAAGGCAGAGGCGCATGTCACGGCAATAGGCCCCGGCATGGCCCCAAAGGTCGCGGCAATGGCGGATCTGGTGATCGACGCGGCTGACAGCTTTGCGGTTTCCTACATCCTGTCTGATGTGTGCCTGGCGGCCGGAACACCGCTTGTTTCGGCAAGTGTTCTGGGCCAAACGGGCTATGTCGGCGGGTTTTGCGGCGTCGCACCCTCTTTGCGCGCGGTTTTTCCAGAGCTTCCAACAACAGGCGCGACCTGTGCAACAGCGGGTGTCTTGGGGCCGGTGGTCGGCGTCATCGGGACCCTGCAGGCCCAGATCGCGCTTCGCGTGCTTCTGGCGGCGGAACCGTCCGCGCTGGGCAACATGGTCACAGCCGATCTTGCTGCATTGCGTTTTGGCGGGTTCACCTTTCTGGGAAGTCCCGAACCCGAAAATGCTATCCCCTTCATCGCGACTCATATGGTCCGTGACAGCGATCTGATCGTTGAACTTAGGGATCAATTCGAGGCACCGGACAAGATCACGGACCGGGCCATTCGCCTGTCGGAATCCGACCTGCTATCGCGCGCGCCGGTTCCGGGGCAAAGAATGGTCCTGTGCTGTCAGACCGGCTTGCGGGCCTGGCGGGCGGCGCACGCATTGCAGGCCCGGGGCCCCGCCAAGCTTGCCCTGCTGGCCGCGAAAGCCTGTACATGAAAACGATAATGATCGTCGGTGGCACGGACAGCAGCGGGGGCGCGGGCCTGACCCGTGACGCCTTAGTCGCCCGCACATTTGGGTTTGACGTGCTCCCCATCGTTACCGCCGTTACCGCGCAATCGAATGAAAAACTGTTTTCTACGCAGGTCATGCCCGCGGATTTGGTGGTGCGCCAGATACAGACCGCACTGACCACAACCGACCCCGCCGCGATCAAGATCGGGATGTTGGGCAACAGCGGAATTGCCGAGGCCGTCGCCCATGAAATTCGTGGACGATCCTGTCCGCTCGTCGTCGATCCGGTCCTCAGATCAAGTTCCGGGGGAGAGCTCATGTCCGGCCGATTTCCCCGAAGGCTGGTGTCACAGGCCCGACTGATCACCCCCAACCTGCCCGAATCCGCAGCTCTTGCAGGCTGCGCTCTGGCAAACACGGATGCCCAAATCGCGACCCAGGCAGCGTGGTTCCTGTCCCAGGGGGCAGAGGCTGTGTTGATTAAGGGAGGTCACGCAACGGGCGAGACCTCTGCCGACCACCTGTTCAGCGGGTCCGAAAGGCACGTCTTGGCGACACCCAGGTTTGAAACAACCTTGCGCGGCACTGGATGTGCGCTGGCCACCGCGATCGCCTGCGGCCTTGCCGAAGGGTATGATCTTTATCCGGCCTGTTTGATGGCAAAGAAATTCATACACGGCTGGTTCCGCGAGGCAGCCGCGTATTGAATTCCACCAAAACAGAATTCGCCTAACCTGGCATTCACCCTCGGGGCGGCATCAATTCCTTCGGGCTGATTCACGCCATGAGGCGTTGCAGAGCAGCGCGCCCATAGCGCGGTCCGAGTTCGGATGCCCGGCACAACTTTCGCGCAGAAAACAGCGATTCTTTGTTGCTGTTCGGCTTGGAACGTAAACGAAGCCATTTATTGAACATGCGGCAAACAATGCCTGGATTTGGCAGAGGCAGTGGGGCTGGTCCGAAGCTCGCTTGCGCGCCGATCCAAGCGAAAACCCATGACGCCGGTTATCCGAACGGCGCGGTAATGTTGACCTGGCCAGGACCGTTCGAAAAAATATGCGCCGGTGGCTTCATTCACTACCGGCGCATAAAGATTGTCACATTCGGTGTTATTTTCGCAGCTCGGTCCAGATCGCGGTGTAGTATTCCAGCGCTTTGGGCGAGCAAGTCGGCAGGAATTTACCCGCCGATTTCAGCTCGTCCGGAATGACAATTTCCGGTGCGTCTTCCATGTCTGCGGGCATGAATGCCTCGGACCCTTCGATCCCGTTGGCATAGCGTGCAAAGGCCGAGATCAGCCCGGCGTTTTCAGGCTCCATGATGAAGTTCAGGAACTGGTAGGCTTCGTCGATATTCTTGGCATCGGACAAGAGCGCGACCGAATCCATCCACAGCGGAAAGCCTTCCTTGGGATAGCCGAACTTGACCTTGTCGTTCTGAAGGCGCGCGCGGAAGACGGCGCCGTTCCAGTAGACCGAGGCGAGCATGTCGTTGGCGGCAAGCTTGGGTGTCGCGCCGTAATCCATCGACTGCCATTTCGGCTTGGCCGCCATCAGCACGTCACGGGCCTTTTTCAGCACCTCGGTGTCTTCGGTGCAAGGTTCACCGCCGACATACATCAGCGCCAGCGACAGAACATCGTTCATTTCCGGTGCAACGTTGATCTTGCCGACCAGCTCTTCGGGCGGGTCAAGAAACATCGCCGAGGTATTGATGTCGCCGGAATAGGTATCCTCGTTCACGGCGATACCCACCGAGCCCCACTGCCACGGAATGGTGTAGGTTCTGCCCGGATCCCAGGGCACATCCAGCCATTGGGAGGCGATGTTTTCGTGGTTCGGAAGCCTGCTGAGATCCAGTTGCTGGATCAGCCCTTTTTCAACATAGATCGGGATGTAGTTGGCCGATGGTACGACAAGGTCATAACCGCCTCCCCCAGCCTCAACCTTGGATAAGGCCGTATCGTTGCTGTCATAGTCCGAAACCGTGACCTTGATCCCTGTCTCGGCTTCGAATTTCTCCAGCAGTTCCGGGCTGGTGTAATCACCCCAGTTGAACAGCTGTAATTCGCCCTCGGCGCTGGCGAACACCGTGCTGGCCAGCAATGCCCCTATGGCGGACATCATTCTTTTCATTTTCGTCTCCCTGTTGGTTTTCGTTTATTAGTAGGCCGTCAATCCTTGTTGCGGGTCAGCAGGAAAAATCCGGTCAGCATGACCACCGTAAGCCCCAGGAGCAGGGTTGAAATCGCGTTTACCTCGACGGTGAAATTCCGCCGAATCTGACCCAGCATATAAGTCGGAAGCGTATCCTGACCTGCTGATTTTACAAACAAAGATATGATTACGTCATCCAGCGAAGTGATGAAGGCCAGCATGAAACCCGCAATGATCGCCGGCGCCAGCATCGGCAGGGTAACATGGCGAAATGTCTGCCAGGGGGTCGCATAGAGATCGGAGGCGGCGGTCTCGAGCGTGACGTCCATCCCTTCAAGTCGCGCCCGGATCGGCAGGTAGGCGAAGGGAATGCAAAAGGCCGAATGCGCGATGATCAGATAGCCCAGACCCTGGTAACCGGTTGCAACCTTGATAAAGCCGAACAGGATCAACAGGGCCACGGCGGTCACGATCTCTGGCACCATCAGCGGCTGGTTTATCATCAGATAGACAAAGGTCTGTCCGCCGGTCCGCTTTCGCCGCGTCGTGCCCAACGCCGCCAGTACAGCAACCGAGGTCGAGATGACCGCCGCCGCGGTCGCGATGATCAGGGATCTGATGGTGGCATCCTTGACCTGTTCGTTGGCCCAGGCGCGCGGGAACCATTGCAGCGAGAATCCTTCCCATACGGCCGGAGACGGGCCTGCATTGAACGCGAACAGCACCAGCAGAACGATGGGCAGGTAAAGCAGCACCAGCACCGTGATCGCGACGGCGCCGAAACCTGGCAGGCGAGAGACGGAGAACGCGCGCTCAGCCATGGCCGTTATCCCGGTTGGCATATCGGATATAGACGAAAAGGGCCGCGGCGACGGCGATCAGCAGCGTCACTGACAGGGCCGCCCCGAGCGGCCAGTTACGGCCGGCGCCGAACTGTAGCTCGATAAAATTGCCGATCATCATGTTGCGCCCGCCCCCCAGGATGCGCGGCGTCACATAGGCCCCGAGCGACGGGATGAAGACAAGGATCGACCCCGCGATGATCCCGGGCTTGACGATCGGCAGCACGATGTTTCGCAAGACCTGCCAGCGGCTGGCGTAAAGGTCATAGCCCGCCTCCAGCAGGCGCATGTCGAACCGGTCGATCGTGGCATAGAGCGGCAGGACCATCAGAGGCAGATAGACATAGGTCATCCCCATGAAGACCGCGAAATCGGTATAGATGATCTGGATTGGCTCGCTGATCGCTCCGGTCCACATCAGAAACGTGTTCAATACGCCCTCGTTGCGAATGATCTGGTTGACGGCGAAAGTGCGCACCAGAAGGTTGGTCCAGAACGGGATGGTGATCAGGAACAGCAGGATCGTCCGCATCCGCTGGCTGCGGGTTGCAATGTACCAGGCGGTCGGAAACCCGACGACAAAGGCGAAGAGCGTCGTGTAGAGCGAAAGTTTCAGTGATCGCCAGAAAATCAGCAGATGCGCATCGGCCAGCTTGTACGTGCCGTCGAAGATATCGCGCGAATAAAGGATTCCGATCCACGCATCGAGCGAGAATACCCAGTCGACATTGCCGTATTTCCCCTTGGTGAGGAAGGAATAGACAAGGATGATGATAAGCGGCCCGGACGCCGCGAAAAACAGCACGAAGAGTGCGGGCGCCGACAGCAGCCAGGATGTGCGCCTGGCCTTGCGGTCAGCCAGTTCTTCGGCGGCGCTGCTCATGAATCCAGCACCTGCAATGCGCCGGGCGCAAATCTGAGGCCAACCGTCTCCCCCCGTTTCAGACCGATCTCTCCGGAGGGCGGGCTTTGCAGCCGTGCCACGATTTCCGTCTGATCGGCCAACCTCATGTGGCAATGCGTATCGGTCCCGAAATAGACCGTGTCGGTGATCGTGGCCGACAGGTTGGCGCTTTCTTCGGCTGAACAGAGGCGCACCTGTTCGGGGCGCACCGCCAGTGTCACCTCTCCTTCATGGCCTTCGGTGACCACGGCCAGCAACTCTCCTGATGACAGCCGGACCTGATCCTTTTCGATGCGGCCTGACAGGAAATTGGTTTCTCCGATGAAATCGGCAACAAAACGGTCTACCGGATGATTGTAGATTTCCCGCGGCGTCCCGATCTGCAGGACTGCGCCGGACTGCATCACGGCGACCCGGTCGGACATCGTCAGCGCCTCTTCCTGATCGTGGGTCACGAAGATGAAGGTGATACCGGTTTCGACCTGCAGCCGCTTGAGTTCAAGCTGCATTTCCTTGCGCAGTTTAAGATCAAGCGCCGATAGCGGCTCGTCCAGCAACAAGACCTTGGGTTCCGGCGCCAAGGCGCGCGCCAGTGCCACGCGCTGCTGCTGTCCGCCCGACAATTGCTGCGGCTTGCGGGCCGCAAAGTCTTCTAGCTGCACAAGCGAGAGCATCTTGTCGACGGCCTGCCTGATCTCGGACCGGGGGCGCCCGAGCATCTTGAGGCTAAACCCAATGTTCTCCGCAACGTTGAGATGGGGAAACAGTGCGTAACTTTGAAAGACTGTGTTGACCGGGCGCGTGTTGGGGGGATCTGTCGTGATGTCCTGGCCGTGAAGCAGGATCTGACCGTCGGTGGGTACCTCGAATCCCGCAATCAATCGCAAAAGTGTCGTCTTTCCGCATCCCGAGGGGCCCAGCAAGGTAAAGAACTCACCCTGTTCGATACTGACCGATACCCCATCCAACGCGCGAACCGTATGTGAGCCGGTGCCATATTCTTTACACGCGGCGCGAGTCTCGACCGCAATTACTGAACTCAAGGCTGTCCCTCCGTTTCTCCGGGTCAGTTGAGCCGATATGACTCGTGCTGACAAGAGGGCCGTGTACGCAACTTTCGCTGGCCTGTGGCAAACTGCCTGACATAAGCGACAAGCGGGCAGGGCGACCATGGAACAGATCAATGATTGCGGACGGTTCCGCCCGCATGACGACCCTGCACCCCCGAGGAACCTGCGAAGTTGAACGAATTCCGGTTTGGGAAACCAGCACCATTCCAGGTGACGCTGAGCTGAATGTCCGGTTCGCGCCGAAACACGCACGTTACCAGCCAGACATGCGGCCTGTTGCAGGCGATTTCGACAATGGATTTCCGAAAATCAGGTGCAGTAATCCCTCAGGCGGGGTCAAAAACCAACCGGATGAAATCACGGTAGAGGAGCATTTGTTTGGGCAACAGCGATTTGTCACCCATGACCCTGGACAGGATGATGCCGCCATCGCCGACGGCAGAAAACATATC
The DNA here is from genome assembly GCF_039839345.1 of Roseovarius sp. CAU 1744. Taxonomy (NCBI): domain Bacteria; kingdom Pseudomonadati; phylum Pseudomonadota; class Alphaproteobacteria; order Rhodobacterales; family Roseobacteraceae; genus Roseovarius; species Roseovarius sp. CAU 1744. Next base: position 235,841 of record NZ_JBDOQV010000006.1, on the reverse strand, counting down.
GGCAAGGTCATCGAGATCGACCTTGATCCGTGGCTCGTAACGGGCGGCGATTTTCTCGATGCGTTCGCGGAATCGTTCGCGCCAACACAGGACCGCCTTGGCATTGATATCGCGCACCTCCTGATCAAAGAGCTGTTCATGATAACAGACCGAAGCCACGATACACCCGGGATGACCGTTTGGAAGATCCTCGAAAACCTTGGCCAGAAGTTTGAGCGCAATCAGAAGGCTGTGCAGCGGATCCTCGCTCAGTTCGTCGGCCTCAGCGAAAACCTGGTCAAAAACCAGGCCGTCCTGATCGATGTAGCGTTCAAGCAGGGCGCGCGCCAGGTTCGTCTTGTCCCGAAAGTGATAGAAGAAGCCGCTCTTTGAGATCCCAACCTCGGCGATCAACTCATCAATCGAAGTTGCGGAAAACCCCTTCGCCAGTATCGCCGCCTCTGCCGCCTCCAGGATCTGTTCCCGCGTCTGCGTGCTTGGATTCGCCACTCTTTGTCCCCGGTACCCGCTTTCGTCGGTGGAACTGTACCACAGGTACTGTACCTGCGGTCCAGTTTCGGGCGGTCTTTCAATTTGCCGCTGGCAGCATTTCACACCGGAAACAAGTATAACGTTTTGATTTAAAGACGTTAAATTTTATTCCTCGGACCAACCCACAAGTACACTGCTCGGCGAACGCAATTCGGTTTATTGCCTTTTACATCGTTGAGCCCCTGAAGTGCTGCCGTGCCGAAAGGCTGTCGGCAGAGGTGGAAGGGCTTTGAGTTCAACCAATTTGTTCACGGAGTAGAAAATGAAAGACAGATTGCATTCACAAGACACAAGCGGTGCAAACGAGGCCGCGGTCGTGCATTTCGACGCCGCGGTAAGGGCGTTCAACATCTACCGGGGCGACCCTGTGGCGCTGGTCGACCAGGCGATCGAGGCCGCGCCCGAATTTGCGATGGCGCATATCCTCAAGGCCTACCTGTTTGGCCTGGCGACAGAGCCGGAGGCAGCCACCGAAGCCAGATCCATCCTGGAGATGACGAAACCCCTGGCGAAGACCGAAACCGAATTGTCCCATCTGGCAGCGTTGGAGGCGCTTCTCGACAACAACTGGACCGAAGCGGCGACCCGGCTTGACCGCCACAACATGGAATTTCCACATGACATCGTCGGTTTGCAGGCGGGTCACCTGATGGATTTCTACCGTGCAAACGCACGCAACCTGCGCGACCGGATTGCGCGGGTGCTGCCGACATGGTCAGAAGACCAACCCGGCTATGCCAACCTTCTGGGCATGTATGCCTTCGGTCTGGAGGAAGCGGGGGATTACGCCCGCGCCGAGGCCATCGGTCGTGAGGCGGTCGAGCGCGATCCGCTCGACTGCTGGGCACATCACGCGGTTGCGCATGTGCTTGAAATGCAGGGACGCGCCGAGGAAGGCACCCGGTGGATGGCGTCGCGTGAATCTCACTGGTCCGGCGACGACAATTTCTTCAAGGTGCACAACTGGTGGCACAACGCGCTCTACCATCTCGACTTGGGTCACGCCGAAACGGTCATGCAGCTTTATGATGCCCGGATTCGCGTTGACGAAAGCGAGGTTGCGCTGGATCTTGTCGACGCATCTGCCCTGCTTTGGCGGCTGCACATGGAAGGCCACGATGTCGGCGATCGCTGGGCCGAGGTGGCTCGGTGCTGGGACGCTCATGCGGATGGCCGGCTCTATCCCTTCAATGACTGGCACGCCGCGATGGCCTATCTGGGCGCACGCCGCGAAAGCGAGGTCGACCGGATTTTGCATCAGTATCGGACTGCCGGTGACACCGGAGGCGAAACCGCCCGTTGGGCGCAAATCACCGGGATGCCGCTGATCCAGGGGTTCCGCGCCTTCTCGGAAGGGCGTTACGACGAAGCGGTCGATTACCTACACCCGGCGCGATACGTCGCAAACTCTTTCGGAGGGAGCCACGCGCAGCGCGACATCATCGACTGGACCCTGACCGAGGCAGCGGTACGGTCGGGCACGCGCAGCGCCGCGGAAGCGCTGGCCGCCGAGCGACTGGCGGTGAAGCCGCACAGTCCGATCAACAAGGGTTTCCTGACGCGCACCAGCGCCTCTGGCAAGGGCCTTGTCGCGGCAGAGTGAACTGCGCTGGAGAACCCGGGGGGCTGCTTGGCCCGGATCGTCTTGCCCGACACCTGGTTCGGGCAGGGCGATGAGCGTATCCGAGGCAGAGCCATGGCACACATTTCAGAAAGGCCAGGGCGAGGCCAAAGATCATAAGTTAGTCAGGCGCCAAACAGCGTCATGGCGGCCCCGAAGAGGCAGGGGCATTGGGCCGTCCCTCTCATTCATTGAAGCCGTTTGAGTAGTAGCCCGCAGGATTCCGGTGCCCGTTTCCTCTGCGCCGCCAGCCGCCTGTCGGCTTCAGCCAGAAAACCGCGCTCGATCCCTGCCAGGTTGTCGCCGGGCGCCAGGCGGATGGCCCATGGGCGCGGGCGGATTGATCGTCGATCCAGATCATCATCCGTGGCGCAAGCGCGGTTGCGCTGGCGCCATGCTCGCGCAGGCTGGCATGCGCCGCACGGCCGGTCACGTCAACCGCACAAGTGTAGGAGCCCTTGTGCTGGTTTGCCAACCGCAGGCGGGTCGGTTCGCCCACCAGCACACCGCGCGGTGCCGGCATTTCTTGGGCAGCAAGGGCTGCAAGGCTGATCGCGGATTGTCACGTGCTTTCTTCATCCGCCGAAAGCGCGAGGTACAGCGGCCGCGACAATGCCTGGCGGGATGGTTCCTCCATGACCGCGATGGCACAGGCGACAATCCCTTTCATATCGGTCACACCACGGCCATAAACCCGGCCTGTTTCCCGACGCGGACGGAACGGATCGCTGGCCCAATCCTGCCCCTCGGTGCTGACAACATCCAGATGTCCCGACAGCACCATACCACCCGGCATCGTGGGTATGGCGACCAGATCATCGAGAATGGTCAGGACCGTGGCAAGATCGGCCATCGGTCAGGCCAACGCGGCGTCTACCGTGCGCTCCTTATCGATCAGTACCTCAAGCTGACGCCGGAATCGAAGCTGTCCGCCGTCGATCGGCAGGTCGATATGCCCGGTCTTCTTGCCCGACATCCCCTTCTGCAAAGCGTTGAGAACATCGCGATCCTCCTCAAACGCGTGTTTGACGTCATCGCTCATCATTTTCGACAATTCCTCGTCATCGGGACGCATATTGCGCAGTTGGAACCAGTAATACCGTGTCCGGCCCGCCGTTTCCGGCGTCATGAAATTATAGTTGACCATGATGAAGCTCTTGCCGTGCAGTGGTCCGTCCTCTCCGCCGGTCCCTGCGGGGGTAAAGACCGCGCAGATGATCGCGTGACCGGGATAGCGCAGCTCGTAATGCTGAAGCCTGTCGCAATTGCCGTTGAACTCCACGATCTTCTTGTAGAAAGGGGCCGGTTCCACATCCATCATCCAGTGCCGGGACTGTTGGCAACGATTATCGCATCTCGCCCAGCATGCCCTGCTGGCCCGGCATCGCACCGCGCCCCTACGATCCTGCCGATGTTCACGAATTTCGTCTATGCCACGAACGACAAGGTCAGCATGCCGGTACAACTCGCCGCAAGCTGGCAGATGGATGGCGCGCGGGCCTATCACCGCTGGTGGTTCAAAAGTTGAGTGTCGCGCGGCGCGTCAACGCGACGGTGCTTCTCAGATTGCCTTGCGTAGACCATTCATGCCATTTTGCCGACATGAAAGGCCCCTCTACCCCGAAAAATACGTCGCTGTCTGACGGCATATAGGCCGAGCTAAAAACTCGCCTGATCCTTGGTCATTATCTGCCCGGTGACAGGCTTTCGATGCGCAAGTTTGCCGTCGAATTCGGCACCAGCACGATGCCGGTTCGTGAAGCACTCAAGCGTTTGGCATCCGAGAGCGCGATCCAAAGTGCCGCCGCCAAGGCGTTCAATGTCCCAAGCCTGAGCGACAAGCGCGCCGCGGACCTGTTTGAGCTGCGCGCGTTGCTGGAGAGCGCAGCGGTCGAAGAGGCGCACAACGAGCTGACGTCTGATATGCTGGATGAACTGAGCGCGCTTTGCGAGCGGATGGATGCGCACCTGAAGTTTCGGGATTTTCGCGCCTAAATGGCCGACAACCATCGTTTTCATTTCCTGCTCTACAGGAAAGCAGACAATCCCGATATGGTTTCGATGATCGAGCAGTTCTGGATGAAATTTGGCCCGTCCCTTTATCTGGGGCTGCAAGAGTCAATCACCGCGGATCCGGATTGGAACACAGGTCACAAGCAGCTTGTTGAAGCTATCCGAGACGGGCGTGTGAATGATTTCGCGTCAATCGTGCGTGCGGAATTCGATTGGGGGGCAGCGTTCTACAGGTCAGATTCCCGGCAGACACATCGGCAATCCAGCCTTCACCAAAGCTTACCTCAAACCTGACCGAAGCGCTTGCGCTTGGCGCCTCTGTCAAGTCTTTGGCCGACGCAGGAAGAGGCGCCTGGAAAGGTTGCGGCGAACACTCGATCCGCGCTGCCGTAGCTCCGCAGTGGCAGGCAGTTGCGCATACGGCTTTGCACTTTACAACGCTGCATATGCGCTTTCGAACTCAGGTCTTTTCCTGTTTTAGGTTCAGCGCCGGTGCCGTCCCGTCCTTGTCCACCCCGAAGTAGATTGTCTGATGCGGGAACGGGATTTCGATGCCACGGGCGTCAAGCACCCGCTTGCAGATTTCGTTATACGCGCGGCCGACTGTCCATTGTTTGCCCGGTTCGCATTTGATCCGGGCGCGCAATACAACCGCGCTGTCTCCCAGAGACTGCACTCCAAACCATTCGAAATCTCCGCGGATGAACGCCCCGGGCTCTGTCTTGCGCAGCTCTTCGAAGGCGTCGTGCATGGCGGTCTTCCCGTCCTCGACGTTTTCACGGTAGGCAATGCCGAGGTCGCAGACAAAGTACGAGAAATCCTTCACAAAATTTGTGACCATATCGACGGACGAAAACGGGATGACATGAACCGCACCCTGCACATCGCGCAGGGTGACCGAGCGGATCGTCAGCTTTTCGACGGTGCCCGTGGTCCCGCCCAACGTGACGACATCGCCCACGTTGATGGCGTTTTCGAACTGGATAAAGACGCCTGTGATGATGTCCTGGACCATTTTTTGGGCCCCAAATCCGATGGCAAGCCCCAGCACGCCGGCCGAGGCAATGAGGGGCGCGATATCTACTCCGAGTTCGGCCAGGACAAACATCAGGATGATGACAAATAGCGCGATGGTCGCTGCATTGCGCAAGAGCGTCAGAAGCGTCGTTTCGCGGGACGTGGGCGCCGAGCCGAATTCCGGGTTCAACCTGTAATCCACCCAGGAAACCAGTGCGAGCCACAGAACAATTCCAAACAGCAGGATCAGGCTGACGCTGACCAGGGTCGCGCCCGCCCAGGTGCCAAAGTCGCTTTGAACAATTCTGGCGACATCCACGAGTTCGACCGCATCAAGGGCAAACGCGATGACACCGATCACGATGATGCCTTTGATGATTCCCAATATGCGGCCGAACAGCGCGTTCAGCCGGGGACCAAGGGTCGGCAAACGGGCTGCGACGCCGCGCGGCATGTTGAAACCGCGGGCTGCAAATCGCGTCAGGCCGCCGGAGATGAAGAAGCCCGCGACAACGACACCGATCACCTGGCCCGAGTTGAGAAGTATCGGCCAGATCAGCCCGTCGGGTCGCGCGGCCACGATGACCGCCAGCGCGAAGAGATAGAGCAAGACAGGCACGTACCAATTGCGCGAGATAAAGCGCACGACCGAGGGCTTGGCATCAGGATCCGCGCCCAGGAACCATCCCGTCACATCCTTGCGGGATCGCAGGACAAGAATGGCGGCCATGGCGATCGCTACAAAGGCCAGGATCGTCGAGGCACCGCGCCCAGCCATGAGCGAAGCCTGCCGGTTGACAATGGGCACGATCAGAAGCTGCCCGTAACCGATTACCGAGATGATATTGCCCAACCAGCGTGACATGCGCCGCGCCGCCTGGTCGGAAATCGCGACAAAACGCAGTTCGTGTGTCGTCGGCGACAGCACCGCCCGCAGCGCCACCTTTGCCAGGCCCACGAACAGAAACGCGTTGAGATACAGGGACTGTCGCACACCGATCACACCCAGGTCACCAAAGAGGTAGAGCGCCGAGAGATAACCCAGCCCCCAGGCGGCAATCACGACCATCGCGTCGATGAGGGTGGTTGCAACAACAACCGCCAAGGTTCGCAAGAATCCCCAGTCATGGGCCCGTTCGCCCATCCGACGGTAAATTGTCTGCGCCCATTTCCTCAATATCAGATAGGCGGCGACGGTGACCGCGATGACCAGGGCCAGCGCCTTCAGCGCGTCCCACAGAACCTCGAATTGCGCGGCCTCCAGCGTGGCGACCGTCGCCGGAAGCGCCATGATCCCTGAAACGGCGGCAGACAGCGAAACGGCGGCGGTTTCGAAGAAGGATTTGGTGAAACCTGCAAACTGACGGCCCATGGAAACCTGCGGCTCGTCGGCCACCGGAGCACCCTGCTGATCGGCTACCACCCTGAGGCTGGCGATAAGCGCCTCCCGCGCCTCTGCATTTTCGAGCAAATCAATGAGCTGCTGCGCTTCTGCGGCCGGATCTGCCCCCTGTGCATGGCTTTGGGTCACTAAACCCAAACCAATGAGAACGAAAAGGAGCGCGCGTGCAATAGTCATTATTTACCGGTTCCGAATTCCTAGTTTCAAATGCTTGTTTTATTTCAGCCCCGCGGCGACATCAATCTCTCGGCCACTGAAAGCAACATCTACGTCGGCGCCTACACCGATATCGACATCACGCGGGCGGAAATCCACAGCTCCTCGTTCTTTGGCCTGATCAGCACCATCAGGAATCATACCGTCGGTGACAGGATAGCGACGGGCACACAGGCTCTGGCCAATCTGAACAATTCGCTGGTCTCTGGTGCCAATACCATGCTTGTCGGCGCGCAACTCTCCGCGGGCCACGACCTCAACCTGAATGTCGGCGGCGATCTGATCGTCGTGGCAGCAATCAGCAGCCAGCGAGAGTGGTTCTTCGAGAGAAAGGTGGGGCGATGTTCGCCGCCACCGTCACCGAGAAATTCTTCCTCGAAACCGCCGCCTACGTAGCCTCTCAGGCCGGCAATGACCTGAATGTCCAAGTGGGCGGTGAAACCATTCTAACCGTCTACAACTGCGCGGGCGAACCCGCCCAACCAGCGCGAGATTTTGGAACTTTGCAGGCAGTGTGACCGCTGATATCGCGGCGGGCAGCCGTGCTGCGGGTGTTTTTTGGCCGAATGTGCGACTGCTGAGCGCCATGGGGATTCCTGCGGACCCATGGCTGGGTGTGGCAATTTGATGCTCGCATTACATGGGGGCGATTTTGAACATGCAGCCGTTGTTCATTGTCGCCCTGGGGACGGGTGTCCTGACTGCGGTTCACGGCAGGCAAACACTCAGCTTGACTCGCTGGAGCGAACTACCATAGTATTCGCATAAATGGAATTCACGACCGCATAGTAGAATTTAGGGAGGAGACCTAATGAAAACCCTGCTAGCATCCACTGCTACTGCACTTTGCTTCGCAGCCGCGACAATCGCGACTGCTGAGACCACGCTGATTCTGGCAGAGGCCAGTCCGAATCGGGGCGCCCGGGCCGCAGCGTTGCAGTCATTTGCCGACGACGTAACGGCCCGTACCAACGGCGAAGTCAATATTGACATTCAATGGGGGGGTGCGCTGTTCAAGGCCAATGCGGCTGCACAATCCATTGCCGACGGAGTGGCTGACCTTGGCACAGTCATCGCAGTGTACTTTCCGCAGGAAATGCTGAGCTACAGCTTCGCGGACCTGCCTATGCGCAACGAGGACGCCTGGGTTGGAATGCGCGCAACGGACGAGTTGATGAGGACATCCGATGCGATCAGTGCAAACCTGGCAGAGCAGAACCTTGTGTATCTCGGCACCTTCACAACCTCGGCTGTGAACATCGCGTGCAAGGACGTGGCAATTCGCACGGTCGAGGATATTTCCGGCCTGAAAATCCGAGGCGTTGGTGCCTATGGCGACACTTTCCGCGACTTTGGCGCAAACATGGTCGCTATGCCGATCTACGATGCCTATCAGGGCCTCGATACCGGTTTGCTGGATTGCTCGCAGGGCTATTCCTACGCAGTTGCCGCCCTGAAACAGCAGGAGGTCATGACCAGCTATACCCTGCTCAACTGGGGTCAGGTTGGGGCCTTGGGCATTTTCATGAACAAGGACGCCTACGATGCGCTCGACGCCGAGATGCAATCCGCGCTGTCCGAGGCCGGTGTTGCGATGGCCGACAAGCTGGGTGAACTGATCACTGCGGCCAATGATGCCGCGGTTGAGACCATGCAGGAGGCCGGTATCGAGGTCATCGACCTGCCGGCGGAAGAGCGCGACAAGCTGGTTCAACAAGGTCAGCAATACGTTGATGAATGGGTCGAACGTGCGAATGCGGCGGGGCTCGACGGGACGTCGCTGTTGGAGCAATACCGCGCGCTTTTGGAAAAATATGCCCAAGAGCGTGACAGCCAGGGGTACCCCTGGACGCGCGGCTGACGACAGTCGCACCTGTGTCCGCGGCGCAAGACCGGGGCTGCGGCACTTTCATCCATCCTGTTTCAACGGAGTAGACCGATGTTACGTCGCGTTGAAAAGCTGCTGCTCGACCTGGCTGTTGTTGCCGTTATCGGCCTTGGTGTGTTGATCGCCGCCAGCGTGTTCCTGCGGGCGACCTTCAATTCCGGCATCCCGGACACGATCGTGATCGTACGGGAGCTGATGGTTGTCGCCATCGTCCTTCCATTGGCCGCGGCGACATTGGACCGGGCGCATATCACAGTCGAGTTTCTCAGCAACTTGATGCCGTCACGCGTGCAGGACTGGCTGGTTGTCGGGGGCAGCATATTCGGTCTTTTTGCCCTGTCCCCCCTGATCTATGCCGGCTGGCGCGAGACGGTCCACACCATTGAAAGCGGCGCCTTTTTCTTCGGTCAGCTCAACCTGCCGAAATGGCCGGGTCGCGTGGTTTTCCTGATCGGGGTTTCATTCTGCTGGCTTCGGCTGTTGCTGATGGTGATCGGCGATATCCGCAAGTTGCGCGCCGGTGGCAGCGTGATCGCCCCGGATCATGAAAATGAGGAGGGCGTCTGATGGACGGCACTGTAATCGGCATTGTCGCCTTCGCCTCTGTCATCGGATTGCTTGCGATCCGGGTTCCAATCGCCTTTGCGCTGGCCGGTGTCGCCACGGTTGGAACCTTTGTGACCTTTGCGTTTCGCACCGGTGCCTTTGCGCCCGACCGGGCGGTGAAGCCCACTACGTCACTGGTGTTCTCCAACTCTTTCGACCTGATCCATTCCTACGATCTGTCCATGATCCCGCTGTTCATCGCGCTGGGCCATATCGCCTATCGCGCTGAGATTACGACAAAAATCTATCAGGCCGCCCGCGTGTGGCTGGCGAATGTTCCGGGTGGCGTCGCAATGGCCTCGGTTGTGGGCTGCGGCGGGTTCTCCGCGATCACCGGATCCTCCATCGCCTGTGCCTCCACCATGGGGAGGATCTGTTCGCCAGAGATGCTGCGCATGGGTTATGACAAGCGGCTTGCCACCGCCAGCGTCGCCGCAGGCGGCACGCTCGGGTCGCTCATACCGCCTTCTGTCCTGTTCATCATCTACGGCATCTTCACCGAAACCTCGATCAGCGCGTTGTTCCTTGCTGGTATCCTGCCCGGAATCATCTCGTTGCTAGGGTTTGTTCTGGTCATCTTCGTCTGGGTGCGCCGGACACCGGACGCCGCGCCGAGGTTTGAAGGACAGGTCACAATGCGGGACCGGGGCCGGGCCGCGTTCGAATCCTGGCCGGCGATTGGCCTGTTCGCGATCATCGTCGGTGGCATCTACGGCGGCATCTTCACGGCGACCGAAGCGGCAGCCGTCTGCGTTTCCGCCGCCGTCGCTATTGGCTTTGCCCAAGGCAAGCTTGATCTCAGCGGGCTGATCAAGTCCCTGCGCGAAACCTGTATCCAGACGGCCAGCATCTTCCTGATCGCCGCCGCAGCAAAGATCTTTGTCGCCTTCATCGCGTTGACCGGCGTCGCGCCCGCCATCGTCGGTTTCGTGACGGATGCGCAACTTTCGCCGGTCATGCTGCTGGCGGCTATTGCGGTGATCTACCTTGTGCTTGGCATGTTCCTTGATCCCATTGGTATCATGGTGCTGACCTTGCCACTGATGATCCCGCTGGTGGAAACCTACGGGTTCGACCTGATCTGGTTCGGCGTCGTTGTCATCAAGCTGCTGGAGATCGGGCTGATCACGCCACCGGTCGGACTGAACGTGTTTGTCATTGCAAACGTCGTTGGCAAAGAAGTTTCGATCGACAAGATCTTCTCGGGAATTCTGCGGTTTTTGACGGTTGACGTAATCGTGCTGATCCTGATCATGGCATTCCCGATCATATCGCTGCTTATTCCGAATTCGATGTAATCAGGGGCCACCAAGGTGTTGAGGAACGTCATGCCCAACGAGATTGAGACAGACAGAAGGTTCGCAACCACTCTAGCGCGTGGTTTGAGCGTGCTGCGGGCGTTCCGGCCTTCCGATGACGGTCTGGGCAACGCTGAAATCTCGGAGCGCACGGGGATTCCCAAATCCACCGTGTCGCGCCTGACCTTCACGTTGCAGAAGCTCGGATATCTCACCCATGCACGGCGGCACGACCGGTATCGCCCCGGTCCGGCGCTGCTGGCGCTCGGCAACATGGCCAGCGCCTCTATCTCTTTTGTCGATCTGTCGTCGCCGCTGATGCAAAGGCTGGCGGACGAGACAGGCACGCTCGCCCTGCTGCTGGTGCGCGACGACAGCAAGCTGCTGATCGTCAAGACATGGCGACCGCGCGGGGTCGCCTCGCTCTGGCTCGAAGTCGGGCATCGGCTGCCGTTCAACGGCACTTCGTCCGGTCATGCGCTGTTGGCCTCGACCACCGAAGAGGGTTTCGATCAGATCGTGACCTCGGCGGATGGCGACCGGGGTCTGAACCGCGATCGCGCAGAGGAAATTCGCAGCGTGGCGCATAATCAGCTGGTGACTTCCGGTTTTGTCGTCACCGATCCGGGCGAATATTTCGCAGCCAACATTCACGCGGTTGCAACCCCGTTCCATTCCCGCGATCTGAGCGAGCCGGTAATCTTCACATGCGGCGCACTTCCCGAAGTACTTTCCGTGCCCCGCATGCGCACGGAGGTCGGGCCGAAACTTCGTGAAACGGTGCAGGAACTGGAACGCATGATGGGCCAGGGATTTTCCCAAGCTTATCGAGAGCTGTGAAAAATTGAAATTCCGCAATGTAGAATTCAGTATTGCATATTGAAATTATACGAAGCGCAAGGTATCAAGAGAATGAACCAAGAAAAGGCAAATTGATGGGATCGGTATCCTACGAAAATGTTGACCGCGCGACCGTTATCCGGCCTTTGCCGACGCGCTTTATCACAAGGGCTGGCTGGGGCAGAAAACCGGCCACGGCTATTACATCTACGAAAAGGGCGATCGCAAAGGTCGGCCCGACCCCGAGGTCGAGCAAATCATTGCGCTGGCCCGCAAGGAGGCCGGCACCACCCCCCGCACCTTCGCCGAAACCGACGATCATTTCTGGACCCCCGCGCCGCTGCTGGAAAAGCTGGTGGCCGAGGGCCGCAAGTTCGACAGCCTGAACCAGCGCTGAAAGGAACCCAGCATGTCCAAAGCCGTTATCGTTTCCATCGCGCGCACGCCCATCGGCAAGGCCGGGCGTGGCACGTTCAACATTACTCACGGCGCAACCCTAGGCGGGCACGTCGCGGCAGAGGCCGTCAAACGCGCAGGGATAGACCCGGCGCTGATCGAGGATAGCATCTGGGGCTGCGGCTATCCGGAATATGTCACCGGCGGCAATATCGCGCGCCAGATCGTGATCCGCGCGGGCCTGCCGGTCAGCATCGCGGGCACCACCGTCAACCGGTTCTGCGCCAGCGGGCTGCAGGCGGTCGCCATGGGCGCCCACATGATCGACAGCGAAGGCGCAAAGGCGGTGCTGGTCGGTGGTGTCGAGAGCATCTCGATGGTGCAACCCCCGGTCCGTCATTCGCGCGAAGCCTGGATCGAGGCAAACAAACCCGACCTCTACCTGCCGATGATCGAAACCGCCGATATCGTCGCCAAACGCTACAACGTCAGCCGCGAGGCGCAGGACGAACTGGGCCTGCAAAGCCAGCAACGCACTGCAGCAGCGCAGGCCGCCGGGCGGTTTGATCAGGAGATTGCCCCGATCACCGTCACCATGGCACGGAAGGACAAGGAAACCGGCGAGGTTTCCGAGGTTGAGACGACCATCTCGCGCGATGAATGCAATCGCCCGACGACGACGCTGGAGGGGCTGCAGAAGCTGGAGCCCGTACGCGGACCCGATCAGTTCATCACCGCGGGCAATGCCTCTCAGCTCAGCGATGGGGCCGCGGCGCTGGTGTTGATGGACGAGAAAGAGGCGGAGCGGCTTGGCATCACCCCGCTTGGTGCCTTCCGCGGCCTCGCCGTTGCCGGGTGCGAGCCGGACGAGATGGGCATCGGCCCGGTCTTCGCCGTCCCCCGTTTGCTGGAACGGCAGGGGTTGAAAGTCGATGATATCGACCTTTGGGAACTGAACGAAGCCTTTGCCAGCCAAGCGCTCTATTGCCGCGATACGCTCGGCATCGACAATGACATCTGCAACGTCGATGGCGGCTCCATCGCTGTTGGGCACCCGTTCGGCATGACCGGCGCTCGGATGACCGGCCACCTGATGGCTGAAGGGCATCGGCGCGGTGCAAAGCTGGGTGTCGTGACGATGTGCATCGGCGGCGGCCAGGGTGCTGCCGGCCTGTTTGAAATCTATTGAGAAGGATCGCCCGATGGACCTTAATTACAGCGATGAACAGAAGGCATTCCGCGATGAAGTGCGCAGTTATCTGGCCGAAAAGCTCCCTGCCAGACTCGCGGACAAGGTCAGACTGGGAAAGACCCTGACCAAGCAGGATCACGAGGAATGGCACGCGATCCTGAACGAAAGAGGCTGGCTTGCCGGGAACTGGCCCAAGGCGTTTGGCGGTGCCGGCTGGGATGCGGTCCAGCGCCACATTTTCGAGGATGAGATGACCCGGGCGGCGGCGCCCCGTATCGTTCCTTTCGGCCTCGCGATGCTTGGCCCGGTATTGCAGAAATTCGGCTCAAAGGCGCAGCAGGACCACTATCTGCCGCGTATCCTGAACGGTGACGATTGGTGGTGCCAGGGCTATTCCGAACCCGGCGCGGGGTCGGACCTCGCCTCGGTCCGCACAACGGCGGAACGTGATGGCGACCACTACGTCGTCAACGGGCAAAAGACCTGGACGACCCTTGGCCAGCACGCCAACATGATTTTCTGCCTCGTGCGCACCTCGAAGGAAGGCAAGCCGCAAGAGGGTATCTCTTTCCTGCTGGTCGACATGAACAGCCCCGGCGTCAAGGTGCGCCCGATCGTGCTGATCGACGGTGAACCCGAGGTGAACGAGGTGTTCTTCGATGACGTCCGGGTTCCGGTTGAAAACCGTGTGGGCGAAGAAAACAAGGGCTGGACCTACGCGAAATACCTGCTGACCCATGAACGTACCAATATTGCGGGTGTAGGCTTTGCAAATGCCGGTCTGGAAAACCTCAAGCGCATCGCCCGGGCCGAACAGGCAAACGGGCGCCCGCTGATTGAAAACCCCCATTTTGCGGCGCGGATCGCGCGGGTTGAAATCGACCTCATGGCGATGTCCACCACCAACCTGCGCGTTGTCTCGAAGGCCGCGGCGGGGCAGGCGCCTGGCGCCGAAAGTTCGATGCTGAAGATCAAGGGCACTGTGATCCGCCAGGAAATTAACGCGCTGACCCGCTCTGCCGTTGGCCCCTACGCGATGCCCTTCGCGTCCGAAGCGCTGGAGGACGGCAGCAACCAGCAACCAGTCGGCCCCGATTACGCCGCTTCAGCCACCGCGCAATATCTGAACAACCGCAAGCTGTCGATTTACGGCGGATCGAATGAGGTCCAGCGCACGATCATCAGCAAGGCCATTCTGGAACTGTAAGGGACAGAACATGAACATTGAACTGACAGAAGAACGCCAGATGCTGCAGGACGGCCTGCGCCGTTTCCTGCGGGACACGTACACCCCCGCCTTGAGGGCCGAACTTGCAGAGGCTGAAAGCGGCTTTTCCGCCGATGTCTGGAACGGGCTTGCGGAAATGGGTGTCATCGGCGCGCTGTTTTCCGAAGACGACGGCGGCTTCGCCGGGGCCGGATTCGACATCGCGCTGGTGTTCGAGGAACTGGGCCGAGCCGGCGCGGTCGATCCCCTGCTGGACACTGCCATCCTTGGCGGGGGTCTGATCGCCGCACTTGGCAACGACGATCAGAAGCAGATGATCGCAGACACCATCGCGGGCACGACCCAGCTTGCCTTTGCGCATGGCGAACCATCGAGCCGCTATGACCTGTCCCGAGTCGAAACCACGGCTGTCCGCGATGGCGACAGCTTCGTCCTGAACGGGCGCAAGGCCGTGGTGGTAAACGCGCCGGCCGCCGATCATATCCTTGTCAGCGCCCGCACTTCGGGTGAGGCGGCTGACCGGGATGGCATCAGCCTGTTCCTCGTTCCGGCGTCTACCCCCGGCATGACGCTGCGCAGCTACCCGCTTGTGTCCGGTGGGCAGGCCGCCGAAATCCTTCTGGAAGACATCCGGCTTGGCGATGAGGCCCTGCTGGGTGACGAAGGCGATGTTTTCGAGGCCATCGCCTACGCTCATGCGCGCGCCACGCTGGCGATCTCGGCCGAGGCGCTGGGCCTTATGGAAAGCATCCGGGAACTGACGAACGACTATCTCAAGACCCGCAAGCAATTCGGAATACCGATCGGCAAGTTTCAGGCGCTGCAACACCGGATGGCCGACATCCTGATCGAGATCGAGCAGGCGCGCTCGGCTGTCATCAACCTTGCCGGGCACCTTGATCACCCTCAGGCGATCCGCGAAAAGCATGTCAGCGCAACCAAGAACCTGATCGGCAATGCGGCGAAACTTGTCACCGAAGAAAGCATTCAGATGCACGGCGGCATCGGTATGACCGACGAATACGAACTTGGGCATCTCGCCAAACGGCTGATCATGGTCGATCACCGCTTTGGCGACGCGATCTACCATCTTGAACGCTTTATTGCCCTGGCGGTGGCTTGACCCATGGCGGCGGGCGATCTGATAGAAAACGAAACCGGCACGCAGCGGCTGATCGGCTATGTTCTTGACGTCAGGCAGCCCGACAAGCGTGCGCGTTGTGTGTTGTCGGTGACGGATCATCACCTCAATCGCCACAATGTCCTGCATGGCGGTATCGCCACAACAATGCTGGACAGCGCAATGGGGGCGACCGCAAGCCTGTCGGTTGACCCAAGCGGCCGCGCACCGTTCCTGACCATCTCGCTCACCACCCAGTTCATCGCGGCAGCGACCGGGCAATCGAAGTTGGTCGCAACCGGTCAGATCGTGGGCGGCGGCCGCGCGCTGATGTTCGTGGATGGAGAACTGCGGGACGGGTCGGATCGGCTGATCGCCACGGCAACAGGTGTATTCAAGCGCGTTCCTGCGGACAAACTGGACGCATCGAAACGGGATGGTCACTGATGCAAAAGCTTGCCCGTTGCGAAGATCATGGCGACCGCCTGATCGTCGTCAATTCGAACACCACAAAGCGCAATGCATTGTCGTCGGACCTCTATCGCGTACTGATCGATTCAATGGATCTTGCGGCGAGGGAGCCACGCATCACCTCGGTCATCCTGCGGGGCGTAGGCGGTTACTTCTGCGCCGGTGGCGAGCTTGGCCTGCTGGCGGCCCGCCGGGACATGGCGCGCGATCAGCGCCTCGCCCGGATTGAAAAGCTGCATGGTGTGATCCGCGCCGTGCTGAACTGCCCGAAACCCGTGATCGCCGCGTTCCTCGAAAAGCGCCGTCCGGATTTCACCAAAGCACGAGGCAGCACGTGACAGACCCGACCTTCAACACCGCCGTTACACGCACATATGGATGCCGTCTGCCCATCGTCGCCGGTGGCCTGATGTGGCTGTCAAACGCGTCCTATGTCGCTGCCGGCGCCAATGCGGGCATCATGTCCTTCATCACGGCGGCCAGCCTTCCCGAACCCACCGACCTGCGCGCCGAGATTGCGAAATGCCGTGCGCTCTGCGGGGATCGCCCGTTTGGTGTCAACGTGTCCATGCTGCCCAAACTGGTCGAGGGCGAGAGGATCGCGGACACCTTCCACCTGATCGCGGATGAGGGCGTGCGTTTCGTCGAAACCTCTGGGCGCAATCCCGAGGCCTTTCTGCCGATCCTCAAGGACGCCGGCATCAAGGTACTGCACAAGGTGCCAAGCGTGCGCTACGCGGTCAAGGCGCAGGAGGTCGGGGTCGACATGGTCTCAATCGTCGGTGCGGAGTGCGGCGGCCACCCGGGGCTCGATCTGATCGGCAGCATGGTCAACCAGGCGCTCGCCGAACGTCGTCTCGACATCCCGTTCCTGATCGGCGGTGGCATCGGTGCCGGCAGTCAGATCGTCTCGGCGCTGGCCTCTGGCGCAGCTGGTGTCGTGATCGGAACGCGCTTTCTGGTGGCCGAGGAAATCTCGGCCCATCCGCAATACAAGCAGGCGCTGGTTGCGGCCAGTGAACGTGACACGACGCTGACGATGAGCAGCGTGCGCAACACCATTCGCACCCTCAGCAACGAAACCACCCAGATCGTGCGACAGATTGAGGCTGACAACCTCGATGTCGGCATTGCTGATCTGATGCCATATGTATCCGGGGCCATTGGCCGCAAAGCCTATGAAACCGGCGACGTATCGCGCGGGATGTTGTCCGCAGGACAGGCTCTGGGTCTGACCGACGGCATTGCCCCGCTGGCAGACATTGTCGCCCAACTGGAACAAGAGGCAGGTGTCGCCCTGGCGCGCCTGCGCCCCCAACCCCTTGCAACACAACGCACAGAGGTGCTGGTGTCATGACCGAAAACAGCTTCCGGATTCATCATCTTGTCGAGGAAAACGCGCGTGCCTATCCCGATGCGATTGCGCTGATTGATGGCAGCGGCCATCAGGTCACATATGCCGAATACCTGGCCGCGATCACCGAAGCTGCAGCCCTGTTGCAAAACCGGGGCGTGCAGCCTGGTGACCGCGTGGCCATTGTGGCCGAAAACTGTATCACCACTGCCGTTTTCATCTTTGCCGCCAGCACCGTCGGGGCCTACGCGCTGCCAATCAACGCGCGGATGACCGCAAACGAAATTGCGCGCGTGATGACCCATGCAACGCCGCGCGTTACCGTTTTCACGACCGAAGCGTCCAAGGAAGCGGCAGCACATGCGGCGACCGCAAACGCGGACCCGCAGAAAACATCTTTTGGAAGTTTCGCCATCGCCGTCACAGGCACCAGCGCCCCGGAACCGGTGGAGGACGGTCCGGACGAAACCGCGGTTCTGCTCTACACGACCGGCACCACTGGCGATCCCAAGGGCGTGATGCTGACCCACGCCAACCTGCGCTATGCGGGCAGGACCTCGGCCGAGCTGCGCGGCATGAGACAGGACGACAGGATTTACGGCGTGCTGCCGCTGACCCATGTTTTCGGGCTTGCGTCGATGTTGATGGCCGCCAACGGTATCGGGGCGACCATTCAGCTTGAACCCCGCTTCCGTCCCGACGCCCTGTATGCGGCGCTGATGGACAAAGCCACCGTTCTGCCCGCCGTGCCGCAAATGCACGCGCTGCTGATGCAATATGCCAAGGATCAGGGGCTTACGTGCCTGAAGAACAGTAAATTGCGCTATGTTTCCTCCGGGGCTGCCCCGCTTGACCCGGCATGGAAGCGCAAGGCCGAGGCCTTTTATGGCCTGCCCCTGCAAAACGGCTACGGCCTGACGGAAAGCACCGCAGGTGTCTGCGGCACCCGCAATCCCATCGGTTCAGCCGATATCAGCGCGGGCTTGCCGCTGCCCGAGACTGATATCCGGCTCGACACCTCCGTGAGCGCGGAGGGTGATCCGGATGCTGGTGAAATTCAGGTACGCGGTCCGCAGGTCATGAAGGGATATTTCCGGAATCCGGCGGAAACCGCCCGCGCCCTTGACGCAGACGGGTGGCTCAGGACCGGTGACCTTGGCAAAATCGACAAGGCGGGCAATCTACACGTTGTCGGGCGTTGCAAGGAACTCATCATTCGCGGCGGATTCAACGTCTACCCGCCCGAGGTCGAGGCCGCGCTGAACGACCATCCCGATGTGATTCAGTCAGCGGTGATCGGCAATACCACTAATGGCGACGAGGAAATCCTCGCCTTTGTTCAATGCGCGGATCCGGCGGCGCTGGACCGAGAGGAGCTTGCCGCTTTTGCCGCTGAGCGGCTCACGGGCTACAAGCGCCCGTCCCGCATCATCTTGACGACCGAACTTCCGGCTGCGCCGACAGGCAAGATACTGAAACACAAGCTGCCTTCCGTTTTCGCGGATCAACTGGCCCGACCCGCAACAGAGGAATGACCAAGATGGCAAATGACATGAACGGCTCTGGCCCCGGCCTTTTCGATTGGGTTGATGCGTTCCGCATCGAGGATCAGCTGGACCAGGATGAGCGCATGCTGCGCAGCGCGGCCCACGGCTTCGCCCAGGATCGGCTGCAAACCCGCGTGATGAAGGCCTTTTGCGAAGAAAGCACCGACCCCGGCATATTCCGCGAGATGGGCGAGGCCGGCCTGTTTGGTGTCACTGGTCCCGAGGAATACGGCGGGTTGGCGGCAACGGTATATCCGAAGAATTTCATGTCATTCGGCACATGCTGAACCTTGAAACCATGAACACCTATGAAGGCACCCGTAATATCCACGCGCTGATCCTCGGGCGCGCAATCACCGGCCAGGCCTGGGTGGCGGGCCCGATGACCAAGGAAGAGGCCGCAGAGCTCGAAATGTGGCGGACGCGGCGCGCCAGATGGCAGGAAGGTCTGGAGGCCTACCAGGCGGATCTGGAAGCGCAAGAGGATGAAGGCATCCGCGAGATCATCCGCGGTGAATTTGCCGATGTCGAGCGCGTCCTCAGCAGCATCGACCGGGCACTTTCCGTAGTCGATTGAAAGATGCCAGTCTGCTCCGACCGGCAAAACCGGGCGGGAAAAGTAGCACTCGAGCCAGTGTTCCCGCAGTAACCAGTCGTTCGAGAGAACTGCGGCAATTGTCTGCTTCGAGCCCAATGTGCAGAATGCTGCGACGTGTGTGAACGACCGCAAGGGCAGACGGTTCACATTCTCTCGACAGAGCTGGGAATCTGGTGCGGTGCGTGCGAAACTGCATGAAACACTAAGTGCAGATTGGACCACTTGATGCCTCAATTGACGACTTTGCTCCTTTTCCTCAGCGCTACCTTTGTACTCTTGGTCGTTCCCGGTCCAACAATCGCGCTGATTATTTCAAAGTCCGTTGCTCAAGGACGGAAGGTTGCGCTGCCGATGATTGCTGGCATCGCAATAGGTGGTGCCGTTGCCGCAACTCTGGCGCTCGCGGGCGTGTCAGCTCTCTTGCTCGCCTCATCCTCGGCGTTCAAGGCCCTCAAGATCGCGGGTGCGCTGTACCTGTTCTATCTTGGCTTTAAGCTTTTGATGACACAGCCGAAAGTGCTCTCGGCGACGGACGTGGACGACACTGAGACTCCTTTTCAGTCCTTCCGGGATGGCTTTCTCGTGATGTTGTTCAATCCCAAGGGGATTCTGTTTTTTGCTGCCTTCGTGCCTCAGTTTATTGACCCAACCCTCCCGTATGTATCGCAGGCAGGAGTCCTCATAGCGTTGTTCGTTTTGACTGGAATGTTTGTCGACACCGGTTACGCACTTCTTGCGAGCAAAGCGGGGGACGCCATCAATACGCCGAAGCTCCAAGTTGGGATTTCGAGGGTGGCCGGTCTCACGATCATTGGAGCAGGTTTTGTGACGTTGCTTTCGAAACGTCCTCAGCTCTAAGCAGATCGTAGAGCAGTCATCGGAGCAGCCGCGGCGAAAGCGCGCTCCGTCCGCAGAGCGGTCTTTGGCGGAGATCTTTGTTAATAGCAGCTTGCGGCCCACAGCCGTCGTTCAGAAGGTCCTGATGAATGGCGGCCGTGGAGATTTGAGAGTTGCGCCTCCAGGATCGCCTCTTCAGAATTGAACTTCTCAATACCGATGGCCCGCCCAGACTCCAGCCAGCCCGCCGCGTGCAGGATCAGGTCGGCTCCTCCGGTCAAAGGTGCTGCGAAGGCGCTGGCGCCTTTATATCCGACCTGAGCGTCATTGATCTTGGAAGAAGTTACCAATCCGTCGCCACGGCAGGGAACCCCGAGTCGGTGCACCAGCTGGCAACAGGCCAATTGTGCCAGGTGAGATTTTGGTGTTCCAAAGATCGGGCCCATGAACTGCATCGGAAACGGGGTAGCAAATATCCCACCAACCACCGGAGCTCCGGGGCGATAGATTAGCGTCAAAGCCAGCCCCACCATGATTTCCGCAAGCCCCTGCGCCAGCGCCCCGGCAACGGCCACCGGCGCCGTGGCCCCCATCATCATGTAAGAGGCAACAAGGCCGGCCTGACCCAATTCGGCCGACGCACGCAGGCAGCGTCGGGGATTGGCCTGAAAGACCAAAGGGGGCGTCAGGTTGGTCAGATGAAGCAACCGACAGTCTTCGTCCGTATCCTTGACCCCAGCCGCGCTCGCCACTTCGCGAAGGGCGTCCTCGGACAGGACGGTGGCCATTTTCGGCTTATCCGAAAGCTCCAGATGGGCGCGGGCGAGCACCATCTAGGGCACAAGCGCGTCCCCCTCGTGGGCGATGCAAAGCTGAAAGCCGGTGCTGTCGATTGCCGGTGAAGCATCGCAGATGCCGCAAAGGCCTGCCGACCTTGACCTCCCGTGCTGAAGGCAGCGTCGATGACACGGGTAACGCGCGCAGCGAGTTGGCGATCTCTAATTTGATGCGCTTACGCAAAACGAGCTCACCATTTCTTCATCTTTTTCGCTCAGCGCGCTGCGCGAAAAGTCCGTGCGGCCCTTCCAGGCGCAGCGACGCACCAAAACCCCAGAGCCGACATCCTGCTCAACCGTCGCACTTGCGAAAGCTATGCCATGCAGATTGAGTTCGCCGCTTGATTTCATGGACCGGTAGAACCCTTCCAATAGCACGAGTTCAGGCGATGGACCGGTGAACAGGCCGTCTGTCACTGACACGGCCTTAATCTTACCGTCCAGAAACTGGCCAGTGACGGTGAGTGTCTGACCGGCGGTGAAATCGAAAAGGTCCGCACTTTGTACCGGAACGTGACCGACACGGCCGTTCCCATCGTAGATGCCGGAGACCTGTGCCGTTTCTTCCGAATACTCGGTGATGCGCGAAGCGACGATCCCGGTTTCTGTCCAGAACCCATCTATCTGCACTGATCCAGAACTTGGCAAACTGCCAACAATCGGCACCCCCATGACTTCGCCCGGCGCTGTTACCGGACCAGATAAAAGCGGCATATATCGCAAGGTATGGATCTGCCAATCCGCACCATTCCGGCCAGTGGCCAAGACCAGTGTCATTCCAAGACGCAGGTCATCCCTTGATCCCACGCCGACAAGTTCAAAATCAGGCGCAAAACCAAATTCCATACCACTGACCTCGAACCGGTCGAGCGCGGTGATTTGGCCGATAACACCAGTTCCAATAATCCCGCCCTCCTTTTCCTCGGCCAGCGGAAACAAGGGCCAGGCCAGTAAAAGACATGCGATTGGTAATAAAATCCGCATCATTCCTGCTGAGCCTTCTTGTTCACATAAGTACCGGCGACAAATAGGGTTGTGCCCTCTTCTTCGGCCTGGAGAGCGATCGCTTTTGTGTTCAAGGCCTGCAGCATGTCCATCGCCATATTGGCTGCGTCTTTCGCCAGTTCCTCAGCCGCTGCCTGCGAAAGATGAGAGTAACGCAATGCTTGATCCCAAAGCTCGACATCGCCAACCAGGTTGCCGACCGTTGTATCGAGGTGCGGCACAAGCGTTGCGATGGCTGCGCGAATCTTCTCATCGCGGTCGTGAGGAACCATGGATGCCGTGACAAACCGGATCAGACCGTCTTCTTCCACGACATTTCCGGAAGCGAGCAAGACCGAAAGAACAGTTGCTGGGGCGGCGTCCACCTTTGCCAAACTGACCAACGCATCGAACCCAACCTCGCCTTGTCGAGCGAGTGCACGGGGCGTTCCCGCCTCCAAGTAGTCGGGCTCATTTTGCCATAAGGTAAGCACCCGGGCAGCAGCTGACGTTTTGCTATAGGGCTGACTTCCCCCGTCGAGCCTTTTGATGTCTTTTCGATGAACGCCGGTCATCAAACTGACCTGACTGGCAGAGGCTTCCGGCGCGTTCTTGTAGGCTTCGTTCACCAACGCGATCTTGAGCATCTCCACAGCGCCCGCAAGGCCGATACTGCTGTCGATCATCAGCCTGGCTACGGGTTGCAGCAGAGCAAACAGCAATTGCTCTGAAGGTGATTTTTCCTGCTCATCCATCAGGTTAAAAGTCTATACGGCAGACACAAGCTTTTGTGAACTCACATTTATTTACAATGGGAATTTTTCCCAGTATTTATTTTGATGTGTCTGAGATGATACGAGAACTAATGCTTGAAACCTTGGCTGAAGAGAGGGGGCTTGGCCGATCAATCCCCCCTTCTGCCTCAAACTGAGGATTGAAATATGAAAAAGACAATCGCCGCAATCGCTCTTGCCGGTTGCTCTGCAATGGCCATGCCGGCACTGGCTGGCAACACACTTGGGACAGCTTTCGGTGGCTATGATCCAGTAACCTATTTCCAGGATGCACCAACTCCTGGCGAAGCAAAGTTCTTCACCTTTTGGGACGGCGCGCTTTGGACCTTTAGCACGGAAGAAAACCGGGACGCCTTCAAGTCTGAGCCGGAGGCGTATGCTCCGCAATTTGACGCCTATTGTGCATGGGCAGCGTCCCAAGGCTACAAGCGTCCGGGTAACCCGCGCGTCACGGAAATGGTGGACGGCAAGCTCTATACATTTGTCCATGAAGGCGCACGGGACAAGTGGCGTGCAGACATCACCAAGCACATCGCGGATGGCGAATCCAACTGGACACAGATCGAACCTTTCTAGGTAGAAAGCAAGATCAGGCGGCGGCTGTTTGGGCCGCTGCTTCACCATGAGCATAAAGCCGTTCACTCTTCTCAATGTCGGAAAGGTGGCTGGCAAAACCTCTGACAGGGACTAGTGCTCATGAAATTGGGACGGGCCGGCCAGTCCAAGACTTGCTAACGTTCAATACCTGCTAATGGAGGAATGTCATGCACCGATCATCATCCGTAGCCGCGGTTCTTGCGGCGGTTTTTCTTTTTCCTTCCGCTTCAAATGCCCAAACCGGAGAGCGGATCCAGGTGACTGGAGAGGCCATTGATACATGGTGCTACTTCTCTGGTGTCATGGGCGGACCAGAGGCTGTCGTGGGATCGGCGCATCATACCTGCGCGCTGTGGTGCTCCGCCGGGGGCATCCCGGTGGGTCTGCTGACCGAAGACGGAACGGTCTACATGGTGCTCAAATACCCCGGTGCGGCGGGGGTCGCCTCTGATGAAACGGTGCTCAAGGTTGCGTCTCATACACTGACCGCCGACGGCATGTTCTATGAGCGTGATGGCATCAACTACATCGTGGTCGAAGAGGTCGTCGCCGATCTTGATATCACGAATGCCAATCATGGCGATTGGGGCGTAGTCCCTGGTTTCGCCATTCCAGAGCCGAAGGAGTGAACCGATGAAACGTTTGACGGCTGTGATCATGTCAGTCCTTGCGGCCCCGTTGGCCGCACAGGACTTTTCCGAACGATCCACCGCACGTGCCTGGAACCTTTACGGTGAGGCACCGGCCTTTTTCGAGGCGCGTGTCACCGATCCGCTCTGCGAGTTGACTGGGGAATGCGCCGAAAACTGTGGAGGTGGCGCGCTGCAACTGACACTGGTGCGCACAGTCGATAACGTGATGGTGTTCCCCCTGAAGAACAGTCAACCTGTCTTCACCGGTGCCGTGCAAGAGCTGCTGCCCTTCTGCGGCCAAACTGTCGAGGTGGATGGTCTGATGATTACAGATCCCGAACTCGGGGCGCAAAACGTGTACCTTGTGCAGAAGATCCGGCTCTCGGGCACGGAGGAGTGGACCAAAGCCGACACATGGACCAAGAAATGGGCCGCCGCCAACCCGGAAGCCAAGGGCAAAGGACCTTGGTTCCGCCGCGATCCCGACATCAAGGCCGAGATCGCAGAGGAAGGCTATCTTGGGCTTGGGGCAGAAGCTGACGAAGCTTTCATCGCCGACTGGTTCTGACCTTCTGCCTCGATTCACGGGAGGCATGCCAGCAACGAGAGGATAACATGCGAATACTGACAGCCCTGCTGATCGCGGTCAGCACGTCCGTGGCAGCGCACGATGGTGTGGTCCACAAGAATCCCGCCGAGGCGAAGGCCCATCTGGAAGAAACCCGCAAAATCCAGCCTGTGGCACGCCCGCCGGTTACGGCCTCACCACTGCCCTTTGATGTTGGCGGTCCGTTCGAACTGGTCACAAGCGCGGGCACTCCGCGCACCGAGGTTGACCCCGATGGCAAGCATCAGCTGTTGTTCTTCGGCTACGCAAATTGTCCCTCGATTTGCGCAGTTGCCCTTCCTATCATGGGGCAAGCTGTCGATGCTTTGGCGGCGGAAGACATCGATTTGCGCCCGGTGATGATCACCATCGATCCAGAGCGCGATACCCAAGAGTCTATCGATGCCCCCTTGCAGTCGATCCATCCTGCGTTTTCCGGCTTGACGGGCGATTTGGCAGATCTTGCATCTGCGTGGGCCGCCTTCGGGATTGAACGGGAGGTTGCTTTTGTCGATCCGGAACTAGGACCAATCTATGCGCATGGTAGCCATATTTTTCTGCTTTCGCCTCGTGGAGAGGTACTTACAATTGTACCGCCTATCCTCGATGTGGAACGGGTGGCCGAGATTGTGCGTGCCTACGTCTTGGCTGCACCATTGACACAATAACTTTTCAGCGCCCGCCAGACGCATCTTGGTACGCCAGCGACGGAAGCCACGTTGCCAGTGGCGGCCAGAAGAAGATCAATGCCAATCCTGTCAATTGCAACCGCACGACGGGTTGGCGATCAGTTTTGGCGTGTTCGAGAATGCGCTTGTATTGCTCAATTGAATCGTCTTTCGGGATGCCGGTCAGCATGACAGGTCTCCTCGGGGCGCATCGGTCGCCGGGTTCCGCCCGGCTTTCGGCACAGGCCATCACGTGGCCTGCGCGGTGCTCTGCGCGTCGTCTGCAACGAATATCCTAAGCGTCCACATTCATCCCGATTGCAGCGCGGCCTTCTTCGGTCTTGAGGGAGAAGTCGGTTCCAAGCCACGGGTCAGCATCTGGTGTGGTCAGGTATTCGATGGCTTTGGCGACCCAATCGGCAGAGATGTGACGCTCCCAAGGGATCTGGCTGACGGGGTTGATGCGTGAGGCGGCGATCTCGCGCTGCATCTGGGTGGCGACGGTGCCTGGCGAGAGGCCGACGACGCGCACGCCTTGGGCGCCGTATTCTTTATGCGCGACGCCGGTCAGGCGGAGGACACCGGCCTTGGTGGCGCAGTAGTGTGACCAGCCTTCCAGGAACGAGTTCGCGGCGCCCGAGCTGATGTTTACGATGGTCCCACCGCCTGTGTTGATCATGGCAGGAATGGCATAGCGCAGCCCGTGATAGACGCCCTTGAGGTTCACGTCGACCATGTTGCCCCAGGCCTCGGGGTCGCTGTCGGCGATGCGGGCGATGGGGTTCATTTGACCGGCATTGTTCACATAGAGATCCAGGCTGCCATGCGCGTCGACTGTCTGGTCGATGGTTGCGGCGACGGCATTGTGGTCCGCCACATCCAGTGTGCGGGCAATCGCCTTCCCGCCGTCAGACAGAATCTCGCCTGCGATACGGTCGATATCGGATGTGCTGCGCGCGGTAAGCACGACAGTCCAGCCGGCCGTGGCGAGGTGGCGCGCAGCGGCTTCGCCGATGCCGCGGCTGGCACCGGTGATGAGGGCGGTTCTAGAGATGGATTTCATGACGTTATCCTTTCGTTGAGCGGGTTGGTTCCTTTGGCACGCGTGGCGACAAGATTGACACGGACGTGCGCCTCTTGCGCGACGGCATTCTGTCCGTTGTCGGTTTGGAATAGGGCGCATTCGAAGGTTGTCGCGGCTGCAACCGTTGCGGTGTCGCCCTTGATGACGATGGTTCCAGACAGGGCGACCGGGTGAATCACCCCCCGAAAGGTCGGCGTGCCAGGCAGCGTGAATGCGCCGCCAGATGCCATCACGCCCAGCATCTCCAGATCACCGGTCAGAATGCCCGTGGTCGGGGTCAGCATCTGTACCTCGGTCGAGGGGAAGGTGATTTCCGGGAACGCCTCGACATTCAGATAGTCGGCCTGCCGGATGTGGTTGTCACGGCCAAGATGGTTCGAGTCGACCGAGGCCGCCTGGATCGTATAGCTGATCTGCGAGTTGGACGGGTCGGCTTCGTCGATCATGAAGGTGCCGTCAAAGTCATTGAACCGGCCGACCGTGTTGGCAACGTTAAAGTGGTCGATCTCCCATCCGATATGGGCATGGCCCAGGTCGAGGGTCCATTCGACCTGTTCGGCAGTGGCTGCTGTGGCGAGCGCCGTGGACGCGGCCAGCGCAAAAGCCAGAGTGCGGAACATTGCGATTCCTTTCCCAGGTTTGCGAGGGTGAGTGGCCCGGTGGGCCGGGTGGGTGCAATCCAGAGAACTGGCCGGATTTCTGGGTACGGGATGGGCGACCGCGCTGTTCGGTGGCGGGCCGCATGTGATCGGCTGGAGAGCGGCGGATGTCATGATCTATCTCCAGTGCGGTGGATAGGTCTCAGCCACGCCCGGCAGCGCCGCAATGCGGGCCATCCAGGCGGCAAGGGCGGGCCGGTCCTCGGTCAAGCGCGCGATGGGCAAAGGCGCCGCGCCCGATTTCACCACGCCGCGCGCGATCCAGTGCAGCGCGGGATAGAGCCAGATATCATTGGCCATCGGTGTCCCGCCGCCCAGAAAATGCTGCGTTTCAAGGGTTTTGGACAGGGCATCCACCCCGACCAAAAGCGCATCCCGCTCCGCATCGGGCAGTGGCATCCCACGCAAAAGGGACTGTGCTGTGACTGTCACCGCAGGGCGCAGATCACCCTCCATCAGCATCACGTCCTGCCAGATCTGCGCAGCTTGGCCTGCATCGGCCCCCCAGATCGGACGGTGCAAATAAGCCCGATCAAGCCAAGCCAGAACGGCAAGACTCTCTCGGATCACCACATCACCATCGACAAGGGTGGGCACCTGCCCCTTGGGGTTCAGTGCCAGATACGCAGGCTGCTTGTTCTCACCGGCACCATGGTCAAGGCGCTTGGACGTAAACGGAATGCCCTTGAGCGTTAGGGCTAGCATCACCCGCCAGGAGGGCGGGCTGCCAGAGATCCAATAGAGCACCGGTGGCGTCATCAGACCGCCCTCACGCCGCCAGCGCGGCCCTGGTCGCCGCAAACGCCTTTTCCCGCTCGGCAGCGATGGTGGCGGCGTCCGCGGTGGTGGCCTCGATGCTCAGCGCGGTGACGGAAGTCAGGCCGATGAAATTCAGGATCATCGTCAGATAGGGCTTCATCTGATCGTAGCTCTGCAAAGGGCCACCATCGCCATACCCGCCCGCGCCGTAAGACAGCGCAAGATAGACCGGGCGGTCTTCGACCAGGCCTTGGAACTGGCCATCCTCATAGGCGAAGGTGTGCCCGATCCGCAGCACATGGTCGATCCAGGCCTTGAGCGCGGAGGGGATGGAAAAGTTGTAGATCGGCGCCGAGATGACAATCGCGTCGGCGGCTTTGACCTCTGCGATGACCCGATGGGACAGGACCAATGCGTCACGCAAGTCGTCCGTGAGCGCATCAACCGGGGTGTAAAACCCTTTGATGGTCGCCTCCGCGATATGCGGGATGGGATCCACTGCCAGGTCACGGTGCACGACATCCGCGCCCGGGTATTTTGCCTCAAGCTCTGACACGATGCGATCGGCGAGCGCGCGGCTGTAGGAGCCTTCTCCGCCTGCCAGATCAATTGCGGGCCGTGAGGAGGCGTCGATGCGCAGGATACGGGTCATTGGGATCTTTCCTTCAACTGAGATGTGTTGAGAGGAAGATGATAAATGCGTGTTGACAGATAAATGCCCCATATGGAACTTCTGTCGTGCTAAATTCGCATGAATTGGTGCTCGCTGGAGATTGTGATGGATGTAGACAGCCTCTCTACCTTCTCAGGTGTGGCACGCAGTGGTTCGTTCGCCAGCCACGCGCGTGAGAAAGGCACGGACCCCTCTTCCGTGTCGCGCCAGATCGCAGCACTTGAGGAAGAACTGGGCGTGCGTCTGTTCGAACGCACGACCCGCCGCCTGTCCCTAACCGAGGCCGGGCGCGTCTATCTTGATCGTATTGCGCCGCTCTTGGAGGAGTTATCTGTGGCTCGGGATGCTGCGCATGACAGCGTGCACGATCCGTCGGGTGTCTTGTCCGTGACAACCTCGGTTGCCTTTGGCGAGAGGTGGCTGATGCCGCGGGTTGCCTCCTTCCGGGACGCGTATCCAAAGATCATTCTGGATCTCAGGCTGACCGATTCCGTGGTGGATATTGCATCGGAAGGCATCGACATGGCGTTACGCCTTGGCCCCTCAATATCCGGAGCATTTGTCGCCTCTAAGCTGTTCGAGACGCGCTATCAGGTCGTGGCCGCACCTTCCTACATTGAACAACACGGTGCGCCACAGAGCTTACAGGAATTGCAGCGCCACACTGGCCTGTTCTTCTCGCTGCCAGGTGTCCCGCCGGACTGGCGGTTCCGGAAAAACGAACGTTCAGCGGTCCGGATCGCGTCACCCAATACCGGGCTGACAATCTCGAACGCGCTTGCGCTCAGGCGGGCCGCGCTCGACGGGCTGGGCCTCGCGCTGCTCGCTGACTGGACAATTGCCGATGATGTGGATGACGGAGCGCTTGTCCCTCTCTTCACGGATTGGGAGGCCAGCATCTCCGGGTTCGATACCGCCGCTTGGGTGGTCTACCCCAGCCGAACCTATGTCCCTGCGCGACTGCGCGTCTTCATCGACCATCTAAGAAGCAGGAGAGGCACTATAAAATCAACTGACCGAGCCCGAAATTTGGGCTGATTGCGAAACTCACGCGGCTCGGGGGTGAGCGATATCACGCCACGCAACCATGGCAGCGGTGCGGAGTTCGCGACATTCTGCGGATGTCATCTTGTGGCGGGGCAGGTGAAACAGGTTTGCAAACAGTTAACCAATTGTCTGAGGTATAGGATTGACTTCTATAGCTCAGAATCTCGTCATATGTGAGTTATAGAAAGGACTTCTATCGCTCATGCCGTGGAATCTGCAGATAAATGGATGGTCGGATTTCCGGTATGATGCGTCGACAATCGCGCCATTGAAAGAGAGTTTCTTGCTCTCTTCTGGTGCAATCCTGGGTGCCATCCGTCATTTAGGCGCGTCAGAACGTGATCAACCCCGCATCGACCTGCTCAGCGACGAAGCGATAAAAACCAGTGCCATCGAAGGCGAGATGCTGGACCGGCTCAGTGTGCAATCCTCGCTGCGTCGCCATCTTGGCCTGGCACCGGACAGCTATCCGGCAAAGCCGCGAGAGCAGGGGGTCGCCGAGATGATGGTCGATGTCTATTCCACCTATGCCGAGCCGCTGGCGCACGAGACACTGTTCCGGTGGCACAAGGATGCAATACAGATCATTTCCGGCCGCCACGACCGCCCGACAGTGCATTGTGAGGCACCGCCCTCAGATCAGGTCCTAGATGGGATGGGATGCTATGTGGAGTGGTTCAATGGAACGGCGCCA
Organism: Roseovarius sp. CAU 1744; assembly: GCF_039839345.1. Taxonomy (NCBI): domain Bacteria; kingdom Pseudomonadati; phylum Pseudomonadota; class Alphaproteobacteria; order Rhodobacterales; family Roseobacteraceae; genus Roseovarius; species Roseovarius sp. CAU 1744. The sequence goes on along the minus strand of NZ_JBDOQV010000006.1, from coordinate 205,632 downwards.
TATGCTGCAAACGCGCTGCCTGCAGTGACCCGTGCCGGTAACACTCATCTCTATTTCGAACGCATCCATCCTCTTGAGGACGGGAATGGTCGGCTGGGGCGCGCCCTGGCCGAAAAATCCATGGCTCAGAATATCGGCCAACCCAGCCTCATCGCGCTTGGCTTCACGATCGAGCGCGACCGCAAGGCGTGTTATGACCAATTGGAACGCCACCAGAAGACACTTGATGTCACGCCCTGGCTGGCGTGGTTTATCTGTTGGAAGGTGCGTCCAATGAACGGACACCAAGAGCTGTTTAACAAAGTCAACGTCTTGCATCACCGTTCTATTCTTTTCTTCTGAAGCCAGATTCACCGAGACTTCTTGAAAATGGCTACTCTAGAATTTGTTTGTAAGGGCTGGTGCTCTTATAACGCAGAAATGCTGCGCAATGCACAAATGCCGGCAATGCGGGCCGCGGGGGCAGCGTTGAGCGGCAGTGGTCAACGGCAGGAAAGGGCCGGTAGGCGATGGCAGCTAAGTACCGCATGGGCTTGCGGGCATGGCAGTCACGCGCTGTGCTGCTTTGAGGTGCTCCCACCGAGGAATATGTGGCCAACTGTATGCGCTCAAGCCCGAACCTTCCTCCGCTTCTGTCGCTTCGCGCTTTTTCAGCCGTTGCGAGGCTTCTGAGTTTTCGGAAGGCGGCGGACGACCATCCCCCGAGCTTTTGAGAGTACAATATGACCCTACCGACACCCGCCGTGCCGGCCGATGCCACTTTTGATAGCACCTGGCCTTTTCCCGCACGCTACACCGATGCGCCCGGATACGCCGCCCATTACATTGATGTCGGTGAGGGGCCCGAGACTCTGCTTCTGCTGCACGGCGAACCCACCTGGAGTTATCTCTTCCGGCACCAGATCGCCGCGTGGTCGCGCCATCATCGGGTTGTGGCGGTTGACCATATGGGCTTTGGCAAGAGTGCAACGCCTGGTGATCGAACCTATTGGCTGCAGGATCATGTCGATAATCTGGAGGCGATCGCTCTCGCTCTCGACCTGCGCGACGTGACCCTTGTGATGCATCACTTTGGCGGGCCGACGGGCATGGGGTTCGAAAGTCGCCACCCGGATCTGGTAAAACGGATTGTCTCCGTCAACGGGCCAACGCCGTTCGGCCAGGCCGATCTCATTGACCGGCTGGTCGCTAATGCCAGCGAGGCCCCCTGGTTTCAGTGGATCCTGAAAGCGCATGACGACGGCACGCTTGAGCCGCTTCTGGGCCAGCTTGACTACACGATCCTGTCCACGTTGAAGCTGAACGGTTTCGAGGACTCCTCGATTGTGACGGAGGCCTGGCTCAACGCCTATCGCGCGCCATTCCCGACACCGGCAGAAGCTGCCGGCGCTATCGGATGGGCCAAGGGGTTTGCCACCGAGGCACACAGGTTCGAAGAGCCGGGCGTTGCGGCACGCAAAGCGATCAGTGCGAAACCAGCGCTTGCGCTTTGGGGTGAAGAAGACCAGACGCTGCACGCGAAGCACTTTCTCCCACTGTTCAAGGCGGCTTTTCCGAATGGCAAAATTCAATGCCTGCCAGGTGCTGGCCATTACAGCCCAGAAGACGCACCTCGAGAAGTGGCAGATCACGTGCTGTCTTTCATCGGGTAAAGGAGATCTGAGGTTACAGCGCTTCGATTGACTAGCTGCAAACTTCGGACATCGGACGGCGGGAGGGATTTTCGCGAAACTAGCGAAATTCCTACGCCGATCCAAGGAAATGACTACTTCTGTCCACTATGGGCCATCGGTGAATGGTAGTATCCGTTCTCAGGCTTGCGACCATGAGCTGACTGGCTTCGCCAAAAAGGGTCGCTCAAAGTCTGCTAAATCCAATGACCCAAGGGTGTTTTGCGTCAGCAGCAAAAGTCGGCTTTCCGCCCGCTTGCGCGCTACGAATTAGCGCCCCTAAATCTATTTTGCCGCAAATGCAGTAATGGATGGCAAATAGTAAGGCAGCTAAACCAGTGGATTCCATAAAAAACTTTTGAAATACAAATAGTTATTGCGGGAAGTGGCAGCCCGTAGGGTTGTGCCAGAATTCAGCAAAATCAATGACATAGTTCGTCCAACTTACCAAAATACCCCCATTGAAATCATTGGGGAAACTTCTGGTTTGTCCAACGAAAACCCCGGTGCGCTGGCGGGCGCAACCGAGGTCTATTGCCAAATTCCCGACACGGCCTGTGTTCAGAAATTCTGCGCTCATAATAGCGCGGGGGATCGGGCATGTCCATGAGTTACCCGCCTTCTCAATTTTTGCATGCCTGCCCGGTTACGGGTGTGCCGAGAGATGCAAATTTTCAGCTACGTCAGCATATAGACGACTGGTTTCCACGCCTTCCGTGGGATGAAGTCGAGGAACGTCACCAGAACTCGGGAGATCCTTTCAGGTGGAACGCAAAGAAGGGAGAAAACACCCTTCTGATGGACGGCAGTGATTTTGGAATGATCATGGGGCCGGACTATGCCAACGATCTCGATCCCTTGGATGTTATCGCCTTTGCTCTCGATGTTGATGACGAAGGGCAGGCTTGGGACTGGGTTTTGCAACAATTTCCGCCCGAGCCTGAGAAAGCCAGGGATCGCGCCGACAGCCTCTTTGACCAGCTCTCTGACATGCCGGATGTTGAACCAAGCCTTTCGTCTCGGCACCTGGTCAAAGGCTGGATCGACGCAAGCTCTGCATCGGTTGTCTATGGTGAATCAAATGTGGGTAAAACGTTCTTTGTCACGGATCTTGCGGCGCATGTTGCTGCAGGGCTTGATTGGCATGGTGTGCCGGTAGCACCAAACCCTGCACAGGAAGCAGTGATTTATGTCGCCGCAGAGGGCGGGCACGGTATCAAGGGCCGGGTAAAGGCATTGTCGCTCGACAGGCCCGAGCTTTCCACACGTGCGTTTAAACTTCTACCGACGACCTTGGATTTTTTCAGGCCAACGGATGCGGTGGCATTGATCGACATGGCGCGTCGAAATGGCCTGGGCGTTCGTATGGTGGTCCTCGACACATTGGCCCGCACGATGGGTGAAGGTGACGAAAACACAGCTAAGGATATGGGCAAGTACATCGCCAACATTGACGCTTTGCGGCAATCGCTCGGCTGTCATGTCATGGTTGTTCACCACTCAGGCAAAGACACCACGAAAGGCGCGCGAGGTAGTGGATCGCTCCGGGCCGCAGTTGATACCGAAATCGAACTTCAGGGCGAGTGGGGCATTACGACCGCGGCGCAGCGCAAGCAGCGCGATATGCAAATGGGCGAGCCCTTCGCATTCTCGCTCCGGACTGTTGCCTTGGGCAAAGACGAGGACGGGGAAGACGTCACCTCAGCGGTGATCGAACCGGCCGAGGTGCGCAGGAACACAGCCAACATTGCAGGCGCTGCCGGCATTGCGTTGTCAGCATTGGATGCCCTCATTGAACGTGGAGAGACCGAGCCAATGAGCGGCAATCTATGCCCGTCTGACCGGTCAGGTGTGCGGCTAGAAGTATGGCGTAAAGAGTGCCGTCTTCGCCGCCTGTCACAGGGTGAGGGCGAGTCTGCTGAGCGAACTGCATTTGGCAGAGCCAAAGGCAAATTAGCTAAGGCGGGTATCATCGGAGAAGCAGGTGAATGGGTTTGGAGGAAGGTCAATGACTAAGCGTCACAACCGTCACAGTGCGTCACAAGTGACAGCATGTGCGGACGCATCCAGGCGTCACAAACGTCACACACCCCTTAAGGGGTGTGACGGTGTGACGGTGCGTAGCCATAGGGCTGGGCGTACCCACCACCAAGGGGGAGGGGGGTGGGGGGTACCCCCCTCTGTTTCCGCAGAATTGAAGAACTTTTTTTGTTTTGATGTTCGACAACTCGTCACCGCGAGAGAATTTCTGCGTAAATTGACTGCCGGACTGGTCCCCGGACTGGTCCCAATGGTCCGCCTTTTGGGAGGGGCCGGGCACGCGGGGCGGGGTTATGCGTTCGCGCTGTGCGGAGGGCTTGAACCATGAGCCAATTCGAAAAGACCGTCCGGCTTTGGAGCGAAAAAGCAATAGCCAATTTGGAGACAATTGCCATCGAAAGCACCAAGACAGTTGCCAGGATAGCGCAGGACCGAGCGCCAGAGGAGACGGGTGTGCTCAAAGACAGCCTGCATGTCTACGTCAATGGTGGCCTCGTTGGGCAAGGCAGAGCTGCCTATCAGACCGCGGTTAACAACCTGACGCTCGGTGATACCGTGATGGTAACATGGGAAGCTGATCACGCGCGGATTGTCGAATATGGTGGCAACAATCGGAAGGGCCATTTCTTCGTGCGCGGTGCCGCTGTCCAATGGGATGCAGTGGTTGCCGAGGCAATCAGGAGGGCTGCGGAATGAAGGCGTCCACCAAGGCAATCCGGTTCCTCGAAACGTTGAAAATACCCGAAGGTCCGAAGGCTGGAGAACCACTAAAGCTAGCGCCGTTTCAAAAGCAATTCGTGAAAGGCGCATTGGTTGATGGTGTCAACGTGGCCGTGTTGTCTATCGGGCGCGGCAACGCAAAGACCGCGCTGTCTGCGGGCATCGCCCTGGGCGCCTGTATGGGCAAATGGGACGACCAACCACGGCGTGAAATCATCATCGCGGCCCGGACGCGCGACCAAGGGCGGATCGCGTTTGATTTCGTCGTGGGTTTCATCCGCTCGCTGTCCGAGGAAGTGCAACAACAGTTCACGATCCGGCGCAGCCCGCGCCTTGAAATCGAGTATGACGGCGATGCCGGCGGGCATTTCATTCGCGTGATTGCCGCCGATGGCAAGACGGCTCTGGGGTCGGCACCGACGCTGGTGCTGATGGATGAGCGCGGTCACTGGCAGGCCGATCAGGGCGACGCGTTGGAGCATGCGTTGCTGTCCGGTCTGGGTAAGCGCGGCGGGCGGGCTCTGATCATCTCGACCAGTGCGCCCGATGATGGGCACCCGTTTTCGGTCTGGTTGGATGAAGAAACGCCCGGTGTCTACCGGCAGGAACATCGGCCCGCGCCAGGCCTACCGGCAGACGATCTCGACAGTCTCAAGGAAGCTAACCCCGGCGCGATTGCCGGTATCGGTTCATCGCTGGAATGGCTGCAGGGTCAGGCACGACGGGCGATTGCACGCGGCGGCTCCACCCTGACCAGCTTCCGGCTCTACAACCGCAATGAACGCGTTTCAGGCGAAACACGCGATGTCTTGATCACTGTGGATGAATGGCTGGCCTGCGAGACCGGGGAGTTACCGGACAGGGGCGGTCAGGTGGTTGTCGGCATTGACCTAGGGGGTTCTGCCAGCATGACCGCAGCGGCGTTCTACTGGCCGGAAACCGGGCGCCTGGAAGCATTGGGCACCTTTCCCGGCAAACCTGGACTAGCGGACAGGGGTGCAAATGATGGCGTGGGTTCTCGCTACATCGAAATGCACGAACGTAGTGAACTTTCCACATTGGGAGATCAGACAGTTCCGATCGCACCTTGGCTGATCGAAGTAATGCGGCAAGTTGAAGGTGAAGACGTCGCAGCTCTGGTTACCGATCGCTACAAACAATCGGAGCTTGGGGAAGCCATAGACAAGGCCGGTATCCGAGCCCCTGTAATCTGGCGCGGCTTTGGGTTCAAAAATGGCGGCGAGGATTGCGAACGCTTCCGGCGCGCGGCCTATGACGGGAAGGTCCAGACTGCACCAAGCCTCCTGTTGCGCTCTGCTTTTGCGGATGCGGTCTGCCTTCGTGATCCAGCCAATAACCTGAAACTGGCCAAGGCCCGATCTACAGGCCGGATTGACGCAGCGGCGGCAACCGTTCTGGCCGTTGCTCAGGGTGCACGCATGATGGGCCGTCCAGCGCATCACGGAGGGCGCATCGCATGGGGATGAACCGAAAACGCTCAGACTATGTGGCACACTCAAAGAAAGTGACACGCGGGCCACGTTGGAAGGCGCTGCGCCTGCAGGCATTGGACCGCGACGATTGGCAATGCGTTCAATGCGGCGAACGGCGACGGCTGGAATGTGACCACATCGTTCCGGTGCGCGACAGGCCCGATCTATCGTTCACCCTTTCGAATTTGCAGATTCTCTGCGGCTCTTGCCATGCCCGGAAAACGAGATTGGAGGTCGGCCACAAACCGTTGCCTCCTAACCGCCAAAAATGGCGCGACCTGCTGCGCGATATGCAGCGTAACCTTATCGAGCAGAAAGGATAAACAATGCTTGATTCAGTGAAAATCAGCCGTCGCCAGTCGGAAATCCGTCAGGAACTGGCAGAACTGGTCGGGAAGGAAAGCCCGACTGAAGACGAAACACGATCGATGGAATCGCTCGATACTGAGTATCGCAACAATGAAACACGGTACCGCGCAGCATTGATCGCTGAAGACGAAGAGCGTCGAGAAGCGGGTGAGGAGCTTGAAACCCGTTCCGAAAAGGAATGGGCCGAAGTCATGGCCGGCTTTGAGATGCGCCAAGTCGTTCTGGCTCTTGATGAGGGCGCCAAGCTATCCGGGCAAACAGAAGAAGTGGTCACGGAGTTACGTGGCGCTGGCGGCTATCGTGGATTGCCCGTGCCGTGGGAAGCCCTGGAAATTCGCGCCGGTGAAACGGTCGCCGCTGGCACTCCTGATCCGATCCGCACTGCACCGATCATTGAACGCCTTTTTGCCGGTTCTGTTGCAGCGCAGATGGGTGGATCTATGGTCAATGTCGGAGTTGGCGCCATGGAGTACCCGGTGGCGACAAGCGCGGTATCTGCTGGCTGGGCCGCATCGGAGACCGGCAACGTGCCCGGAACTTCGGCATACACCACTGTTGATCGGCCGCTGAAGCCTGACCACAACCTCGGCGTCCAGATGAAAATTACCAGGAAGGCGCTGAAACAGTCCGGCACTGCACTCGAGCAAGCTGTACGTCGTGACATGAACGGTGCGATCGAAGAAGCCTTGGACAAGGCAGTATTCCAAGGATCCGGATCTGCCGGCGAACCGACTGGGCTCTTCGCTGGCGCCGCAACCTGGGGGATCGTGGAAGTCGATGTTGATGCTGCGGCCAACTGGGCGGTGTTCCGCAGCCAGACCGTGCAGTTCATGATCCAGAACGCCGCGGCTGGCCCGTCGGCGGTTCGGCTTCTGATGCGTCCTGAAATCTGGGACGGCATGGATGGCGACCTGGTATCCGGCACGGCAGTTTCGGAATGGGATCGCATGAGCGAGAAGATTGGATCGGTTGTTATGTCCAGCAACGCTCTGGAAGCTCCGAGCGGTGATCCGGCCGTGAGCAAGTGCGTTCTAACAACAAATGCCGGCGGTGTGGCGCCGTTTTACGTCGGCACCTGGGGCGCAATTGATCTGATCCGGGATCCTTACAGTGACGCACAATCGGGCGGACTCCGCCTCACGGCACTCACGACGATGGACGTGACAATCAGCCGTGCTGTTCAGACGCGTATTTTGAACGGGGTGCAGTGATGCTGACAGGCTTTGCAGAAGGTGGCCTCGAGCTTCGCAGGCGATCGTCAGGCGCAATGGCCTTGCAAGGCCGGTTTCCCTACGGCAAACGGGCGGTCCTCAGCGATGGGGGCCGCACTGGACGACCGCGAAAAGAGGTGATCGCACCGAATGCGTTTGCCTATCGTGTCAATGATCCGAACGAAGATATCCATTTTCTGATTGGACACAGCTACGACAGGCCGTTGGCATCCCGAAGCGCGGGTACGTTGATGCTTACGGACACGCGAGAAGCACTCCTCTTTGAAGCACTGATTACCGAGGAAATGCAGGAAGTTACCTATGTCGCGGATTTCCTACGATCATTCTTTGCTGGTTTGATCGTTGGCCTTTCCCCGGGGTTCCGAATCCCACCGAAGCGCGCCGTCGAAGATGCTGAGACTGTGGAGGACGAGGGCAACGATCCTGAGAATGGGGCTTTCAATGCGATCATCCGTACGGTGCACCAAGCCTTGCTATATGAGGTCAGCGCTGTAACGCGCCCCGCATATGATGAGGCTCAAATTGAGGCCCGTTCCTGGGCTCTGCCTGCACCCACGCGCACAAAACCGACAATCCAAAGATGGAGGGCCTGAAAATGGCGATTGCAAAATTATGGCACTACAAAGCGATAACTGGTGAAGAAGCTCTGGCGAAAACGAATGGCCTCCAACTTGAGCCTTATGTGTCGCGCCAGCAAGTCACGACGTCGAGTTCTGCGGTTGTTTCGACGCCTTCACCAGCAGGCACGCACCTGCTGCGCATCGAAACAACGGTAGAAACGCGCTACCGCATCAATCTACCTGGTCAGTCTGGCGATGCAGACGCCAACGATCCAATGACGCATGTATCTCTAGATAGTAGTTGGAATTGGATTCCGATGCCGCCGGGCTCGACCATTTCTTTGATCGAGGCTTGATATGAGCGTTACGATCAAACAGACGGAAGAAGTTCCGGCCGCATATCCTGACGCACCGAGTGGGTTATCTGCGAACGCAGCTGCTCTTGATGAAGCTATGGTTTGGGAAAGGATCGAGGCTCATACCGCCTACAGGTATTCTCCACGGGAAGTGGTTTGGATTGTGGAGGGGGAGGGTTTCTGGTCTCCGCCGCTTGCCCCTGCAACCATTAACACAACCGAACTTTGGGACGGTGAGACTTGGGGTGCGGTCACATTGAGCACATCACCCCTTGATGGGTTGTGTCTCGCGACCGATGGTCCCTACCGAATATCCGCATCTGTTGGTGGCGGCAACGTCCCGGCCGCTGTTTCAGAAGCTTTTCGCCGACTGGCCGAATACAGCGCTGATGCCAATAAGAGCAATATGCTGACCGGTCGCCCTGGGGCTTCGGTTCACACTGGCGATATCAAGGGCATTTCGGAAACGATTGAACGTAATCCGGCATGGGTCGCCAGGGCGCTCCAGTGGAGCGGTGCCGCGGACCTGCTGCGCAGTTATCGGAGGGCATCGTGATCTGGCCATTCAAGAGAAAGCAAACTGAAGAAACACGGGCAAGCGGCACGGGATACACGACTCAAGTGTTGGCCGCGCGAGCAGACTATATTACGGGACAATCTGGCTTGGCAGAGCTGACCGGTACAGTTCAGTCTTGCGTGACACTCTGGGAAGGCGGGATATCGCTTGCCGATGTAGAGGGAACAGAACTGCTGACCCCAAGTGTTCTTTCGTTGGCCGCACGATCACTGGCACTTCGCGGTGAAGCATTGTTTGTGATAAGAGAAGATCGCCTTATTCCATGCTCAGATTGGGATCTCTCAACAAAGTTCTCGATGCCAACCGCTTATCGCGTCGGGATAGCAGATACCGGTGGTGGAAAATCCGAAACTGTTCTAGCTGGCGAGGTCTTGCATCTGCGCGTGGGAAGCGACGCATCGATGCCTTACGTCGGTCAGGCGCCGCTTAGGCGGTCTCAACTGACCGCTGGGCTATTACAGGCCGTAGAGACCACGCTTAGCGAGGTTTACGAATTGGCGCCGATCGGAAGCCAGGTTCTACCATTCCCTGAAAGCCCCGAGACAAACCTCGAAATGCTTGCAAAAGGTTTCCGCAGAAATCGCGGTAAGGTTCTCGTGCGGGAATCTGTGAACGTCTCGGCGGCGGGCGGTCCTGCGCCAATCCTGGATTGGAAGCCGCACGATCTTACGCCAGACCTTCAACGGGTTATGACGCGCGACACGTTGGCAGATGCCCGAAACTCAATACTATTTGCCTACGGTATTCTACCCGGCTTTGTGAATTTGAACGGAAACGGACCAATGATCCGAGAGGGCCAGCGGCATCTTTCGCAGTGGGTTTTGCAACCGATCGCAAAGATGATTGCTCAAGAGGCCAGCGAGAAGCTTGGAGATCAGATCGAGATTGATGTGATGCGACCGTTGCAAGCGTACGATGCAGGTGGTCGGGCACGTGCCGCAGTTGGCGTTGTCCAGGCGCTCTCAGCGGCAAAGGAGGCCGGTGTTGATCCTGCATTGGCGCTAAAGATTGTAGATTGGGAGACGTAGTGATTGCCGGGTTTCCTTTTTTGACCGGCAATATGAGGTTGGCCGTGCCTCATGGGTGAACAACGCGGCAGGGCCGGGGCGTTTTCATGTGCAGCGCTCCGGCCTAATCCTAAATGCGTCAGTCCGAATTGAGATTTTTGGGGAACTCAATGATTTGTGGTTCTTCTCCACTGCATCGGTACATCTCTAAGAGCTTGACGGATGTTTCGATTGAGAAAGTGTCACCCATCGCACGATATTTTTCTGCAACTTTAAGCACGACGCTGTCGAGTTTCTTCGCGTCAATCGCTCCTTCGTTTTCCAGTTCCAAAATTAGCACGTGAACGAAAAGGTGTGTGGCCGATATCTGCTCGTTTAAGTTGCTGATCTTGTCGGCCAAAACTTGAAGAACCTCATGCACATCACCTCGGTATTTAGTCACTTTTTCAACCTCACACCCGGCCCACCCCCGTTCTCATTGATGAATTCGATTCCCGCGTCTTCAAGCGAGAATAAGATCGATGTGTATGTAAGTTCTTTGGGTACTGTTTGCCCAAGTTCATAACCGGCAATCGTTCTCTTGGACACTCGTGCAACGCGTGCCAAGTAGCCTTGAGACCACCCAAGTAAAGCTCTTGCCGCTCGTAATTGTGCTGGTGACATTTCTCATCTCTTGCATCAAAAGTGCATCTGCATTAAAAGTGCATTACTGCACGTTTGATGTAATACCACAAAAGGAGATCAATACAATGACCAAGAAAAACGCCTTTCGGGCGAACAATCCGGTTATGTCTGAAAAGCCAAGAACACATCGTCACTATGAATTCGGTACATTCGATGAGCGACTAGAGCATTTCTGTGCTGTGATGGAGGTGGACGTTCCAGAATGGCCTCGCGAGGATGGAGAACCAACTCTGAACGATGATCTTGTAAAGTGGGCCCGAGACCATGGTGTGGATTGGGATTGGCTCTTTGCTGGTTCTCCGTCGGCTATGGTTTGCAGCAGTTCGAGAGCAAGGAAGACTGAACTCAAAATAACCGAATACACAGAAGCGATGGAGCCTGAGATACGAAAAGGCCTCGTTGCAATGTTAGACGCTCTTATAAAACACGGTGTGCCGCACGAATTGGCGTTTGCTGAGTTCACCATGATCGTCAAAAAGAATCGGGCAGAAAAGGCCGCATAGTCTGACAAAGGCTATTGACCGTGTGATTGATCTCACGCTATAAGAGCGCGGGATCAATCACACGCAGAGTTTAGATATGGGCAATAATGAACCGAAATACACCGCCGCAGAATTTAGCTGCCTAGTAGGAACAGATTTAATCCGACTTAGGGATTGGCGCAGACGCGGGTTTCTAGACTTCGTTGGTATCGATTTCAATGGACGTTGGAGATACTCGATGCTCGACGTCTGTGTTTTGAAAGTAGCTGAAATGTATCGAGAAAACGGAATGGATTTGCGTAAGTCGCTCTGGTTCGCGTACGCGTCGATGGCATTTCTTTTCGATCAAACAAATGATCGCGAAAAACGGCGCTTCTTGTTGCTTACAGATTTCGACAATGACAAAAAACGGCGGTTGCTGACGGCTCAAAAGTTAAGCGATTTACAAGAACAGATTGAAAATCTTGGAGCCAAACCTATCGGCGACCTCGTTGATTTAGAGGCCGTAAGACTAGACTTGCCCAAGTTCCTTTCCGAAGCTGCTGAAGCCGCGAGAGATTAATGCCCAATCGCGCCGCCCCCATAACTCAGTGCGAACTGACCCGATATGCAAAAGCAATGCAGGCGGCTGGGGTAGAGGCGTGGAGGGTCGTAGCGCGTCCAGATGGCACACACGAGATCATTGCTGGTATGACCGACAAGTCGAACCTTGGCCCCGATCCTGATGAGTTGCTCAAATGAGGCGGCGCAAGAACCCATATCCTGGTGTTCGAAAGAACGTAGTCAAAGGGCGTGTATATTGGAAGTTTGAACGCGGCGACTTTCGCACGAACATTCCTGGCCCTTATGGCTCCGCGGAGTTTCTCGCGGCGTATGAAGCTGCTCTGGAAGGCTCGAAGTCGTCGAACGGGTCTAAGGCCGTCCAAGGAACTGTTGAATGGCTGATCGAACAATACCTAAGCAGCCTGCGTTTTCAGAACCTCTCTGACAGCCGCAAGAGAACAATTCGGCTCGAGTTGGATTGGCTTCGTCGCGAGGCGGGCAAGTACCATTTTGAGCGACTGGAAGTCAGGCACATTGAAGCACTCATGGCCAAAAAGAAAGGCCCCACTGCGGCGAATACGGTCAAGAAAAATATGTCTATGCTGTTCAATTTCGCAGCTAAGAAGCTCAGTTACACGGGACCGAATCCAGCACGCTATGCCGAGCGGATGAAAACGAACCCGGATGGATTCCACACCTGGACAGACGCCGAAGTGAACCGCTTTCTCGAGCGTCACGGGCCCGGCACCAAGGCTCGTCTTGTGATGCTGCTGGCGCTCAATACAGGTATGGCCCGACAGGATCTTGCTAAGTTCGGTCACCAGCACGTTAAGGCGGGCAGGATCATCTACCGCAGGAACAAAACCAAAGTTGCCGCTGATTTGCCGATACTGCCCGAGCTGGCCGAAGAGCTACGCCATGTTCCCAAGGACCGGATGCTATTCATCACACAAGACAATAACGACAAACCATACGCCGTTGCGTCCCTAGGTAACTGGTTTCGCGACAGGTGCACTGAGGCCAACGTTCCCGGATCTCTTCACGGCCTTAGGAAGGCTGGCGCAACGAGGCTTGCGAACGCAGGGGCGACAGAATGGGAAATTGCTTCCTTTCTTGCTCATTCCGACACGACGCAAGCGGCGGTTTACACGAAAAAAGCCAATCGAGCTCGGCTCACAGATAGTGGATTTGCCAAACTTGAAGCGGGTAAAGTGTCCAACCTATCCGAGAAGTTGGACAAGAAGGGCGGAAAAACTAATGAATAACAATGTGTTGCGAGATGAAATGGCAGCCCGTAGGGGAATCGAACCCCTCTTTCCAGGTTGAAAACCTGGCGTCCTAACCGATAGACGAACGGGCCATACCGTGGCGTGAGGCGTTCTCTAGGCAAAACGCCGGGATGACGCAAGAGGCATTTTGCAAAAAAATGTGCCGCAGCCTTTGGTTTTTTGTTCGTCGTCTGCGGATCGCGCCGTGGCGCAGGCTTAATCGGCCGGCGCGGCGTCTTCGAGCCTGAGTTGCACGCTCTGACGGCCGCCCCAGCTGTTGATTTCCAGCCGGCCCGCCAGGTGGAACCGCGCGCCCTGGTGGTTTTCCAAGGCGGTGCCCATCGGGCCGTCATAGGCGCCAAAGACAATGGCCTCCATCTGCGCGCCGATTCCGTCGCCAAAGCGCAGTTTCAGGTGGCTGTCGCCCACCCGCCGGGCGAAACCGATGGCCATGTCGGGGAAGGCGTAGCGCGGGCCGGGGGCGCCGGCGCCGAACGGGCCCGCGGCTTCGATCTGTTCAACCAGCTCCACGCTTGCGGCGCCGGGCATCAGAACGCCATCCAGCCGCAGGTCCGACGGGCCGGCTTCGCCCGCGCCCTGCCGGCCCAGCAGTTCCGACAGCCGTTCCATCGCTGCTTCCAGCCGTTCGCGTGCCACGGTCAGGCCTGCGGCCATCCGATGGCCGCCGCCCTTGACCAGCAGCCCCTCGGCGGCCAGCCGATGCACCGACGCCCCCAGATCAACGCCGCTGACCGAACGGCCGGATCCCTTGCCCTCATCGCCGTCCAACCCGATCACGATCGCGGGGCGGTTGGTGGCCTCCTTCAACCGGCTGGCGACGATGCCGACCACCCCCGGGTGCCAACCTTCGCCCGCCGCCCAGACCAGGGGGGCGTCCAGCCCGCGGCTTTCGGCCTGGTCCATCGCTGCCGCCCGCACGGCGGCCTCGACATCGCGGCGTTCGGCGTTCAACTGGTCCAGACGCTCGGCCAGGCTGCGGGCCTCACCCGGATCACTGGTCGACAGCAGGCGCGCGCCCAGATCCGCCTTGCCGATGCGCCCCCCGGCATTTACGCGCGGCCCCAGTACGAAACCCAGGTGATAGGCCGTGGGGGCCGTGTCCAGCCGCGCAACGTCAGACAGGGCCACCAGCCCGGGGCGTTTGCGCGCGGCCATCACCCGCAGGCCCTGTTGCACAAAGGCACGGTTCACGCCCTTCAGCGGCGCCACATCGGCCACCGTCGCCAGGGCCACAAGATCAAGCATCGCCAGAAGGTCGGGCCCCTTGCGACCCGCCTCGCGCATCTGCCGCCCGACCTCTACCAGCATCAGAAAGACAACGGCCGCGGCACAGAGATGCGCCAGCGCGCCGTCTTCGTCCTGCCGGTTCGGGTTCACCACGGCCAGCGCCGCGGGCAGGGTCTCGCCGCCAAGGTGGTGATCCAGGATCACCACATCCGCGCCCTCGGCGGCAGCTACCGGGCCGTGGCTGAGCGTGCCGCAATCGACGCAGATGATCAGGTCATGGGCGGCGGCCAGTTCGGCCATAGCGGGTTCGTTCGGTCCGTACCCCTCATCGATCCGGTCGGGCACATAAAGCGTCGCCGTGCGCCCCATCTGGCGCAGCCAGTCCACCAGCAGCGCCGCCGAGCTGCCGCCATCCACGTCGTAATCGGCAAAGATCGCGATACGCTCGCGCCTTTCGACTGCCTGCAGGAACCGGGCGGCGGCACGCGCCATGTCCTTCAGGCCGCGCGGGTCGGGCAACAGATCACGCAGTTGCGGTTTCAGATAGCTCGCGGTGTCCTCGGTAGCGACGCCAAGGCGGGCCAATGTCAGGCACAGGGGCGGGGGCAGGGCAGTCTGCTGTCCCATCGCCTCGGCAAGCCGCTCGATCTCGGGCGCGGGTCCGATCCAGCGGCGCCCGCTCAGCGACGCATGAATGCCAAGATATGCGTCCACAATGCCCCCTTTGATGCGTGCCGCTTTTTCCTGGCCCGAATACCCGCGCCGCGGGCACCCGTCGCCCGAGGATCAATCCACCGGATTGCGATAGATCATCCGCCGGAACGAGCCGGTCTTCGATCGCATCAGAACGGTCTCGGTCTCGACATAGCCGGGGCGACGTTTCACCCCCGAGACGATCGAGCCGTCCGTCACGCCGGTTGCGGCAAAGATCACGTCGCTGGTGACCATCTCGTCGCGGCTGTAGATCCGGTCGAAATCGGTGATGCCGGCCTTGGTCGCGCGGGCGCGTTCGTCATCGTTGCGAAACAGCAGCCGGCCCCAGATCTGCCCGCCCATGCACTTCAGCGCGCTGGCAGCCAGCACGCCCTCGGGCGCGCCGCCCGAGCCCATGTACATGTCGATACCCGTCCTTTCAGCCTCGGCGCAGTGAATCACACCGGCCACGTCACCATCGGTGATCAGGTAGACCGCGGCGCCTGTGGCGCGAACTTCGGCGATCATGTCCTGATGGCGCGGGCGTTCCAGGATACAGACGGTGATATCGCTGGTCTTGCAGCCTTGCGCCTTGGCCAATGCCTCGACCCGCTCGCGCGGGGACATGTCCAGTGACACCACATCCTTGTCATAGCCCGGCCCGATGGCAAGCTTGTCCATGTAGGTATCGGGCGCGTGCAGCAGGGTGCCGCGCGGCGCCATCGCGATCACGGTCAGCGCGTTGGGCATGGCCTTGGCGGTCAGCGTCGTGCCTTCCAGCGGGTCCAGTGCGATATCGACGCCGGGGCCATTGCCGCTGCCGACCTCTTCGCCGATGAACAGCATCGGTGCTTCGTCCCGTTCTCCCTCGCCGATCACGACGACACCTTCGATGTTCAGCAGGTTCAGCTGCTCGCGCATGGCGTTCACGGCGGCCTGGTCAGCGGCTTTTTCGTCACCGCGACCGATCATGTCGGCACAGGCCACCGCCGCGGCCTCGGAAACGCGCGCCAGTCCAAGCGAGAGCATGCGGTCGTTGAAATCGACAGTGGCAGACATCAGCAATTCCTCAGTTTTTCAGGTCCGTTCAGCAATATCGGGCGGGGTGGCCGGGCGCAAGCGCGGGCTCAGACGGTTTCAATCCTAAGCGCCACGGGGTCGCCCTTCAGCACGTCCAGCCTTGACATGGCGCTCAGGGCAGCATCCAGCGCGTCGCGGGTGGTCTTGTGAGTCACGATCAGCACCGGCGCCGTGGTTTCGGCGTGCTGGTACTGTCGCATCCGGTCGATCGAAACACCTGCCTCGCCCAGTATCGTGGTGACCTTGGCGAGCGCGCCGGGCTTGTCGTCAAGCGCCATGCGCAGGTAGTAGGGCGCCGGTGTCACTACCTTTGCAGGTTTGGCCGGGCTGAGGCCGGCGGCGGGCTGGCCGAAGGTCGACAGGCGGATGCCGCGGGCAATGTCCATCACGTCGCCCATCACTGCGCTGGCGGTGGGGCCTTCGCCCGCGCCGGGCCCGCGCAGCACGATCTGTTCCACGCAATCACCTTCGAGAACGCACATGTTAGTGCCTCCCTCAAGCTGACCCAGCGGGCTGGTTTCGGGGACCAGGCAGGGGGTCATGCGTTGTTCCAGCCCGCGGCCGGTCATCTGGCACACACCCAGCAGTTTGATGCGATACCCCATATCGGCGGCCTGGCGGATGTCGTCGATGGTGACGCGCTCGATCCCTTCCAGTTCGACCCCGGCGAAATTCACCTGCGTCCCAAAGGCGATCGAGGCCAGCAGCGACAGCTTGTGGCCCGCGTCAATCCCGCCCACGTCCAGCGTCGGATCCGCCTCGAGATAGCCCAGCTGGTTGGCCTCTTCGAACACGTCCGCATAGGGCAGGCCCGCCGATTGCATCCGGGTCAGGATATAGTTGCAGGTGCCGTTCATCACGCCCATGACACGGGTGATGTCATTGCCGGCCAACCCTTCGGTGAGGGCCTTGACCACCGGGATACCGCCGGCGACAGCGGCCTCGAACCGGATCACGCGGCCGGCGGTCTCGGCCGCCTCGGCCAGGGCCTGGCCGTGATGGGCCAGCATCGCCTTGTTGGCGGTCACGACGTCCTTGCCATGCGCGATCGCGGCTTCGGTCGCGGCCTTGGCCGGGCCATCGCTGCCGCCCATGAGTTCGACGAAGACATCCACGTCATCGCGCTTCGCCAGTGCCACGGGATCGTCCTCCCAGGCGTAGTCGGCGATGTTGACGCCGCGATCCTTGTCGCGCGTCCGTGCGGAAACGGCGGTGATTACCACGGGCCGGCCGGCGCGATTTGCCAGCAGATTGGCCTTTTGCCGGACGATCTTGACGACGCCGGCGCCAACGGTGCCCAATCCGGCGATGCCAAGGCGCAAGGGTGTGGTCATGGGGCTCTCCGATCCGCGTTCAGGAATGATCTGAGGCTGCGATGTAACGGGTTCGTTCGCGCCTTGCAACGCGGGTTTTGGCAGCGTCACCTAACGCCCCGGGCCTATTCGATACCGTCCCGCATCCGCTGTTGCGTTTCGGCGTCGACCACATCGCCTTTCAGCCGTGACGCGCGGGACTTCAGGCGGTCGATCCGGGCCTGCGTTTGGGGTGCCGTCTCGGGCTTGATCCGCGGGTCGGGCGCCTGCGCGTTCAATTGCTCGATCGGAACAAGTTCGGGATAGGGGGCATTGCGCGCGTCACTGTCCACGGTGTCATCCAACGCGGGAAATTCGTTACACGCGCTCAGCACGGCAACAAGGACCGGAAAGAGGACATGAGCTGGGCGCATCGGCGAAAGTTCCGTCGGAAAGGTGTTGTGTTTCCTTATTGCCATCTAAACATGCGCAGGGGCAAGCAGGGGATTGATCTGAACGCGCGTTCAGTTAAATCTGGGGCATGGCAAGAACCCAAGGCTCTCATTCCGATATCACCGGACCTCGCGTGCGCGAGGCGGCACTGCGCCTGTTTGCGCGGCACGGCTTTGCGGCGGTGTCGATGCGGCAAATCGCGAGCGAGGTCGGCGTTCAGGCCGGCGCGCTCTACAATTACACACCGGACAAGCAATCCTTGCTGTTTGACCTGATGAAGGGCCACATGGATGAATTGCTGGCGGCCTGGAACGCGCACGCCGGGGCGGATTGTCCGATGGCCGCGTTGGAGGAGTTCACCCGCTTTCACATCCGCTTTCACTCGAAACGCCCCGAAGAGGTGTTCATTGCCTACATGGAATTGCGCAATCTGAGCCCCGAGAACTTTACCGAAATCGAAAGTCTGCGGCGCGCCTACGAAGATTCCCTGGCCGATATTCTGCGCGCCGGGGTCGGGGCGGGCGTGTTCGATGTGTCTGAACCGAAGGTGACGGCAATGGCGGTGATCGCGATGCTGACCGGCGTCAACACCTGGTATAGCGATGTCGGACGGTTAAGCCTGTCCGAGGTGGAAGAGCTGTACTGGACCATGGTGCGCAAGACGGTCACAGCCTGAAACCTGCCGCAAAACCCGCCCCATCTCCGCGGTTTCCGCATCCGCGCCTCATCCGGGCATTATTTCCCGTGACCCCGTGCGCGGCGTTAAATCTATGCTAGGATCATAACACCAGAAGAGCACCGCAAGGATTTGCCGTGGCAGAAGATTTTTCAGATCAGGAATGGGCACAGATCAACGCCCATCTGGATGCCGATCCCGCGCGCTATGGCCTGCCAGAGCGGCGCGATGACTCGGTTGTCCTGCTCAGTTGGAATATCCGCAAATTCGGCGCCTTCCGTGACGGCGATAGGCTGAAGAAATCCCCCGGTGCATTTGACATGATCACCCGTGTCTGCCGTCAGGCGGACCTGATCGCCATCCAGGAAGTGCAGTCCGAGAGCGAGAGTGTCTATGAGCTGCGCGACCGGTTGCGGGCCGGTGGCGCGCCCTACGAAGTGGTTATCAGTGACGTGACCGGGCGTGCGCCCGGCTATGCCGGAATGGCAGAACGCATGGCGTTCCTCTATCGCACCGACAAGGTCAGGCGCGGCGATCTGGCCTCGGACCTGTCTTTTGACCGCTCGGCCGTATTCGACAACGTCAACGAGGCGCTGGCCAAGGTTGTCGCCAAGAAGATCGAACTGGAGGGGCAGGAAGGGTTCTGGGCCCGGCTGACCAGCTGGATCAGCGGTCAGGCGCGGCTTTCGGTGGCGACATTCAGGGGGTTCGTGCAATTCATCCGCACGCCGCATCTGATCGAGTTCGTGATCGACGGGCCCGGCGGATCCTACACGTTTTACTGTGTCAACGCGCATCTGGTATCGGGCAAAAGCAAGGACGAGCGCGAGCTGGAATTCTTCGCCCTCGTGGAATGGCTGATGCTGGCCAGCCCCAAGATGCTGGATCATCCGGGCAAGAGTTTCGTGGTGATGGCCGATCTGAACCTTGATTTCAAATCCAACGTCACCAAGCGGCGTGCGGCGTTCGAAGAATACATCACCACGCTCAACGCTGAAAAGAACCTCAGGGCACGGGTCAATTTCCCGTTTCTCGACGGGCAGTATTTCACCAATGCGCGCCGGACCGAAACCTTTGACCACATCGCCTGGTTCACCGCTGACACCCGGTTGCCGCGCGGCCGGCACAACCATCTGGCCGGCACGCTGGGCGCGGATGAATATGATTACGGCATGTTCGATTTCGTGCAGGCGTTTCTGGATGCGGGGCCGGGGGCGGCGCCGGACGGCACGCCGGATTATGCCCGCTATACGCATGATTTCACCGATCACATGCCCATCTGGGTGCGTCTGCCTCTGCCGCATGAGGGGCAGACCGATTTCACCGTCGCGGGTGACTGAAGTCATTTTTGCGCCAAACCTGTCGCAGGCAGGATAGTCCGGCGGTTTTCCCGCGGTAACCTGCCCGGAAAGAGTAGGGGAGGAACGCGCGTGAAGATCGGATTTATCGGGCTGGGCAATGTCGGCGGAAAACTGTCCGGCAGCCTGTTGCGCAACGGCATCGACATCACCGTTCACGATCTGAACACCGAGCTGGTGCGGGCATTCGAGGGCAAGGGCGGCAAATCCGCCAGCGGCCCGGCCGAGTTGATGCGCAGTTGCGATGCGGTCATCACCTGCCTGCCCAGCCCCGCCGCCAGCGACGCGGTGATGCAAGACATGCTGCCCGAGGTCGCGCCCGGCAAGATCTGGATGGAGATGTCCACCACCGACGAGGCCGAGGTGAAGCGGCTTGGCGCAATGGTCATCGAAAAGGGCGGCGCGGCGGTGGATTGCCCGGTCTCGGGCGGCTGCCACCGGGCCGATACCGGCAATATCAGCATCTTCGCGGGCTGTGACCGGGCCACGTTTGACCGCATCCTGCCGCTTTTGACGATCATGGGCCGCCGGGTGCTGCATACCGGCGATCTGGGCAGCGCGTCGGTCCTCAAGGTGGTGACGAACTACCTGGCGACCGCCAACCTGGTCAGCTGCGCCGAGGCGCTGACCGTCTCGAAGGCCGCGGGCATGGATCTGAACGTGGCCTACGAGGCGATCCGCATCAGCTCGGGCACGTCTTTCGTGCACGAGACCGAAAGCCAGGTGATCCTGAACGGCAGCCGCGACATTTCCTTCACCATGGATCTGGTTGCCAAGGATATTGGCCTGTTCCAGGAGGTCGCGGACCGGGCCGATGTACCGCTGGAGTTGAACCCGCTGCTGATCGACATCTTCAGGGACGGGATCGCGCGTTTTGGCCCACGCGAACTGAGCCCGAACATCATCAAACGCCTCGAAGAGGCCACCGGCCTCGATATCACCGCGCCGGGCTTCCCGCCCGAGATGGTGGATGACGAGCCCGAGGAACCGGGGGCAGAAGTGCATCCCAGGATCTGATCCGCGCCCACCCTCTCGCATCCGCGGGCCAAACCGGCTATTGGCAGAGCAGGAAACGGGGATATGCGCATGAACGACGAAATTCTGGCGACAATTCAGGCCTCGCGCCCGCGACGCACGTTTGGGGTGGCGGTACTGGGCACATTGGGCCTGATCCTGGTCTACGTGGCGCTGTCGCAGCCACCCGCCAACCTGTTCTGGGGCGTTTTCCTGGTGGCGATTGGCGGCCTGGCCCTGTGGGGGGCCTTTCGGATGTGGGACGCAACGCAGGCGCGGCTGGAGCTGACCGAGACGCAGCTGCGCAGCAGCGACGGGATCGTGATTGCCAATGTCGCCGACATTCAGTCGCTGGACCGGGGGATGTTCGCCTTCAAGCCCTCGAACGGATTCATGCTGCGGCTCAAGACAAAAACCCCGCGCCGCTGGCGGCCGGGGCTTTGGTGGTCACTTGGGAACCGCGTCGGCGTGGGCGGGGTCACATCCGCCGCGCATACCAAGGCCATGGCCGAGATCATCTCGGCCATGATTGCCGGGCGTGATCAGCTGGGCGGTACGTAGCAGTATTGTCCTTCGTAACACACCTGGTCGGTAAAACGCGGCTTGGTGAACAGGCGCGTATAGACCGGCACGCGGTCGCCAAGGCCAACATTGAACGCCGGTGTGTAATCCGACATTGATTCGACCAGGATCAGATCGCCGCCATCGGGCATGGTCGGAAGTGTGGAATGCGAGGCATCGCGCACGTCATTGTTGACCAGTTCGACCAGATCGCCCGTTCCGCGCACCTCGGACCAGCGCACGGAATATTCATCGTCGGAGGTCGAGTTCAGGTCCGCGCCGGCATCGAAGATCAGGACTGACACCCGCACCTGGTTCACACCGTCGTCGTTTGAAATGCCGTCAAACAACCTCAGCACGTTGTCGACATAGGTATCGTTGATGCCCGGGGTCTCGCGCGAGATCATGTCGGCGATGGTATAGGTCGCCTTTTCGCGCGCGCTTCTGTAGCGGAACACCTCGAAGAATTCGTAGGTCGCTACCAGCGCCCAGATCAGCAGGGGCAGGCAGATGACCGTTTCGACCATCACCGACCCGTCGCGCTCGCCACAGAAACGGCGGATGACCCTGTGCAGAAATGACTTTTTCATCATGTCGGCTCCTGAACGAATGCGGTCATCGTCACGATTGCGGCTTTGCCGTTTTCGTCCTTGGTCAGCGCTTGCCCCAACAGGCCGTCGGGGAAGAACGGATCGTAACGATAACAGGCGCGCAGGATCATCAGCTCGTTCGTGCCGCCGAATACGAAATCTTGCTGCAGCACCGCGGGATCGACCGGCTCGGAGTTTTCGATACACTTCACCTCTTCGTCCAGCGGCGCATAGGCGCGCATGTCGACGGGTTTCATCTCAAGGCGCAGCTCGGTGTCGCAATTCGCGATAAAGGCCGCCCCCTCGCAGATCACATCCTTGATCTCGGCGTGGTTGCTGGGCTCGCCGGTGCCAAGACGGATCTGGCGCACCGCGATATCCATTCCGCGCTCCAGCAGGGTGTGGCGCAAGGTGATGAAGCTCAGTTCGATCGACATCAGCATCAATATGATGAATGTCGGGAAGATGATGAAGAATTCTACCGAGGCGTTACCGGATTCCTCCTTCCTGAAACGCCGGCAGTATCTACCTAGCAGACGTGTCATTGCGTCAACCTCAGGTTCTGGATGCTCGAAGCGATCGAGCCGAAGACGCTGCTGATGTCCAGATCATCGGCATCAGAGTTGCCATCGGTGCTTGCACGGTAATAGTTGGATTCCGTCGTCGCACAGTTCCGCAGGTAGGTTTCGGCAGTGCCGCCCGCGGTGATTTCGAAACCGATCGTGTAGATGATGATCTTCTTTTCTTTGGTTGCGTTACACGACGATTCCATGCGCGTGTTCTTGTCGCTGCCATCGATCCGGCTCTGGTAGGAATAGTCGTCGAACGCGTCGTCGATGCCGGTGATCGACTCGTAATAGTCGGGCGTCATCTGACCCCAGGCGTTTTCCCATGAGAGTTGCTCGTGAGACTGGTAGCCGTCCAGGGTTGCAGGGATGGCCGCGAACTCGGCTTCGGTCATCCACTCACTGTTGTCGATGTCCCGGTAGCGGGAATCGTCAGGATCGTGCAAGAAGTAGGCAGTCTTGTCCTCGGTCGTGTAGACACATTCCCAACGACTGCTGCTGCATTTCGACGGATCATTCGACGTGCGCGAGGGGTTACGGATCCTGTAGGCATAGTCGAACACATCAGTCGTGTATTCGACACGCCACAAATCCGATTCCGGGCCGCGATAATCGGGAATCGCGTGAGATTCAGCGATACTCGTGTCCAGCAGGTTGTTAGGGTCGTTGAAGTAATACGAGCTCGTGTTCTTGCCGTCGCCCATCATCACGACGACCTTCTGGGTTGCCAGTTCGTTATACTCTGACGGCACGTTGGTCAGACCGGCGTCCACGTCGCCATCGGCGATCAATTGTGTGACCACCGGTTGAAATGCCGGGTCCAGTAGGCCGGCAGCCCATTTGATGCCCAGATGGCCAGAAGTGTTGCCATCGGCTTCGAGGCTGTCGATCTTGGCGTGCAGGTCGGTTTCGCTGATTGAATAGGGCAGCACGCGGAAATAGTCATCCGTGTAGCACGAGCGCCAGGACGAATTCAGCGTTTGGAAGTTGCCGCTTACGTCATAGCGCGACGTGTAGATCTGTTGCGCGTATTGCTGCGTTGGGCTGATCGCCGTATTGTCGAACTCGCTTTCCTGGAAAACGATGCAGGTCGAATAATTATGCGTTTCGGCCACATTCAGCGCATTGAAGAGGTTGTCCGAAGGTGTCACGCCAAAGCTGAACGGAACGATCGAAATGATCGCATCACCAGGATCGGCGCTGTCCAGAATGGTGGTGACGAATTGCTTGGCCGCGACCTTGAGGTCGGCCAGCTTGTCCCCCGCCATAGAGCCGGACACGTCAAGCACCAGGGCGATTTCCAGCTTGGGGATGCGTTTTTCAGCGGTCGCGGTGGCGGCGGCGCTCAGGGTATGGACCCCGGAAAGGCCCAACAGGTAAGTGTCAACAGTCAGCGACGTATTCACCGTCACCTTCGAGGTGTTCAGTGTGATCTGAACGTCATCGGGTCCAAAGGCGTCGAGCTGATCGGCCATGCCGTTCTTTGCGAAATATTCCCGCACGGCCTCCTTGGCGGCATCATTGTTGGCCGCGGCGGCACCGGCCAGCGACGCGGCGTCGGCCACCGAGGCCAGCCTTGTGCGCTGCATCTCGTGGCGCATCGTGTCAATTCCCAGACCAGCCATCACCAGGAAGAGGATGATCAGGAAAAGTGAGAACGCGACAACGGCACCATCTTCCTTCTGTCGGAAGCGGTTGAGCCACGGCACTAGCTTGTGCCGCACGATGTTGTTGCACGATGATTGCCCCCGAAAATCGAATTTCGTTTTGTAACTCATGTTGTCACCTCTATGGGCCTCCAAACGCCCGAAAGTACACAATGCACCATCCTCTTGATGGCGAAATTCTGTGGCGAGAATATGGCGGTGATGCTAAATTTAACCGTTAATTAACAGGCAATTAGTCTCAATTTCAGAACAATATCTGCGCCGTCAGCGGATTGTCGGTGATCCGTTAACGATTGAGCGGAGCGCCGAGAGGCGGGCGTTGCCCCTCGTTCGCTTCGAAAACCGTGGGTGGACAAAATTTCCGCATGGTTTAACGATGGAGTAACCTTGGCGCGGCCACATCAGAGCCCAAAGAAAGATCGCCATTTCATTTTCAGGGAGGTTTAACATGAGTGTAGCAAACGAGCCGAGTTTCCGCGAGAGCGTCGATTTGATGTTCAATCGTGCCGTGGCCTTGATGGACCTGCCGCCTGGGCTGGAAGAGAAGATCAGGGTCTGCAACGCGACCTACACGGTGCGCTTCGGTGTTCGCCTGCGCGGTCAGATCCACACCTTTACAGGCTATCGTTCGGTACATTCGGAACATATGGAACCGGTGAAAGGCGGCATCCGTTATGCGCTGGCCGTCAACCAGGACGAGGTCGAGGCGCTGGCGGCGCTGATGACCTATAAATGCGCACTTGTCGAGGCGCCGTTCGGCGGCTCCAAGGGGGGGCTGTGCATTGATCCGCGCGAATGGGATGCGCATGAGATGGAGCTGATCACCCGTCGCTTCACCTACGAGCTGGCCAAGCGCGACCTGATCCACCCCAGCCAGAACGTGCCGGCCCCCGACATGGGCACCGGAGAGCGCGAGATGGCCTGGATCGCCGATCAGTACAAGCGCATGAACACCACCGACATCAACAGCCGCGCCTGCGTGACCGGCAAACCGATCAATGCGGGCGGCATCCAGGGCCGGACCGAGGCCACCGGGCGGGGCGTGCAATATGCCTTGCAGGAGTTCTTTCGCCATCCGGAGGATATCAAGAAAGCCGGCCTGAAGGGGACGCTTGCGGGCAAGCGCGTGATCGTTCAGGGCCTGGGCAACGTGGGCTATCACGGTGCCAAGTTCCTGCAGGAGGAAGATGGATGCGTGATCACCGGCATCATCGAGCGTGACGGGGCGCTCTTTAACCCTGACGGCATCAACGTCGAGGCGGTCAAGGCCTGGATCACCAAGCACGGCGGCATCACCGGGTTCCCGGATGCCACCCATACGGCCGAGGGTGCGGCGGTGCTGGAAGAGGAATGTGACATCCTGATCCCTGCCGCGCTTGAGGGTGTGATCAACATGGGCAATGCCGCGCGGATCAAGGCGCCGCTGATCATCGAGGCCGCGAACGGCCCGGTGACCGCCGGTGCCGATGAGGTGCTGCGCAAGAAGGGTTGTGTCATCATCCCCGACATGTATGCCAATGCGGGTGGTGTGACGGTGTCCTATTTCGAATGGGTGAAGAATCTCAGCCATATTCGTTTTGGCCGTCTCGGGCGCCGCCAGGAAGAGGCCCGTCACCAGCTGATCGTGGACGAATTGCACAAGCTTGACGAACACCTTGGCGACAAATGGTCCATGTCCCCCGGCTTCAAGCAGAAATACCTGCGCGGGGCCGGTGAGCTGGAACTGGTGCGCTCGGGGCTCGATGACACGATGCGGGTAGCCTATCAGCAGATCCGCGAGGTCTGGCATGCCCGCGACGATGTCGAAGATCTGCGCACCGCGGCATATCTCGTTTCGATCGGCAAGGTGGCCGACAGCTACCGCGCGCTGGGGCTGTGACCCGATCTGCCGCGGCGGCAGCGTTCAGCCATGCCTGCCGCTGCGGCAAAACCAGGTTGACGGTCACGGTGCCCTCTCGCGCGGCGGGTACGCATATCCGGTGCTACTGCAGGGATTGCCAGACCGCGGCGCGGCTGCATGACCGGGATGAGGATACCCTGTCGCCCGCGGGTGGCACCGATGTATGGCATACCGTTCCCGAATTGATTGAAATCGAGGCCGGGGCGGACACGCTGCAGATCTCTCGCCTCTCACCGCGCGGCGGGTATCGCTGGTATGCTGGCTGTTGCGGCACCCTGATGTTCAGCACCGTGCGCAACCTGGCAATACCCTTTGTCAGCGTCGCACTGCGTCAGCCCGAGATGCAAGCGGCCGGGAACCTGCTGGGCCCGGTGCGATGCCACGCATTCACCGCTTCTGCCCGTCCGCATTCCGATGCCCCCGGGGCGAACAAGGGGATGCGTCGGGCCGGCGCACTGGCGCTGAAACGGGCTGTGATTTCATGGCTCGGGGGCGGCTCCCGGCGCAGCCCGCTGCGGCAACCGGACGGCACGCCGATCGCGCCGGTCGATGTCATATCTCTTGAGATGCGCAAGGCCGCGCTGCCCGATCATCTGAAGTAGCATTCCCTGGGCCAGGCGCGGCGACGACTGCTCGGAATGACAGGCCGGTGGTCCGAACGGTCGCGGAGTGCTTTGGAAATGTCGGCGCGGCCCCGGACGCCGGCCGTGCCCATTGATATCCATTCCATAACTTGGTTCACTCTGACCTGGAAACAAGAGGGGCGATCACATGCGGTTTTCGGCGCTTCGCGTCCTGAAGGAAGGGTTGACCGGCAACAAGGGCTGGGGGCCGCATTGGCGCGATGCCGGCCCGAAGGATGCCTATGATGTGGTGATCATCGGTGGCGGGGGGCACGGGCTTGCCACTGCCTACTACCTGGCGAAGAACCACGGCATCACCAACGTGGCGGTGCTGGAAAAGGGCTATCTGGGCGGCGGCAATATCGGGCGCAATACCACCATCGTGCGCGCCAATTACATGATGCCCGGCAACTCGGAATTCTACAGCCATTCCCTGAAACTGTGGGAAGGGCTGGAGGAGGAGCTGAATTATAACGTGATGATGTCGCAGCGTGGCCAGATCGTGCTGTTTCATTCCGACGGGCAGCGCGATGCGATGGCACGGCGCGGAAATGCGATGCGGAACCAGGGTGACGACGCCGAGATGCTGACCCGCGAAGGGGTGCGCAAACACCTGCCATATCTCGATTTCGACAATGCGCGTTTTCCGGTCTATGGCGGCCTGTTGCAGCGCCGCGCGGGGACTGCCCGCCATGATGCGGTGGCGTGGGGTTATGCCCGCGGGGCGTCGGACCGCGGCGTCGACCTCGTCCAGAATTGCGAGGTGACGGGGATCGACATCGCGAACGGCGTGGTGACAGGTGTTCAGACCACCCGCGGTGCGATCCGGGCCCGCAAGGTGGCGATCATCGTGGCCGGCCGGTCCAGCCAGGTTGCCGCCATGGCCGGAATGCGCCTGCCGATCGAAAGCCATATCCTGCAGGCGTTCGTTTCCGAAGGGCTGAAGCCTGTCATCGACCATGTGGTCAGCTTCGGCATGGAGCATTTCTATATCAGCCAGTCCGACAAGGGCGGCCTGGTCTTTGGCGGACATCTGGACATGTATGCCAGCTACGCCGCACGCGGCAACCTGCCGGGGGTGGAACATGTGATGGAGGCGGGCATGGCGCTGATGCCGATGATCGGCAAGGCCAGGGTTCTGCGCGCCTGGGGCGGGATCATGGACATGTCGCCGGACGGCGCGCCGATCATCGACAAGACATCTACCCAAGGGCTCTACCTGAGTTGCGGCTGGAATTACGGCGGGTTCAAGGCGGTGCCCGGGTCGGGTTTCTCGACGGCGCATCTGATCGCCACCGACAGCCATCATGCGCCTGCCACGCGGTTCCGGCTGAACCGGTTTCTGACCGGTCAGGGCCTGATGGACGAAGAAGGCAGCGGCGCACAGCACAACCTGCACTGACACGCGTGGCCAGAGGTGAGTATTTTGAGTATTTTTGGAACGATGAAGATGAGGCGCCTTCCATGAGGATCACCTGTCCGAATTGCGGGGAACGCGACCGTCGCGAGTTTTACTATACTGGCGCGGCGACCATTCTGGACCGCCCTGAGGCGGGGGCCGGGGATGCGGCGTGGGATGATTACCTGCATAACCGCGACAACCCGGCCGGTGTGGTCCGAGACCTGTGGTATCACGAGGCCGGTTGCGCCGCCTGGGTCGTGGTGACCCGGAACACGGTGACGCATGAAATGTTGGCGGCCGAGCTTGCCAGCCAGGTGAAGGGGCAGCAGGATGCGGGTTGACGGGAGCGGGCTGATCGACCGGTCCAGGCCGATCGGGTTTTCCTTTGACGGCCACCAGTACGAGGGGTTTGCGGGCGATACGCTGGCCTCGGCGCTTCTGGCGAACGGTATCCGGCTGGTTGGCCGCTCGTTCAAGTACCACCGCCCGCGCGGCATTCTGACCGCCGGCAGCGAGGAGCCGAACGCGCTGGTCACGCTGGGGCTGGAGGCCGGGCAGGAGCCGAATGTGCGCGCCACCACGGCGGAACTGTTCGAGGGGATGCTGGCGCGCAGCCAGAATGCCTGGCCGTCGCTGAATTTCGATCTGATGGCGGTGAATGACCTGGCCGCGCCCTTCCTGGGGGCGGGGTTCTATTACAAGACCTTCATGTGGCCAAGAAGCTTCTGGGAAAAGCTCTATGAGCCCATCATCCGGCGGGCAGCCGGGCTGGGCAGGCTGTCGGGACGGCACAATGCCGACAAGTACGAAAAGGCGTTCATTCATTGCGATCTGCTGGTCATCGGGGCCGGTCCCGCGGGGCTGATCGCGGCGCTGACGGCGGCGCGTGCCGGGGTCGATGTGGTTCTGTGTGACGAGGACACGCGCACCGGCGGACGGCTGAATGCCGAAACCCTTGAGGTGGGCGGCAAGCCCGGTGCCCTCTGGGCCGGCGAGATCACCGCAGAACTGGAAGCGATGGAGAATGTCCGCGTCCTGACGCGCACCACCGTGACCGGTGCCTATGACCAGGGTACCTTCGGGGCGCTTGAAAAGATCGCCCCGGATGTGGCGATGCGCGCGGGCGCGCCGCGCGAATGTTTCTGGCGCATCGTGGCGAAACGTGCGGTTCTGGCCGCGGGCGCGCTGGAACGGCCGGTGGCGTTTCGCAACAATGACCGTCCGGGCGTGATGATGGCGGGGGCGGTGCGGGCGTATCTCAATCGCTGGCGCGTCAGCCCGGGCAAGAACGTGGTGGTCTTCGGCAATACCGACAGCGCCCATCGCACGGCTGCCGATCTGCTGGCGGCGGGGGTGCATGTCAGCGCGCTGATCGATGCCCGCCACCACGCGACCAGCGATCTGGATATTCCATTTTATCCGGGCGCCAAACTGTCCGAGGCGCATGGGCGACGCGCGCTCGAGGCGGTCTCGGTCGCCTCTGTCAGCGGCATCGACAAGATCCAGGCCGATTGCCTGGCAATGTCCGGCGGCTGGAACCCGTCGGTGCACCTGAGCTGTCATCTGGGCGCGCGCCCGGTTTGGAGCCCCGATCATGCGGCATTCCTGCCGCAGGAGGGTGCCGTTCCGGGTCTTGAGGCCGCTGGCGCATGTCGCGGCGATTTCTCGACCCGCGCCTGCCTCGAAGGGGGCATGGCCGCCGCCAACCGGGCCTTGGCGGCCTTGGGCAAGAAGCCGCAGCAGCCCGATCTGCCGAAGGCCGAGGACAGCGACTATGACATTACCGCGCTTTGGTCGGTGCCCGGAAAGGGCCGCGCCTGGCTTGATTTTCAGAACGATGTGACCGTCAAGGACGTGAAACACGCGGCGGTCGAGAATTTCCGCTCGGTCGAGCATATGAAGCGTTACACGACGCAGGGCATGGCCACCGACCAGGGCAAGAATTCGAACGTGGCCGCGCTGGCGGTGCTGGCCGACGCGACCGGGCAGGGTATCCCCGAAACCGGCACCACGACCTTCCGGCCGCCCTATGTGCCGGTTTCCGTGGCGGCCATGGGGGCGGGCAGCCAGGGGGCCGGTTTTGCCCCGCAGCGTCACATGACGTCGCACCGGGCCAGTGTGGAACGCGGCGCGCCGATGATAGAAGTGGGGCTCTGGTATCGCCCCGGCTACTTTCCGCAGCCGGGCGAGACCCACTGGCGGCAATCCTGCGACCGCGAGGTCGGGATGGTGCGGAACGCTGTCGGGGTCGCCGATGTCTCGACCCTTGGCAAGATCGACCTGCAGGGCCCCGATGCGGCGGCGTTTCTGGATTTCGTCTATACCAACACCTTCTCGACGCTGAAAGAGGGCCGGGTGCGCTATGGGCTGATGCTGCGCGAAGATGGCCACGTGATGGATGACGGTACCACCGCGCGGCTGGGGCCAGACCATTACCTGATGACCACCACCACCGCCGCGGCGGGCCAGGTCATGCGCCATCTCGAGTTCGTGCATCAATGCCTGTGCCCGCAACTGGATGTGCGTTTCATCTCGGTGACGGAACAATGGGCGCAATTCGCCGTGGCCGGGCCGAAATCGCGAGAGCTGCTCGATGGGTTGCTTGAAACCAGCATCGACGACAAGACCTGGCCCTTCATGTCCTGTGGCGAGGTCATGATCGGGTCTGTTCACGCGCGGCTTTTCCGCATCTCCTTCTCGGGCGAACAGGGATATGAACTGGCCGTGCCAGCGCGCTATGGCGATAGCCTCTTTCGCGCGTTGGTGGCCCGCGCCGAGGCGCTGGGCGGCGGGCCTTATGGCATGGAGGCATTGAACATCCTGCGCATCGAGAAGGGGTTCATCACCCATGCCGAGATCCATGGCCGCGTCACCGCCTTTGACATCGGCATGCAGGGGATGATCAGCGTTGCCAAGGATTGTATCGGCAAACCTGCGGCCGGGCGTCCGGGCCTGATGGATGAGAACCGCGAGCAACTGGTCGGGTTGAAACCGGTGGGGGCGGTCAAGGAGCTTCTGGCCGGTGCGCACCTCTTCAACCAGGATGACGAGCCGGTTAGTGCCAATGACCAGGGCTATGTAACCTCGGTTGGCTTTTCGCCGACGCTGGGCCATTTTCTGGGCATGGGTTTTCTGAAAGGCGGTCGCGCGCGCCACGGTGAAACGATCCGCATGGTCGACCACCTGAGCGAATCCGAAACCCTGTGCGAGGTGATTGATCCGGTTGTCTTCGACCCGGAGGGAGGACGTTTGCGTGGTTGAACTGATCTCTAGATCCGCCTGCGAGGGCCTGTTGCCGGTATCCATTGGCCGGGTAGAGCTTTCCGAAGTCGAACAAGGCACGCTAACCAGCGTGGCGCCCTATCTGGGGCAGGCGGGTGCACTTTCGGCGGCGTTGAAATCGGCGAACGGCATGGCCGCCCCAAAGGCCAACCGCGCGACGGGCAAGGAAGGCGCACGGGCGATCTGGTTCGGCAATGACGTGGTGCTGTTGCAGGGCCCGGACCCGGACCCGTCGCTGGCGCAGTTTGCGGCGTTGACAGATCAGACGGATGCCTGGGCGGTCGTCCGTCTGGAAGGTGCGGATGCAGCCGCCGTGCTGGCACGTCTGACCCCGATCGACCTGCGCGACAGCCGGTTCAAGCGCGGCCACACGGCGCGGACGGAACTGCGCCACATGATGTCCAGCATCACCCGGCTGGGGCCGCGGAGCTATCAGGTCATGGTGTTCCGGAGCTTCGCCGAAACACTTGTGCATGATCTCAAGGCCGCGATGCGAAGCGTCGCGGCGCGCGCAGGGTAAGGCTTGACAACAAGGTGCCGCCGCCCCGGGTCGGCAAACCCTTGCCAATGTTGCGCATCGCGGAAATTTCCGCCCGCTCATCCTGACAAACCCACTCGGATATTGTAGGAACAAATCACCACTCACGTTCCAGAGGTTCACATGCTCCGAATGACCGCCATCCTAGGCCTTCTGGCCATCCCGATTGCCTTGCCTGCATCTGCCCAGGACAAGGAAACTCTATGTGCAACGTCGGGCGAAATCGTGGATGCCGCCGTCGCCGAGCGTCTGGGCGGTGCCGACGAGCAATCGGCCAGCGGAAACGTGATCGAATCGCTGCCTGACGACAAGGCCAATTTCAAACCCGCGGTCGAACCGCTGGTGGAATGGGTCTATACGCTTGAGAAAGAGCAGCTGACGGATGAGGTCGCCAAGTCCTACGTTCTGGCCTGTCTCTCGCAATAGACTTACCCCCAGGAATTTGGCGCCCTTCACTGGACACGGACGCCCGGGCGGCCGATATATGATGTATGAGTCTGCCACCCGGTTTTCTGGACGAACTGCGCTCCCGTACCTCACTGTCACAGGTGGTCGGGCGCAAGGTGATTTGGGACACGCGCAAATCCAACCAGGGCAAGGGCGACATGTGGGCGCCATGCCCCTTTCACCAGGAAAAGACCGCCAGTTTCCACGTCGATGACCGCAAGGGATTCTATTACTGCTTCGGTTGCCACGCCAAGGGCGACGCGATCAGCTTTGTCCGCGAGACCGAGAATGTAGAATTCATCGAGGCGATCCGGATCCTCGCCGCCGAAGCCGGGATGACCATGCCCGAGCGCGACCCGCAGGCGCAGGCCAAGGCCGACCGCCGCACGCAACTGGCCGAGGTGATGGAAATCGCCGTGAAGCATTTCCGTCTGGCCCTGAAAACCGCGGCCGGGTCCGGCGCGCGGGATTACCTGGACCGGCGCGGGCTGAAGGAAGCCACGCAGGACAGGTTCGAGATCGGCTTCGCCCCGGATGCCTGGCAGGGGCTGTGGGACCATTTGAAATCCCGGAATGTGGCGGATGAGCTGATCCTTGGCTGCGGCCTTGCCAAGCCTTCGACCAAGGGCGGCAAACCCTACGACACCTTCCGAAACCGCATCATGTTCCCGATCCGTGACGCGCGCGGGCGCTGCATCGCCTTTGGCGGCCGGGCCATGGACCCGAACGACAACGCCAAATACCTGAACTCGCCCGAAACCGAGCTGTTCGACAAGTCCCGCACGCTCTATCACTACGGACCCGCGCGCGAGGCGGCGGGCAAGGGCCAGCCGCTGATCGTGGCCGAGGGCTACATGGACGTGATCGCGCTGGTCGAAGGCGGGTTTGGCGCCGCAGTGGCGCCCCTGGGCACGGCGGTGACCGAAACGCAGCTGCAGATGATGTGGCGCCTCGCGGACGAGCCGGTGATCGCGCTCGATGGCGACGCGGCCGGGCTGCGTGCCGCGCATCGAGTGATCGACCTTGCCTTGCCGCTGCTGGAGGCCGGCAAATCGCTGCGTTTCGCCCTGATGCCCGAGGGCAAGGATCCCGATGATCTAATACGTGCCGAGGGCACGGCCGCGCTGCAGAAGCTGGTGGATGCCGCCCAGCCGATGGTGCAGCTGTTGTGGCAGAACGAGATCGAGGGCCGCAGCTTTGACAGCCCGGAACGCCGTGCGGCGCTGGACAAGGCGCTGCGTGACAAGATCAAGCTGATCCGCGATGCCTCGATCCGCGGCCATTACGGGCAGGCGATCAAGGATTTGCGCTGGCAGCTCTTCAATCCGCAGCGCGCAAGCCATGCGCCGCGGCGAACGGGCGGCAGGTGGCAACCGCCTCCGGCCAGCGCCATGCCCGCCACCAAATCCTCGCTTCTGGTCGCGGCCGGGGATGAGGCGCAGATGCAGCTGCGTACCGGGGTGATCCTGGCCTCGCTGATTGCCACGCCGGAGGTCTGCGAGGAATTCGAAGCCGCGATCGAGACGCTGGACTGCCCCAATCCGGACCATGCCCGCCTGCGCGACCTGATCCTGCGCCATGCGGATGCGGGGCCGGAAACGCTGCGGACCCAAATTTCCGAGGCGATGGGCCAGGAATCCCTTGAAAAACTCAGGGCGCTGCCCCATGTGGCTCTGGCACCGCCGGTGCGCAACCCGGGGGACGCCGGGATTGCCCGTCAGACCATCGCCGAAGAACTGGCCAAGATCGAAGCCGAACGCGGGCTGAGTGCCGAGATTTCCGAGGCCGCCGAGGATATCGTGGGCGTGGCCGACGAAGCGGTGACCTGGCGATTGCAGCAGGCCGCCGAGGCGCGCAACCGCGCGATCCGAAGCCAGCAGGAGGACAAGGCCGAGTACGACCTGGGCGACAACGGTGCCCGAATCAATCGTGGAGAGCGCGAGCAATTTCACGCGCTTCTGGACAAGATCACCAGTTCCAAACCGGGGCGCTGAAGTGTTTCGGTGAGGAATGGGTAAAGAAAACAGGGTAAACGTGCGTGCGAATCACTTCGGTTCGCGCTAATGATTCGGGTTAAGCGAATCACCACGCCGCCCTTCTGAGCAGGAGACCTTGATGGCCGCCAAAGATACCGACGACCAAAAGAACGAAGATCAGGACGGCGAACACTCGCTGGACATGAGCCAGGCCGCGGTCAAGAAGATGATAGCCGAAGCCCGCGAGAAAGGCTTTATCACCTACGATCAGCTGAACAATGTCCTGCCCCCCGACCAGGTCAGCAGCGAACAGATCGAAGACGTGATGTCGATGCTCTCGGAGATGGGGATCAACATCATCGAGGCCGAGGAAGCAGAGGAAGAAGAGCAGAAATCGACGGCGCTGGCCGAAACCGGCAAGCGCGGCGAGATCACGCTTGGCTCGGGCAAGGAAGAGAAGCTGGATCGTACCGACGATCCGGTGCGCATGTACCTGCGCGAGATGGGATCGGTCGAACTGCTGTCGCGCGAGGGCGAGATCGCCATCGCCAAACGCATCGAGGCCGGACGGAATACCATGATCGCGGGCCTCTGCGAAAGCCCGCTGACCTTCCAGGCGATCACCATCTGGCGCGACGAACTTCTTGGCGAAGACATCCTGTTGCGCGATGTGATCGACCTTGAAACCACCTTTGGCAACCAGATGGGTGACGGCGATGACGACGCGCCGGTCGTCGCCAACGTCTCTACCGCACCGTCCGAGAACAAGGCGGATGAGCCCGAGCTGGACGCCGATGGCAACCCGATCGTCAATGACGACGACGATGACGAGGACGAACAGGCCAACATGAGCCTCGCTGCGATGGAGGCCGCGCTGAAGCCGCGCGTTCTGGAAACGCTCGACCGTATCGCCGACGATTACGTGAAGCTCAGCGAAATGCAGGACAGCCGGATTTCGGCGACCCTGAACGAAGACGGGTCTTTCACCAAGAAACACGAAGACACCTATCAGAAGCTGCGGGCGGAAATTGTCGAGCTGGTGAACGAGCTGCACCTGCACAACAACCGGATCGAGGCGCTGATCGACCAGCTATACGGCATCAACCGCCGGATCATGCAGATCGACTCGGCAATGGTCAAACTGGCGGACCAGGCGCGGATCAACCGGCGCGAATTCATCGACGAATATCGCGGTCGCGAGCTGGATCCGAACTGGCTGGAGGACATGGCCAAGAAATCCGGCCGCGGTTGGCAGATGTTCATGGAACGCTCGCCCGAGAAGGTCGAGGAACTGCGCGCCGACATGGCCCAGGTTGGTCAGTATGTCGGGCTCGATATCCCTGAATTCCGCCGCATCGTCCAGCAGGTGCAGAAGGGCGAGAAAGAAGCCCGCACCGCCAAGAAGGAAATGGTCGAGGCCAACCTGCGTCTGGTGATTTCGATTGCCAAGAAATACACCAACCGCGGCCTGCAATTCCTGGACCTCATCCAAGAGGGCAATATCGGCCTGATGAAGGCGGTGGACAAGTTCGAATACCGCCGCGGCTACAAGTTCTCGACCTACGCCACCTGGTGGATTCGCCAGGCGATCACCCGCTCGATCGCCGACCAGGCGCGCACCATCCGGATCCCGGTGCACATGATCGAGACGATCAACAAGCTGGTCCGCACCGGCCGCCAGATGCTGCACGAGATCGGCCGCGAACCGACGCCCGAAGAACTGGCCGAAAAGCTGCAGATGCCGCTTGAGAAGGTGCGCAAGGTGATGAAGATCGCCAAGGAGCCGATCAGCCTTGAAACCCCGATCGGCGACGAGGAAGACAGCCAGCTTGGCGATTTCATCGAGGACAAGAATGTCGTTCTGCCCCTCGACAGCGCCATTCAGGACAACCTCAAGGAAACCACCACACGGGTGCTGTCCTCTCTCACCCCGCGCGAGGAGCGGGTGCTGCGGATGCGGTTCGGCATCGGCATGAACACCGACCATACGCTCGAAGAGGTGGGGCAGCAGTTCTCGGTCACCCGCGAACGCATCCGCCAGATCGAGGCCAAGGCGCTCAGAAAGCTGAAGCACCCCAGCCGGTCGCGCAAGCTGCGGTCTTTCCTGGATCAGTAACCCGTCGGTCTGACGCCCGATCTTCTGGCCGCGCCTCCCGGACCGGGAGGGCGCGGTTTTGTTTCGCGGGCTTCTGGCCGTGGCAGAATCCGGCCTGTGCGCACATATGTGCCCCTTATCCGACCAGCATCAGGCGCGATGGGCGGGATTCCCCGGTGTTATCCACAGGCGTTGCGCGAGTTGCTGCCGAGGCCATGGGCCGTACTTGTCGCCCGTGGGCTGGTTGCGTAGATGCAGCGCATGAAACAGGCAAGCCTCACTGATCTGCGCAGAAACCTCTCGACGATTTTGAATGCCGTCAACAACGATCACGAACCGCTTGTCGTGACCCGTCGGCGTGGCAAACCGGTTGTCGTCATTTCCCTTGAGGACTATCAGGCAATGGATCGGCCCAAGGCGCCCATTAGCAAAAGCGACCCGGCACAAGACCTGCTGAAAGCCCTGACCGAAGTGGACGAGATCGCGTTTCTTCCGTTAGCCCGTAAGGATCCAACCTGAAAATCGCATGTGACGGGCGTGACAATTGCGCCTCTTGCCCCGGACCCCGCCAACTGCCATTTCAGGGGCAGGGTACGGGTGAGCGGTATGGCAAGGCGTCACAATCACAATGTCAGCGCACTTCCCGCGGATCTGCGCAACGTCCTGCCATCGCATGTGATCGTGTTCGACGGCGAATGCGTGCTGTGTTCGGGATTTTTCCGTTTCATGCTGCGTCACGACCGCCAAAGCCGGTTCCACTTCGTCCTGGCGCAGTCGAAACTCGGCACGCGGCTTTATCGCGCGCTGGACCTGCCTACGGATGAGTTCGAGACCAATCTGGTGCTGGTCGATGGCGTGATCTATCAAAAGCTGGACGCCTTTGCCCATGCCATGCGCGCCCTTGGCTGGCCGTGGCGCGCCCTGTCGGCGCTGCGGTTTCTGCCGGGCGCACTAAAGGATCCGGCCTATATGGCCGTTGCCCGCAACCGCTACAGCCTGTTCGGCCGTTATCAGGCCTGCATGATCCCCGACGCAGCGGTGCGCGCGCGTTTCCTGCCCGGAGGGTGGGGATGACGGGCGATCCGTTCTGGCAGGTGATCGACGCCCAGCAGCTTGATGTGGCCCCGGCGGTTCTGTCGTTTCATGCGGGGCGGGGCACATGCATCTATAGCGGTCGCTGCGATATCACGCGCGGCAGGCACCCGCTGGTGCGCCTGGGGCTGTGGGTGGCGGGCTTTCCGCGTGACGGATGCAACCTGCCCACCCGTGTGACCACGAAAACGCAGGAATGCCACAGTATCTGGGAGCGTGATTTCGGCGGGCATGTCACCCGGTCCCGCCTGACCTGCAACCCGTCCCGCACGCGGGTCATCGAAGCGTTCGGCCCGTTCAGCCTGACACTGTCGCTTCGCGCCGAAAACGGTCAATTGCATATCAGCGTCGAGTCAATGCGCATATTTCGACTGCCCGTGCCGACGCCGCTGGTGCCGGTGAGCACCACGACCGAGGCCGAGGGCGCGGACGGGCGGTTTCTTTTCGATGTGGCAGGCCGCATACCGGGCATCGGGCCGTTGATCCGCTACCGGGGCGATCTGCGCAGAACCTGACCATCGCGTTTTGCGCGGCGCAATTGCTGTCATGTGTGGCCCCTTGCACAACGCACCGCTTTGCCGCAACGTGCCGGCGTGATGCAAACGGTCCTTTCCATAGAGACGCACGGCCAGGGGCTCTACGAATTCACGCCCCGGGTGTCGGCATGGGTCGAAGGTGCCGGGGATGGGCTTCTTACCCTGTTCATCCGCCACACCTCTGCCAGCCTGCTGATCCAGGAAAACGCCGACCCGGGAGTGCAGGGCGATCTGCTGCATTACTTTCAGCGGCTTGTACCGCCCTCGTCGGATTCGTCGATGGCCTACCTGACCCATACCTACGAGGGCCCTGATGACATGCCCGCCCATATCAAGGCGGCAATGTTGCCGGTCAGTCTGTCGATCCCCGTATCCGACGGGCGGCTGGCCTTGGGAACATGGCAGGGGATCTATGTTTTTGAACACCGGAACGCGCCGCATATTCGCCAGGTCGCTGCTCATTTAGCGGTCTAAATTCCCCTCTACCCAAAACCTTGAGGCTCGCCTATAGTGGCTGTGGGTTCCTGGGCAAGGGGCCCAAAATGCTAACGGGCATGGAACGAGAGGGAAACGGCAATGCGTTGTCCATTTTGCGGAAATATAGATACCCAGGTCAAGGACTCGCGCCCCGCCGAGGATCACGTATCCATCCGCCGACGCCGTTTCTGCCCGGCCTGTGGCGGGCGTTTCACCACTTATGAACGTGTCCAGCTGCGCGATCTGGTGGTCGTCAAGACCAACGGCCGGCGCGAAGATTTCGACCGCGACAAGCTGGAACGGTCAATCCGCATCGCGTTGCAGAAGCGCCCGATCGAGCCCGACCGGATCGAGCAGATGATTTCCGGCATCGTCCGGCGCCTGGAAAGCATGGGCGAGACGGATATCCCCTCGAAGACAGTGGGCGAGATCGTGATGGAAAGCCTGGCGCGGATCGACACCGTGGCCTATGTGCGTTTTGCCAGCGTTTACAAGAATTTCCAGGCGGCGGATGATTTTGACAAGTTTGTCAGCGAGTTACGGCCTGACACCTCGGCAGCAGAAGACGCTTCGGACGGGTGAGCGCCCGGGACGAAAGGTTTATGTCGCTGGCCCTGATGCTGGGCCGGCGCGGGCAGGGACGCACATGGCCCAACCCGGCGGTTGGCTGTGTCATCGTCAGGAAGAACCGGATTGTCGGACGTGGCTGGACCGCCGATGGTGGCCGGCCGCACGCCGAAACCCAGGCGCTGGCGCAGGCCGGGGATGCGGCGCGTGGCGCGACGGCCTATGTCACGCTTGAGCCCTGCGCGCATCATGGTCAGACCCCGCCCTGCGCCGAGGCGCTGGTGGCTGCCGGCGTGGCCCGCGTCGTGGCCCCGATGGCCGATAGCGATCCGCGGGTCGCGGGCGAGGGTTTTGCAATCCTGCAAAAGGCGGGGATCAAGGTGACAACCGGCGTCTTGGCGGATGAGGCCGCGCGCGACCTTGACGGGTTCCTGCTGCGCACGGAACACGGCCGCCCGCATCTGACGTTGAAACTGGCCAGTTCCTTTGATGGCCGGATCGCGACCGCGACGGGTGAAAGCCAGTGGATCACCGGCCCCGAGGCGCGCCGCCACGCCCATGCCCTGCGCGCGCGCCATGATGCGGTGATGGTGGGTGCGGGCACGGCGCGGGCCGATGATCCGACGCTGACCGTACGCGATCTGGGCATCATCCGGCAGCCGGCTCGGATCGTCGTGTCGCGCCGCCTTGACCTGCCGATGATGTCCAGGCTGGCCCGGACCGCAAGGGATGTTCCCGTCTGGCTGTGCCACGGTCCCGATGCCGATCCGGCCCTGTCCGAGGCCTGGAAGGGGATCGGCGCCACGCTG
The DNA here is from genome assembly GCF_039839345.1 of Roseovarius sp. CAU 1744. Lineage (NCBI taxonomy): Bacteria > Pseudomonadati > Pseudomonadota > Alphaproteobacteria > Rhodobacterales > Roseobacteraceae > Roseovarius > Roseovarius sp. CAU 1744. The sequence continues at coordinate 165,689 of NZ_JBDOQV010000006.1, read as the reverse complement.
ATTTCCTGCGCTCTGACGGGCCGGCAGCTGGATCTGCGGTCTGTCTTGCAGGAACTGGGTGCCAAGGGGCTGACGCGGGTGTTCTGCGAAGGCGGCAGCGGGCTTGCCGCGTCGCTGCTGGCCGCTGATCTGGTGGATGAGCTGGTAGGGTATTCCGCCGGGTTGACGATCGGCGCCGAAGGGCTGCCCGCGATCGGGGCCCTGGGGCTCAGCCGCCTGTCCGACGCCCCGCGGTTCGAACTGGCGGAGTGCAGGCAGCTGGGGCCGGACATCCTGCACCGCTGGATACGCGCCTAGCGCCAGAACCCCGCATATGAGGCAAAGAACCCCTGCAGCTTTGACAGCAGGCGGTTCGCCGCGCTTGGAGAGGGCATCTTGCCGGTCGCCAGCCGGTCAACGATCACCTCGACCGGGCAAGGCGCGCCCGTCACCGGATCGACATAGCGCGGATAGTCGATCAGCGCGGCGTGTACCAGACCGGTCAGCGCGGGCCGGGCCCTGCGCCTGTCCGGCGTTGCACCCCGATCCTGCGTCAGCCCCCAGCCGGCATAGAACGGCGCGCCGGTGGTGGTGACGCGGACACCACGGATCAGTGCCTCGAACCCGATCAGCGATGTCATGGTCCAGACCTCGTCAACCTGCTGCAGCACGGCCGCCGGATCGGCATCGTCCAACACGGCGTCGGCCAGCCCGTCCAGATCCGCGCGCGCGACCCTGCCGGCGCGCAACCCGGCTTCGACATCCGGGTGCGGCTTGTAGAGGATGATCGCCTGCGGGTTTTCCGCCCGTGCATGTTGCAGCAGCGCCAGGTTGGTGCGGATCTCGCCCGCGCCAAGACGGACCGAGGCGTCGTCTTCGACCTGACCGGGCACCAAGATGCGGTGCCCCGGCGGCAGTTCCGGCACCGTCCCCGCCAGGTTGTATTTCGACAGGCCCAGCTTGACCAGACTGGCAATCAGGCGTTCGGCGCGCCGTTCCTGATCGGGGCGCAGCGTGGCGCGTCTGCCGATCCAATCCTCAAGCCGGCTGGGCCGGGCCGGATCGTAATAGATGCCCAGGTCGTCACAGACCAGCGACAGGGGCGGCACCAGTTCGGCCCCAAGGCCGCGTGACCGCAGAAAACCGTCTTCGACCCGCACGGCGCTCGTTGCGTCGGGGGCATGGCCTGCCCAGATCATTGCACGGCGGTCGGTATTGGGTGCCGTGGGGGCACGGAACCGCAGCGGCTTGTGCCGGCCGAAGAAGCGTTGCAGGTGTCCGCGTTTCCACAGCCGCATTCCCTGTGCGTCCCAGCCATGGCGGTCCTCGCGCCAGCACCGCACCGTGGCGGCGAGCATGTCGATGGCTTCCTCAAGTTCGCATAGCCGGTCGCGATATGGATCGTACCAGGTGGGGTACAGGATCATCGAGGCGGCGAACAGCTGGGCACGGCTGAGCGTGCGGCCTCGCCGCGCAACCGGCACCGGATGACGGTCATCAGTCAGCCCCCAGCCGGCATAGAATGGCTGGCCGAACACGACCGGTCGGTGGCCGGCATAGATTGCCTCGAACCCCATCTGGGAGCTGACCGTATAGACCGCGATGGCCCCGTCGAACAATGCCCAGGGACTGACCGCTTCTGTCCACAGGCTCACGCGGCCCGATTCGTCATCCGGCCCGAAATAACCGGGCCTGTGCCCCCGCACCGTTTCGGGGTGGGATTTGATGATGATGGGCGCGCCGGGATTGTCCTCTTGCGCGTAATAGAGCATCTCGCGGAAGGTGTTTGCGTCGGCCTGTCCGTGGGTGATGCTGGCGTCGCCGCGGGTCTGGTCGATCACCAGCACGTAACCGGGATCGGGGCAGGGGGCGGCGGGGTCAAAGGCACTGTATTTGCTCAGATGTGCCTCTTGCAGGGCGGCGATGGCGCCGCGCGCTCGGTTCATCAGCGCCGTGTCGTCGAGGGGATGCGTCGCCAGGAGATGTTCCAGGTCGGAGGGCCGGCTGCTGTCGAAATGCACGCCGCGCCTGTCGATCGCCAGACCCAGGGGCGGCTCACCTTCGCGGCCGGGATGGAGCGAGCGCAGGAACGCATCCTCGACCCGGATCAACCCGGCGCCGGTGCTGTCCGCCGCCGCCTCGCCGCGTTTGGCATAGGGCGAATGGCCCCAGACCGCGATCAGGTCATCCGGCCCCGGCTTGCCCAGTTGCAGCGGATAACCGGCCAGTTCCATTATGCGGCGGATGCGGCGCTGGCGCAGGAAACCGGCGTTGAAATAGAAAACCCGCCGGGGCGGGCTGGCCTCGGCGGGGTCGGAGGCGGGTGGGCCGGGCATCACAGCCCGAGTGTGTCGCTCGAGGTTGAGACCGACCCGATCGCCGACAGCGATCCGGTGAGCGCGGCGATGACCTTGCTCCATTGCGAGAAGGGGGCCTCGGTCACGTACAGCGTGTCGTCGTCGCGGATCGCGAAATCTCGGGCCATGAACACGCCGTTGGGCTGGGTCAGGTCCAGCACATAGACCAGCCGTTGCGCGCCGACCAGGTCATCGCGGCCCAACACCTGATTGGCGATCTCTGCGGGCTCGTTGCGCATGATGAACACACCGGTCGGGTCGGCGGTGGTCGATGTCAGGCCGCCCACGGTGGCAATCGCCTCGATCGCGCTGAGGGTCTGGGTTTCAAAGGTCACGCGCGCCTGCGAGCCGGTGGCGCCAAGCGCCGTAAAGGCGCGTGTGTCCTGTTCGACAAGGATGCGGTCGCCGCCTCGCAGGGCGATGTCGAATTCCGGGTGCTTGAACAGATCCTGGAACCAGACCTTGGACCGGTGCTGACCACGGATCACGCTGACCTGCGCCACTTCGGGCGGGATGGCGACGCCACCGGCGGCGGCCAGCATCGTCGACAGGGTACGGGTCGGCGCCTCGATCGGATAGACGCCCTGGCCGTTGACCGCGCCGATGATCGACACGGTCGAACCATTGCCCGCCAGCCTGCGGACCTCGACCTGCGGGTCCGGGGTCTGTTCGTCCAGCTTGGCGGTGATGATCCGGCGGATCGCCTCGGGCGTGTTGCCCGCGGCGCGGATACGGCCCGCATAGGGCACAAAGATGAACCCGGCACCGTCAACCTGTACCTCTTCCAGCACGGTCTGGCTTTGGGCCTCGCCGGCCAGAAGGCCGTCATCGACATTTTCCCAGATCGTCAGGCCCAGCGTATCGCCGGGGCGGATCGTGTCCGATCCGAGGGGTGCCGCGCTGAGGAAACCCTGGCTGAAGCCAAGCGCGGGTTGCACGGCGGTCGCACGCGTCACCCGGTCATTGACCGAAATGACAAAGGCATCGCCCGAGCGCTGCACCGACCCTTCGTAGATTTCCCGCTTGTTCGGTCCGACGCGGGGAAGCGACCCGCAGGACGCGACCATGGCCACAACGACCAGCAGGGCGACGGGTTTCGCCCACCGTTTGGATTGGGAGTTCACTGCTCGGTCTCCTCGACCTGTTTATGCTGCCTCGGTCTTTTTTGGCCAAAGTTAATGGAATCTGTTAGCAAAATCCAGCGTTTGTCGCAGGTTGCCTTAGCGCACGACACGCAACTGTTGCCGCGGCGCCGCGGTGCCGGATTTCAGCGCGTCATAAGGATCCTGGTCCGAAAGCATCATGTCAACGACCTGGCGCAGCAGCTGTCGCCGCCCACGGGCAGAGTAGAAACCGCCTGCAATCTGGCTGGTTTCCAGCAGAAACCGGCGATAATCCCGGTAGGCACGGTGATCGGGGCGTTCCGCGCCGGCAAAGAATTCCGCCGGGGATTTCGTCGAAACGAATTCGGGCTTGTCGTACACCGCCCGCCCGAAGGTCTTGAGCGGAATACCGCGCCAGAGCACCTGTTGGGCGGCGGTTGAATTGACGGTGATTGCGCTGCGCGCCTCGTCCAGCAACCCGGCCAGCTTGCCGCCGCGCACGTAATGTACCCGCTTTTCCAGCCCATGCGCGCGGGTAAGACGCCTGAGATCTTGACGGATCGGGGCGCGGCCATCTTCCAGCGGGTGCGCCTTGACGACCAGGTGGTGATGCGGCGGGGCGCCCTTGGCAAACCCTTCGATGGCGGTTTCCAGGAATTCCGTCATGGTCGAAAACGGCGAATGCGCCTGAAAGGACGCGTCATGTTCCAGCTGCAACAACGCCAGATGATACGGAAAGCCGCCATGCTTGACGCGGGACGTGGCGATCCGGCGGTCCAGCGATTGCAGGGGCATCAGCAACAGGCGTTTCAGGTACAGCCGGAATTCCTGCCTGACGCCCAACGCCCGGTGCGGGCGGAAGTTGCGATAGCGGTGATTCCTCAACAGCACATGGCCATGATAGAGCGCGCCGTAAAAGATATGTTCGCGCATGTCGCCCCAACTGGCCGGCGGCATCGGCGCGTCCATGTTCGAGTTCTGAAGCGCCGCGCGCATCTCCGCGATGCTCATCTCCATCAGGCGTGAATGGCCGTTGCTGCCGCCGCGTTCATAGGTCACCCAATAGGGCCGCATATAGCCTTCCTCAAAGACATGGATGCGCAGCCCGGCATTGCGGGCATGGTCGATCGCGCGGGCGTGGACCGGGCGGGTATCGCCGTAGAGCACGATATCGGTGATGTTCTTTTCGGCGACCAGCGCCGCAAATGTCGCGGGCCAGTCAGCCGCATCGTCGAGATAGGGGATATAGCTGGCCTTGTCGCGCCAGAAGGCGCGATCACCGGCATTGAAGCCCACGCGCCAGACTTCGGCGCCAGACGTGCGCAACATCTGTCCGAGCCTGCTGAAAAACGGGCCATGCGGACCTTGCAGGAACAGGAAAACCCGGCCTTTTTCGCTCAGAACAGTCATTTCCCTTACCGCCGCGCACTCGATTTTCCCCGCCATAGCGCCAAATTTGCGCGAAATTGTGGCGTGGCCGGTCGCGCATCTTGCCACCATGCCACGGCAAGTCTAAAGCCGAAGGGGTCAATCTTGCATCACCTGCTGCGCATGACCGGCCACAGCTGTTGCGGAAATACAAGCGGAGGCGGCCATGTTCACGGGCATCATCACTGATATCGGCACCATCCGGAAACTGACGCAGCTTGGCGATCTGCGGGCACGGATTGAGACCGCCTACCGGACGGCCGGGATCGATATCGGCGCGTCGATCGCCTGCAATGGTGTCTGTCTGACGGTGGTGGCGCTTGGCGATGACTGGTTCGACGTGGATATTTCGGCCGAGACATTGTCCAAGACCAACCTGGGTTCATGGGTCGAGGGCAGTCGGGTCAACCTTGAGCGGGCGCTGAAAGTTGGGGACGAACTGGGCGGCCATATCGTGTCGGGCCATGTCGACGGTCTGGCAGAGATCGTGGCTGTCGCGGATGAGGGCGACAGCACCCGCGTGACCTTGCGCGCACCCCGGGAACTGGCCCGGTTCATCGCCCCCAAGGGGTCGGTGGCGCTGAACGGCACATCGCTGACGGTTAACGATGTCGAGGGGTGCGATTTCGGCATCAACTTCATCCCGCATACGAAACAGGTGACGACCTGGGGCGATGCGGCGGTGGGCGACCCGGTCAACCTGGAGATCGACACGCTGGCCCGCTACGTGGCGCGCCTGGCCGAGGTCTGACGCGGCTCAGCCCCAGTAGTCCCCGATCGGGAACGCCGCCGTTGATGGCACGGCCGGGTACTGCCCGGGCACGGGTCTCGACCGCCCGTGATCCTCCATGATGCGCGCAACGGTAGACCCCCCGGTCAGGTCACCCTGGCCGGGGAGCGTTGCTTGGTTCATGTGCCTTGTCAGGCGTCGGTGCTGCGCGGTACGGCGGCGCGATAGAGGTGCCAGGTCGCGTGGCCCAGGATGGGCAGCACGATGATGAGCCCGAGGAAGAACGGGATCGAGCCGAGCGCCATCAGCACCGCCACGATCAGCCCCCATTTCGCCACCGTGACCGGGCTTTGCCGCGCCACCTGCAGCGAGGTCGCCACCGCGACCGGAACGCCCGCGCGCCGGTCGATCAGCATCGGGAAGGAAACCATGCTGATCACCAGCACAATCGCCGCAAAGACAAAGCCGACGCCCATCCCGAGGATGATCATCGTCCAGCCAGCGCCCGTTGTCAGCACGTCCAGCGCGAAACGCCAGAATGTCACCGGCGGCTCGGGCCCTAGGGTGACGCTATAAATCAGCATTGCGGCAAGGATCCACAGCACGAACATTGCAAAAAGATAGACCGCCAGCGCCATGACAGGTCCCACCACATGCGCCCTGAGTGCCTGAAGTGCGGCGCCCCAGCCAGCGGGCTCACCGGCCTCGCGCCTGCGGCTCATCTCGTACAGACCGATGGCCGCGACCGGGCCCAACAATGCGAAACCCGCGGCAAGCGGAAAGAGCAGCGGCAACAGGGCCAGATTGGACGATACCACCACAAGGCAGATGCCGATGATGGGATATATCGCCACCAGAAACATCACGTCGCTGCGAAACGCCTTGAAGTCGTCGTACCCCTTGCTCAGGGCCGCCCGGATATCGGCGTCACCGATGGGCCGTGTCGCCGGCGGAGTTGTGTCGTGACTGGCCAGCGCCTCGGTCGCGGCGCCGACCGAGCGGCTGGTGCCGAATACCGCATCGGCGGCCCAGGTCAGCGGATTTCCGATTGTTTTTACCATGATGCTCTCCCGATCCTTCGCCCGGGAGGACAGATGCCGCCCATCCCGGGCTGATGTCTGGTAGACGGTGGCCGAGGGTCAAATCCGGCGCGTCTGGGAAATATTCTAACAGATTTGTGCCCGCCTGTGGGTCACGATTTTGATGACTACATGAGGAGTGGCGTTTAAAACGCTGATAATATTGTGTTTATGAGAATATTTTCGGCGGTTCAGTCATTGTCCGACAGCCCGGCTCCCGCGCCGCTCAGGCGGCTTTCGGGGGTATCGGGCGCATAGGTGCGATGGGCGAAACCGGCCAGTGTTTTCGCGGCGGCGGCAGGGATTTCGCAGCGCGATGCGGCGCGGCGCGGGCCGGCGTTCCCGCCGGTTGTCACGCGGATGCTTGCCCATGCCGTCAGGGCGGTTTCCACGGACGTGGTTTCGCTCAGCCCTGGTTTGCCGTCGGGGCCAATCGTGGCGGCGCATCCGGGCCAGGTGATTTCGATCTGCTTGCCGGTCAGCTGGGCGGCCCCGGCGGCAAATGGCAATACCAGCAGGGGGAAGGCGGTTTCGCCCAGTTCAATACGCTTATCCTCGGCAAGCCGGGCCGCGTGATCACAGATCGCGGCGCCGCAGATCAGCGGGCATAGCGTGCCGCCCCGTGCCCGCCATCTGCCATCCGTATCGACCGGGCAGATTGAGGTATAGGTCACGCCGTCATTCCGGGTCAGAAGCCCGGCCAGCGCTGTCGCCCCCGGAAGGCCCATCGCCATCAGCCAGCGCGTGGCAATCCCGGCCTCTTCCGCCAGGCCCCAGCTGAAACCGGCCCCGCGCGCGGCCTTGCGGGCCAGCCCCTCGACCTCGTTCAGTGACCAGCTCATCCCGGCGCACCTGCGAGATAGGGATAGGTCCAGTCATCGGCGTTGCCGCTGGCCAGTTCGTGCGGAAACGGGGCGTGCTGGAACATGTTGATGCGTACCCACCGGTCCGAGCGCGGATCGAAGTGGCAGGCACCGAAGAACGACAGCTTGGCACGCAGCAGGTCGATCGGCATCACCGTGGCGCTGATCGTGTTGTCGCGTATTTCCGCATAGGGGTGGCTGGCGGCGATCTGGGCACGGCGCACCATGTGGCGATGGTCGGGGTGCCGCAGCAGGAAGGCGGCGACGGGCCCATCCTCTGACTGCTCCAGGTCGGCATAGAGGCGCGCCGCGTCCCGTCCGGGGCAAAGCGGTTGTTCATAGGGTTCAATCGGTTCCTCGAACCGCTCTCCCATGCGCGGCTCCAGCTTTTCCTCGGAGACGTACCAGACACGCGCCTGTGCCGCCGGGTCGTCCCAGTCGATTGCAAGCGCCCAGTCATAGATCTGCGCGATCAGCGCCTTCAGCCGCGAGATCGGCATCGACCCGTCGATCCGAAAGAAACGCGCCTCGTCCGCCGACATACAATCGCTCAGCCCGTCGACCAGATCGCCGTAGGGCTCCATCAGCAGCGAGGTCAGCTGTTCCTGCCCCTCGACCGACAGCGCGCCCTCGGCCCAGAGCCAGAGCCGGTTCCAGGGGTGATCGCCGGTCAGATCGGCGGTTTCCAGATGGGTGCGCAGGGCTTTCATGTCGGCGCGCAGTCGGGATAGCTTTGCCACCTGCACGGGGTGTTCGGATGACCAGTAATCGGAATGCAGCTCGGCCCGGGCGGCGAAATCGCGGAACGCCTGCGCGTCGTCCTTGCTGGCGGCAGGCAGGGACCGGATGCGCGCCAGCGCTTCCTCGCGCGCGGAAATCCAGTTGCTGATCAGCGCCGGGTGGTTGAGCAGGAAGGGCGCCATGCCCAGACCGGTGGAATTGCCGATGCCGAACCGGCGGCGCAGGGCCGGATCCAGCGGCACTGCCGTCTGCGGTGCGCGCTGGCGGGCCATGTGTTCGACCAGGTCCATGACGAAGGCGCGGGTCAGATAGACCGAAAGCATCTCAATCTGGAACGGCCCCTGGCATTCGGGCCGGTGCGCCGACTGCTCGCGATCCGCCGCGCCGAACTTGCCCGATCCGTAAACCGCGGTGGTGCGCATCAGGTATCCCACCTCCTCGACCTTTTCGCGATCGGGCTGGCGGCCCTGGCTGAGCGCTTCGACCACGTGATCCCACAGCCGGACGGACCGGTTGGCGCGGCTGAGTGACAATTCCCTTTCGCTTACACGGCCCGCTTCCTGCCTGGGCACGTTGCGCGACAGGCGGTCGATGTCCTCCTCATCCGGGATGCCGTCAAACAGCGTGAATGTCGCGTCCCATTCGGTGGCGATCACCCGGTCCGAGCGTTTTTCCGGCGGCAGGTCATTGGCGAAGGCCACCAGAGAATAACTGCGTTCCGGCCCGTGGGCCGCGTATATCGCGGTGCCCACGCCACGTTGGTTGATGTCGAATTTCACCTGCTCGAACGTCCAGTTCTGGGCCTTCAGGCGACGCAGCAAGATCCGCATGAAGGACAGGCGCGACTGGTGGAACGACCCCATGCGTTCCAGCCGCATGACCAGTTTGGGGTCGCGGGGGGCGATGGTGCGGCGTGGGTCGGGTTGGTGCATCGTCCTCCTCCTTGGCTGAGACTGAGTATAGGGCGCCCGGCGTCAGTTGCTTCCGGCGGGTTGAAAATTTTCGTCGTAGAAGCGCAACCAGTTGTCGCCCATCAGCCCATCGACCTCGGCGTCGTCAAAGCCGGTATTGCGCAGCCCTTCGCGGATATTGCCGAAATCGCGGTTGTCGCGGAACCAGCCCGGCTGCGGCGGAAAGCCCGGCGCGCTGGCCGATCCCTCGCCATAGTCGATTTCCTTCGACCAGCGGCCCACACGCATCCATTCGACGATGCTGTCCGGCTGGTCCTGGCAGAGATCGCTGCCGATGCCGAAATGCTCGGGCCCGAAGGTCTCGGCGGCGCGGGCGATCATCTCGCAGAAACTGTCGAGCGTGCAGTCGGATTTGTCCCGGAGGTGATGGGGATACATCGAAAACCCCATCATGCCGCCGTTTTCGACCACCGCTCGCACCACGTCGTCGCGTTTGTTGCGCAGCGCGGGCTGCCAGGAATGAAGGTTGGCATGGGTGATCGCGATCGGACGTTCCGAAAAATCCGCGGCCTCGATGGTCGACCGATCGGCGGAATGGCTCATATCCACCACCAGCCCCACCCGGTTCATCTCCTTGATGACCTGTTTGCCCATCCGGGTGATGCCGGCATCTTCGGCCTCGTAACACCCGGTCGCCAGCAGGGACTGGTTGTTATAGGTCAGCTGCATGAACCGCGCGCCCAGCTTGTGCACGATCCCGACCAGGCCGATATCGTCTTCGATCGGCGCGGGGTTCTGGAAGCCGAAGAAGATCGCGGTGCGGCCCGTTTCGCGGGCGCGGCGCACGTCATCGCCCCATTCGCCGTGAAAGATCAGGTCGGGATACTCTTCGAACCAGCGGTTCCACCTTTCGATATTCAGCACCGTTTCCCGGAAATTCTCGTGGTAGGAAATCGTGACATGCACCGCATCGACACGGCCCTCGCGCATCTGGCGAAAGATCTTCTCTGACCAGTTGGCATATTGCAGGTTGTCGATCAGGTAGGTCATTCGGGCGTTCCGGCCGCGATATAGGCGGTCTTGACCGTGGTATAGAATTCCCTGGCATAGGTGCCCTGTTCGCGCGGGCCATAAGAGCTGTCGCCGCGCCCGCCGAAGGGCACGTGGTAATCGGTGCCGGCAGTGGGCAGGTTGACGGTGACCACGCCGGTGCGGGCATTGCGGCGGAAATGGGTGGCACGGGCGAGGTTTTGCGTGACGATCCCGGCGGTCAGGCCGAAATTGGTGTCGTTGACGATGGCCAGCGCCTCGTCATAGCTGTCCACCTTGATGACGGCGGCCAGCGGGGCAAACATCTCTTCTCGGTTGATCCGCATGCCGTTCGTTGTGTTCAGGAACACGCCGGGGGTCATGTAATAGCCCTCGGTCGCGCGTTCGACCCGCACGCCGCCGCAGGCCAGTTCGGCCCCTTCGGATTTGCCCAGATCGACATAGGCCAGGTTTTCATTCAACTGCAGGTCGCTGACCACGGGTCCGATCTGCGTGCCCTCGGCCAGCGCATGGTCAACCTTCATCGCCTCGGCGCCCTTGACCAGCTTTTCAACGAATGCGTCATGCACGCCCGCATGCACGATCAGGCGGGACGAGGCGGTGCATTTCTGGCCCGAGCCGCCAAAGGCGCCGCCAAGCGCCAGGCTCACGGCGAGGTCAAGATCGGCATCATCCATCACCGCCAGGGCGTTCTTGCTGCCCATTTCCAGCTGTATCTTGGTCAGGTTCTGCACCGCGGCAGCGGCGATGCCCTTGCCCACCGGAACCGAGCCGGTGAAGGATATCGCGTTGATCCGGGGGCTTTCGACCAGGCGCTGCCCCACGTCACGGCCCGCACCCATCACCAGGTTGAAAAGGCCCGCGGGAATGTCCTGCCGGCTGATGATCTCGGTCAGGGCCACGGCCGAGGCCGGGGTGACATTGGCGGGTTTCCAGATCACCGCGTTGCCATAGGCCAGTGCCGGCGCGATCTTCCAGCTGGCGGTGGCGGTGGGAAAGTTCCAGGGGCTGATGATCGCGACGGTGCCGATGGGTTCGCGCCGCACGTCGACCTCGATCCCCGGGCGCACACTGTCGGCGTTCTCGCCCAGTTGCCGCAGACATTCAGCAGCGTAGTAGGTAAAGAACTGACCGGCGCGGAACACCTCGCCCTTGCCCTCGGCCAGCGGCTTGCCTTCCTCGCGGCTCAGGAGCGTTCCCAGCTCCTCGGCGCGGGCCATCAGCTCGTTCCCGATGGCGTTCAGAACCGCCTGTTTGCGCTCCATCCCGTAACCGGCCCATTCCTTCTGTGCGACGGCAGCGGCATCCAGCGCCTGTTCCAGCTGGTCGCTGCTGGCCTGGGCGTAGGTGCCGATCAGATCGCTCAGGTCCGACGGGTTGCGGTTTTCCACCTCGCCGATGCCGGCGACCCATTGGCCGGCGATGAAATTTTGCTGTGTCTGGCCCATGCAATACCCTCTTTCCCCGAATACCCAAACGGCGTCGGTCCGGAGGCAATTACAACACAGGTGAAAGATTCAGGCAAACGCGAATTAGTTAAGTAAATTTCAGTAAAACTGAATTCTAGCGGTGCGCGATCGGAATTTCCGCGTTTCGGATCGACGTGGCCAGCGCCTGTGCCGCGGGTGTCAGCATATGCTCCGGCGGTGTGGCCATCCAGACCTCGCGCCGGGCCGAACAATCCGCCAGCGGCAGGAATTTCAGATCCAGAAAATCCGGTAAGACAGCCAGTTCCGGCAGGATGGTGATGCCGACCCCCGCGCGCACAAGGCTGAGGATGGAGGCCGTGTTGGGCACCATCAGGTTCGAGGCGTTCAGGATCGGGGCAAAGCTTTCGTCGTCGATGCCGAAACACAATCCATTGGCGATGAAACTCTCATCCTCGATCTGCTTCCACGTCAGCTCTGACCCGTGACGTGCCAGAGGGCTGTCCACCCGGCAGACCACGCCAAACCTGTCCGAGAAGATCAGTTCGCGCTCGAACCCGGGCAATTGACGCAGGGTGGCGATGCCAATGTCGGCCCGCTCGGCGGTCAACTCACGCTGGACCGAGGCGCTGTCGGTGTCCCGGATGTCGATCCGGACGCCGGGGTGTTTCAGCATGAAGCCCCGGAGGATTTTCGGCAGTATCGTCTGCGCGACCGACGGGGTGACCGCAAGGCGCACCTGCCCCTGTTCGGCCCGCGACATGCCCTCGATCGACTTGATCGTGCGGTCGAAATGCTCCAGCTCGCGCCGGGCCTCGATCAGGATCATCTCGCCCAGCGGGGTCAGGCGCGATTTGCGGGCGCTTTCAAACAGCGGCGCGCCGATGTGGTCCTCGAACTGGCGCAGCATCATCGATACCGCCGACGCCGTGCGCCCGAGTTGCTGCGCAGCGTCGGCCAGGCTGCCGTGGTCGGCGGCGGCACAAAAACAGCGGAGCATTTCGATCTTGATCGCCAATTTCAGATTTCCTTTAGTTGGCAGGCAAAAAGAAAGCGTAACTTAACAAAGGTTGCAGGCCTGTCAATCAGGGCCAGGGTGGGCTGGCCGCAGGGTGGCTTGTTTCGCTGGCGTCTAGCGGCTAACGCTGATCCAAGCAGCAACGAAAAGGTACCGATGACACGCGTATTCATTACCGGCACTGCCGGCTTCATCGGTTTTCATCTTGCCCGGCTACTTCTGGACGAAGGCATCACGGTGCATGGCTATGACGGGATCACCGACTACTACGACGTATCGCTGAAGAAACGCAGGCATCAGATATTGCTGCAAAAGCCCGGGTTTTCCAGAACCGAGGCGATGCTGGAGGATAATGACGCGCTCAGCCGCGCCGTTGACGGGTTCGCGCCCGACATCATCGTTCACCTGGCCGCTCAGGCGGGTGTTCGGTATTCGCTGGAAGCACCCCGTGCGTATATCGACGCCAACATAACCGGGACGTTTAATGTCATGGAGGCCGCCCGCCGCCTTGAGGTATCGCACCTGCTGATGGCCTCGACATCCTCGGTCTACGGCGCCAACACGCAGATGCCCTATGCCGAGACCGACAAGGCCGACAGCCCGATGACGATCTACGCCGCCACGAAAAAGGCGACCGAGGCAATGGGCCATTCCTATGCCCATCTGTGGCACCTGCCCACGACGATGTTCCGGTTTTTCACCGTCTATGGCCCCTGGGGACGGCCCGACATGGCGCTTTTCAAATTCGTGGATGCGATACTCGAGGGGCGGCCGATCGACATCTACAATCACGGGGAGATGTATCGCGATTTTACCTATGTCGATGATCTTGTGCACGGCATCCGGCTGTTGATGGATGTGCCGCCAATGCGGCCCGATGCGCCGGACGATATTCCCGAGTGGGACAGCCTGTCGCCGGTGGCGCCCTACCGTATCGTCAATATCGGCAATTCCGACAAGGTGCGCCTGGCCGATTTCGTGGATGCCATCGAGGCCGAGCTGGGCGTGAGCGCCAAGCGCAATTACATGGACATGCAAAAGGGTGACGTGCCGGCCACCTGGGCCGATGCACGGTTGCTGCGGGAACTGACAGGCTATGCGCCCCGGACTGATATTCGCGATGGAATAGCGCAGTTCGTGCGCTGGTTCAGGGACTATTACCGGAAGTAGCAGGGTGAAACCGCACCCCGCCCAGGAGGGACAGCAGGGTGCGGAAACCGATCCCGTGTGATCGTAGCAAGCAGTGCCGCAGAAATATCGGCCTCGTCAGTCTAGCGCAGCGTGGTTATCAGAACCTTAACCAGCGTCCACCGGCCCGGCGGCGCTCATTCACCGTCGAAAGCGCAGAGCGTGTGGACGTCCATGCCAAGCGCCTCGATCTTGGTGCGCCCGCCCAGGTCGGGCAGGTCGATGATGAAGGCGCAGCCGATGATCTCGCCGCCCAGGCGTTCGATCAGCTTGATCCCCGCCTCGGCTGTTCCGCCGGTGGCCAGCAGGTCATCGACCAGCAGGATTTTCTCACCGGCCGCGATCGCGTCGTCATGCACCTCGACAACAGCTTCGCCATATTCCAGCTGATAGCCCTGGCTGATGACCTTGCCGGGCAGTTTGCCCTTCTTGCGGATGGGTACGAATCCCTTGCTCAGCTGGTGCGCGATGGCCCCGCCCAGGATGAAGCCGCGCGCCTCGAGCCCGACGACCTTGTCGATCTGCATCCCGGCATAGGGGTGCAGCATCTGGTCGATCGCCATGCGAAACCCGCGCGGATCGGCAAAAAGCGTGGTGACATCGCGGAACATGATCCCTTCATGCGGGAAGTCCACGATCGTGCGGATGTAGTCCTTGACTGATTTTGTCTGTGCCATTCTGCGCCCTTCTGATCCCGCTCCCACATACCCGGTGTCGCCGAAAGCGCGCATTCGTGCAAGGGGCGGCGGCCGTTTACCAAAGGACCGGTTTCGCGACCATCAGCCAGTAAACCGCGATCATCGCGGCAAAGGCGGGCCAGCCAAGCGCGAACCACAGCCGATAGGCGCGCCGGGCCTCTTCGGGTAGGGCGGTGCCGTTCGACAGGGCCACACCGGCCAGATCGCGGATCCGGATCTGCAGATGGACCACCGGCGCCCAGCACAGAAAGGCCAGTACATATAGCGCGTAGGTGACCACCAACCACGGTTCAAAAAACGAATAGCCGGCCAGATGCACCAGCCAGATCCCGGTAAGCGGCTGGATCAGCCCGGCGGGCGTGGTGAAAAGCCAATCCGCCACGACCACGCCCGAGGCCACGGAACGGATGGTTTCGACCCTGCCGGTGCGCATGGCCCAGACCATCTGAAACGCCGTGCCCAATCCGGTGCCGAACAGCACGGTTGCGCTGAGGATATGCAGCCATTTCGCGATCAGGGACGGGTCCATGCCTAACGCTCATCCTCAAGTATTGCCTGCACGGCAATCAGGGCGAGAAGGGGAATGTTCTTCAACAGCCCGCCAAGCGGCAACAGCCACAGCGCAGGCGCAAGCCAAGCGAATACGAGCGTATAGCCCGCGATCGCCGCCCCTTGCAGGCCGGCCATCAGCCGCGGGCGCCATCCGCGCAAGAGGGCCAGCGCGATGGCGATGTCGGCCACGCCGCCAAGCCGCGCCAGAAGGACAAGCGTGCCGTCACTCAGCCCACTGTCCGGCACCAAGGGCAGGAACTGGCCCGCCGGAAGCATCAGGCCGATGAGCCCCGAGGCCAGCCACAGCAGGGCCAGCACCAGCCGCAGCAAGGGGCGCATCAGGTAAAGCCGGGCGTGCCAGAGATCCTGCGTGCCCGCCGGCCGCGCCGCCAGAAAATCTGAATAACCGCGCGGCTGGACGGGCAGCTCGCTGATCGCCGGGCCCGGGCGGGCCAGAACGCCGGTTTCCAGCTGCGTGACCGCCGTTGCCGAAATCGGGCCAAGGCGCATGGCATCCCCGATCCGCCCCATCAGCCGCGCCAGGGGCAGCGGCAGCCTCAGCACCGGTGCTCTGCGCAGCCCAAGCCAGCGGCGCATGGCGCGCAACATCTCCGCAAGGGTGACCTGTTCCGGGCCGCCTACCTCATGCGGGCCGGGCGGGGGCGGGTTCTGCAGCAAATGGGCGACAATATCGCTCAGGTCGCTGGCATGGATCGGGTTGAAGATCTGACGGCCCTTGCCAATCACAGGCGTGACCAGCGGCAGGGCCGCAAGGGCGCGCATCAGCGAAGAGCCGCCATAGGAGGTGTCACCCAGAACCAGGCCCGGACGCAGGATCGAGATGCCGTGCCGGGCTGCGCAGTCTTCACCCGCGCGTCTGAAAATCGCGAAGCCTGTGTCCGCCCGGTCAATGCCCACGGCCGAAATCAGGATCCCCGTCGCGCCATCTGGCAGCGCCTTGTAAAGCGCCTCGGGCGCGGTGACATGCACCGCCTCGCAGATCGCCTCGGGCGCGCTCAGAACCCCTGCGGCGTTGACCAGATGCGTGACCTCCGACAGATGCGGGCGCCAGAAGGACGGTCTCGCCGTGCGGGGCGCCGCCAGGTCGGCCTTTAGGGTTTTGAACCCCATGCGCTCCAAGCGCCGGGTGCGGCGGGCCGAGGCGATCACCTGCCATCCCTTGTTGCGAAGGCCAAAGGCCAGGTGCCGCCCGATGAAGCCATCGGCACCCAGGATCAGAACGGTGCCGGGGCTGCCGCTCAAGGGGCGCGCCGCAATGTTGCGGTCATCAGGCCCATGCCCACCAGCGCCGCACCCCCGCCACGTGTCAGCCAGGTGATGACCGACGGGCGCTTGATGGTCATGCGCAGGCGATCCGCCAGCAAGGCGTAGGCCAGGGCGTTGAGCGCTGCCAGCCCGACGAACGTGGCGATCAGGATGGCGAATTGCGGCACGAGGGCGGTTCCGACGCTGACGAATTGCGGGACGAAGGCGATGAAGAAGGCAATGGATTTGGGGTTGAGCGCGGTCACCGCCGCCGCGTGGGTGAACACCCGGCGCGGGGTCGTGCCGGCGGTTGCAACCGTATCCAGCCCCTCGGAGCGCGGCGCGCGCAGCAGTTTCACGCCCATCCACACCAGATAGATCGCCCCGGCCCATTTCAGCAGCGTGAACAACGTGGCCGAGGCCAGCACCAGCGCACCAAGGCCCAGCAAGGATGCCGTCATCGCGATCAGGTCACCCAGGGCCACGCCCGCCGCGCTGGCCAGTGCAACGCGACGCCCCTGGCTGAGCGCGTAGCTGAGCACCAACAGGACGGTGGGGCCGGGAATCAACAGCAGGGCGGTTGAGGCGGCAACAAAGGTTATCCAAAGATCAAAGGGCATGTTTCAAATCCTCCCGGTCGGCCCGGCCATGAATTCCAGTTTCGCCGCCTGACCGCAAGCCCCCGCAGGTGTGAAGCCGTTCACTGACAAACCCTGGCGTGTATGAGACCATGTCCGCACAACCCGGAATTTTTTGTCAAAATCTATTGGAAGGAGATTGATTATGCGCGCCATGTTTGTCCTGGCTATCGCCACTTTTTTCATATCCACCGCTTCAGCTTTCGCGGCCTGTCCGGAAGGCTACTACAATTGCGGTGAAGACCTTTGCTGCCCGCAGTGATCGCCATGAAACCCGAGAGAAAATTCAAACTTTCAGAACATGTCGGCTACAAGTCCTGGCTGTTCATCATGCTGGCCGTGCTGGTTCTGGGCTTCAAGTTCGCCGAGAATATCCTGCTGGACGCGGATGACGATGACATCAGCTATGCAAGGCTGATTTTGCCCGCAAACAAGATCGCGGATGCCGAACCGGGTGATGTCTTTGTCTACAGTCACGAGGACGAGAAATTTGTCCGCAGCAAGTTCTGCTCGCTGCAGAAATTTTCCGCCGATGCTTGGGCCAATCGCAAGCTGACCGCGCTGAATATCTGGGGTGTCACCCTGAATGACACGCTCACCGCCATGAGCGAACGCCTTCCGGTTGGCATTCCCGATATTTTCAAGGTGAAACGGCCGGTCAAGATCTGGGCATATGCCGAGAGGTTTCGCACCGCAGTGAACGCGCCGATGGACCCGGTCTGTCTGCAGGGTGTTCTTGTCGTGACGCGTGATCCCGGCCTGACGCCATTCATGGTCGATTCCATCCTTGCCGTGAAAGAGGCAACGGGTCAGGAGAAATGGGTGGGTTTTGTCAAGCCGCTGATCATAGACCCGGACTCGTGTGAAAACTGCCCACAACCAAGAACGGTTCGCGACATTATCAAGGCGAGCGGCTCGACCCAGTTCAAGGTCGACAAGAAAATCGTCAAGCTCGAATAACGGATGATTGGATACCGCGTGACGTAGGGGGCGTTTTCCCCCTACGTCAGAACACGGCCGGCGACCGCGTCGAGTTTGGCCACCAGTGCCGGATCACGGGCGTCGGGTGCGGTCAGGATGGCGTGGTCCAGCGCGCGGTCACAGCCATGCGGGCAGGGGGCGCGATCGGGGCCCAGCAGGGCGGGCAGGCGCGATACCATGTCGCGCGCCTTGTCGGCATTGCCCATCAGCGTGGCGATGATCCGGGTCACGTCCACCTCGCCATGATCGGGGTGCCAGCTGTCATAATCGGTGATCATCGCCACCGAGGCATAGCAAAGCTCGGCCTCGCGGGCGAGCTTGGCCTCGGGCATGTTGGTCATGCCGATCACGTCGCAGCCCCAGACATCGCGATACATCCGCGATTCCGCCAGGGTCGAAAATTGCGGCCCTTCCATCGCCAGGTAAGTCCCGCCGCGATGCACCGTCACCCCGGCAGCCCGTGCCGCGGTTTCGCAAGCGTCACGCAGCCGCGGGCAGGTCGGGTGGGCCACGCTGACATGCCCCACGCAGCCGGTTCCGAAAAACGATTTCTCACGCGCGAAGGTGCGGTCAATGAACTGATCTACAACGACAAAATCGCCCGGCGCCATTTCCTCGCGGAACGATCCGCAGGCCGAAACGCTCACCACGTCCGTCACGCCCAGGCGTTTAAGCGCGTCGATATTGGCGCGGTAGGGGACGGTGGTGGGCGAATGCACATGCCCCCGCCCGTGCCGCGGCAGGAAGGCCATGCGCACGCCGTCCAGCGTGCCGGTCAGGATCGCGTCCGACGGCGTGCCCCAGGGGCTTTCGACCGTGGTCCATTCGGCCCCCTCAAGCCCGTTGATGTCATAGACGCCCGAACCGCCGATGATACCGATCACTGTGTCGCTCATTCTGCCTCCGTCCGCTGTGCCGGCCTGATTGATATGTCAGCAGCCCAAGAAAGGAAATGGCGCAAATCGGCAACTCTCAGAGGTTTGATATTGCCATGGCCGCAGCACATGGCGGCATCCCGATATTGAGGCTGGTCAATCTGCGCCCATCGCTGTACAGGAGCCGTCCGCCCACCTTCCGACCGACAGGACAATCCCTTGAAACACGCAATTCTGGCGGCCTTCGCCAATAACATTTCCATGCCCGACCTGCGGATCATGGAAGACGAGACGCTGAGTGTCGGACGGCTGAGGATCGAGCTGTTGTCGGGCCTGACGGTGGCCCTGGCGCTGGTGCCCGAGGCGGTGGCCTTTGCGTTTGTCGCCGGGGTGCATCCGCTGGTGGGGCTTTACGCGGCGTTTCTGGTCGGCCTGATCACGGCGCTCATTGGCGGGCGGCCGGGCATGATTTCGGGCGCGACCGGGGCGCTGGCCGTCGTGATGGTGGCGCTGGTGGCGCAGCACGGGGTCGAATACCTCTTTGCTACGGTGGTGCTGATGGGCCTGCTGCAGGTGATCGCCGGGGCGCTCAGATGGGGCAAGTTCATCCGGCTGGTGCCGCATCCGGTCATGCTGGGCTTTGTCAACGGGCTGGCAATCGTGATCTTCCTGGCGCAATTGGGTCAATTCAAGGTGCCCGGCACGATGGAAAACACCGGCCACGGCATGGGCGGGGGCGAGTGGCTGTCGGGGACCGCTCTATATTCGATGCTGGGGCTGGTGGCGCTGACCATGGCGATCATCTGGGTGATGCCGCGGATCACCCGCATCATCCCCGCGCCGCTGGCCGGTATCGGCGTCGTGGCGGGGCTTGTGATCGCGCTGGGACTCGACGTGCCGCGCGTAGGCGACCTGGCCTCGATCCAGGGCGGGCTGCCCGCGTTTCATGTGCCGATCGTGCCACTGACGTTCGAGACATTCGAGATCATCCTGCCCTACGCGGTGATCCTGGCCGCCATCGGCCTGATCGAAAGCCTGCTGACCCTGAACCTGGTGGGCGAAATCACCGGCAAGCGCGGCGGCGCCAGCCAGGAATGCATCGCCCAGGGGCTGGCCAACACCGTCACCGGTTTTTTCGGTGGCATGGGCGGGTGCGCGATGATCGGGCAGTCGATGATCAACGTGAAATCCGGCGGGCGCACCCGGATCGCCGGGATCGCCGCGGCGCTCTTTCTGCTGATCTTCATTCTCTTTGCCGCGCCGCTGATCGAGCAGATCCCGCTGGCGGCGCTGGTCGGCGTGATGTTCATGGTGGTGATCGGCACCTTTGCCTGGAACTCGCTGACCATCCTGCGCAAGGTGCCGCTATCCGACGCGGCGGTGATCGTGCTGGTGACCCTCGTGACGGTGAAATACGACCTGGCCATCGCGGTGGTCGTGGGCGTGATCGTCTCGGCGCTGACCTATGCCTGGAACAACGCCACCCGCATCCACGCGATCGAGCGCGACTCGGTCACCGAAACCGGCGCCAAGGTCTATGAAATCCAGGGCCCGCTGTTCTTTGGTTCGACCGATGGGTTCGCGGAATTGTTCAAGGTAGACGCGGATCCCAACACGGTGATCGTCGATTTCGCCGCCAGCCGGGTTGTGGACCAATCGGCGCTGCAGGCGATCGAGGCGATCGCGTTGAAATACGAGGCGGCGGGCAAGCAGATCAAGCTGCGCCATCTGAGCCGCGATTGCCACCGGCTGCTGACCAAGGCAGGCCATCTCATGGTCGACAGCGACGATGACCCCGATTACGAGATTGCGGTGGATTACGGGGTGCGCACCGGTATCCTGGGGGCGGGCCACTAGGGCCCGCGGCCCTATTCGCCCGGCCGGGTCAGGCTGAAGACTTCGCGGATCACCGAGTAATCCTTGTAGCCAAGCCGTGTCAGCGGGTTGAACCGGGTCACGTCAAAGGCCCCGTCCACCAGGCAATCGTCCCGCATATGCACGCCGGTGACCTCGCCGAAGGCCACGAAATTCGCCGCACCGGGCAGCTGCACGATCTGGGTCAGCTTGCATTCCAGCGATGCCGGGGCGGCGGCAACGCGCGGGCAGGAGATTGTCGTGCATTCCGCCTTGTCGATACCGGCATGGTCGAATTCATCCACCTCTTTCCCCCACGGGCCCGAGCTTTGGTTCATCACGTCGCGCATCGCGTATTCGACGATGTTGACGCAGAAGACGCCGGTCTCGCGAATATTGGCGATGCTGTCCTTGGTGTCGCCGCGATCCGGTTTGGCATTGGTCGAGGAGAACATCACCTGCGGCGGGTGATAGGCCACGGCGTTGAAGAACGAGTAAGGCGCCAGGTTGTCGCGCCCCTCCGCTCCGCGGGTGGAAATCCAGCCGATTGGACGCGGCGTTACGATGGCGTTGAAAGGATTATGCGGCAATCCGTGACCGTCTTCGGGTTTGTAGAACATTGGTAACTCTTAGCTGTTTGAACCAGACCTAACGCCGTGCTACGCGCTATGCCACCTGAATTTGCAAGGAAAATCGCGTGCTCGAATTGCGGCCCGAGGAAAAGGACGATTGGTGGGAGGTAGAGGCGCTCTATGACCTCTGCTTTGCGCCCGGGCGCGAAGCCTTGTCCTCTTACCGGCTGCGCGACGGGATCGAGCCGGTCAGCGGGCTGAGCCTGGTGGCGCGCGACAGTGATGGCATCCTGGGCGGCGCGATCCGGTTCTGGCCGGTGCTGGTGGGGGGCGCGCGGGTCTTGTTGCTGGGCCCGGTGGCGGTGCACCCGACCCGCCAGGGCGAGGGGCTGGGCGGTTCGCTGATCCGCGACAGCCTTTACCGGGCGGCGCAGAGCGGCTGGGAACGGGTGATGCTGGTGGGCGACGCACCCTATTACGGGCGGTTCGGATTCGGGCGCCTTGACGGTGTGGAAATGCCGCCCCCCACCAACCCCGAGCGGGTTCTGGGCCATGCGCTGGTGCCGGGCGCCTGGGCCGGTGTTTCTGGCAAAGTCACCAGATACGCTTGAAAGCGCGGTTGCGAACACCGATCTTGACAGCATGGAAATTCTCGACACGACCCTTGGTCAATCGGACACCGATCAACGGCTGGACGCGCTGGCGCGGCGCCACGCGCGGGCGGGCAATATCGGCGTCCAGGTGCTGAACGTCATCGGCGGACAGGCCGAGGGGTTGCTGGACCGGCTGCCCGAAGGGCTGCGCGCCCGCATGGGGGACGGGACCGAACAGGCCCTGAAACTGGCGATGGGCGCGGCACAGCGTTCGCGCGGCGTGGTGGGTGAACAGCCGGGATGGCTGACACGGCTGGCGACCACCGCGATGGGGGCTGCCGGCGGATTTGGCGGTTTGCCCAGTGCGATGGCGGAATTGCCGGTGACCACGACGATCCTGTTGCGGGCGATTCAGGACGTGGCGATTGAACACGGGTTTGATCCCGCCGAACAGGGGGTGATGTTCGACTGTATCCAGGTTCTGGCTGCCGCCGGGCCGCTGGATCACGATGACGGATCCGACATCGCCTTTCTGAGCACCCGGCTGGCGGTAACCGGGGCCACGCTGAACACGCTGATCGCGCGGGTGGCGCCGCGCCTGGCGACTGTCCTGGGGCAGAAACTGGCGGCCCAGACCGTGCCGGTACTGGGCGCGGCGGCGGGGGCGGCGACGAACTATGCCTATACCAGCTATTACCAGCAGATGGCGCATGTGCATTTTGGCCTCAGACGGCTGGCCATCGACGCCAACCGCGATCATGGCGAACTGGTCGAGGAATTTCGCAAACGGGTGTCTCGTGACCCGATCAAGCGCGCCTGACGTTCAGAGCTTGCCCTTGAGGTATTTCATCACGAAGGGCCGGACAGACTGGTGGCCCTCTTCGCTGGCCTCGTGGATGACCGCGCGCAGATCCACCAGATCAATCCGCCGCAGGATGGATTTCACCGGCCCGATCGAGGCCGGGCGCATCGACAGGCTCCGCAGGCCGATGGCCGCGAAACACGCCGCCTCGACCGGGCGGCCCGCGTCCTCACCACAGAAGGAAAGCGGCGTGCGGGTGGCATCGCAGCGCGCCACGATATTTTCCAGAAAGCTCAGGAAACTGACGTTCAGCGTGTCATAGCGCCGCCGGACACGCTCGTTTTCACGGTCGGCGGCAAAGAAGAATTGCTTCAGGTCATTGCCGCCGATCGACAGGAAGTCCACCTCCTGGTAGAAACGATGCGGTGCAAAGGCCAGCGATGGCGTTTCCAGCATCGCGCCGAGTTTGATGGTTTCGGGTACCGGGTGGCCCAGAATGCGCTCGCGCTCCAGCGCCTTTTCCATTTCCGCGCGCCCGGCGCGGAATTCCTCGCGCTGCGCCACGAAGGGAAACATGATGCTGAGCGGCCGCCCGGCGGCTGCCCGGATCAGCGCCTGCAGCTGCATCCGCATGACGCCGGGCTTGTCCAGCCCGACGCGGATTGCGCGCCACCCCATCGCGGGGTTGGGCTCGTCCGTGGCGGTCATGTAGGGCAGCACCTTGTCCGAACCGATGTCGAGCGTGCGGAAAATGACAGTCTTGTCGCCCGCGGCATCCATCACGCGTGCATAAAGCTCGGACAGTTCCGCCCGTTTGGGCATGTGGTTGCGCACCAGGAACTGCAGCTCGGTCCGGAAAAGCCCGACCCCTTCGGCGCCCGAGCTTTCCAGACTGGGCAGGTCGGCCATCAGGCCCGCATTCATGTGCATGGCGATCCTTGTGCCGCACAGCGTTTCGGCCGGCTTGTCGCGGATCGAGGCATAGCGTTCCTGCGCCTGGGCCTGCATCGCCATCTTGTCACGAAAGGCCGACACGACGGTTTCGTCCGGCCGCAGGTGCACGATCCCCTGATCGCCGTCGACCAGCACCAGATCGCCATTCAGCGCTTCGGTCGTGATCCGGTCGGCGTGAATGACCAGCGGGATGGCCAGCGCGCGTGCGACGATGGCGGCGTGCGACCCGACCGAGCCCTCTTCGAGCACGATGCCCTTCAGCTTGCGGCCATAATCCAGAAGTTCCGCCGGGCCGATATTGCGCGCGACAAGGATGGGATCGGCGGGCATTTCCGCCCCGGTCTCACCGCCCTGGCCGGTCAGGATCCGCAATAGCCGGTTGCTGAGATCATCGAGATCATGCAGCCGCTCGCGCAGATACTGGTCGTTCACCTGGCCCATGCGCGCCCGCGCCGCGGACTGTTCCTTTTCCACCGCGGCCTCGGCCGACAGACCGCGCGCGATGTCTTCCTCCATCCGCCGCATCCAGCCCTTGGAATTGGCGAACATGCGGTAGGCTTCGAGTACTTCAAGCTGTTCCTTGTCGCCGCTCGCCGCGCGGCTCAGCATCTGGTCGACACCCACGCGCAGGTCTTCGACCGCCTCGTGCAGACGCGCGATCTCGCGGTCGGGGTCGTCGGCGATCGGGTTCGTGACCACCACGCGGGGCTCATGCAGCCAGACATGGCCCTGCGCCGCGCCTTCCTGGCCGGTCCCGCCGCGAAACAGAACCTGCTGCTGGTGGCGGGCGGACATGGCGGCGCCTTCGCCGACAAATGCACCCAGTTCGGTCATTTCGGCCAGCACCATCGCGACGACCTCGACGGCATAGACCTCTTCTTCGGAATATCGCCGCGCGCTGCGGGATTGCACCACCAGGACGCCGAGTTTTTCGCCAAGTCGCTGAATCGGCACGCCCATGAACGAAGAATAGGCCTCTTCGCCGGTCTCCGGCATATAGCGGAACCCCTTGGTGCTTGGGGCATCGTCGGTGTTGATGACATCACCGGTGCGCGCCACCAGGCCGACCAGACCTTCGCCCAGGCGCATGCGCGTCTGGTGCACCGCTTCGGGGTTCAGGCCCTGTGTGGCGCAGAGTTCAAGCGTGTCTTCGTCGCGGAACAGATAGACCGAGCACACCTCGGTGTGCATCTCGTCTGCGATCAGCTGCGTGATCTGGTCAAGCCGCTGCTGGCCGGCGGCGTCGTCGGCCATGACGTCGCGCAGGCGGCGAAGCAATTTGCGGCTGTCTGTTCCCGCATGATCGTCCATTCTGGCGATGCCTCCCCTCAGGTGCACGGCAGCATAACCCCGGCCCAAGTTAGATCACAGTCTTACGCCGGGTGAAACGGTATTCTGGTGCGATCTGCACCGGAAAATGGTTAACGCGCGGGGCGCGCCAAATCCTGCCGAAATGGCCATGCGCTGCGGTCAGGCGGCCTTGTCGAGGCCGAACGCGTCATGCAGCGCCTGAACGGCAAGTTCCATGTATTTCCGGTCTATCAGCACCGAGATCTTGATCTCTGACGTGGCAATGACCTTGATGTTCACGCCTTCGTCGCGCAGCGTCCTGAACATTGTGGCCGCAACGCCCGACTGGCTGCGCATCCCGATGCCCACCGCGGACACCTTGGCCACATCCGTGTCGGCGATCAGGTCGTGATAGTTGATCTCACCGCGCGCCTTGGCATCCTGCAGCGCTTTTTCCGCCCGCGTCACCTGATCGGTCGGGCAGGAAAAGGTCATGTCGGTACGGCCCTCTTCGGCGATGTTCTGAATGATCATGTCCACGTTGATGCCCGCATCGGACAGGGGCCCGAAGATGGCGGCGGCGATGCCGGGGCGGTCGGCCACGGACACCAGGGTCATTTTCGCCTCGTCCCGTGAATAGGCGATGCCGGAGACTACGTTTGATTCCATGATTTCCTCCTCGGCGCAGACAAGTGTGCCCGCCTCGTCCGATTGCTCCTCGAAGCTGCTGAGAACCCGCAGCTTGACATTGTACCGCATCGCCAGTTCGACCGAGCGGGTTTGCAGAACCTTCGCCCCCAGCGAGGCGAGTTCCAGCATTTCCTCAAAGGCGATCCGGTCAAGCTTGCGCGCCTTGGACGCGATGCGCGGGTCAGTGGTATAGACACCGTCGACATCGGTGTAGATGTCGCAGCGTTCGGCATCGAACGCGGCGGCAAAAGCGACGGCCGTGGTGTCGGACCCGCCGCGTCCAAGCGTGGTGATACGCCCCTCGGGCGAGATGCCCTGGAAACCGGCAACGACGGCCACGCGCATCCCCTCGGCGAACTTGGTATTGATATTCTCGGTCGGGATCTCCTCGATCCGCGCGGCGGAATGGGCGCTGGTGGTCTTCAGCGGCACCTGCCAGCCCTGCCAGCTGCGCGCGGGCACGTCCATTTCCTGCAGGGTGAGCGCCATCAGCCCGGCGGTCACATTCTCGCCCGAGCTGACCACCGCATCATATTCGCGCGCGTCGTATAGCGGCGATGTCTCATCGACATAGCCAACCAGTTTATTGGTTTCACCCGACATCGCGCTGACGATGACAATCACGTCATAGCCCTTGGATACCTCGACGCCCACACGCTTGGCAGCGCGGCGAATACGATCAAGCGTGGCAACCGAAGTGCCACCGAATTTCATCACGAGAACGGGCATTGAGGCGTCCTTGGCGGGTGGGTCGCCGGGGGTTTATGCCGAACTGCCGGTCAGGGCAAGAGGGCAGGGTGTTGCCGGTGGCCCTAGAAAGGAAGGTCGCGCCCGTCCCATGTCTGGAAACAGCCGGATATTTCCGGTGACAGATCATCGAACCGGCGGGTCAGGCCCGCTACCGCGTCCTCGACCGTAATATCGGCCGCATTGCCGCCCATGTCAGTGCGCACCCATCCGGGGTGATAAATGCCCACAGCAATGCCATCTGGTGCGAGGTCAACCGCCAGGTTGCGCCCGAGGTTGAGCGCGGCCGCCTTCGAGGCGCGGTAGATATAGCTGCCGCCCGGCGCGTTGGTCTGACTGGCCATGATGCTGGAAATGATTGCTATCTTTGGCGCGTCGGCACGTTTGAGACAGGGCAGCAGCGCCTGCACGGTCAAAAAGACGCCGGTAACATTTGCCGCGAATGTCTGTTGCCACATCGGGGCGGGAAAGCCCCGCTCAAACGTTTCGTTCTTGTCCAGGTAGACGCCGGCATTGCAGATCAGCAAATCAACCGGCCGGTTTGCCAGCGATTGCGCAAATGCGGCCTGCTGATCCGGGTCGGTGACATCCAGGCGGGCAAGAGTTGCATCACGCCGCGCCGTGCCGGTGACGTGATCGCCCGCGGCGTGGTAATGCGCCGCCAGCGCCCGGCCGATACCCCGGTTGGCGCCGGTGATAACCACATGCATTCGCCATACTCCCTGATTTCAGTTGGATTTCCGCCCCGGGACAAACGGCAGCGGGGTCACCGGCACGCCGTCCTCGATCAGTTTTTTGGCCTCATCCGGGCGCGCTTCGCCGTAGATCGAGCGTTCGGGCGCGATGCCGTCCTTGATATCCCGGGCCTCTCGGGCGAAATTCATGCCGACATATTCCGAATTCTGTTCGATCTGCTTTCTCAGGGCGGCCAGGGCCTGTTCCTGAATGCTGGGCGTTTCAGCCGGCCGTTGTGACCTGCTGTCGCGGACCTTGGGCGCCATCAGCGCCTTTTCGACCTTGGATGAACCGCAGATGATGCACGTGACCAGACCCGCCTTGTGCAGCTTGTCAAAAGCCTCCGACGATTTGAACCAGCTTTCAAACCGGTGATCGTCATCACATCTGAGCGCAAATTGTATCATGTTTCGCTATTCCGGCTCCTTCTTGCGTAGAGCTATAGCCAAATTCGCGAATTGCAAGCAGTCTGCAACGCAAGTGTCAGAGCTTGCCGGGATAGAAACCCTTGAGGATATTGGCCAACTCGGGTTCTGCCACGCGTTTCGCCGCCTTTCGCGGGCTCAGCCATTTGCGCTTGCGCTGCCCTGCCTCGGGATAGTCGTCTTCGACCGATTTGACCTCGACCGGATAGACCATCGCCACGCAGGGCACCTGTTCCTCGGTGCCGATATCGCGGGTATAGGAATAAAGGCCAAGCGCAACCTGATAAGCCTTGCCCTTCACTCCGGCCTCTTCCCAGGCTTCTGTCAGCGCCGCTTCGCTGGGGGTCTTGTTGTCCATCGGCCAGCCGCGCGGGATGATCCAGCGTCCGGTCCCGCGGGAGGTGATCAACAGGACCTGCGTCTTGTCCTTGACAACGCGATAGCACAGCGCAGCAAACTGGGTGCGCACGTCCGATTTTGACGCGGACTGAAGGTCAATCGGTTCCTGTTTTACCTTGTAGAGCTTCATCATCTGCTGCCGACGTTAAATTCTCGGTCCATCATACCCAAAAATGTGGAGAATTCATTTAAAAAAGTCATTTTTTGTCCGCGTGAAACGGGCTTTTGAACGAAATATGGTGACAAACTGGGACATAAACACCACATCTGGAACACATTGTTTGGCTTGCGCTGCTCGCGGGGCGCTGGAATAATCGCCGCGATGTATGCTCTTTTCCGCCAGATTGCAATGATTTGCGCCCTGATCCTGGTGCCCGCCGCCGGGGTGTCGGGGCAGACCGTTACGGTCTTCGCCGCCGCTTCCCTGCGTGATGCGCTGGATGACATGGCCCAGGCATACCCGGGCAATCTGGTGGTGTCCTATGGCGGCAGCGGGCAGATCGCGCGGCAGGTGGCGCAGGGGGCGCCGGCGGATATCGTTCTGCTGGCCAATGTGGCCTGGATGGACTGGCTTGAAGATCAGGGATTGATCGAGGCGGACAGTCGTTCGAACCTGCTTGAAAACCGCCTGGTTCTGGCCGGGCCGGAGGGGGCGGCACGCTTGGAAACTGTCAGCGCCCAGGGTCTGCTGGACCGTCTGTCGGGTGGCCGCCTTGCGATTGGCCAGACCCAGAGCGTTCCCGCCGGGATCTACGGGCGGCAATGGCTTGAAAACGCGGGGCTTTGGCCGGCCCTGGCCCCGCATCTGGCCGAGACTGAAAACGTTCGTGCGGCCTTGGCGCTGATCGCGCGCGGCGAAACGCCCCTGGGCGTGGTTTACGCCACAGATGCACGGGCGGATCCGGGCGTCGTCACATTGTATGAAGTTCCTGGCAAAATGCACGATCCAATCTACTATACCGTCGCGGAGACAAAGCGCAGGAATGACGCACAAGCATCTGAATTTATAGAGTTTATCAGATCTAATGACGCGTCCATGATCTTCGCCGGACATGGGTTCCTGCCGGTGGATCAGGCGCAATGATCGGGTTGCGGCCCGAGGAATGGGCGGCGCTGATGCTGTCGCTGAAAGTGTCGTTCTGGGCCACGCTGCTCAGCCTGCCGCTGGCGCTTGCCGTCGCCTGGTTGCTGGCGCGCCGTGATTTTCGCGGTAAATCGCTGCTGAGCGCGCTGGTTCATCTGCCGCTTGTGCTGCCGCCGGTGGTGACAGGTTACCTGCTGTTGCTGACCTTCGGGCGCAATGGCGCGGTTGGCGGGTTTCTAGAGCAATATGGTATCGTCTTCGCGTTCCGCTGGACCGGGGCCGCACTGGCCGCGGCGGTCATGGGCTTTCCGCTGGTGGTGCGCGCGCTGCGCCTGGCGATCGAGGCGGTCGATCCGCGTCTTGAACAGGCGGCGTCGACCCTCGGCGCCGGTCGCGCGGCCGCATTTTTCCTTGTAACACTGCCACTTATTGCCCCCGGCATCCTGGCCGGAGCCGTCTTGGGCTTTGCCAAGGCGATGGGTGAATTTGGCGCCACGATTACCTTCGTCGCCAATATCCCCGGCGAGACCCAGACCTTGCCATCGGCGATCTACGCCTTCTTGCAGGTACCGGGGGGCGAGGTCAGCGCGCTCCGGCTGGTGGGGCTTTCGCTCTGCGTGGCCTTGGGGGCAGTGCTGGTGTCGGAATGGCTGGCGCGCCGGGTGGCGGCACGGATCGGTCAGGGATGAGCCTGTCGCTGCACATAACGCACCAGCTTGGCGATTTTACGCTGGATGCGGGATTTGAGGCAGGGCCGGGCGTGACCGCGCTGTTTGGCCCGTCAGGCTCTGGTAAGTCGAGTATTTCCAATGCGGTAGCCGGACTTATTCAACCAGATTTCGGACGCATAGCGCTGCATGACAAGCTGTTGTACGATGCGCCGTCGCGGGTTTTTGTGCCACCGCACAAGCGGCGGGTCGGTTACGTGTTTCAGGACGGGCGCCTCTTTCCCCACATGACGGTAGAGGGCAATATCCGCTTCGCCATGCGCTTTGCCAGATCGCCAGGCGACCCGGCCCGGATTGTTGAACTGCTGGGGTTGGCGGGGCTGATGCAGCGTCGTCCCAGGCTGCTTTCAGGGGGCGAGAAGCAACGGGTGGCCCTGGCCCGCGCATTGATGTCTGACCCGGAAATCCTGCTTATGGATGAACCTCTTGCGGCATTGGACGAGCCGCGCAAGGAAGAGATATTGCCCTATCTGGAACGTCTGAGGGACCAGACCGATATCCCGATCCTTTATGTCAGCCATTCGGTTGCCGAGGTGGCGCGCCTGGCGGATAACCTCGTGATCCTTCAGGACGGCAAGGTGGTACAAGAGGGGCCGACGGAGAAGGTGCTGAGCGATCCGGCGGCGATGCCTTTTGTCGGCGTGCGCGAAGCAGGCTCGATCCTGCGCGCCAGGGTGCTGAAACATGGGTCGGACGGGCTTTGCCGGTTGGCGATCAGCGGCGGAGAACTGACCCTGCCGGGTGTCACGGCAAAACCGAATTCCGATATAAGAATCAGAGTTCTGGCGCAGGATATTCTTCTTTCACTTCATCACCCCGAGGGCCTGTCCTCGCGCAACATCCTGCCGGTTGTCGTAGAAAGCATCCGGTTGGGGGACGGACCCGGCGCGGCAGTGTCGCTGCGGGCCGGAGACGATCACTTGCTGGCGCGGATCACTGCGCAGGCGGCGCGTGAACTGCATCTGACGCCCGGGCTGCGCTGTTATGCCATCCTGAAGGCAACGGCGGTGCCGAAGGGCAGCATCGGTCACTAGCGGATCTCGTTTCAAGCTCTGCAGGTTATCTACAGAAAGCCCCCCATTTCTGTTGATTTTCGAACCTACCGTGCGATTTCACGCGGAATTCGGGATGGCGGCGCGGCAATCGCGCGGGCCATGGCGGTTATTCCGCGAAGTGGCAGGCGACTTCGGTGCCGTTGGGCAGCCCGCGCAGTTGCGGGCGTTCCTGGCGGCAGCGATCCTGAACCATGTTGCAGCGGGCGGCAAACGGGCAGCCCTTGGGCAGGTTGACGGGGTCCGGCAACTCTCCGGGTTGGCGCGGTTTGTCGAAAGAGCCGCCTTCAAGCTTGGGGATCGCATCGAGCAGGAGCTGCGTGTAGGGATGTTTCGGCGTGTCGAAAATGGTTTCGGCCGGGGCGAGCTCCATCACCTGGCCCAGATACATCACCGCGACACGGGTGCCGAAATGCTCGACCACGCTGAGATCATGCGTGATGAACAGGTAGGTCAGGCCGCGATCCTTCTGCAACTCGGTCAGAAGGTTGAGGATCTGCGCCTGGATCGACACGTCCAGCGCCGAAATCGGTTCGTCCGCCACGACGAAGGCTGGGTTGGTCACCAGCGCACGGGCAATGGCGATACGCTGGCGCTGGCCGCCGGAGAATTCATGCGGCAGGCGGCGCTGCCAGCTCGGGTCGCATCCGGTGGCGGACAGAACCTCTTCGACGCGGGTGCGTACCTCGGCCGATGACATTTCGGGCATCAGGTGGCGCACCGGCTCGGCCAGGGTGTCGAACACGTTGCGGCGCGGGTTGAGCGAGGCATAGGGGTTCTGGAACACCATCTGCATGTCGCGGCGCACGGGCTTGCGCTCGGCCTCGTCCATCTGGTCGATACGCTGGCCCCGAAAGAAAATCTCGCCCGCGGTCGGGCTGTTCAAGCCCAGGATGGCGCGGCCAAGGGTGGTCTTGCCGCAGCCGGATTCACCCACGACGCAGAAACTTTCGCCCGGCATGATCGACACGCTGACCGTGTTCAGCGCGTGCAGGACGGGTTTTTCGCGGCTGAGGAAATGCGTCGGCAGGGGAAAGCGGACCTCGACCCCCTTGGTTTCGACAATCGGCCCTTTTTCTTCAATTGGGGTGCTCATGTCTTGGCCTCGGCTTTGTCGGACAACGGATTGTAGCAGGCGACGCCGTTGACCAGATCGGGTTCACCACCGTGGCAGCGCCCCGTCGCGAAATCGCAACGCGGATGATAGGTGCAGCCCTTGGGCAGGTTGGTGATCGGCGGCATCGAGCCGGGGATCTGATAAAGCCTGGTGCCGCGTCCCGCGTGCTGGGGCAGGGCCTTGAGCAAGCCGCTGGCATAAGGGTGCCGCGGGCTGTCGATGATCTGCCGGGTGGGGCCGGTTTCGACGCATTTGCCCGCATACATGATCATCAGCTTCTCGGTCACCTCTGCCACGACGCCCAGATCATGGGTGATGAGTATGAGCGCCACGTCATTCTCGCGGCAGAGCTTGAGGATCAGCGCCATGATCTCGGCCTGGATTGTCACGTCGAGCGCGGTTGTGGGCTCATCCGCGATGATGATCTCGGGGTCGGTCAGCAGCGCGATGGCAATGACTACGCGTTGCCGCAGCCCACCCGAAAGTTCATGCGGGTAGGCATCAAGCCGGGATTCGGCCGACGGAATGGCCACCTCCTTCAGCTTGGCGATGCACAGGGCGCGCGCTTCCTTGTCGGAAATCTTGCGATGGGCGCGCAGCGTTTCCATCATCTGCGTGCCGATCGAAAGCACCGGGTTCAGCGTGACCATCGGATCCTGGAAGATCATCGAGATACGGTTGCCACGGATGTCGCGGATCTTGCGTTCGGGCAGGTCCAGCAGGTTTTCGCCGTTGAATTTCACGGTGCCGTGGCTGACCCGGCCCGGTTCGGCGATGAGGTTCAGGATGGCGAAAGCCAGCATGGACTTGCCGGCGCCGGATTCACCGACGACACCCAGCCGTTCGCCCTTTTCCAGGGTCAGGTTGACACCGCGCAGGGCTTCGACCTCGTCATGCTTGCCGCGCGGAAAGGCGACATGCAGGTCCTTGACTTCGAGCATTGCCATCAGTCTTCTCCCCGCCGGAGCTTGGGATTGAGCACGTCGCGCAGCCAGTCACCCAGCAGGTTCAGCGCCAGGATCAGTGCAATGAGGACCAGCGCCGGGTAAAAGGTGATCCAGTACTGGCCCGAGAACACGAACTCAAACCCCGAGCGGATGAGCGAGCCAAGCGAGGGGCGGTCGACCGGCATCCCGAGACCCAGGAAGGAAAGGGCCGCTTCGGTCATGATCGCCTCGGCCACCTGGATGGTCGAGATGACCAGCACGGGTGTCAGCGTATTCGGCAGGATATGGCCCCACATCACCTTGCGCGGAGGCAGGCCGATGACACGGGCCGCATCGACATATTCCTTGTTCTTCTCACCCAGTACCGAGGACCGCACGGTACGGGCGAATTTGGGCCATTCGGCGATGCCGATAATGAGGATCAGCATGAAGATTGCGTAATCGGCGTAGACATTGGCATCGAACGCGGCCTGGAAGAGGGCGAGCACGATGATCGCAATCATCAGCGTCGAAAGCGACATCTGGATATCGGCCAGGCGCATGAGGAAACTGTCGATCCAGCCGCCCTTGTAACCGGCGATCAGGCCAAGCGTCACACCGAGGATGCCCTGCACGATCACCGCGCCGATGCCGATGATAAGCGAGATGCCGGTGCCGTACATGATGGTGGAAAGCACCCCGCGCCCCTGCGCATCGGTGCCCAGCAGAAAGCGGTCATCGCCGCCGGGGCGCCAGCTGGGGGGCATCTCGCTGTCCATGATGTCCAGCTGCAGCAGGTCATAGGGGTTCTGCGGGGCGATGAGCGGGGCCAGCACCGCCATCAGCACCAGCACCAGCAGGACGATGCCCGCGCCAATGGCAACCGGGTCGGCCAGGAAACGTCTGAGGAAACCGCGCCAGGTTATCATGATTTCGCCCCCGGTAGTTTCACCATCGGGTTGATGAGCGTGTAGATGAAATCGACCAGCGTGTTGACCACGACGAAGATCAGACCCACGACGATGATATAGGCGATAATGAGGGGCGTATCGACGCGGTTCACCGCCTCAAGGAACAGGAACCCCATGCCGGGCCACTGGAACACGGTCTCGGTCAGGATCGTGTAGGCGATCAGCGTCCCGATCATCAGCCCGCCCACGGTAACCACCGGCAGCAGCGTGTTGCGGAACGCGTGCACATAGCGAACGCGCGCGGTCGAAAGCCCCTTGGCCTTGGCAAAGCGCACGTAATCGGTGCCCATCGCCTCCATCATCTCGGCCCGTATGAGGCGGATGAACAGCGGCAGCATGATCGAGGAAAGCGCGATCGAGGGCAGGATCAGGTGCAGGATACCGTCGAATGTCAGCAGGCCGGTATCCCATCCCCAGGGCAGGGTGACAGTATCGCCGCGACCAAACGCCGGGAGCCATTTCAGTTCGACCCCGAAAGCCCAGACAAGGAAGATGGCGGTCAGGAAAACCGGGACCGAAATGCCGATGATCGAACCGGTCATGATGAATTTCGCGATGAATTTCTCGCGGTTGATGGCGCAGTAGATGCCGCCAGGAATGGATAGCGCGAGGAAGATGAAGGTGGCGCCCAGGACCAGCTCGAACGTGGCGGGGAATTTATCCAGGATCACGTCCAGCGCGGGGCGCTTGAAGAAATACGATGTGCCAAGGTCGCCCTGCAATGCGTTGCCCAGGAACCGGCCATATTGCACCAGGAACGGATCGTTGAGGCCCAGCTCATCCCGCAGATTCTGGCGTTCCGCCTCGGAAACGGATTGGCCCACAAGTTCGCGCAGCGGGTCGCCCAGATTGTCCTGAATGGAAAAGCCGATGAGCGAAATCACGAACATCACGATCACAGCCTGGATGGCGCGCCGGATGAGGAAAGCTAGGATATGCATGTGAACCTGGCGTCTGAAAGAGACGGGCCGGAAATTGCCGGCCCGTCCAGGAAAGTTTATTCGATGACCAGATCGCCCAGATAGGGGAAGTTCATCACGTTGAGCACGGGCTCGATGTTCACGCCCTTGCGCGCGGCCCAGGCCAGATCCTGCCAGTGCAGCGGCACATAGGCGGCCTCGTCATGCAGGATCTTCTCGACCATCTGCAGCTGCTCGGCGCGGGTGTCGCCCTTGGTTTCCACCAGCGAGGCCTCGGTCAGCTCGTCCACCTTGGCGTTCGAGTAGTTGCCCGAGTTGTACTGGCCGCGGCCGGTATCCGTGTTCGGGGTCATCGCCAGGAACTCGTAGAAGTTGGCGCTGTCCTCGGTATCCGCGTGCCAGCCGATCATCATAATGTCCGCGGCGCGTTCATCGAACTTGGGCCAGTATTGCGCCTTGGGCATGGTGGTCAGGTCGATCTTGATGCCGATCTTGGCCAGCATCGCCGCCGAAGCTTCGCAGATCTTGAAGTCGTTGACGTAGCGGTTGTTGGGGCACATCATCGTGGCTTCGAAACCATCGGGATAGCCGGCCTCTTCCATCAGCGCCTGCGCCTTCTCAAGATCGAAGCGCGGAGTCAGGCCTGGGTTGTGGCCGATATAGCCCTTGGGCGACATCTGCTCGGCCGCGGTGCCGAAACCCTTCATGATCTTCTGGACGATGCCTTCGTTGTTGATCGCATGAACCATCGCCAGGCGGACCTTTTCATTGGCCAGCGCCTCGTGCCGTTTCTGGTTCAGCTGCAGCGTGATGATCCGCGTCCCGCTCATGGTGACCAGCTGGGTGTTCTCGTCGGCCTCGATACGCTCCAGGTCCGTGGGCGGTACGGGGGCGATGAAATCGACATCACCGGCCAGCAGGGCGGCCACGCGGGTCGGTGCTTCCTTGATCGGTGTCAGGATCGCGGTCTGCACGTTGCCGGGGCTGGCCTTGTCCCAGTAATCGGGGTTGCGGGTAAAGACGACCTTCACGCCCTGTTCACGCTCGGTGATAGTGAAGGGGCCGGTGCCCGACACGGTCTTCGACGCGAAGCTGTCGCCGTGCTTGACAATCTCGGCGCCACCTTCCTCGTAGAACTTGCTGTCCATCGGAAAGACATACGTGGCGGTGTGCAGCACCAGCGGGCTGGGGCCATCGGTCTTGATCTCGACGGTCAGGTCATCCACGGCGGTGGCCGAGGTCCAGCCCGAGAAGATGCCCTTGAAATCAGGTGAATCCTTGAGGCGGTTGATGGTCCAGACAACGTCGGCCGAGGTCATCGGGTTGCCGGAATGGAAGGTCACGCCATCGCGCAGCTTGAAACGCATGGTGGTTTCGTCGATCCGCTCCCAGCTTTCGGCCAGGCGGCCGTCAAAGCCCAGATCCTTGTTCCAGCGTACCAGCGGGTCAAAGACCATGTGGCTGAGCTGCAGCGTGCCGCCCGAAAGCTGCTCATGCGGGTCAAGCGACACCGGGTCGGCGTCATAGGCGAAATTGAGCGTCTGCGCCGGCGCCATGCCGACCGCGCCCAAAAAGATGGCTGTCGCAGCCGTTAATGTTCGAAGTGTTTTCATCGAAGTCTCCCTGAGTTGCCGGGGGGCCACGTTTTAGGTGGTCCTTCTCCCGCGGATGCCCGAAAGGTTGTCGCGATTTCCGGGCGGTGTAAAGGGCAGTATACATTTGTTTTTGTTTCAATGAATAACTTCGGGTTTTTGAATTTTTTGAACTCAAAAACCGCCCGTATTTTTCGGATTGTTTCGCGGGCACTGAAAAAACCCGATTCGTAGAACGAAAGGTGACGCCTGGGAAGGGTGGGCGTGCAGGGAGCGCCGCCGCAGTGCGGTCGGATATCGGGAAAGTTGGGCCGGGCACGCAGGC
The DNA here is from genome assembly GCF_039839345.1 of Roseovarius sp. CAU 1744. Taxonomy (NCBI): domain Bacteria; kingdom Pseudomonadati; phylum Pseudomonadota; class Alphaproteobacteria; order Rhodobacterales; family Roseobacteraceae; genus Roseovarius; species Roseovarius sp. CAU 1744. Next base: position 129,029 of record NZ_JBDOQV010000006.1, on the reverse strand, counting down.
TGGTGATCCGCGGGCGGTTTCGTGATCCCCCAAGGCGCCGGGGGATCACGGTTCATTTACTTCAGCACGACTTTAACTTCAACGCCGTACATCCAGGGGTTGGCCGACGCCATGCGCCGGGTCAGGCTGGTGGTGTTGACGTTCAGCGACGTGCCGCCGGAATAAGCGGTGGATTTGTCGGTGGTGTTGGCGCCGGACCCGATAGGCACAGGCGTGATCCTGGTCGCACCTTTCCTGCCGTCACCGCGACAGGACACGATGACTGGCGCAGGCGCCCCGCGATCCTTGAACCGCGCACCCTGGGCATAGGTCGGCAAGACCAGGCGCCGTGGCGACGTGACCTTGGCGCTGACTTCACGCGACTGGAATCGGCAGGTGGCGCCGGAGACTTCCTTGTCCTTGCCGTCGCTGTCTTTCACGTAGGTTCTGACGACCAGGGGCAGCGCGCCAACCACCCGGTCCTTGGCGGGGCCTGCGGCCTGAACGTGCAGATCGGATTGCGTGATTTCGGCGTTTTGTGGGCCGCAGGCGGTCAGTGCCAGCGTGCTACCCAGAAGTGCAGCGACACAGAGATTACGCGCAGCCATCATTTATTGTCCATCGTCACCGACACGGCCGGGGGATAGACCCATGGTGTGGAGTTGGCGACGGCGGCTGTGGTCGCAGCGGTGATCAGCGCAATGGCAAGGCCGCCACCGGTTGCCGTCGTTACCTGTTTTGCCTTCGATGTGGCCGAGGCCACGCCACGCAGCGTGCCGGTTTCGCAGGTCACGATCAGGGCGCTGGGCAGGCCACGGTTCGGAAAGGCTGCGCGTTGTTTGAAATTCGGGACAGTCACGATCTGCGGTGTGATAACCTTGGCGCGGACTTCGTCAGAGGCGACGGTGCAGGGGACGCCGACAACCTCTTGCGGGAGCGCCTTCTTGTCTGCGGACGCGGCCGGTTTGAATGCGCGGACCGTGATATCCGTCGTGCCTTGCGCCAGACGTTTCTTATCGACGGTCGAGACTACGCCGGCGCGCACCGGCTCATCTTTGACCGGTGCCAGTTTTTGCGGCGTACCGCAGCCACTCAGGGCGCATGCAAGGCATACGCCAATCGCTATTTTCTTCATCTTTTACCCTTCGATGGTCTTGAGGTTCGCCCGTTTCCCGGGTCTGCGACCCGGCTATCGAGGTTTCTGACAGACGACAACCGGAAGGGGTGAGGTATTTTGACTTTTTGTTGCTTAAATGCAAACAGATGGTGAATAAATTAGGTCCAGTAGCGCAATTGGATACAATCTATCGATCAACTTTGAAGTGTACGTAACGTCAACTTGCCGTGTGACTTCGCGCGGCTTGGGAGGTAGCGTTTGACCTTGCCGCCATAGACCGGCGGACGCGCCACGACCGCGTAGACCATCCCCTCGACCTCGGCATCGATACCTAAGACCGCGCGGCCCGTGTTGATGCCGTGATTGTCGGCAAGAGTAACATTCTCCTTGCCGGTATAGCGGTATTGATCGGGTGTCTTGAACCGGAGAGCTTCGGCGGGCGGCGCCGGGCGTTCGGCCGCGCCGCGCGCAACGTCGCCGAAACCCAGACTCCGGCCGCTGGCCGGGTGATGAATTTCGTGGTTTCGCGCCTTCCGCTCGGCGGCGGGAATGTCCCAGACGGTGGTGGCTTCCTGCTCCAGCATGTGCCGGACGCTGCGCGATCCGTCGGTGTTCTGATTGCCGTTCGACCGAAAGATGCGCGGGTAGGTCTCGCAACTGCAGATATTTCCGCTCATCGCGGCGTCGATATCGTCATCGGTCGGGTTTGGCGTCTCGTTCAAGAGCGACGAGGCCTGCATGATCTGGCCGACCTCGCAGTAACCGCATTGCGCCACATTGACCTTGAAGCCCGCGGCGGTCAGGTGCATCAGCGGCAAGAGGGTCTCAAGCGGGTGGTTGCCGTTCGAGAAGAGTTTGCCGTTCTTCATACGGTAGTAACGCTCATCGGCGCCGATCATCAGCACCTTCCATTTGCCGCCGGAATAAGCGTTCGGGTATTCGGCGCGATATATTGCGAGAGCGAATAGGGCGAGGGGAAGAAGGCATTATGTTCGGCGCGATCCGGTGTTGGCGACATGTCTTTGGTTTCGGTGGTCATCGGGAGATCCTTCTTGGTGGCATGCCTGCTGGCATCTCATGCCGCCCGATTTAGGATCGTGGTTTGACCATCCAATGACAAACGCGTCGCAGGTGCCGGGGTGACGCTGGCCCTGCTTCGGGACCGAAGAGAAGGACAGGGCCGGTTCGGCCATCAGGTCACGCCAGGGCTTCTTTCACCGCTCGCGCGAGCTGCGCCACCCGGAACGGCTTGTTGAGCAGCACGCTATCCGAGCCGAGAAACCCGTTGCGCTTTGCGGCCTCCGTCGGATAGCCGGACATGAAGATGACCTTCACCTCAGGGCGGGCGGTCTTGAGTTCGTCGGCAAATTCCGGCCCGCTCTGGCCGCCGGGCAGGACCACATCCGACAACACGAGGGCGATTTCACCCTTGGCGCTGACATGCCTTTGCGCTGCCTTCGCGTCTTCCACGCCAATCACCCTGTATCCCAGGTTCCCAAGCATGATTTCAGCCAGTTTCCGGACATCAGGGTCATCTTCGATCACCAGAATGGTTTCGCCGTTGCCTCGCGGAACCGCTTCTTCTTTTGGAACGGCCTCGCGGTTGATCTCGGAAAAAGCACGCGGAAGGTAAAGCTTGACCGTCGTGCCCTGACCCTCCTCGGTGTAAATTGTCGCCTGGCCACCGGATTGTTGCGCGAATCCGTAGACCATTGACAGGCCAAGCCCGCTGCCTTTTCCGACGCCTTTGGTCGTGAAGAACGGCTCGAACGCGTGCTCCCGAATTTCCTCGGACATGCCCACGCCCTGATCCGTCACGGAAAGGACAACGTAGTCGCCGGCGGTGATATCGGCACCATCGACAGAGTTGTCTTCGTCCAGTGTTACGTCGGCGCATTCAATCGTCAACTTTCCACCGTCAGGCATTGCGTCGCGCGCATTGATCCCCAGGTTCAACAGCGCCGCTTCGACCTGGCCCGGATCGGCCAGGGCGTTCCATGAACTATTATGCGAACGGGTCGCAACGACGATGGTTTCGCCAAGCATGCGCTGCAGCGGATCGGACATGTCGGAAATGAGGTCACGCATGTTGATCGCTTTGGGCCTCAGCGACTGCTTTCTGGAAAACGCCAGCAGCCGCTGCGTCAATTCGGCGCCGCGGCCTGTCGCATGCCTGATGGCAGAGGTTATCGGATGCGATTCCTTGCCTAGCTCCAGCTGCTCCAAAAGTTCGGCGTTGCCCTGGATTACCGCGAGCAGGTTGTTGAAATCATGGGCTATTCCGCCCGTCAGCTGGCCAATCGCCTCCATTTTCTGGGCGTCTGCCAACCGTCTTTCCGACCGTTTCTTTTCCTCGGTCGCCTCCGACCTTGTTTCCAGCAGCAGCCGCGCCACGGATTTATGACTTTCTTCCAGATCCAGCCGCGCAACAAACTCAGACACAAAAAGCTGCGCGTGCCGCTGGATCACCTCGTAGAAGATATAAAAGAAACTGGCGGCGATGATGGTCAGGCCGATCGTGGCAGCATTGCCCGCGAACCACATCCCCAGCAGGGCGCCTGCCGTCACCAGACCGGAATAGACCACCGCGGCCAGGGGGATCGGGTACAGCGCGATTGCGCCACCACAGATCATTCCGGTCATCAGCGCCGCGGCGAATACCTGGGACCAGCCGCTGACCGAAGGCAGTACGAACATGCTGGGAAAGGCCCAGACGGCGCCGAACAGCGCGGCGCTTCGGACGACCCGGTTTACCGCGCGTTTGCTGACCGCTTCAGGTGCATTTTCCAGCCGCCCGGCATGGGCTTTCACCAAGATCCTGACAGAGAGGAACCCGAGTACAACCGACCAGGCGGCGATCGTGGGTGTCAACTGATCAGTACCGTACAGCACCACAACCAGCGTGCCGGCATTCACCAGGTTCACGATCATGAGTGGCGGCATCAGCCGCGCCAGCGCGTGGACCTGCTGTGCCCGAATACGGGCGGGATTCTCCGGGGTCTGAGAATTCTTCAAAGATCGACTGCCGTTAAAGTAGTAAATTATACCTTATATTCCCAATATGATTGAATCGCCGTTTCCTGGCTAGCCCCAACGAGCAAGAAATCATGACGAGCGCCGCAAAGCGCCGCATCAGGATCGCGCTGCGTACGCAAGCGAGAATGAGTGGATCAACGGCGCAGTCGTCGCGGTGCGCAGGGGCCGGTTCGCTTGGTGCGCCCGTGCCGCAGGCGTCAAACGCGCATGGTATCCGTCAGCCCATACCCCGTTCAGAGGCGGATACCAGCCCTTGTCTGCATTGCGCCGTCAGGTCTTGCCGTATCGGCTCATCATCATGTCGACGGCGCTTTCAACAATTCTGGCCATCTCGGGCTCACTCACGACGGACCCGTTGAACAGCATGGGCCAGAACGCTTTGGCTTTGATCAATCCAATAAATTCCTGTCCCGCCGCTTCCGCGTCAACCACGTCCAGCTGCCCGTCGGAATCAGCGTCTTTCAACATGCGTGCGAAGGTCGCCGTCTTGTCCAGCTTGCCTTGCGCCTCTTCCGCCAGTTTCGGGTTGCGCAAGGTTTCGCTGATGATCATCCGGGACATCGCAATGACGTCCGGCCGCAGCAGGATACGACCTTCGGCCCAGGCCAGTTCCAGCAATTGCTCGCGAATATCCCTGTCGCTCACATACCTCATGTCCTGCATGCCTTCGAAGCGGCCCGCAAGTTCCAACACGATAGAACGGAACAAATTCTCCTTGCTTTCGAAGTGCTTGTAGAGCGTCCTCTTCGATACCGAGGCACGGGCCGAGATGCGGTCCATGCTGGCATTGGCAAAACCATTCTCCTGAAACTCCGCCACGGCGGCGTCGATGATCTGGGAATGCTTGCAGTCGTTTGAAGAGTGTTGGTCGATCATGAGAACAGTTAATAACCACGCGTTTCTGTAGTCGTCAAATATATGGGTAAACTTTAGAGTTTACATCTGCCCGATCAAGGCATAAGGTAAACTCGCTAGTTTACACTCAGCAAATCACCCCTAGCCAAACCGGAGGAATGCCACATGGCGTTTACCCTTAACCTTAACGGCGAGCCAAGAACTGTCGATGCTGAACCGGACACACCCCTTCTGTGGGTGATCCGCGATGAATTGAAACTGACAGGGACGAAATTCGGATGTGGCGTGGCCTCTTGCGGCGCCTGCACCGTGCATCTTGATGGCGCGCCCGCCCGCTCTTGTCAGACCTATGTAGAAGACGTGGAAGGCGTTGAAATCACGACGATCGAAGCAATGAGCGAAACCGCAATCGGCGCCGCGGTTCAGCAAGCCTGGATTGAACTGGATGTCGTCCAGTGCGGGTATTGCCAGTCCGGTCAGATCATGTCGGCGGTTGGGCTGCTGGCGGAGAACCCAAAACCCAGCAGCGAAGAGATAGATGACTACATGTCCGGCAATGCCTGCCGCTGCGCAACCTATCAACGTATCCGCGCGGGTATCCACCGCGCTGCAGAAATCCTGGAGGGCTGACCAATGACACTGACTTCTTCACGCCGAAGCTTTCTGAAAGGTGTCGCTGCGGTTGGCGCTGCCCTGGTTGTCGGTATCCGCACTGACGGCGCGTTGGCGGCGGCATCCGGTGAAACCGCCCAATTCAACCCCTTCGTCAAGATCGATGCCGACGGCACCGTGACCGCGATCGTCAAGCATTTCGAAAAGGGGCAGGGGCCGGCCACGGGCCTGCCAACGCTGATTGCCGAGGAAATCGGTCTGCGCATGGACCAGATCGAGTATGAATTCGCGCCATCCAATCCCCAGATTTATAACAACCTGCTGTTCGGCGCCTTCCAGGGCACCGGCGGGTCCACCGCGATGGCAAACTCGTGGCTGCAATACCGTCAGGCAGGCGCCGCCGCGCGCGAAATGCTGATTGCCGCCGCCGCCCAAAGCTGGGGCGTGGATCGGACCGGCATCACCATCGAGGAAGGCATCGTCAAGGCGGGTGACAGATCCGCGCCGATTGCCGAATTCGTCGCCGCCGCGTCGCAGCTTGAGGCGCCGGCCGAGCCGCGCCTGAAAGAACCGTCGGAGTTCCACCTTATCGGCAACGATTCGATCCGCCGCAAGGATTCCGCGATCAAGGGCAACGGACAGGCGATGTACGCAATGGATGTCCATCTGCCCAACCAAATGGTCGCCATGATCAAGCGCCCGGAATCGCGTGGCGCCACGGCCATCGGCTTTGATGACAGCGCGTCGAAAGAGGTGAAAGGTTATATCAATGCCGCGGTCCTGCCCAACAGCGCGGGCGTTGCGGTCTATGCCGAGAACACCTGGGCCGCCATCCAGGCGCGTGATGCGCTGGAAGTGGAATGGGACATGTCCGGCGCGGAAACCCGCAGTTCGGACCAAATCAAGGCCGAGATCATGGCCGCGCTGGATGCCGAGGCGACGTATAACGTCAACAAGGCGGATGTCGCGGCGGTTTCCGCGGCGATCGACGGGGCTGAAAAGGTGATCGAAAAGACCTTCTACTTCCCGCTTCTGGCCCATGCCCCGATGGAGCCGCTCAACTGCACCATCGAACAGACCGCCGAGGGCGAGATCATCCTGCATGACGGTGCCCAGATGCCGACCGGCCCGCATATGGCCTATCAGGAGATTTTTGGCCTGCCGGCCGAGAAAATCCACATCAAGACGATGCTGGCAGGCGGATCCTTCGGGCGCCGTGCGACGCCAGACGCGGATTACCAGGTCGAGGCGGCGCTGGCCTTTGTGCTCACCGACCGATCGCGCCCGGTCAAGCTGGTCTGGACGCGCGAGGATGACATCCGCAGCGGGTATTACCGCCCGGCCTTCGGCCACAAGGTGCGCGTCGGGCTGAACGCGGCGGGCGACATAGTCGGGTGGCAGCATCAGGTGGCCGGGCAACCGATCATCAAAGGCACCCTTTTTGAGGCCTTCATGGTGCATGATGGCGTCGACCTCACCTCGGTCGAAGGGGTCGCTGAAAGCCCGTACCAGATCCCCGGCATGGCGATCGGCCTGACCGATACGGAAAAGGCAACCTCGGTCCTGTGGTGGCGTTCGGTGGGGCATACCCACACGGCCTATGCGATGGAGGTCATGATGGATCTTGCCGCAAAGGCAGCCGGTGCTGATCCGGTCGAGTTCCGCCTGGCCTATCTGGCTGACAGCACCGACCCCGATCAACGCCGCAAGGCAGGTGTGCTTCGGCTTGCCGCTGAAAAGGCGGGATGGGGCACTGTCGCGGACGGGCGTGTGCAAGGCATTGCCGTGCACAAATCCTTTGGCTCCTACGTGGCAGAGGTCGTCGAAATCTCGGGCAATCCCGACGACGGGATCAAGATCGAGAAAGTGACCTGCGCGGTGGATTGCGGGATTGCGGTGAACCCGGATGTCGTCCGTGCGCAGATGGAAGGCGGGATCGGATACGGGCTTGGCCATGCGATGCGCGATCAGATCACGCTGACCGATGGTGCGGTCGATCAGTACAATTTCCCGGATTACGAGCCGCTGCGCATTGGTGATATCGCACAAATCGACGTGCATATCGTGCCCTCTGCAGAGGCGCCGACCGGCGTCGGCGAGCCGGGAACACCACCTGCGCCGCCCGCGCTGGCCAACGCCATTGCCGCGTTGTCCGGAGAGTTGGTCACTGCCCTGCCAATGGTGGAAGACGGCGTAGCCTTCGCTTGACAGGCACCTCTCCCGCGCCGCTGAGGAACCACACTGGCGCGGGAGAGTCACGTCACCGTCAGACAACACGTATTTCCGTTGACGGGAAAACCAGGTTGGGCTTGGTCCGACAAGACTGAGCGCTGCTGCGCGGGTCAAATTTCCTGCTGGCCAGTCAACAGGTTTCCAATTCTCGGATCGCTCAATTATGCTTGCCCTGAGCCGACAACAAGAAACACAAGTCACGAATGGTTAGCATGAACACGCAGCGTTCCAATTCCGTGCCGGAGCAGTTGACCAAGCGGGAAGTGGCCGAGATCGCCATTCGAAACGCCATCGAGGCAGGGCTTTACCGGCCCGGTCAGGTGGTCAGCCAGCGTCAGATTTCCGAGGATCTGGGACTGAGCGTCACGCCCATCCGCGAGGCGGTGCTGGTGCTGACCGGGAACGGTATCGTCGAACGGCATAAACACCACTCGATCAAGGTCTCCGAGATCGACGAACGGCGATTGCGCGAAATCTTTTCCGTCCGCCATATGCTCGAAGAAGAGGCCGTGCGCCTGGCCACCAAAAACGCCACACCTGATCTGGTAAAGAAACTGACGAAACTGAACCGTCAGCTTGAGATCATGTCGGCCGAGGACGACCCGGCCGAGATCAATCCGCTGGACCGGGCGTTTCACAGAGCCATCTTTCAGGCAAGCGACAACGCGGCGCTGGTCTGGACGATTGACCGGGTGAAATCATCCTTTCCCATGTATGCGCTATGGGGCGAGGCCGGGCGTATCGCGACCTCTGTTTCCGAACATCGGAAACTGATTTCTGCGATCGAGAGTGGCGATGCCGAGGCGAGCGCCGCCGCCCAGAGGCGTCATCTGGCCAACGGCCTTGAGGCGCTGATTTCATACCTGCAACGTACGCAACCACCGGCCGAGTAGTAAGGCGGTCCGGTCCGGCCGATTCGTCCGGTAGAATGCGCCGCGCAGTACGGTTGCTGCCCAAAATCCCTTTGGTTTTCGCAAGTTGGATAGGTTCAGCCGAATTCCTTGCGTTGATTATACATTATATATAATGTGCAACACATGCCGACAATGCCACCTGGCGCAGAGTTGAGAGGGGTCAGCACATGGGAATGAACAGGTACAGGTTTTCGCGTCGCGCGGAGGTTCTGGGAAAATCGGTCTATGACCACGCCTCGGGCGTGATCATGCTGAGCGTCGGATCGGCCTATCCGCCGATCCTGCCGGACCTGTCCCGCGAAGCGGCCTCTTCTGCGCAGGGATACCTTGCCGAGGTCATGCAGTACGGGCCCCTGATGGGGTTGCCGGAGCTGCGCGAGACGATTGCCGCCTATGTCAGCGAGGACAGTGTGGAATGTAACGCGGAAAACGTCCTGATCACGAACGGCGCCAAACACGCGACTGATCTGGCCTGCCGGGTTTTCACCGAAGCCGGGGACAAGATTATCGTTACGGCGCCGACCTACATGACAACATTGCAATGCCTACGGTCGCATAACCTGGATATCGTCGCGATCCCGCAGGACGATGACGGCCTGCGAACGGATCTGTTGGAACAACGGCTGGAAACCATGCGCGCCAATGCCGAAACGCTGCCGAAGCTGCTTTTTGACGTGCCGGATTTTCACAATCCCACCGGTATAACCATGTCGCTTGAACGCAGAAAACACTTGCTGCGGCTCTCCGAGCAGTTTGGGTTCGTGATCCTCGAAGACGATCCCTATCGCCGCATCCGTTTCGAGGGCGAGGCGATTGCGCCGATCAAATCCATGGATCAGAACGGCATGGTCGTCGCCATCGGCACGGTCTCCAAGATCCTGGCGCCGGGCCTGCGGATCGGCTGGGCGATTGGCGCGCCGGAAATCGTCCGCCGCATGGCGCTGCAGAAATCCGACGGCGGCTCGTGCCCGTTTACCCAACGGCTTGTGATCGAGGCGATCCGCTCCAACAAACTGCACGAGCATATCGAGATCGTCACGAAAACCATGCGCACCCACCGCGATGCGATGATTGACGCCTTGGCCGAGTTTCTGCCGGATGCCAAGGTGCGCCGGCCGCAGGGCGGGTATTTTCTGTGGGCCGAGCTTCCCAAGGGGGTATCGGGCGATGCACTGGCTGCTGAGGCGGTAAGCCATGGTGTTGAAATCGGCAGCGGGCGCCTTTGCTTTCCGGTCGAAGACCCCGGAAACTTCTTGCGTTTTTCGTATAGCTACGTCGATCCTGAAACCATCCGCGAAGGTATTCGCCGGCTGGGTGATGCCTATCGCAAGATCGCGGGCTGACATGGGCCCGTGGTGTGACTGAACAAAAAAAGTACGCGTCGGAGGACGACAGACACCGGTGCCTGCCAACCTAACACGGAGGAAAAGACATGATGAACTGCTGCAAATCGGCCCTCGGGGCCCTCGCGATTGCTGTCGGCACGGTGTTGCCTGCGCTGGCCGAAGATTGGGACATGCCGCTGCCCTGGCCGGATGGCAATTTTCACACCAAGAATGCCATGACCTTTGCCGAGGAAGTCGCAAAGGTAACTGAGGGGCGCGTGAATATCACGGTCCACCCGGGTGGTTCGTTGGGCTTCAAGGGGCCGGAAATGCTGGGCGTGATCCGCGACGGCCTGGCGCCGATCGGCGATGTCTACCTAAGCCAGCAAGTCGGCGAAGAGCCGATCCTTGGCATCGAATCTATTCCCTACCTGGTGTCGGGATATGACGAGCTGCGCGATCTGCATGAGCATTTCCGTCCCGTCGTCGAGGAGGTTGCCGCGCGCCACAATCAGAAGGTGCTTTATATCGTGCCGTGGCCGGCGCCAGGCATCTTTACCAAGAACGAGGCGAGCACGCTTGACGACCTGTCCGGCATCAAGATCCGCACCTACAGCAAATCAACGACCGAACTCTTTGATGCGATTGGCATGACCGCGGTTCAGCTGCCCTGGGGTGAGGTCGTACCATCGCTGGCTGCGGGAACCATCGACGGCGTGACAACCTCGGCCAGCTCCGGCGTGGATGGTAAGTTCTGGGAATTCCTGAACTATTTCTACCCGACCGGACATGTCTGGTCGTCTGACGCGATCACCGTCAACCTTGATGCCTGGAACGGGCTGAGCGAGGAAGACCGCGCCGCCATCGAAGAGGCGGCTGCACGTCTCGAACCTGAATTCTGGGAAGTCAGCCGGGCCGAGGACGCCGCGAAGATGAAGGTGCTTGCCGATAACGGAATGAATATCGTCGAGGTAAGTCAGGAAATGCTGGCCGAGATGAAGGCCGCCACCGAGGCGCAGCGCGCCGCATTCCTGGAACAGATTCCGGCCGCCAAGGCGACGCTGGATGCGTTCGACGCGGCGAAGTCAGGCAACTGATCCTGTCCGTGCTTTCCGAAACCGACCGACCCCGCGCTAACTGCGCGGGGACCATCGAGGGAGGTTACGACCATGCTCCGATTGCTTGACATGCTTGACCGGTTAAGCCGCGTGATGGCCATCCTGTCCGTGATCCTCATCTTCGGCATAGCGGTGCTGATCATCGCCGAAATCGTGTCGCGGACCTTCCTTGACCATTCGCTGAGCTTTGCCTGGGAATTCAGCGCCTACTTTTTCGCCGTCGCCATCTTTTGCGGCGCGCCCTACACCCTGCGCACCGGAGGTCACGTCCGGGTGGCGCTGTTCCGTGGTCTGCTGGGGCCAAAGGGGCAATGGGGCATGGAGATCCTGGCAACCCTTATCGGCGTTGGGCTGACGCTGTTTGCCGCCAATGCCATGGTCGCTTTCGCCTGGCGGTCCTACGCCAATGGCAGCGTTTCACCCACGGTGGACGCCACGCCGCTGGCCATCCCCCAAGGTGCCATTGCCTTCGGTCTCGTGCTGCTGGCGCTGCAAATGATCGCACGGCTGCTGCGCCTGTTCCTGGGCGAGCCGCCCGATGACGAAACCGCCATCGAAAGCTTTGGCTCGGAATAGCGCTAGGGGAGGCCGCCGTGATCGTACTCATTTCTCTTACCATCGTCCTGTTGCTGGTCCTGTCACTGGGGACCGGTGTGTGGGTCGGCCTTGCGCTCTATCTTGTCGGCGTGGTCAGCCTGTCGATCTTCAAGGGGTTGCCCGTTGACAAGCTGTTTTCACAAATCACCTGGAATGCTTCGACCACGCCCGAGTTGATCGCCCTGCCATTGTTCATCCTGATGGCCGAAATCCTGTTTCGCTCGAAACTGTCATCACTGCTGTTTTCCGGCCTCACGCCCTGGACAACGCGGCTGCCCGGCCGGCTTCTGCATGTGAATGTCATGGGCTGCACCCTGTTTGCCGCCGTTTCCGGCTCCTCCGCGGCGACCACCGCCACCGTGGGCCGGATCACCATGACCGAACTCTTCAAGCGCGGCTATGACAAGGACCTGGCAATGGGGTCGCTGGCCGGGGCGGGGACGCTCGGGTTTCTGATCCCGCCCTCGATCATCATGATCATCTACGGCGTTCTGGCCGAGGCCTCGATCCTGAAACTCTTTATCGCGGGTATCGTACCCGGCCTGCTGCTGGCGGGCTGCTACATGGGTTATCTCGGGCTGCGGGCCAGCATTGATCCCGGCAAGGTACCGGCCGAAGAACTGGCGGCGACCTGGCGCCAGAGGATCATCGCGCTCAAGGATCTGGGCCCGGTCCTGTTCCTGATCGTCGCCGTCATCGGCTCGATGTATGGCGGCATCGCCAGCCCGTCCGAGGCCGCCGCGGTCGGCGTGCTGGGGGCGCTTATCGTCAGCGGCCTGCAAGGCTCGTTGACGCGCGAGAACATCGTTCAGATCGCCTATGGCTCGATCCGCACGATCTCGATGATCGGATTGATCGTCGCGGCCGCATCGTTTCTTTCTTCTGCAATGGGTTTCTTGGGGGTGCCGCGCGTCGTTGCTGCCGAGATCTCAGCGCTTGAGCTGTCTCCCTTCATGCTCATCATGCTGCTGCTGGTTTTCTATGTCGGTCTTGGCTGTGTGCTTGAGGGGATGTCGACCATCGTCATGACCCTGCCGATCACCTTGCCGCTGATCATTGCCGCGGGCTTCGACAAGATCTGGTTTGGCGTCTTTCTGGTGCTGGTGGTGGAAATGGCGCAGATCACGCCACCCGTCGGGTTCAACCTGTTCGTGATCCAGGGAATGACCGGCGAGAAAATCGGCCGCATCGCCCGGGCGACATTTCCGTTCTTCCTGATAATGGTTGCTCTGGTTTTCCTCATCACGCTCTTTCCCGGCATCGTCACCTACCTGCCGTCCCTGGTCGAGTTTCGGGGCTAGGTGACACGGGGCCGTATCTGAAAGGAATTGACATGGCGGTTATCGATCTCAACTCGGACCTGGGCGAAAGCTTTGGCGCCTACACGATCGGCAATGACGCGGACATGCTGCGGATCATCACCTCGGCCAACGTGGCCTGCGGGTTTCATGGCGGCGACCCTCTGGTGATGCACCGCACGCTTGAACTGGCCCGCGACGGCGGTGTTGGCATCGGCGCCCATCCCGGTTTCAACGATCTCTGGGGGTTCGGCCGGCGGCAAATCAGGGTGGGCGATCCCTCGGAAATCGAAAAGATGCTGATCTATCAGGTTGGCGCCATCCAGGGCATGGCGGCGGCGACCGGCACCGAGGTGACCCATTACAAGATCCACGGCGCCCTGGGAAACATGGCCTGTGTCGATCAAGACCTCGCCATGGCCGCCGCGCGGGCGGTCAAGGCGGTTGCCCCCGATCTGCTGTTTGTCGTGCTGCCGAAAAGCGAACTGGAAAAGGCCGGCGAGCGGCTTGGCCTGCGCATGGCGCGCGAGATTTTCGCCGATCGTGCCTATGACGACAACGCCATGCTGGTGCCGCGCGGGGTTGAGGGCGCGATGATCGACGATCCGGCGGTGGCGGGTCCGCGCATCCTGAAGTTCATCGAGCAGAGCGCAATCGAAAGCCTGTCGGGCAAGCGCATCGAGATGCCGATCGATACGATCTGTGTTCATGGGGACAGCCCGGCGGCGGTGGATATCGCGCGCAGCCTGCGCGACCAGCTGGAAGGCGCCGGAATCGGGATTGTTCCCATGCACAAGACGTTGCGCTGAAAGGGCAGGGCCGACTGACCCCAGCATCCCAGGCAATGAGCAAATGACGCAAGTGAACATAAGCTACCTGCCCGCTGGCGACACGGGGTTGACGGTGCAATTCGAGGGCGACAGCCCCCGCGCCACGAATGCCCGCGCGCTTCAGCTGCATCGGCTGCTGGCCGAAAAACCCCTTCGCGGCGTGATCGAAACTGTGCCCACCTTTCGCTCCCTGACCGTGCATTACGATCCGGGCCGGACCTCGCAGGCAGAACTTGTGGATGGCATCGGGCGGCTGTCCGGCGATCTGGACGGCGGCGGCCTTCGCGAACCGGACCGCTGGCGCCTGCCCGTATGTTTCGACCAGGACGGTTTTGCGCCCGACCTCCAGGAGGTCGCGCGTCAGACAGGTCTTTCGACGGCGGAAATCCTGGACGCGCTCACCGGGACGGTACAGAGCGTCTATATGCTCGGCTTTGTCCCGGGCCAACCTTACCTGGGGGATCTGCCCGAGGCGCTGTCGATCCCCCGGCGGCAGAACCCGGTCGGCAAGGTCCGCGCCGGGTCTGTTCTGACGGCCACCGCCAGAACGGTGGTCTATCCGGTGGAAAATCCCACGGGCTGGTATGTCGTCGGCTGCACGCCGCTGCCGCTCTTTCGGCCGGATGACGAATTTCCAACCCTTCTGCAACCGGGTGACGAGGTCGTGTTCGAGCCGATCTCGAAGAACGAATTCCAGCGGCTCTATGACCAGCGAGAGCGCTATCGGCTCACCCCCGAGACGGGGCGCTCACCATGACCGCGGCGCTGACGGTGATACGTGCCGGGATCCATACCTCGCTGCAGGATCTGGGGCGCTACGGGGCGCAGGCGCTTGGCGTGCCGGTATCCGGTGCGATGGACGGGTTTTCGCTGAGGTTGGCGAACGCGCTGGTGGGCAACACGCCCGGCACAGGCGCGCTCGAGCTTCGCGGCTTCGGCCCGTCCTTTCGCGTCGAGGCGGAAAGCGTCCGGGTGGCCCTGACCGGGACGGATGATGCGCTGGACGTCAGCGGCGCAGATCTGAGCACTGTCCCGGCAGGCCGCAGCGTTACCCTGCCGCGGGGCGCGACCTTCGGGATCGGCGCGCTGCGCGATACCGCCACGGCCTATCTTGCGGTGGCTGGCGGATTCGAGGCACGGCATCATTTCGGAAGCTGCGCGACCTACGCGCCGGCGGCACTTGGCGGGTTCGAGGGCCGGGCGCTGCGCGACGGGGATATGCTGCCCCTGGCGCGGGATGCCGCGCCGGCGGGCGCCGATCTTGAACTGGCCCAAGGCGCAATGGATGGCGATGACGGGCCGGTGCGTGTGGTGCTGGGGCCGCAGGCCGACTACTTTTCCGCAACCGGGATCGAGACATTCCTTTCAGCCACCTACACGGTCAGCCCGCAGAATGACCGGATGGGGATGCGGCTGGAGGGGGCGACGATCGAACACCGGTCAGGTTTCAACATCCCGTCCGACGGTGTCGTCACCGGTTCGATCCAGGTGCCGGGCCACGGCTTGCCGATCATTCTGCTGGCAGACCGGCAAACCACCGGCGGTTATCCGAAAATCGCCACCATCGCGTCGGCGGACCTGTCACGCCTGGCCCGTGCCAGGGCTGGCACAACGCTGAATTTCGAAGCCGTGAGCGTTGCCGAGGCCGAAGATCTGCACAGAAAGAAGGAAGCCAGGCTGGCTGCCCTGATCGAAGGCTTGCGACCTGTGGGGGATGGCGCCGATTTCATGCGGCGCCTTTATGCCGAGAATCTCATCAGCGGCGTGATGCGGGCAGAGTACTGACCCGGCGGCCGTGGCCGGATCTTGTACCGGTTAGTTGGCGATTATCTCCTCGACCGCAATGTTGAACCGGTTCAGCGCGCCTTCGAAACGGCCGAAGAGGTGGCTGGGATTGCCGCGCGAGGCAAAGCCCGCCTGTATCTCCTCACCCAGTTCGAAATCCTCCATCAGCGCGGTCACGGTGATTTTCTGGTTCTTTTCCCAATGCGCCTGCATCTCTTCGGTTTGGGGCGCGGAGCGTGGCACCAGCGTCGCCATGCGGACATGGGTCGCTGCCTCGGACAGGGGCTCGAAGTGGAACCACATGACGTGATCCTGCTGAACCAGCATCTGCGTCGTCGGTGTCAGCGCATAGAGAATGTTTGCATCCCGTCGAATCTGCCAGTTCTCCTCGGGCGTGTCGCGAAGATCCGGCATGGCGTTTCGCGGCAGGATCGCGCGCAGATGCGGCCCGAACATCGTGTAGGTGGACAGGTTGTCAGGGAAGTAGGGGCCAATGGTATTCTTGTGCGCGACACGGAAGTGATAGGCCTCAAGACCGCCTTCGACCAGCACTTTCCAGTTCGCGGCGACATGGACCTCTTCGATGGCCGCGATACGGTGATCTGCCAGGCCGATCCAGTCGAAATCACCGGCGAGACCACCCAGCCACGCGTCAATATCGGGTATCTCGGCGGCATCCGGATTGGCGATGATCCAGACAAAGCCATGCGCCTCGGTACAGGGCAGGCGGCGTAATCCACGCTCGGCGCGGGGCAGGTCGGGGAACCCCTGCGCCTCTTGCGGAACGGCCCGCAGTTCGCCGTGATTGGTCCAGCTCCAGGCGTGGTAGGGGCAGGTAAAGACGCGTTTGCAGCCCGCTTTCTCGCGCTCCAGTCTGGCGCCCCGGTGACGGCAGACATTCAGGAATGCACTGACCTTGCCCTCATCGTCCCGTGTCAGCAGCAGCGGCAACCCCAGGTAATCCCGCGTCACGAAGGATCGCGGACCCTCCAGTTCGGAACTCTGGGCCGCGATGACGGGCTTGCGCCGGAACAGCATTGCGCGTTCGCGTTCAAACCTTTCCGGGCTTGAATAGCGCGAGATCGGCGAATGCGCGATCGTGTCATCGAGAAACGCGGATTTCTGCTGTGCCAATCCGATGATTTCCTTGATGAGCGTGATTTCGGTTTGCCGGTCCATGCTGTCCTCCCGATATGCTTACCGATTGGTAAGTAACTTACCGATTGGTAAGTCGTCAAGACTATGCTACGCAACGTCAAAAAAGCGAGTGCCCGAATGACAAGCAAAGACGAACCGCGCGCGGCCTATATCGCCATCGCCGCGAAAAAATTCTCGGCAGCGGGGTATCACGGCACAAGCCTGGCGGCAGTTGCGCAAGAGGCGGGGGTTACCAAGCAGGCCTTGCTGCACTTCTTCGGTACCAAGGAAAGGCTTTATGCCGAGGTGCTGACGGACCTGGCAATGCGCCAATGCGCCGAGATTGACGCTGCCGAGAGGCCCGCCCCGGCCGACCATCTTCTGGCTTATTTCACACGCTTCCGGACTTCCGTCCTGTCACAGCCGGATGATGCGCGGCTGGTGGTCCGGGCGCTTCTGGACAGCCACGAAGACGCGCGGACCTGGCCGATGAAACCCTATCTCGACAAGCTTGTGGAACTGGCGCGGCGCACGCCCCGCGGGCAGGCCGCGCCTGTCGACGAGGTGCGCGCATGGGTGTTTCAGATGATCGGGGCAATCCAGTATCTGGCCATATCCTCGTCGGCCATACTGGGGATGTACGGCAAGGGCGCGACGGATGCCGTTGTGGCGAGATTCGAGGATATCGTCGCGGCGGCGGTCGGTGGTTTCACCAGCAGCAGGGTCAGCCTGGCAAAGCAGGACCAGCACAGCTGACCGGCCGACGGCCGAGAAGGGCATTCATTGAATCGAGACCGGCTTTTCCCGGTTGGTGTCACGCCGCGTTTGCCTGTCGCCGCAACCACGCCAGTTTGCGCTTGATCGTGGATACGCTGATTCCGGTTGCTACCGATGCTTTCTGGATGCTGCCCGCTTTCGCCACCGCCTCTTTCAGCAAGGCGGCCTCATAGCTCTGGACCTGTTGGCGGATGTTCTCTGCCGATGCTCCCTTGGGCATTTGACCTGGCCCTGCGTTCAGGGTGACAGAGCTGTTGAGGGCGGAGTCGACATGGCTGGCGTTGAGGCGCGTGCTGGTCTCGGTCACCACCAACCTTTCGACGATCGCGCGCAATTCCCGGACATTGCCATGCCACGGCCATCGGGACAGGCGGTTTATGGCTGCCCGCTCAAAGGTTTTCTGCGCGCCGTATCGGGTGTTGAACGCATCCAGGAAATGCTTTGCCAGGCTGGCAATATCGGCGACCCGGCCATTCAGCGGCGGGATATCGATCTGGGCAATGCCGAGCCGAAAGAACAGATCCTCGCGGAATTTCCCTTGGGTTACCAAGACCCCGAGGTCGGTGCGGCTTGTCGAGATCAAACGCAGATCCGGCCCCTTGTGCCGGCGCCGCGTCTCCTCGTTGCGGATCCAGCTGGACAGCTTTTCCTGGATCAGCGGTGGCATCAGGTCGATACGTTCCAGCACCAGGGTGCCGCCGGAAGCGCGCGCCAGCAAGCCATCGTCGCGCCGACCCGGCGGGCTATCGGCCCGGCCGAACAGTTCCGCGTCGAGCGCGCTCTCGGGCAGGTTCCCGAACCCGACGCGCAGCACCCTTTTCTTGCTGCGCTTGCTGTAGCGAAATACCAGGTCTGCCAGTTTGCGCTTTCCGGCACCGGTGGGCCCGGTGATCAACGTCGCGGCATCGGTTCCGGCGATGCGCATGGCCAGGCGCACGACCTCCTGCATCGTGTCGCTTGACCAAATCAGCTCGCCGTCCTGCGCGGCCCTTTCGCGGATTTGCCGTAGCTCGCGTTCATAATTCTGTATCTCGCGCTCTGCAGCGTTCAGTTTGTCCTGCATCTCGATCAGTTCGGTGGTGTCGCGCGAGTTGATGATGACACGCCGGACGGACCCGTCCTGCGCGAATAACGGAATGCCCGTGGCAAGCACCTTGCGGCCGGATTTCGTGGTCTGAAGGGCCGTCTGGCGCTTCTTGGTCGAGATGATTTTCCAGGTAATCAGCGGTTCCACATAGCCTTCGCGCTCAAGCTTGCTGGCATTGCGACCCAGGAAGTTTCGTGCGCTCAGCCCGTAGCAGCGTTCGAAACCGGCATTCAGCCACAGGGTGCGGCCCGCCCCATCCGCGACATAAATGCCGTCAAAGCAATTCTCGAAGATCTCGACGAAATCATCATAGTGGTTCTGCAGCGCTTCCAGGCCGGTGTCGGTACCTGAAACGAACCAACTGGGCAGGAAATAGTATTCGGTAAAGATCTCCCGGCGCTGGCTGGTGACGCAGAAGATCGTGGCGTTAACATTCAGCCAGACAGGTGATTTGCCGGCGCCGTCGAGCTTGTGCAGATCGTCCAGCTCCGGGTAGGCCTCGATCAGCTTCGGCAGGGTACTGAGCGCGCCGTCGAAGAGGCTGCGCAACATCCGGCTTGCGTATGAAATCCGGTCGTCCTCTACGCGAAGGACGCCAAAGGGGAGGGTCTCAAGAACATCTTCGCCGGTCAGTGATTCCATTTGCTCCAGCACCTTCTTCCGGGGATGGACATCGTATCAAATCTGACCCTATAGATATCAAATCTGATACCATTTCGCGACGCAAGTTTTCTGCGGTCTTGTTAACCAGCTGAAACAAAACGAATTAAAATTCGGGCAAAAAACCCGGCTTCTGATCTTTCCGCAGCGCCATCGCCTTAACGTGTTGGGAAAGAGCTGAGGAGTCGAACGTGACCAACATCATCGAAACCGACATTCTTGTCATTGGAGAGGGCAGCGCCGGCCAGGTCGCCGCCCTTGCGGCAAACGAGGCGGGGGCCGACGTTGTCCTGCTCTTTAACGGGCAGGCTTCCTCGACGGCGATCTCGACCGGTTTTCTCACCTATGCGGCCCATGACGGCTTTCCCCAGGATGACGTGTTCGACGCGATGTCGGAAGTCACCGGCAAGGGGTTATGCGATACCGCGTTGCTTCGCCGGCTGGTCGATGACGCCCCCGCGGAGATGGGCGCGATCATCGCCAAATACGACATCCCGGTCGATCGCGCGCCGCGGGGTTTTCGGGTGCGGCGGTCAACGGGAATGCGCGGTAAGGACATCCTCGAGGACACCTACGGCGCGGATGGCGCCGAAGACATGACCGGGCTGATGATGGAGTTCTCCTCGACCCACGGCACGGCGCTGTTTTCGCAGTTGCGCAAGGCGGTCAAGGCCAGCACCGTGCGGCGGATCAGGGGGTCTGCGCTTTCGCTGCATCGCGATGGCCCGAGCGTCTGGGCCGATATCGACGGCGAGCCGGTCTGGATTGCGGCGCGCGCGGTGATACTGGCCACCGGGGGGATGCAGGGCGTCTACGAATTCACCGACACGCCGCAGAACCTGCTGGGCGATGGGCAGTCGATGGCGCTGGAGGCCGGGGCCGAGCTGGTCGATATGGAATTCATCCAGTTCTACCCGCTTGCCGTGAACGAAGAAGGCGCGCCGGCGATCTTCCTCTATCCTGACTATCCATCGACGGCGAAGCTGGTGAACTCGGATGATGAAGACCTGATCCTCAAACATATGGGGCCGGGTCAATCCGCGCTTGCTGCGTTGCACAACTGGGATTTCCTCAGCTTCATCATCCAGTCGGAAATCATCAGCGGGCGCGAGGTCTTTATTGATTTCCGCGACACCACTGATCAGGAATGGGCGCCGGATTCTCTGACCGCGACATTCCTGTCGAAACACGTGCCCGATTACCGTTCGCGGCCGGTGCGGATTTCCCCGTCGTCACATTACACGATCGGTGGCGTGCGGGTCGATGCGGACGGTCAGACCACCATTCCCGGCGTATATGCCGTGGGTGAGGTCGCCGGCGGTGTTCATGGCGCCAACCGTCACGGCGGCACGGCGCTGGTCGAGGCGATGACCTTTGGCGCCATCGCCGGTCGTCACGCCGCCGCAAACCTGCAGCCGCGTTCGAACATGGCGCGTGACACCGGCAATCCGCCAGCCATCCGTCGCAACGGAAACGGCGGATCGGTTGCCGATCTGCTGGCGCGGGTGCGTCAGTTGACCCAAAGCGGTCTTGGCCCTGCGCGAAACGCGGCGCTTCTGGATGACACGTTGGAAAAGCTGCGCGCGCTGCAGGCAGAGATCGCGGCGCTCGGCTGGGCCGATCTGGGCGGTTTCGCCGAAGCGCGGCGTCTGGCGCGGGTGGCCCGCCTGTCCGAGGCGATGTGCCTGGCGATGAGCCGGCGCCGGGAATCGCGCGGTACGCATATGCGCAGCGACTTCCCCGAAGAGATGGGCGACTGGCGGCGCAAGCAGGCCGTTCGCCTGAACGGTGATGCGCTCGAACTTCACGACTTAACGCTCAGGGACGCATCCGTGGAACTGGCAAGCTGAGGGAGAAATTTTCGTGCAATCGAAACTTTCAGAACAGGCGGCAAGCCGGGCGCTGGCGGCAAACGTGGCACTCAACGCTCGAATTGGCGGTGTTTCACGCAATTTTATGCACGTTTGCCGGTGAAATGTGAAAGTGAAGTAAAATTTGTAGGTTACTAAAAGTAAACCGGTTGAGTTTCGTAACCTTATCGTTCAAATCTCAGCGTGATCTGGTCGCCGTAGCGATGAACGGCATTTCCACGGCGTCGCGACGTGCATTCAGCCGGCCAACCCGAAAAGAGGAAAGATTGATGACAGAATTGACAGTAAACGGCAAAGAGGTCGCGCTTGACGTGCCCGGCGATACGCCGCTTCTCTGGGCGCTGCGAGACGAATTGCGCCTGACAGGCACCAAGTTCGGCTGCGGCATTGCGCAATGTGGTGCCTGCACGGTGATGGTCGATGGTATGCCTGTGCGGTCCTGCGTGACACCTGTTGAGGCGCTGGAGGGATCGGATGTTCAGACCATCGAGGCGTTGGAGGGCCCCGAGGCGGACGCCGTGCGCAAGGCGTGGGTCGACCTGGACGTGCCGCAATGCGGCTACTGCCAGTCCGGCCAGATCATTGCCGCCGCCACGCTGCTGACCGAGATCCCCAATCCGACCGATGAGGATATCGACTATGCGATGGCCGGCAACGCCTGCCGCTGCGCCACCTATGTGCGTATTCGCAAAGCGATCCACGAAGCTGCCAAGATGTTGGAGGGCTGACCCATGACCGCATTCTCTCCCTCCCGCCGTGGTTTTCTTGCCGGTGGTGCCGCGCTGATCATCGGAGCGCACCTGCCCATGGGCAACAGGATGGCCACAACAGCTGCAACCGGTCCCGTTGACCTCAATGCCTTTGTCCGTATCGGCGAAGACAACACCGTGACCGTGATCGTCAAACACATCGAATTCGGTCAGGGCCCGTTCACCGGGTTCGCCACACTGGTCGCCGAGGAACTGGATGCCGACTGGTCGCAGATGCGCGCCGAGCACGCGCCCGCCGACACGGCAACCTATCAGAACTTCGCCTTCGGCATTCAGGGCACCGGCGCGTCGACCTCGGTTCGCAACGCCTTTACCCAGATGCGCCAGGCCGGTGCCGCCGCCCGCGCGATGCTGGTTGATGCGGCCGCCCGTGAATGGGGCGTTTCAGCGGAGGAGCTCACCGTTGCCAACGGTGTGATCAGCCACGCCAATAGCGGCAAGACCGCGCAATTCGGCGAACTGGTCGCCGCGGCCAGCGAAAGCACGCCGCCCACCGAGCCCACGTTGAAAGACCCGGCCGATTTCGTCCTGATCGGCAAGGAAGAGGTGCGCCGCCTCGACAGCGCGATCAAGACCACCGGCGAGGCCCAGTTCACGCTGGACGTCTACCGCGAGGGCATGCTGACCGTCGTCGTGGCCCACTCGCCCTGGATCGGCGGCAAGGTCGCGTCGGTCGACGCCACGGCGGCCCTGGCGGTCGATGGTGTGGAAAAGGTCGCGCAGATCCCGACCGGCGTCGCGGTCTATGCAAAAAACACCTATTCCGCCCTCAAGGGGCGCGATGCGCTTGAGATCGACTGGGATCTGAGCGAGGCCGAAACCCGGTCGGCTGAAGCGCAGTTGGAAGAGGTCGCCGCTGCCGCGCGCGACGGTGAAGGCGTCGTGGCCGAGACCTATGGCGATCTGAGTGGCGCGTTCGAAAACCCGACCCAGGTGATCGAAGCCGAATACCGCCTGCCATTCCTGGCGCACGCACCGCTCGAAGCGTTGGACGGCGTGATCGAGCACCGCGGAGACGGGGCTGAGATCTGGATGGGCAGCCAGATGCAAAGCGTCGACCAGATGGTCACATCCGACATCCTCGGCATCCCGCTGGAAAACGTGGCGATCAATACCTTGCTGGCCGGCGGCAGCTTTGGCCGACGTGCGCAATACGACGGGCAATTCGCGCAGGAGCTGGCACAAGTGGCCAAGGCGGGTGGCAAAGGTACCTACAAGCTGGTCTGGACCCGCAGCGATGATATCCAGAGTGGGTATTACCGTCCGCAGGTCGTGCATCGCCACCGTGCTGCGCTGGACGAAACTGGCCGTATCATCGGCTGGGAAAACACGTTCGCGACTGAAAGCATCATGGGCGGATCGGCCTTTGAGGCCATCATCCAGAACGGTGTCGACCCGTTCTCGGTCGAGGGAGCGATTCACAAACCCTACGATTTCGGCGCCTTCGAGGCCCGCTGGGTGCATACCGACAGCAAGGTGCCGCATCTGTGGTGGCGATCGGTCGGTCATTCGCACACGGCCTTCGCCAACGAGGTGTTCCTGGACGAGGTGCTGCAGGGCCAGGGCAAGGACCCGGTCGAAGGGCGCCTGGAGTTGTTGGGCGACAAGTCCCCGCGGGATCGCCGGGTGCTGGAACGCGTGGCCGAGATGGCGAACTGGCAGGGGGTGAACGGGACGGATGGCAAGGCTTACGGCGTTGCGCTGCATCCCAGCTACGAGTCTCATTTTGCCTATATCGCCGAGGTGTCCGAGCTGAGTGGCGAACCCCGCGTGCACAAGGTCTGGGTTGCTGCCGATGTCGGCATCGCGGTCAACCCGGACGTGGTCAAGGCCCAGATCGAAGGTGGGCTTGGGTTCGGCCTGAGTGCGGCGCTGTTCAACGAGATCACCTTTGCCGAGGATGGCCGCATCGCGCAGGAGAACTTTGACAGTTACCGCCTGCTGCGGATCAACGAAATGCCCGAGGTCGAGATCGAGCTTGCGGTGAACACCCACAATCCCGGCGGCATCGGCGAAGCCGGCACCCCGCCCATCGCCCCCGCCGTCAGCAACGCCTGGCGTGTCCTGACGGGCACGCCGGTGCGTCGGCTGCCGCTGGTGCGCGTCTAGAAGGAGATCGAGAATATGAAGTTCTACAAACACACGGGCATCCTGACAGGCGCGATCACCCTGGCCGTTGTGCTGACCAACACCTTGTCCGCCAATGCAGAAGAGGTGAACGGGCTGAAAACAGCCGAAAGCTTCGCAAGCATCGAGCCGGAATCCGCCCGCTCGGCGGCGTTGTTCGACGAGATGGCCAAAGTCATAACCCATCCGCGCTGCATGAACTGTCATCCGGTGACCGGCGGGCCGCTGCAGGGCGACACGCAAAGGCCGCATTCACCGCCGGTCAAGCGGACCGAGGATAATTTTGGTGTCGTGGCGATGCGATGCACCACCTGCCACAGTGCCGAAAACGTCGAATTCCTCGGCGAGAGCGGTTCGGTGCCGGGCAACGGGCATTGGCAGCTTGCGCCGCAAAGCATGGGCTGGATCGGGTTGAGCACGATCGAAATCTGCGCCCAGCTGAAAGACCCCGAACGCAATGGTGGCCGTAGCCTGCAGGAAGTGGCCCATCACATGGGGGATGACAGTCTTGTCGGCTGGGCGTGGAATCCGGGACCAGGGCGCGAGGCCGCGCCGGGCACCTGGGAGGTGTTTGCCGAACTGGCCGAACACTGGGTCGAATCCGGCGCTGCCTGTCCGGGCTGAATGGCGCCAATGTGACATTGGAAAGAGGCGGCACCTGCACAAACGGGCGCCGCTTTTTCTTGTTCAAGGGGTGGGACCGGCCAAAGGCTGGGATCGGTCAGCCGCCTTCGTGCGTGCCGCTTGCCATTGATTGAAGCCGCGCCAGTAACTTTTCCCGCTGCGGCACGGGCACCGCTCCTAGATCCGATAACCAGATACCGTCGGCGGCCAGCCGCACCAGCGTCAGATCCACGCTGTCATCTGTGGCGCGATGGCGCGAGACCAGTGCCTCGGTCCAGTCGGCCCATCGTTGACGCAGCGGCGCATCGGCCAGCATCAGGATCGACAACGCCGCTGTCGGGCCGCCATCCGCGCCAAGATCAAGGACGGACGAAAGATAGGCCCGTGTCATCCGCCCCGGGGCAACCGGATCGTCCCGCATGCGTTCCTCGAGATCCTCGGAGAACCGGTCAAGCAGGTCTAAGAACACCGCGTCGATCAACGCCTGTTTCGACGGGAAGTGATGCAACAAACCGCCCTTTGTGACCCCGCTCGCCGCGGCCACCGCCTGCACGGTGACCGCGCCCAGACCCTGATCGACGGCGATCTGCATGGCGTTGTCAAGCAGGGCGCGGCGGATCTCGGCCGGGCGTTTGCGGCGGTGGTGGGCCGTGCCCATTTCAGTGGGCCGCGACCTGCGAAAAGCCGTTCAGTACGATCACGCCGCCGACGATCATCGTGATCCCCAGGATCGCCGCCCAATCGAGCGTGAAGCGAAAGATGACAACGCTGATGATAGCGGTCAGCACAATCCCCAGCCCGCCCCACAAGGCATAGGCCACCCCCAGCGGAATGACCTTGAGCGCCTGCGACAGGAAGAACAGGGAAATGACAAAACATACCGCCATGCCGAGCGTCGGCCAAAGCTTCGAAAACTGTTCGCTCTTTTGCAAGAGCGTTGATCCCGTGACTTCGCTGAGGATGGCAAGGCCGAGAAATCCGTAGGCGACAAGCTGGGGCATGAGGGGCACTCCGCTGAAAGATACCATCTGGTATGTTTCTAAGTCTTCGCACGTGCCGCCGCAAGACCCTCGGGAGAAATTTTTTGCGTCAGAGGCAGTTTCGGCGCGCATGCCTTGCGCCGGGCATTTGCGAACCTCGCCGGCAGCCCAATGCGCGTGTTGAAACCGGGTGGCCCACGGTCGCCTTACCCGGGCGGACACGGTTCATTGCAATACATCCTGCCACTCGGCATGACGCGCGATCTGAGCCTTGGCAAAGGGGCAAAGTGGCACGATCTTGCGGCCTTCCTTGCGGGCATCCTCGACCGCGCGGGCCACCAGTGCGTGGCCTGCGTGACGTCCGCGAAGGGCGTCCGGAACGCCTGTATGGTCGATGATGATGGCCGCGCCGCCAAGCCGGGAATAGGTCAGCTCGGCCTCGTGCCCGTCGATCTGCAGCCAGTAGCGGCCCTTGCTGTCGTTTTCTTCGCGGTGAATCTCGGGGGCGTCCGTCATGCCGCCTGCGCCGATTTGAGATGTTCAAGGATACGGGCGTAGTTATCCTCGCCCTGCGCGCCGGTCACCAGATGCTGCCGGTCGAAGATCATTGCCGGAACTCCGGTGATCCCGCGCGAGGTCCAGAACCTTTCTTTCTCGCGCACGGTATCGACGCGCTGACCGCTTTCCAGCATCGCAAGCGCCGACTTGCGGTCAAGCCCGATACCCTCGGCCACATCCGCCAGCGCCTGCAGGTCCGCGACGTTTTCACGACGCGTGAAAAACGCGGCGAAGAGCGCGAGTTTCATCTCGTGCCCCTTGCCCTGTTCCTCGGCCCAGTCGATCAGCTGATGGGCGCTGAAGGTGTTGTACATCCGCATGTCATCGGCGTAGTTGAAGGCAAAACCAAGCGCGTCGCCCAGAGCGGTCAGGCGCTCACGTGCCTGGCGAGAGCCCTCGGGCGTGGTGCCGTACTTGGCAGCCAGGTGTTCACGCAGGTTTTCGCCCTCGGGCGCCATCTGCGGGTTCAGCTCGAACGGGTGCCAGTGAACTTCGATCTCGATACCGGTTTCGGTGGCCGCCTTTGCCAGCTGGTAATAGCCGATCGCGCACCACGGGCAGACCACGTCCGAGACGATGTCAACGCGGATCGGGTTTTCTTTCTCGCTCACTTTTTCATCCTTTCACGTCTGACGCGAACCGCGCCGCGTTTTCCCTGAGGAACTCGGTTTCGTCCGCGTGCCCCCAGAAGGCCGGCTGCGCCTTTGGAATCGTCAGCGCCTTCTGCACCGCCGGGCGCGCGTCGATGCGGTCGAACCATGCCTGAAGGTTAGGCAGCCCGTCGACGGAAACCTTAGCCCAGATAAAGGCGCGTGCCCACGGGTATGTCGCCATGTCGGCGATGGTGTACTGCGCGGCGGCGATCCAGTCCCGCCCCTCGAGGCGTTTATCAAGCACCTCCAGCAAGCGGCGGCTTTCAGTCACGTAACGATTGATCGAAAACGGCTCCTCATGGCCGTTGGGGGCGGCGATACGCTGGAAATACATCGCCTGGCCCATTATCGGCCCCACATGGCCGACCTGAAAAAACAGCCATTGCAGAACTTCGGACCGTGCGACCGGGTCGGTGGGCAGGAACTTTCCGTATTTCTCGGCCAGGTGCCACAGGATGGCGCCGGATTCGAAGATTGCCCGATCTTCCGACCGGTCCACGATGGTGGGGATCTTGCCGTTTGGATTAAGCTTCAGGTAGGCCGGCGCGTGCTGTTCCTTTTTCGCGAAATCGACAAAGGTCAGGTCATAGGGCACGCCGGCCTCTTCCAGAAAAATGACCGACTTGTAGCCGTTCATCGTGGCCGCGGTATAGAGGTGGATATCAGGCTGTGGCATTCCAGGTGTTCCTTGTTGACTGCGCGTCGATATGGCCGGTCGGGCTGTGCCAGGCTTTCTGGCAGGCACAGCCCGACCGGGGCGTTCAGGCCGCAGCCGCTGTGGCGGTTGGCGTGAAAACATCCTTCAGATGCGCTTCGAACCGGGCGAGGTCACTTTCTATCTCGGGGTTCTTCATCACATCGAAGGCCGCAAAGGTCGGCAGCGCCGTCATGGCGAAAAAACGCGCATTCAGGTGGACGGGCAACAGCAGGTCGTCGACGCTGGCGCCCTGAAAGAACGGTTCATCGGGGTTGTTGAACGCTTCCTTCGGCGCGTTGAACGTCACCGACAGCATGTAGGTCGTGTCATTCAGCGTGCCGCCCATGCCGTAATTGGCCTTCGGCGCGTCGGTCGAACGGCCGTCACCGGCGCACAGGCGCCCATCCATGCCCGCGGTATAGACCTCGTCCATGTATTTCTTGAACGACCAGGGCACGCCCATCCAGTTGATCGGGAACTGCATGATCACCGTGTCGGCCCAGATATGGTTGGCGACTTCCTGCTCGACGTCGTACCCTTCGGTCACTTTGGTGACACGTACCTCGTTTCCCGCGTCTTCCAGCAGCTTCTGTGCATGTGCTGCAAATGCCGCGTTCAAACTTCCTTCGGAGAAGGGGTATGGCTGATGGCCGTTAAGGATCAGTATTTTGCTCATGGTCGCTTCCTTGCTTTGCCGCAGTACGGCTTGACATGCCGCTGCTTCGGTCCCTAGATGATGATGGTGAAAACAAAAAGCAACCAGTTAACTTTTGGTAACCTAATTGGAGGCACCTGTGCGCGCGCATGTGAAAGAAGATAACAAGGGACGCCGGAACGCCGTTGAGGCCTGTGACGAACCCTGCGCGATCGAGCGCGGGATGCGGATCATCGGCGGCAAATGGACGGGGTCCATCCTGTGGCACCTGAAAGACGAACCCGTTCGTTTCAATGACTTGTCACGGATGATCGCCGGGGCCAGCAAGAAGATGATCACCGAACGCCTGCGCCAGTTGGAATGCCAGGGTCTGGTCAGGCGCGAAGTGCTCGAAACCTCTCCGGTATCCGTCCAGTATTCGATCACCCCTTTCGGGTGTTCGGCGCTGCATTTCCTCGACGAATTGCGCAAGTGGAGCGAAAGCCTGCCGCAGGATTTCACTGATGCCGAATAAGGTGCTGCCTCGCTTCAAGCCGGACCCGATTCCCGCAATCAACCCTGTGCCCGAGGTCATGGCCGAGGGCGCGCTTTTGCGGGTTTACGAAGAGACCAAGGTGGGGCTTGGCGTGCCATGGATGGGGGTTGTGGCGATGTCCTTCGCCCAATACCCCAAATTTTACCAACGCCTGTGGTCCGCATTGGAGCCGATCGCCCTGTCGTCGGCATTCGGCGACGCCTGCGCCGTCCTGCGCCAGACCGCCGAAGCGCAGGCGAATGAACTTGGCCCGACCACGATCGTACCAAGGCTCGGGGCCCTGGGGTACACATCGCAGAATCTGGCGGAAATCAACGACTGTGTCGAAATCTTCGACGGCGGCAACATGCCCTATCTGCTGATGGCCGCGCTCGCGCGCTTGCTGCTCGAAGGGCATCACTGGACGGGTGAGGGGCAGGTTGGCTCGGTTTCCGCGCCGGTTCAACCACCGTCGAGACCGGTCTTGATGGAGGAACATCACGCGGACCCGACGCTTGGCGCTGTCTATGGCGACATAAAGAAGGTGCTGGGCCTTCCCTTCGTCAACACCGACTACCGGGCGCTGGCGCGCTGGCCCAGCTATTTCGCGCTGGCCTGGCAAGAGCTGCGCCCTGCGATTGCTGATCCGCGCTACGAAGGCGCGGTCACTGCCGTACACCAGCGCTGCGTGGATCTGGCCCGGGATCTGCCCAATGCAACGGGACTGACGCCGGAGGCCCTGCGCGAGGCGGCTGAACAGGACGCTGTTAGTGGCGAGGTTCTGTCGGTTGTGCAGCTCTTTCAATGGCTGTTGCCCGGCCTCGCCGTGAACGTGAGCTTTCTGAAAGCTCAGGTGTCGGATCACACCTGAGCGGCCGCCGGGGTAAAAAAGACGACAGCGCCGCAACGGATCCGATCAGGCGACACGCAGCTTTTCCACGTCGTGGGCCATTTCCTCTGCCAGTTTCGCCAGTGTCGCATCCGTGCCGCCGCGCTGTGCCTCGAAACGCAGCGCCGTCAGGTTCATCTGGTATCTGCGGGCCAGATAGGAAATATCGGCATCCGAATCCAGTTCCCCCAGATCCTGTGCTTGCTGGAAAATCGCGGCGAATTCGTCGGACATCAGGTCCAGGTATTCCCTGGCTATTTCCCCGATCTTTGCGTCTTCGGCGGTGGCATCGATCATCGACTTCACGACCATGCAGACATTGTAGTCATTCGGGTTTTCGCGGGCCATACCAAAGCCGCGCAGAAATTCGGCCAGCCCGGCCAGCGGTGATCCCGCTTCTGCAATCTTGGTCTGAAGGCTTTCGCAGGTGCTATGGTAATAGCGCTCGAGCGAGGCCAGATACAGTGCCTCCTTGCTCTGGAAGGCCGCATAGATGCTTCCCGGCTTCATCTTGAGCGCCGCTTCGAGATCCTTCAGCGAGGTGGCGTGATAGCCTTTTCGCCAAAAAAGCTGCATCGCGGCGTTCAGGGCCACATCCCTGTCATATGGGCGTGCTCGTGTCATGAGCTTCAGAATAGGATCAATTTACCGATTTGTCGCGTGAGGTTCTCGGTAAAGATGTTCACATTTGAGTGATTGCTCAAATCAAGTATTGAGCGATCACTCAAATTGCTTACTTCTCCGGATGTCAGGCGCAGAAGCTGCGCCGTGACCACACAAAGGAGATCTGAGATGACCGAATTCACACTCTACGACCAAGACACCGCCCCCGACGCCGCCAAGCCGCTGCTGGACAATTCCGTTGCTGCCTTTGGAATGGTTCCCAACCTGCACGCTGTGATGGCCGAATCTCCGCAACTGCTGGAAACCTATCAGGTGGCGCATGAGCTTTTTCAGAAGACGAGCTTCGACAAGGACGAACTGACAGTTGTCTGGCAAGCCATCAACGTCGAGAATTCCTGCCACTATTGTGTTCCCGCCCATTCGGCCATCGCAAAGAGCTCGGGCGTGGATGACGCGGTCAACGATGCGCTGCGCAACCAGACACCGCTGCCCAACGCGCGGCTTGAGGCGCTACGGGATTTCACACTGAAGGTCGTGCGCGACCGTGGCAATCTGGATGACGCATCGGTGCAGGCCTTTCTTGACGCGGGCTACACCCGGAAGAACATTCTTGAGGTGATCCTTGGCTATGCGCAGAAAGTGATGTCGAACTATACCAACCACCTCGCCGACACGCCGGTTGACAAGCCGTTTCAGAAATTTGCCTGGCAACCTGCCGAAAAGGCTGCCTGAAGAGGAGGCGGCCAGGCACATGACCTGGCCGCATTCCTTCCCCGGGTGATCTGAGGAGTGCCACGCAGTGGCGGATTTTCAGGACTTCAAATCAAAACCCGCGTCACACTGACAAAATCACTTGAAATGACGAGGTGCAGATCGCGGTGACGCCCATGCGTTGCCGTCGCAATCGCGACAGTTATCTCGGAGGCCGAGACATGGCACGGAATCTTGCGCCCCCGTTCGAAAGAACATCGGCAATCTGCTGGGCCATGGCGCGGGCAAGGTCAAGGTCGTCTGATATGTCGACTGCACTTGTCCGCATACACGGCGCATTCGTGACATCTTAGGGCGATCACCGGAACGTTTCGGCGCGCAGAAAACCTCGATTGCGGTTCGTTTCATCGTGCCGCTCGATGATCATCCTGGTTCTGCGCGTGCGGCCCGTGCGGCGGTGGCCGAGCATCGGCAAGTTTTTCGGAATGCTCTCTACAGCGGAATGCCGGTCCTGCGGAACCAGATAGGGGGCGGTGTCGCCACGATCTTGCCGCGCCGGAGGGTGGGACCGAGATGCGTTGGATCATCCTGGGCGTCGACATCGGCAAACCGCTCGGTACCGTCGACACGGCCGTGCTGACAGCCAGGATCGGCGTCGCCCGACATTCCCCGAAAATCAGCTTGGCCCCGATGACCTGTGCGGACAGGATCCTGCGCGTGGCGCAGGTCGGTTTCCCCAACTCAGATCGCCGCCCGCAAGGCTTGTCATTCAAGAAATCATGTTCCCTACTGGACGAAACAGAAAGGAGCTTGCCGTGGCGAACGTGCTTCATATCTTCGCGCATCCCGGACTGGCCTCATCGCGCATCAACATGTCGCAATGGCGCGCCGCGCAATCGGTCGAGGGGATAACCAGCGTCGATCTCTATGCCGAGAATCCGCGGTACATCATCGATATCGAGGCCGAACAGGAACGCCTGCTGAAGCATGATATCATCGTGCTGCAATTCCCGCTTTTCTGGTATTCCTGCCCGGCGCTGGTCAAAGAGTGGATCGACCTGGTTCTGGAACATGGCTTTGCCTATGGCGAAGGCGGCGACCGGCTGAAGGGGAAATCGCTGGTGCTGGCGATTTCGGCCGGAGGACCGCAAACCGCGTACAGCCCGGAGGGCTATCAGCACTTCCCCTTACGCACATTCCTGACCCCGTTCGAACAGACCGCGCGGCTGTGTCAGATGCACTTCCCGGCGCCCTATGTCCAGCACGGCGCCCTGAGCGCCGACCCCGACCCCCATGCGCGGGGGTTCAGGCGACTGCTGGCGGCATTGCGCGACAACCAGCTGGATCTGCCCCGCGCCATCCGGTCCGAGATCCTTACCCACGACACCCTGCCATTGATCGAAAGATGAGACGATGACCGATTTTCTGCTTCTGGCCTTCCTGTTTCTCATCGCCGGTGTGGTGTCGGTGCCCATCGCATCGCGGCTCGGCCTTGGCTCGGTCCTGGGGTACCTGATCGCGGGCATCCTCCTCAGTCCGATCCTTGCGCTGCTGCATGTGGACGTGATCTCGATCCAGCATTTCGCCGAGTTCGGCGTGGTCATGATGCTGTTCCTCGTCGGGCTGGAACTGGAACCCAGGCTCTTGTGGGAGATGCGCGCGCGGCTTCTGGGCCTGGGCGGATTGCAGGTGGGGCTGACCACGGCGCTGATCTCCGCTGCGGGCGTCGGTTTCGGATTGCAATGGCAGGTCGCTGTTGCCATCGGGCTGATCTTTGCACTGTCCTCGACCGCCATCGTTCTGCAGACGCTGAACGAAAAGGGCCTGATGAAAAGCGACGGCGGGCAGGCAAGCTTCTCGGTCCTGCTGTTTCAGGACATCGCCGTCATCCCGATGCTTGCCTTCATTCCGCTGCTTGCTCTGCCTGCCCTGGGCGATCACGGCGCCGGGGCAGGGCATGGCGATGACGGCCACGGCGCGGCCATGTCCCTGGTTGACGGGCTCAGCGGCTGGCAGACCGCACTGGTCACGCTGGCGGCTATCGCACTCGTCGTCGCGGGCGGCATGTTCCTGACCCGCCCGGCGTTCCGGTTCATCGCGCACGCCAATCTGCGCGAGATCTTTGTTGCCGCCGCCCTGACATTCGTCATCGGCATCGCGCTCTTGATGACGCTGGTGGGGCTGTCACCCGCGCTTGGCACGTTTCTTGCCGGCGTCGTTCTGGCCAACAGTGAGTACCGGCATGAACTCGAAAGCGATATCGACCCGTTCCGGGGGCTGCTGCTCGGGCTTTTCTTCATGACCGTGGGGGCGGCCATCGATTTTGGCCTGCTCGTTGCCGAACCGCTACTGATCGTCGGGCTGACATTGGGGGTGATGGCCCTTAAGGCCGGTGTGCTGTTGGTGCTTGCCCGGATCTTTCGGGTGCGGGACGAACAGGGGTGGCTGTTCGGGATGGGCCTGGCGCAGGCCGGTGAATTCGGTTTTGTCCTGATCTCGTTCGCCGCCGCCAACGCGGTATTGCCACCCGACATCACGCCGCGGCTGACGCTGGTGGTCACGCTGTCGATGATGCTGACACCGCTTCTGTTCATTCTCTATGACCGCGTCGTCCTGCCGCGCTATCAATCGGCGGAATCGCAAGAGGCCGACGAGATTTCGGCGCCCGGTCACATCATCATCGCGGGCCACGGCCGGTTCGGCGGCGTCATCAACCGGATGCTGGTGACCGCCGGGCATGAAACGACGGTTCTCGATCATTCGTCGAAACAACTTGAAATGCTGCGCGCCTTCGGTGTCCGCGCCTTCTTTGGCGATGCAACCCGCCCGGACCTGCTGGAGGCTGCGGGAATACGCTCTGCCTCTCTGCTGGTTATCGCCATAGATGACCGGCACGGCGCGACCGAACTCGTGCGGTATGTCACCCAGAACCATCCGCAGGTTCATATCACCGCCCGTGCGATGGACCGTGGTCATGTCTACGAGCTTTGGGCCGCCGGCTGCCGCGACATTATCCGCGACACGTTCGACAGTTCGGTCCGCGCGGGCCGCTCGGCCTATGAGGCCCTGGGCATGCACCCGTTCGAAGCCGAGCGTACCGCGCGCGCCTTCGTGGCCGAGAACCAGCGCACCATGCGCGAACTTGCCGATCTCTACGATCCCGATATCCCTGTGCATGAGAATGAGGGTTACCTAGCGCGTGCGCGCGAGTTGATGGACGAACAGTCCGCGCAGATGCGCGCGCGTGGCAAAGGCGCCTTTCACGAACGCTCTGAACGGGGCTGGACACCGCCCAGCGTGAAGGATCAGGAGGCCGCAGCCCAAAGCCAGGGCTAGGCATCCACCTTTATCGCCTGTTGCGGCCCGGCTGCGGCGAACACCCGGCGCCCGTTCGGCCGGTCAGCGAACGTGACCCCCTATGACAGGCGCAGCTTGACGGATCGGGGATGCTTCCACGCGTCGCATGCCGCAGATGTCCAGCGGCTCTTGCCGCCATTGGTCTCGAAGATCATCATGTCGGCCAGCCCCATGATCTGATCCTGCACCCGCCTGACAGTGCCGAAATAGGCGTCGCGGTCGCTGTCCAGATCCGCGTCCGAAACAGCAAGCGGGCGCAGGTCCAACCTGCGTATCTGGCCGGCGGCAGCAGCCTGCAGCGCGGTAGATTCCTGGCCGAGCCGGTCCAGCACTGCCGCCATCTTGGCGCGGTCGCGCTGGTCCAGCGGCCCGCCGGCCAGGTGTTCGGCGGCGATCCGGTCGACAAGCGGGACACGCGCCGAATTGAACAGCAACACGCGCGCCTGCCGCCCGGTCAGCCCGTGCCACAGCGTCAGCAGGCGCTGTGTGGCCATCCGGTCAAAACCCGGTGCATTGGGGCTGAGGATTTCCAGCTCCCGTTCGCCCATGCCCGGCAGCACATCAGCTTCAAATGCCGCGCGAAACTGTTCCTCCAGCCGGTCCAGCATCGCCTCTTCCACAGCCAGAGGGCCCATCACCCCGACCCGCAATACCGCGCGCCAGCACGGGCTGCGCCGGGCGTCCCTGAACCGCTGCCGCCCGTTTTCAAGCGCCATGCGCACGTTGTTGCGGTCCTTGTTCCGCTCGGATTCCGGCAAATCGTCACAAGGAACGATCAGCGGATGCAGCTTTTTCTCGTTATCGCGTGGGCCATCGACGCGCCCCCGATATCCTTCGGCGCGGCGTTCCGCGTTCCAGCGTTCATGTTCGGCCCGCCAGAGCGGCTGCAGCAGTTCGTCATCGCCAAGGATCTGGTCCACCGGTGTTTCATGCGCCCTCAGCCCGGCCACCGACATGCCGAATGGCGGCACAAGCCCCGCCGCATAGAACATCTCGACCGAGGCAAGCGCGGCCCGGTAGCTTGACCTGCGCTCGCGCGTGCTAAGGTTTTCCCAGGCGTTTTCCGGCGCTTTCTTGTCCCCCAGGGTCTCGCGCCAGCGGTCGTGAATGGCCTTGGCCTGCGCCTCGTAGATGTCCTCCAGGGCAAGGTCTTCGGCATCCAGAACCCGCCCGCCAAACGCCACGATCCCTCCGGTCAGATCCTCGACCGGTTCAGGCGCGATCGAGGTGAGGCTGTCGCTGCGCATGTAGATCGGCGCCTTGAGACACAGCCTTTCCAGCTGAAGCTGGCGCAGCCGAATGGCAATCGCGACGTTGCGCTCATCCTCGCCTGCGGCCACCACCAGGGCGGTAACGGGCGTCTGGGATTCTGCGGCAATCAGCAGGTCGGCCTGCCCGTCGGCACAGCATTCCAGCGCATCCATCTCGAAAAACTCGATATGGGGCCCGAACTTTCGGAATTCCGGGTTCAGCAGGTCAGGCCGTTCAGCCCGAAGCCGCGCCTGCGCGCATCCAAGGCGGTTGTCCAGGATGGTCAGGCGCAGCGGCAAGAGGCCCGGGCGATGGCAGCGCAGCACCAATTCCTCGGCCACGGCCAGGTTGACCTTGCCCAGCCCGATCAGAACGATGTGGACCTGTTTCTGTCCGCGCAGATGCGCGAGCTGCGTCGGCGCCATGCCGGTGACCAGTGACCGCGCCACCATCTCGCCGCGCGAGATCAGTTTGGCGTTGCCGAATTCCCCGGACAGAAGCGACAGATCGCGCGCGACCGAATTGTCCTCGACCCGAAGCGTCAGTTCCGTGTTCCGCCGCCGTTTTTCGGGCACCTCGCTCAGCCAGAGGCGGGCGCGATGCACGTTGGTGATCGCGTCGGGGCTGCCGAAAATGACCTGGCGTGGTGCGCGCCCGATCGCACGCCCCGTCGCGGTGTCGTCATCCATCCGGTCCGGCAGCCACAGCCCGCCCGCATCCCGCGATTGCGGATCGAGCTTCTCGAGGTTTTCTTCGGTGTCGAAAATCGTGATCTTGCCCTGCCGCGCTGCATAATCTACCGCGAAATCCGAGGCGCCGATGATGACATGGCGGCCACGGGCAAGCGCGGCGCGAAAGCGCTTTGCCACCCCGCCCAGAAACACCAGCGCCAGTCCGAACAGCGCGGAAATCGTTGCCCCCAGCCCGGTAATCCGCGCGACGCCCAACATCCAGTTCAATCCCGCCTGGCCGTCTTCGGGATCGGCCACGTAGATGCTGTCGCCGGTAAAGGCCAGCAGGGTACGGTAAAGCACCTCCAGCGGCGGTAAATCGGACACCTGCGCCAGCGCCTTCGTCCAACCGCAATAGCCGAAACCGAATGTCGCGCCCACAAGCAGCACAAAGATGAAAAAGTTCAGGCGTTTCTTGGTCATCGGGGCGGTTCTTCGGCTTTCTGCTCGTTCCCACGGGGCTGCCCCAATGGTTCTGACAACTCTGCGTCAAGTGCATGGGTCTTGGCAATATCGGCCATGCCAATGCCCGGAAAGCTCATAACCGGACGAAAAAAGGGCCGGGGGTAACCCGGCCCTTTTCCGATACTGATGGTGCCCGGATCAGGCGAAGGACCAGCGCTCGGCCCAGCGTTCGCCATCCATGTCCCAGTTCGAGGCCAGATCGCCCGAGGTCTTCACCTTGGTCGATGTCGCGAAGACGTAATTCGCGAACATCGGGATGATCACGCCACCCTGGTTCGATACGATGTCCTGCATTTCCCAGTACATGTCCCGGCGCTTGTCCGAGTCCAGTTCGGCGCGGGCTTCGACCATCAGCGCCTCGAACCGGTCGTGGCACCAGAAGCTGTCGTTCCACGCAGCGCCACAGGAATAGGCGGTCGCGAACATCTGGTCCTGCACAGGACGGCCCGACCAGTAAACCGCCGAGAACGGTTTCTTCATCCAGACATCCGACCAGTAGCCATCGTTCGGCTCGCGGACGACGTCGATATTGATGCCTGCCGACTTGGCGGAAGCCTGGAACAGGACGCCCGCATCGACCGCACCGGCAAAGGCGGCATCGGCAGCCGACAGGCTGACCGACAGGCTGTCCATACCGGCTTCTTTCAGGTGCCACTTGGCCTTGTCGGGATCATAGGTCTTCTGCTCAAGCTCGGTGTTGTAATAGAGCTGACCCTGGCCAACCGGAACGTCGTTCCCGACCGAACCGTAGCCGAACAGGATCTTTTCAACCAGTTCTTCGCGGTTGATCGCGTATTTCAGCGCCTGGCGCACGTTGTTATCGTCGAACGGCGCCTGATTGGTCGACATGGCGAAGGTGAAATGCTGGGTGCCGGCGACCGAGTTGATCTTGATGTTCTGGTTGCGCTCCAGCAGTCCAACGGTCTTCAGGTCAAGACGGTCGATCACGTCGACATCGCCCGAGACCAGCGCCGTTGTCCGCGCGTTCTGGTCGACCAGCGCCAGCATCTCGATGCTGTCGAAGAAGGCCACGTCATCCCGCCAGTGGTTCGGGTTGCGTTCCATCTGGCAGGAGACACCGAAATTCTTGTTCTTCAAGATGTAGCTGCCGCAGCCATCTCCCGATTCCCAATCAATGCTGTCATCCTTGGCCGGGTGAATGGTCAGGTGATAGTCGCTGAGGATGAAGGGGAAGTCGGCATTGCCGCCCGACAAGTCGAACACGACCGTGTCGCCATCGATGCTGATATTCTCGACCGGTGCCACAAGCGGGCCGGCAGCCGAGGTCGAATTCTCGCCGCGATGGAAATTGATCGAGGCCGCAACATCTTCGGGTGTCAGGTCCTTGCCCGAGTGGAATTTAACGCCCTGGCGAATCTTGAAGCGCCACGATTTCGCATCCGGCGTCGCCTCCCAGCTCTCGGCCAGTTCCGGCGCCAGCGATCCGTCCGCCTTCACCTCGGTCAACCGGCCGTGGATGGCAAAGGCCATGCCGATGGTAAAGCCGTTCTCCCAGGTGCCCGGGTTCAGCGTGTCGGTGGTCTGGCCGTGGGCCTTGCCGACACGCAGGTGCCCGCCGCGCTTGGGTGCGGCCATCGCACCGCCCAGCGGCAGGGTCGCGGCCATGGCCGTTGCGGCCGTGGTCTGCAAGAAGCGGCGCCTGTTCAGGCCGCCATTGGTTAGGATCGTCATTATTGTATCTCCCTGATAGTTTTGAGTTCACTGGGTGTCGCCACTGCGGGGCAGGGGAACCTTCTCCATTTTGTCGATCGCACGGCACCGCCTGCGGAAACATTCGTCAAGGGAACGGTTGTTTTCGTCATTTTCAGGCATGTACCCGCTGCACAGCGACAATCGTTGAACGGTCCGAGATTAGGCCGACGCCGTCTCTGTGTGCAAGGTCAATGTGACAGGCGGGTGATGGCTGGGCGGGCAAGGGGCACCGTATTTTTATTGATTGACGAGTCAATTAAACACGATTACGACGAGTTGGCAATCCGAAATCAAGGGGGAAAACAGTGCCGAAGGTGGGGATGGAGCCGATACGCCGCTCGGCGCTGGTGGAGGCGACGATCCATGAGATCGGCGCGCAGGGGACGCTGGATGTCACCGTCAGCCAGATCGCCAAGCGGGCAGGCATGTCCAGCGCCCTGGCGCATCATTATTTCGGATCGAAAGAACAGATTTTCGCCGCCGCCATGCGCCACATCCTGACGCTGTTCGGGGCCGAGGTCCGCGGTGCGCTGCTGATGGCGAAAACCCCGCGCGACCGGATCGAGGCGATCATCCGCGCCAGCTTTGCCCCGGCGCAATTCCGGCCCGAGTTTGTCTCGGCCTGGCTCAATTTCTATGTGCAGGCGCAAAAATCCGACGAGGCGCGGCGGCTTCTGCATATCTACCAACGCCGGTTGCGGTCGAACCTGCTGCACGCCTTCCGCCCGATCGCGGGGACAGATGCGCGCATGTTGACCCGTGGTCTGGCGGCGATGATCGACGGGCTCTACATCCGCCAGGCGCTGCGCGAGGATCCGATGTCACCCTCTGCGGCGATTGATGTTCTGCTGCACTACCTCGAGTCCAGCCTTGTTGAAGGATCACGTGAATGAACGCCCCCAACATCCTGATTTTCATGGTGGATCAGCTGAATGGAACGCTCTTTCCCGACGGACCTGCCGAGTGGCTGCACGCGCCCAACCTGAAGAAGTTGGCGGCGCGCTCGACGCGATTTGCCAATGCCTATACCGCCTCGCCGCTTTGCGCGCCGGGCCGGGCGAGTTTCATGTCCGGTCTGCTGCCCTCGCGCAGCCGGGTCTACGACAACGCGGCCGAATTTTCCGCCGATATCCCGACCTATGCGCATCACCTGCGCCGCGCGGGCTATCAGACCTGTCTGAGCGGCAAGATGCATTTTGTCGGCCCCGATCAGCTGCACGGGTTCGAGCAACGCCTGACCACCGATATCTACCCCGCCGATTTCGGCTGGACGCCGGATTACCGCAAACCGGGCGAGCGGATTGACTGGTGGTACCATAACATGGGCTCGGTCACCGGGGCGGGCGTGGCCGAGATCTCGAACCAGATGGAATATGACGACGAGGTGGCCTATCACGCCACCCGCAAGGTCTATGATCTGGCGCGCGGTCATGACGACCGGCCCTGGTGCCTGACGGTCAGCTTTACCCATCCGCACGACCCCTATGTGGCGCGGCGGAAATACTGGGATCTCTACGAGGATTGCGAATATCTGCTGCCGGAGGTTCCGGCGATGGCGTATGAAGACCACGACCCCCATGCGCAGCGGATCTTCGACGCCAATGACTGGCGGTCCTTCGACATTACCGAGGATGACATTCGCAAGTCGCGCCGCGCCTATTTCGCCAATATCTCGTATCTGGACGACAAGATCGGCGAGGTCATGGCCGCGTTGGAGGCGACACGCCAGGAGGCGGTGATCCTCTTTGTCAGCGATCACGGCGACATGCTGGGCGAGCGCGGGCTGTGGTTCAAGATGTGCTTCTACGAGGGCTCTGCACGGGTGCCGCTGATGATCTCGGCGCCGGGGATGGCGCCCGGGCGGATCGGCGCCCCGGTCAGCACCGTCGACATATGTCCGACGCTGTGCGATCTGGCCGGGGTGGACATGGCCGAGGTGATGCCCTGGGTCGCGGGCGAAAGCCTGAAGCCCTTGGGGCAGGGCGCGCAACGGCAGAGCCCGGTGACAATGGAATATGCCGCCGAAGCGTCTTATTCGCCTTTGATCTGCCTGCGCCATGCAAGATGGAAATATACCAATTGCGGGCTTGATCCCGAGCAGCTTTTCGACCTCGAGGCCGACCCGCACGAGTTGCGGAACCTGGCCGGGGACCCGGCGCATTTCGATACGCTGGAACGGTTCCGGGCCGAGGCCGCGGCGCGGTGGGACCTGGAGCGGTTCGATGCCGAGGTGCGCGAAAGCCAGGCGCGGCGATGGGTGGTCTACGAGGCGCTGCGGAAGGGTGGCTATTACCCGTGGGATTACCAGCCGCTGCAGAAGGCGTCCGAGCGCTACATGCGCAACCACATGGATCTGAACGTGGTCGAGGAAAACCAGCGTTTCCCGAGGGGCGAGTGATGCGGGTTTCATCGGGGCAGGCTGCCGGACGGGGGCGGTATCGTCGCATTGGCGCGCCGCCCGCCCGCCCACCCCGTCGCGCCAATGCGACGACTGAGAACTAGGGGGGTATCATGGAAGCAGATTATGTTGTCGTAGGGGCGGGCAGCGCCGGCTGCGCGATGACCTATCGCCTAGCCGAGGCCGGGAAGTCAGTGCTGGTTGTCGAACATGGCGGCAGCGATATCGGCCCGTTCATCCAGATGCCCGGCGCGCTGAGCTATCCGATGAACATGAAGATGTATGACTGGGGTTACCAGAGCGAGCCCGAGCCGCATCTGAACAACCGGCAATTGGCCTGTCCCCGCGGCAAGGTGATCGGCGGGTCATCGAGCATCAACGGCATGGTCTATGTGCGCGGTCATGCCCGCGACTACGATCACTGGCGCGACCAGGGGGCCGATGGCTGGGGCTATGCCGATGTGCTGCCCTATTTCAAGCGCATGGAAGGCTGGGACGATGCAGGCCATGGCGGCGATCCGGCCTGGCGCGGCGCCAACGGCCCGCTGAGCATCACCCGGGGCACCATGTCCAACCCGCTGACCCGCGCCTTTGTCGAGGCCGGCGGGCAGGCGGGATACGAACTGACCGAGGACTATAACGGCGAAAAGCAGGAAGGTTTCGGCCCTTTCGAGATGACCGTCCGGAACGGTCAGCGCTGGTCAGCCGCGAATGCCTATCTGAAGCCCGCGCTGAAGCGGGAGAATTGCGACATCATCCGCGGCCTCGTGCATCGCGTGGTCATCGAGGAAGGCCGCGCCGTGGGGGTCGAGGCGACGGTCAGGGGCAAGCGCAAGCTCATCCGGGCGCGTGCCGAGGTGATCATCTCGGCCTCGGCCATCAACTCGCCCAAGATCCTGATGCTCTCGGGCGTGGGGCCGGGCGCGCATCTGGCGGAACACGGCATCGAGGTGGTGGCGGACCGGCCCGGGGTGGGCGGCAACCTGCAGGATCACCTGGAGCTTTATATCCAGATGGCGGCAAGCCAGCCGGTCAGCCTGTACCGGTACTGGAACCTTGCGGGCAAGGCCTATGTCGGCGCGCGCTGGCTGATGGGTTTCGGCGGGCCCGGCGCCAGCAACCAATTCGAAAGCTGTGGTTTCATCCGCTCGGACAAGGGGGTGGATTACCCCGATATCCAGTTTCACTTCCTGCCCATCGCCGTGCGCTATGACGGCAAGGCGGCCGCCGAGGGGCACGGGTTCCAGGCCCATGTCGGCCCGATGCGCAGCAAATCGCGCGGGGCAGTCACCTTGCGCAGCGCCGATCCGGCCGCCGACCCGGTGATCCGGTTCAATTACATGAGCGAAGAAAGCGATTGGGTCGATTTCCGCAAATGTATCCGGCTCACGCGTGAGATCTTTGCGCAGGACGCGTTCAAGCCCTTTGCAAGGCACGAGATCCAGCCGGGCGCCGAGGTGCAGAGTGATGCGCAGCTGGATGATTTCATCCGCGAACATGCCGAAAGCGCCTATCACCCCTGCGGCACCTGCAGGATGGGCCGCGCCGATGATCCGGAGGCCGTGGTTGACCCCGAGGGCAGGGTGATCGGCGTCGAGGCGCTGCGCGTTGCCGACAGCAGCATTTTCCCGCAGATCACCAATGGCAACCTCAATGGTCCGTCGATCATGGTGGGTGAGAAAATGGCCGACCACGTCCTGGGTCTGACACCGCTTGCGGCAGACAATGCCGAACCGTGGATAAGCCCGCGCTGGCGCGAAGCACAGCGTTAACGTTACCGGAACTAACCGCTTGATATCCGGCGCAATGCCCCGGATATTAACCGGATGTTAAGGATTTGTTCTACTCTTGTTCTGGTGTTGCTGGCCGCGCCCGCCCTGGCAGGGGTGGAGGGCGTGGTACGGGTCATCGACGGGGACACGCTCGATGTCGGCGGGGTGCGGGTGCGCCTGCACGGCATCGACGCGCCCGAGATTGGCCAGACCTGCCAGACCTCCCAGGGGCAGGACTGGGATTGCGGCACATGGGCCAGCCGCGCGGCGCGGGCGCGCTATCAGGGTGTGCGGGCCAGTTGTGACGCGATGGACAGGGATCATTATGACCGGGTCGTGGCCACCTGCCGGGTGGGTGGCCGGGATATGGGCCGCGATCTGGTGCGGAACGGCATGGCAGTGGCCTTCCGCCGATACTCTCACGCCTATGTCGCGGATGAACGTGCGGCGAAACGGGCGCATCTGGGCCTGCATTCGGGGGCGTTCCAACGCCCGGCAGAGCATCGCCGAACGAAAGTGGCGCAATCCGCCGCCCCTGATGCCGGATGTGTCATCAAGGGCAATATCTCGAAGTCGGGTGCGCGCATCTTTCATCTGCCGGGCCAGCAATTCTACGACGCAACAACGATCCGCAGCGACCATGGCGAACGCTGGTTCTGCAGCGTGGCCGAGGCACGGGCGGCGGGGTGGCGCGCGGCCCGCCGCTGAGCTCCACAGGTCCGCAGGGCGTCGCAATTGATCCGTGTCAAAGCCGGCTTGCCCGGAGGGGTCTATCCCATTGGAAACGACCAAGAGGAAAGGCCCGAAATGTCCCATACCCCCCACGAGTTGCACGAGGAATTCCCTGAATTCGATGCGCGGATTGCCGAATTGAAGGCGAGCGACGCGCATTTCGCGCGCCTGGCCGACGAATACCATCAGATCAACCGGGCGGTGCACCGGGCCGAAACCAGCGTTGATCCTGTCGGGGAAATGACCGAAGTGGACATGCGCAAGAAGCGCGGCGCGTTGAAGGATGAAATCTACCGGATGCTATCGGCCTGAAACTCAGCCGACCCTGTAGGGCAGGACGCCGCGTTCATCAGGCGTGATCGACAGGCGGCGTTCAAGCGGCGGCACCGAGCGCTGATGGCAATCGGTGCGTTCGCAGATGCGGCACGAGATGCCGATGGGCTCGTAGGCCCGGGCATTGGTCAGGTCCATGTCATCGGCATAGACCAGCGCCTCGGCATGTTTGACATCACAGCCAAGGGCAATGGCAAAGCGGCGCACCGGCGCCCCGTAGGAGCCGCCGGATTTCGAGACATCCCGGGCCAGGCTGATATAGCGCACGCCGTCCGGTGTTTCGGCCAGTTGCCGCAGGAACCGCCCCGGGGTTTCAAAGGCGCGGTGCACGTTCCAAAGCGGGCAGGCACCGCCGAACCGGGCGAATTGCAGCCGCGTGGCCGAGTGGCGCTTGGTGATCGTGCCGGCCTGATCGACACGCACGAAGAAGAACGGCACCCCCTTGGCACCGGGGCGCTGCAGGGTCGATAGCCGGTGCGCAACCTGTTCGATCGAGGCGCCGAACCGGTTCGACAGCACCTCCAGGTCGTGCCGCGTGGTGCGGGCGGCGTCCAGAAACCGGGTATAGGGCATCAGCGCCGCCCCGGCGAAATAATTGGCCAGGCCGATCTTGGCGATGGCGCGCGCGGCGTCGGACTGGAAGTTGGCGAAATTCAGCGTTGCCTCCAGCAGTTTGTCCTGCGTCAGCAGCGCCAGTTGCAGCAGGATCTGAAAGATGCGCGTTTCGGGGGCTGCGCGGGACGACACATAAAGCGTCCCGTTCGACCGGTCGAAGACCCGCAACTGATCGGTGTCGGCATCGGCGACGGTGATCCCAAGCGCCGACAGCCGGTCAATGGCGATATCGCGTATGGTGCGTTGCGTGCCGGTGGGGGTGGCGAAGCGTTCCGCCGCACGATCGACCGCATCGAGGTAGTTATCGCAATAGTGAAAGAAGTCGCGCACCTCATCCCAGGGGCTGGACTGGGTGCGGGAATCCTCTCGCCCCAGGGCTTCGTCCAGTGAGGCAAG
Organism: Roseovarius sp. CAU 1744; assembly: GCF_039839345.1. Classification (NCBI taxonomy): domain Bacteria; kingdom Pseudomonadati; phylum Pseudomonadota; class Alphaproteobacteria; order Rhodobacterales; family Roseobacteraceae; genus Roseovarius; species Roseovarius sp. CAU 1744. Next base: position 84,234 of record NZ_JBDOQV010000006.1, on the reverse strand, counting down.
GCGTTCATGGGTCTGTCGATAGGCGCTGTGCAGTTCCAGGAAGGCCCGGGCCAGCGCCGGGGCGTTCGAGGCGGTAAGTCGTAAATCTGCAAGCGGTGGTGAGGTGTCGCCGAAGATCGGATCGGCCAGCGCCTCGCGCATGTCGCTGACCATGCGTTCGGCATCGCCGGTGCTCAGCTCGGTCACGTCGAAACCGAATTCCTGCGCCAGCGCCAGCACCACGGTCGTGCTGACCGGGCGATTGTTGTTCTCCATCTGGTTGAGATAGGGCAGCGAGACGCCCAGCTTGGCGGCGAAATCCTTTTGCGTCAGCCCCAGCCGCTGCCGGGTCTCGCGCAGCTTGGCCCCTGCATAGAGCTTTTGTGTCGGCATGAGTCCGTTTCTGCCTTTGCAAGTTTGCTTTCCAGCAGGATAGGTTTGCAAAGATGCGGGCGCAAGGGGGTCAGGGCGAACTCAGGCTGCGTTCGCGGCGGATTACCAGCAATATGGTGACGATCGCCAGCAGGCCGGTGGTCAGCATGATCCAGAGCAGCGGGAAGGCGCCGCTTTGCGGGGTAAGCAGTGCGCCGGCCAGCGCCGACAGTGCCGCGCCCAGCCCGATCATCAGCGCCCCGGCCAGGCCGCTGGCCGTGCCGGCAAGATGCGGGCGGACAGAAAGCGCCCCGGCGGTGGCATTGGGAATGGCCATGCCGTTGCCCAGGCCCATGAAGGTCATCAGGCCGAAGAAGCTGATTTCAGTCCCCAGGCCTGCGTAAAACAGCGCGAGGTTCAGGCCGATGCCGCCGGCGTTGAACAGCGTGCCCCAGTAGACCATGCGATTGATGCCAATTCGCACCGAAAACCGGCCGGACAGGAAATTACCCAGGAAATACCCGATTGCCGGGGCGCCAAAGTAAAAGCCCAACTTTTCCGGGGGCAGTCCAAAGACCTGGTCTCCGACAAAGGGCGCGCCGCCCAGATAGGCAAAGAACGATCCCGAAGAGAGGCCCGAGGCCATGGCATAGCCCCAGAACCGCGGCGAGGCAAAGAGCGCGGGGTAATCGCTGAACTGCTGGCGGAAAGTGCGGCCCGAGAGCGGTGCGGTTTCGCCCAGATCGGCCCAGGTCAGCCACAGGACCAGCAGGCCAAGCGCCATAAGCAGCCAGAAATTTGCCTGCCAGCCAAACGCCGCGTCCAGCATCCCGCCGATCGCCGGCCCGATCATCGGCACGACGGCCATGCCCATGGTGACATAGCCGATCATGCTGGCGGCCTGCTCGTCCGGCACCATGTCGCGCACGATCGCGCGGCTGAGAACCATCGCCACCACGATTGTCGCCTGCAACATGCGAAAGGTCAGAAAGACATACGCGTTGGTGGCCAGAACGCAGCCCAGCGTGGCCAGCAGGAACACCACCGTGCCCCACAAGATCACCGGGCGCCGCCCCCATTTGTCCGATACCGGCCCCACAACCAGCTGCAACCCCGCGTTGATTCCCAGGTAGAGCGCGACCGACAGCTGCAAGAGCCGGTAATCGGTCTGGAAATAGGTGGTCATGCCGGGCAGGCTGGGCAGAAAGATGTTCATCGCCAGGGCGGAAAGCCCGGCAAGCAAGATCAGCGTCAGGATATGGGGTGATGTCCGGCGATCGAGGAACCGGACATTGACATTGTGAGCCATGTGCCTTGGGTAAGGTCGTGGGTCGGGGAAGTCCACGCCTGTCGGTGGAAGATTAGCAAATTTACATATTAGCTCTTTGTTGTTTTCAAAGGTTTGCAAATTTGCTGGTTTTTACTTCCCCCATCGGGCCGAAACTCCCTATGTTCATGCAACGACCGAAAAAGGGGAGCGCCATGAAAGATATCCTTCAGCAACTGGAAGATCGCCGCACCGAGGCCCGCCTTGGCGGGGGCGAAAAACGCATTGCCGCGCAACATGGCAAGGGCAAGCTGACGGCCCGCGAACGGATCGAGTTGCTGCTGGACGAGGGCAGCTTTGAAGAGTTTGACATGTTCGTGGCGCATCGCTGCACCGATTTCGGGATGGACAAGGTCAAGATGCCCGGCGACGGCGTGATCACCGGCTGGGGCACGATCAATGGCCGCATGGTCTATGTCTTCAGCCAGGATTTCACCGTGTTCGGCGGATCGCTCTCTGAGACCCACGCGCAGAAGATCTGCAAGGTCATGGACATGGCGATGCAGAACGGCGCGCCGGTGATCGGGCTGAACGATTCCGGTGGCGCGCGCATTCAGGAGGGCGTGGCCTCTCTGGCGGGATATGCGGACGTGTTCCAGCGCAACATCATGGCCTCGGGCGTCATCCCGCAGATCAGCGTGATCATGGGCCCCTGCGCCGGTGGCGCGGTCTATTCCCCGGCGATGACCGACTTCATTTTCATGGTCAAGGACACCTCTTACATGTTCGTGACCGGCCCCGACGTGGTCAAGACGGTGACCAACGAGCAGGTCACCGCCGAGGAACTGGGCGGCGCATCGACCCACACCCGCAAGAGCTCGGTCGCCGATGGGGCGTTCGAGAATGATGTCGAGGCGCTGGCCGAGGTGCGGCGGCTGGTCGATTTCCTGCCGCTGAACAACCGCGACAAGGCGCCGGTGCGTCCGTTCTTCGACACGCCGGGCCGGGTCGAAGAAAGCCTCGATACCCTGATCCCCGACAATGCCAACACGCCCTATGACATGAAGGAGCTGATCGAAAAGATCGCGGACGAAGGCGACTTCTACGAGATCCAAGAGGATTTTGCCAAGAACATCATCACCGGGTTCATCCGCCTGGAGGGGCAGACCGCGGGCGTGGTGGCAAACCAGCCGATGGTGCTGGCCGGGTGCCTGGATATCGACTCGAGCCGCAAGGCCGCGCGCTTCGTGCGGTTCTGTGACGCGTTCGAGATCCCGATCCTGACCTTCGTCGACGTGCCGGGCTTCCTGCCGGGAACCTCCCAGGAATATGGCGGGGTGATCAAGCACGGCGCCAAGCTGCTGTTTGCCTATGGCGAGGCAACGGTGCCCAAGGTCACGGTCATCACCCGCAAGGCCTATGGCGGGGCCTATGACGTGATGGCGTCCAAGCACCTGCGCGGCGATTTCAACTATGCCTGGCCCACCGCCGAGATCGCAGTGATGGGCGCCAAGGGCGCGACCGAGATCATTCACCGCGCGGATCTGGGCGATGCCGACAAGATCGCAGCCCATACCAAGGATTACGAGGACCGGTTCGCCAACCCCTTCGTCGCGGCCGAACGTGGCTTTATCGACGAGGTGATCATGCCGCATAACACGCGGATGCGGGTCAGCCGGGCGTTTGCGTCCCTGCGCAACAAGAAACTGAGCAACCCGTGGAAAAAACACGACAATATCCCGCTCTGAAGACAGTCTGAACAAGGAGACCGGATGCCCCGCAACCGCTGGCATATCCTTCGCGATGGCGACGTGCTGACCCTGGCGCGGCGGCTGCCGGTGCGGTTTGATCTGGCGGTCTCGACAACGCTGCAGGGCGGGTCGCGGCTGCGGATTGCGCGGCAGGTGCGGCAGGATGTCTGGCGGGCGCTCAGCAACCTTCGCGGGTTCGCGCCGGCGGTGCGGGTCACGCGCATCGCCTCGGGGCTGGAGGTGACTGCGGGGGGGCAGGTGGCTGGCCGCTTTCCACGGGAGCAGGCCGAGGCGCGGATCGACGCGGTATTGAATGACCCGGCGAACCGGGCCCGCTGGATACGGTGGGCCGGATGAGGGGCGTGCTGACATACCTTGCCGCTGCTGCCTTTCCCGGTGGTGTCTGGGCGAGCGATGCGGACACGGTCGTGCTGCCCTCGGGGCTTGAGACCTATCTGCAGGAAACCCTGTGGGACAGGCCCGGGGGCGGGCTGGTCTATCGGTTCCGTTTCGTTGCGCCGGCGTTTTCGGCCGCCGAGGCGGATTTCGACGCGGTAAGCGCCGACCTTGAGCATCTTTGCAACAGCTTCGCCCTGCCCAGGCTGTCAAATGTCGGGCCCTTGCCGTCACAGATCATTATTTCCCTGGCCGACCGCGAAAGCGAATTCGGGGTCATCGACCCGGATGTCAGCCAGGTGTTCGAGGCCTACAGCATCGAGGAAGACACCTGCAAATGGGAGGTTTTCTGATGCGGCAAATCCACGACCAGCACAACAGGAGACAGGCATGTCACAGGGCTTCAGCTTCATCATGGCCGTTGGCCTCATCGGGCTGGCCGCAGCCTGCACCCGGCCGGCCGAGAATGAATTCGTCGTGGTCGAGCCCGCTTCGGCCGCGCCTGAGCAGACCGGAGAATACTAGCCGCAAGCGATGCGGGCCGTCGGTTCGGACCGATCGGGCGCGCGCGCCGACGCCGGAGGATCTATCATGCTGAAGCATCGCGGGTTTCCGGGCCGCCTGCCGGGTACCGATTTTCAGTTCACCATCCGCCGCGCCAATCCCAAGGGCGCCACGCCGTTGATCCGCCGCGAACGGTTTCGCGACCGGAAACCTGCCGACCGGCGCGCGGATGCGGCCTTTGTCCAGGCGCTGTGGGAGCATTTCGGCGATCAGCCGTTTGAACGCGGCAATCTGGATGCGGGCCGGCTGAGCTGGCTGCTGGGCCGCGAGGTGGTAGCGGCGGAAGATCCCTTTGATTCGCAAAGCTACGAGGCGTTGCTGAGACTGGACATCACGGCGGCCAAAGCGGCGTTTCCGGACGCCTTTGATGGCACGGAGGCAGGCGAATGACCTTCGTAAAACGCGTATTTGATGCGACATATTCTCCGCCCGGTTGCGAAAACGGCGTGTTTCTGCCCAAAAGTTGTGTGAATACGCGAAATACAGCCGATGCGGTTGTGGCGCGCGTAATGCGCTTGGATCGCCCCGAATTTGCGTGCAGCATCAAGGGCGTAGTGGCGGTCCCCCCCCAATGGACCGAGACGCATAGTCTAATCCGTTACCCTTCCCCTTACGGGCGGTCTTGTGCATTACGGTACAGGCCGCCCATTTTTTTGCGCCCGGAGGCGGCTGCTGCGGATCGGCGGCGCGCTGCGCACCGGTTTGCCGCCCGGTCGATATGCTTTGACCCGGGCGCCGGAATGGCGTTGAATCGCGCAATAAACAACGAGAAGCAGACACGAGGCTATCTTCTATGCGTATCAGATCCAAATTCATGCTGGCCGTCGCGGCCTGTGCCGGTCTTTCGGCCTGTGGCGACACCTTTGGCGAGCAGGCCCTTATCGGTGCGGGGGCGGGGGCCGGCACGGCGGTTGTCGTCGGCGGCAACGTCGCCACGGGCGCGCTGGTCGGCGCGGCGGGCAACGTCGCCTATTGCCAGGCCTATCCGAACCGCTGCTAGCAGATATTTCCGCGCCCTGACGGGTGCGACCGTTCAGACAGAAACCACCGGTGCCTTCGGGCGCGCCGGTGGTTTTCTTTTTGTCAATTCCGTGCGCGATGCCGCGCGGCCCAAGACTGATAGAGGGGATGAGATATGTTCAAGAAGATCCTGATCGCGAACCGGGGTGAGATCGCCTGCCGCGTCATCAAGACCGCGCGCAAGATGGGCATCAAGACGGTGGCGATCTACTCGGACGCCGACCGCAACGCGCTGCATGTGAAAATGGCGGACGAGGCGGTGCATATCGGGCCGCCGCCCGCGTCCGAATCCTATATCGTGATCGACAAGGTGATGGACGCGATCCGTCAGACCGGCGCCGAGGCGGTGCATCCCGGCTATGGATTCCTGAGCGAGAACAGCAAATTCGCCGAGGCGCTCGAGAAAGAGGGCGTCGCCTTTATCGGGCCGCCCAAGGGCGCGATCGAGGCGATGGGCGACAAGATTACCTCGAAGAAGATCGCGCAGGAGGCCAAGGTCAGCACCGTGCCCGGCTATATGGGCCTGATCGAGGATGCCGAGGAGGCGGTCAAGATCTCGAACGAGATCGGCTATCCGGTGATGATCAAGGCCAGCGCCGGGGGCGGCGGCAAGGGGATGCGCATCGCGTGGAACGATGACGAGGCGCGCGAGGGGTTCCAGAGCTCGAAGAACGAGGCCGCCAGCAGTTTCGGCGACGACCGGATCTTCATCGAAAAATTCGTCACCCAGCCGCGGCATATCGAGATCCAGGTGCTGTGCGACAGCCACGGCAACGGAATCTACCTGAACGAGCGTGAATGTTCGATCCAGCGCCGCAACCAGAAAGTCGTCGAGGAGGCGCCAAGCCCGTTTCTGGACGAGGCCACGCGCAAGGCGATGGGCGACCAGTCTGTCGCGCTGGCCCAGGCGGTGGGCTATACCAGCGCCGGCACGGTCGAGTTCATCGTCGACGGCGACAAGAATTTCTATTTCCTCGAGATGAACACCCGCCTGCAGGTCGAACATCCGGTTACCGAACTGATCACCGGGGTCGATCTGGTCGAACAGATGATTCGTGTGGCAAATGGCGAAGAGCTTGCGATCAGGCAGGCCGATGTGGGCATCAATGGCTGGGCGATCGAGAACCGGCTATACGCCGAGGATCCCTATCGCGGTTTCCTGCCCTCGATCGGACGCCTGACCCGGTATCGCCCGCCCCTAGAGGTGGCCGAGGATGCGCGCGCCGTGCGCAACGATACCGGCGTCTATGAGGGCGGCGAGATCAGCATGTATTATGACCCGATGATCGCCAAGCTCTGCACCTGGGCGCCGACGCGCGATGAGGCCATCGAGGAAATGCGGGTGGCGCTGGACAGTTTCGAGATCGAGGGGATCGGCCATAACCTGCCCTTCCTGGCGGCGGTGATGGACCATCCGAAATTCGTCTCGGGCGACATGACCACCGCCTTTATCGCCGAGGAATATCCCGACGGGTTCGAGGGTGTGACGCTGCACGGCGATACGTTGCGCAGGATCGCGGCCAGTGCCGCCGCCATGCACCGGGTGGCCGAGATCAGGCGCACCCGCGTGTCGGGCCGGATGGACAACCACGAACGTCATGTGGGCGAGGAGTGGGTGGTTACGCTGCAGGGCGAGGATCACGCCGTGACGATCGACGCCTATCGCGGCGGGGCGAACGTCAGGTTCGCGGCGGGTGGCGAGATGAAGGTCGAAAGCGACTGGACGCCCGGCGACCACCTGGCCGTGCTCAGCGTCGACGGCACGCCGCTGATATTGAAAGTGGGCAAGATCAGCGGCGGATTTCGCATTCGCAACCGCGGGGCGGAGCTGAAGGTGCATGTGCGCACCCCCCGCCAGGCGGAACTGGCGGCGTTAATGCCCGAGAAACTGCCACCTGATACATCGAAGATGCTGTTGTGCCCGATGCCCGGCCTGATCGTGAAGGTGAATGTCAGCGAGGGGGACGAGGTGCAGGAGGGCCAGGCGTTGTGCACGGTTGAGGCGATGAAGATGGAAAACATCCTGCGGGCCGAGAAAAAGGCAATCGTGTCGTCGATCAAGGCCGGTCCGGGTGACAGCCTTGCGGTTGACGACGTGATCATGGAGTTCGAGTGACCTGATGTTCCAACGGGGCGGATCATATGCGGCAGGCGGGCGGGCACGTATCGTGCTGACTGGCCTGGTGCTGGCCGCCCTGGCCGGATGCTGGCGCGAGGATGAAGGCGCCCTGCGCAACCGGATGGAGCGGTGGTTTGCCATTGGTGAGACCGTCGCCTTTCACGCCACCGGTGACTGTGCGGCGGCCGTTTTCCGGCTGGTCCAGATGGAGGTGAAAGCACCGCTTTCCGTTGTGTCGGCCGCGCCCGAGGTGCCGGGCATGCTGTCGCGGCGCGGTGCGGTCGCGCTGCACGATCCGACCCTGGCACCGGATGTCGCGCTGGCCGAGATCGTGAACACGGATCGCCCCACGGGCATGAACATGCGGCGCGCGGCGCTCGAGGGGCGGATGTGCATGAATGCGCATACCGAAAGCGCCTTTCGCTATGCGCTGGACAATCCGCGCACGGTGCTGGCCTACGATGCCGATCCGTCGACGATCATGCTGATGGATCCGCATACCGGCCTTCTGGTCGTGGCGATGGGGGCGGTGGAATGGTTGTGACGCCGCAGGGTCAGCTGCCGCCAAGCCCCTCACGGATTTCCTGCTGGCGCATGGGCAGCTTGTCGATGGTGCGGGTGATTTCACGCACATCCCAGGGGAAGGGTTTGCGCAGATACTTGATGCCGTCCTTGCCGATGAGCACCAGCATGAAACCGCGCGGACGCAATTGCTTGCGCAGCGTGCCTTTGGCTGCGGGGTTGGTGTCGGTCAGAACGATGACGTCACGCTCGGCCAGCGCATCCAGACGCGACTCGATATATTCCATCTGCTGGATGAAGCGCGGATCGGCCGGGGTATCGGCAAAGACGATCAGAGGCCGGTTTATCCATAAAAATTCGCTCAAATCCACCGTTTCGCCGGACATGATGCGGGGATGTTCAAACATGCTTTCGTCATCTGTGGCCTCTTGCGCAAGGGCGGGGCCTGCAAGCAACATCATAAGAACAAAGGGTAAAAACTTTTCCATCACCTCTCCTGTCTGCCAAAATATAAGGGTCTGGATCCGGATTGCGAACAGGAATCGTGCCTGGGGCCGCGAAAATTTGAACATTAATCTCGTTGATAGCTTTGGAGTGTCAGAATGCAGGTCATGACATTTCAAATGGCCCATCATCCGGCAGCACGGCGAAAGGTTCAGGCACGATGGACGTAATCCTGCATCTGGGGGCCCACAGAACGGGCTCGGCCAGCTTTCAGCACTACATGCGATCCGGCCTCACACGGCTCGGGGCTGCGGGGGTCGGGTTCTGGACACCGGCGCGTGAAACGACCGGCGTGTGCGCCGATGCGGCGCTGCCGCCGGATGCACAGCTGGCGGGCGCCCGTGCGCGCCTTGCCGACAACCTGGACCTGGCGCGCGCGCGGGGCGTCCGGCAGCTTGTCATCAGCGATCAAAACGTGATCGGGGCGCCGGAACACCTGCTGGAGGACGGGTGCCTTTACAGCGGTATCGGCGAACGGATGGCCCGCTATGCCGAGGTTTTTGGCGGCCGGTTGACGCGCATCGTCCTGTCGATACGGTCGCAGGACAGTTTCTGGTGTTCGATTGCCGCCCATTCGGTGGCGCAGGGGCATCCGGTGCCAGCGGCGGATGTGCTGGCGCGTGTGGCGGCGCGGCGCCGCGGCTGGCGTGACGTCATCACGGACCTGGCCTGCGCGGTGGGCGGGGTCGAGATTCAGGTGCAGCCATTCGAAGTTTTCGGCGGCCTGCCCGAACACAGGCTTGCCGCCATGACAGGGGTATCGGCCCCACCGGTGCACCATGCCCGTGAATGGCTGAACCGTGCACCTGGCCGGGCCGAATTGCGGGCGATGCTGACCAAAAGGGGCGAAGACCCCGAACTTGTGCCAGAGGGCGATGGCCGCTGGCAGATATTTGACAGGGACCAGGTCAGAATGCTGCGCGAAGCCTATGCGGACGATCTATTCTGGCTGCGTGCGGGGGCCGATGACCTGGCCCGATTGATTGACGAAACCGGACCGGCAAAGGCGGGGAAACATCCGCGCGCCGGTGATACGAAAAGAGGACAAGAAGATGGGAAAGACGACCGACGATTGGCGTGACCTGGCGGAAAAGGAGCTGAGAGGGCGACCGCTGGACGACCTGACATGGCAGACCCTGGAAGGGATCGCCGTCAAGCCGCTCTACACCCAGTCAGATACTGACGGGCTGGACCATATGGGCTCTTTGCCCGGATTTGCGCCGTTCACCCGCGGGGTGAAGGCCACGATGTATGCGGGCCGCCCCTGGACCATTCGCCAATATGCGGGCTTTTCGACGGCCGAGGAATCGAACGCGTTTTATCGCCGCAACCTGGCCGCCGGCCAGCAGGGCGTTTCGGTCGCCTTCGATCTGGCCACCCACCGGGGATATGACAGCGACCACCCCCGCGTCGTGGGCGATGTGGGCAAGGCGGGTGTCGCGATCGATTCCGTCGAGGACATGAAGATCCTGTTTGACGGCATCCCCCTGGATCAGGTCAGCGTTTCGATGACGATGAACGGCGCGGTCATCCCGGTGCTGGCCAGCTTCATCGTCGCGGGCGAAGAGCAGGGGCATGACAAATCGGTCCTGTCGGGCACCATTCAGAACGACATTCTGAAGGAATTCATGGTGCGCAACACCTATATCTACCCGCCCGAACCCTCGATGCGGATCGTCAGCGACATCATCGAATTCACCTCGAACGAGATGCCCAAGTTCAACTCGATCAGCATCTCGGGCTACCACATGCAGGAGGCCGGTGCGAACCTTGTTCAGGAACTGGCCTATACGCTGGCCGACGGGCGCGAATATGTGCGCGCGGCGATCGAGGCGGGCATGGACGTGGACAAGTTTGCCGGGCGGCTGAGCTTCTTCTTCGCCATCGGCATGAATTTCTTCATGGAGGCGGCTAAGCTGCGTGCGGCGCGGCTCTTGTGGCACCGGATCATGACCGAGTTCGGCGCCAAGAACGAACGTTCCAAGATGTTGCGCACCCATTGCCAGACCAGCGGTGTCAGCCTGCAGGAGCAGGATCCCTATAACAACGTGATCCGCACTGCCTACGAGGCGATGAGCGCGGTGCTGGGCGGCACGCAATCGCTGCATACCAACGCGCTGGATGAGGCGATTGCCCTGCCCACCGATTTCAGCGCGCGAATTGCGCGCAACACACAGTTGATTTTGCAGGAAGAAACCGGTGTGACCAATGTCGTCGACCCGCTGGCGGGCAGCTATTATGTCGAAAAGCTTACCGCCGATCTGGCCGAAGAGGCGTGGAAGCTGATCGAGGAGGTCGAGGAGATGGGCGGCATGACCAAGGCGGTAGCCAGCGGCATGCCCAAGCTGAGGATCGAGGAAAGTGCCGCCACCCGGCAGGCGATGATCGACCGCGGCGACGAGGTGATCGTGGGCGTCAACAAGTACCGCAAGGACCGCGAAGACCCGATCGACATTCTGGACATCGACAACGCCAAGGTGCGCGAGGCCCAGATCGCCCGGCTCGAGAAGATCCGCGCCAGCCGCGACGAGGCGGCGTGCCAGGCTGCATTGGATGATCTGATGCGGCAGGCGAAAGAAGGTGGAAATCTGCTGGCGGCAGCGGTCGAGGCCGCGCGCGCAAGGGCATCGGTAGGAGAGATCAGTATGGCGATGGAAAAGGAATTCGGGCGGCATCGTGCCGAGGTGAAAACGCTGGCCGGTGTTTACGGCGCGGCCTATGAAGGGGACGAGGGCTTTGCCGCGATCCAGAAATCGGTCGAGGATTTTGCCGAGAAAGAGGGCCGTCGTCCACGGATGCTGGTGGTCAAGATGGGCCAGGATGGCCATGACCGCGGCGCCAAGGTGATCGCCACCGCGTTCGCCGATATCGGCTTTGACGTCGATGTCGGGCCGCTTTTCCAGACGCCCGAAGAGGCCGCGCAGGATGCGATTGACAACGATGTGCATGTGATCGGCATTTCCAGCCAGGCGGCGGGGCACAAGACGCTGGCGCCGCAGCTGATCAAGGTGCTCGAGGAAAAGGACGCGGGCGATATCATCGTGATCTGCGGCGGCGTCATTCCGCAGCAGGATTACGATTTCCTGAAGAACGCGGGGGTCAAGGCGATCTTTGGGCCGGGCACCAACATCCCCGATGCGGCGCAGAATATCCTGCAGCTGATCGGCACGGCACGCGGCTGATATGGCGGGCCGCGTCACCGGCATCGGCGGGGTGTTCTTCCGGTCGCGCGACCCGGCGGCGCTGGCCGGCTGGTATGCGACCCATCTGGGGATCACCAGCTTTGGCCCCTGGCCGCAGGAGGCGGGTGTTTCGGTCTTTGCCCCATTCGAGGCCAAGACCGATTACTGGCCGGAAACCCGGCAATGGATGCTTAACCTGCGGGTCGAGGGGCTGGATGAACTGATCGCACGGCTCACGGATGCGGGAATCGCGGTCGAAACCCGCCCCGCGAAATGGGACACACCCGAAACCGGCCGGTTTGCCCGGATCACCGATCCCGAGGGCAATCCGGTCGAATTGTGGGAGCCACCCGCACCATGACCAAGCGCGGCCTTATTCTGGTCGGCATGGCGGCAGGGTTGCTCTGGTCGGTCGGGCTTCTCTGGGTTGCGGCACGATTCGTCAGCCTGCCGATCTTCACCCTGATGCCAACGATCATGACCGCGTTTCTGGCACCGGGGATCGTCATGCTGCTGATGGTCGGGCGCCTGGCGCAGCGCCGGTTTTTTGATGATACCATCATTGATGGCGCGGCCTTCGCGCCCGGCAGTGCGGCCGATATCGACCAGCGAGTGCTGGGAAATACCGCCGAACAAAGTGTCTTGGCGCTGTGCGTCTGGCCCGCTGCGGCAGTTGTTCTGGCGGATCACGGGCCGGGGGTGATCGTGGTGCTGGGCCTCAACTTCGCGTTTGCGCGGTTGATCTTCTGGGCCGGCTACCACCTGTCGCCGCCGCTTCGGGCGTTCGGCTTCGCCGCCAGTTTTTACCCGACGGTGCTGGTGACGCTCTGGACAGTCCTGAGCCTTGTTGCTTACGGTCAGTGACCGAAGAAGAGGGCGCGGAATGTTGGAACTGGATCACCTGGCGGTTGCAGCCGAGACGCTGGAGGAGGGGCGCGCATATGTCGAAGACGCCCTTGGCGTGGCATTGCAGCCGGGCGGGAAACACGCTCATTTCAGCACCCATAACCTGCTGCTGGGGCTGGCGGACGGGCTTTACCTCGAGGTGATCTCGACCGACCCGGAGGCGCCGATGCCGGGCTATCCGCGCTGGTTCGATCTGGATCGGTTCACGGGTGATCCGCGGATAAGCAACTGGATTTGCCGGACAAATGATCTTGTGGCGGCGGTAGCGCGTCATCGGGGGGCGGGCGACCCGGTTGCCCTGTCACGCGGTGATCTGCGCTGGCAGATGGCGGTGCCCGCAGACGGTATCCTGCCCCATGATGGCGCGTTTCCCGCGCTGATCGAATGGGCCGGCAGCGCGCATCCGGCGCAGCGCCTGGACGCCTCTGGCTGCCGTTTGATGCGGTTGACCATCCGCCATCCCGAGGCGGAGCAGCTGCGCGCTGTGCTGGCGGCGGACCTGGCCGATGACAGGGTGGTGATCGAAAAGGGCGAAGCGGCATTCAGCGCAGAATTCACGACCCCTGCGGGCCGCCGAGTACTGACATGATCATCCGCGCCGCCGCGTCTGGGGATGCCGGAGCGATTTGTGCCTATTGGAACCCGCAGATCAGGGATACGGCGATCACCTTCACAACCGTGGAAAAGGACGCCACCGGGTTGGCCCGGACGATCGAAACCTGCCTTTCCGAGGGCAGGGCCTATCTGGTTGCCGCCGACGAGGATGACATTCTGGGCCATGCAACCTACGCCCCTTTCCGCAGCGGGCCGGGCTATGCGTTCACGGCGGAAAACACGGTGATCGTGGCGCCGGATGCCTGGGGCACGGGCGTGTCGCAGGCATTGATGACGGCGCTTGAAGAACATGCGCGAACTGCAGGGATTCATTCGATGATCGCCGGAATCAGCAGCGAGAATCCCCGCGCAGTCGCCTTTCACGAGAAGATCGGCTATCGCCTTGTCGCGACGGTGCCCGAGGCAGGCCGGAAATTCGGGCGCTGGATGGACCTGGTCCTGATGCAGAAACTTCTCTAGCCCCGCCTGACAAGCCGATCGGATGGCGATAGGGTGCCACTCATGTCGATCTGGTCACGCATATCCGAGGCGCTTTCCGCGCTGGCGAGCGGCGAGGGGCTGAGCGCGGTTTTCGACCGCCTGCGCACCCCGCCCGAACGCAGCGTGGCCTTTACCATCGCGGTAATCGCGCTGAGCGCCAAGATGGCCAAGGCCGACGGGCTGGTGACGCGCGACGAGGTGACCGCCTTTCGCGAGGTGTTCCAGATTGCCCAAGAGGATGAGGCCAACGCCGCCAGGGTCTTTAACCTTGCCCGCCAGGACGTTGCCGGATTCGAGGAATATGCCATTCGCATCCGGGGCATGTTCGGGGCGGAAACCGGGGCGCTGTTCGACCTGATGGAAGGCCTTTTCCACATCGCGATGGCCGATGGGGTCTACCACCCGAACGAAGATCTCTTTCTGGAACGGGTGGCCGAGATTTTCCGGATCCCCGCGCCTGAATTCGCCCGTATCCGCAGCCGTTTCGTGCCGGATGCCAAGCCGGACCCTTACCTGGTTCTGGGGGTGAAACCCGATACGCCGCGAGAGGAAATCCGCCGTGTCTGGCGGCGCCTGGTGCGCGAAACCCACCCCGACAGGATGATGGCGCGCGGCGTCCCGGAAGAGGCGATCAAGCTGGCGGAAAAACGATTGGTCGATATCAACCGCGCCTGGGAGGAAATCAGCGAAGGGGCCTGACATGCGGATCGCCACCTATAACGTGGAATGGTTCAACGCACTTTTTGACCAAGACGGCAATCTGCTGGATGACGGCGAATGGTCGCGCCGGCACGATGTCACCCGTTCGGACCAGCTGGCGGCGCTTGGCATCGTCTTTACCGCGATGGATGCAGACGCGGTCATGGTGATCGAGGCGCCCGATCACAACGGCCGCCGCGCCACCGTACCGGCGCTGCAGAACTTTGCCCGCGCCATGGGGTTGCGCACAAACAGGGCGCTGGTGGGGTTCGAAAACGAAACCCAGCAGGAAATCGCGCTGATGTACGACCCGGATGTTCTGACCGCGCGTCACGATCCGAAGGGCGACGAGACCGGCAAGAAGGGGTCGCGCGATGCGCCGCGGTTTGACGGGGTATTCCGGATCGACCTGGACATCGACAATACCGAGGACCTGGTGGGGTTTTCAAAGCCGCCGCTCGAAGTTGCGGCCAGAACGAAAAACGGCACCGATCTGCGCCTGATCGGGGCGCATCTGAAATCCAAGGCGCCGCACGGCGCGCGCAGCCGGGACGAGATCATGCGCAAGGCCATCGCCAACCGCCGCAAGCAGCAGGCGCAGGCGGTATGGTTGCGGCAGCGGATCGAAGCGCATCTGCGGGCGGGCGAACACCTGATCGTCATGGGGGACATGAATGACGGGCCGGGGCTGGACGAATATGAGAACCTCTTTGGTCATTCATCGGTCGAAATCCTGATGGGCGAGGGGGCAGCACCCGAGCTGGGCCTCTATGACCCCCATGCGCGCCGCGCCCTGCAACGCCGGATCGGGGCGATCAACACCACCTCGCGGTTCTACCTGTCATCCGAGAAGCGCTATATTCAGGCATTGCTTGACTACATCATGGTATCGCCGGGCCTGCGCGCGAAAACCCCGGAATGGCGGATCTGGCACCCGTTCGATGACCCCAATTGCTGGACCCTGCCCGAGCTGCGCCATGCGCTGATTACCGCCTCGGATCACTTTCCGGTCACGATCGACCTTGATATATGACCTTCAATTGTCAAATTCGGCACCTATATTCTTGGCTATGAGACATCTCGTTCTGCCCGTTGCACTGATCTCAACCCTGTCTCTGCCGGTATCGGCACAGGAGGCCGGCGAGGACGACGGCTTGTCGCTGATGGAAGAGGGGGCAAGGCTGTTTTTCCGCGGTATCATCGAGGAGATGGAACCGGCGATGGACGACCTGCGCGGCCTGGCCGAAGAGATGCAGCCCGCCCTGCGTGATTTCGTCAAGGAAATGGGGCCGGCACTGGCCGATCTGGTGGACAAGGTCGAGGACTGGACCGCCTATCACCCGCCCGAAATCCTGCCAAACGGCGATATCATCCTGCGCCGAAAGACGCCCGAAGAGCAGTTGGAAGAACCGCAGGGCGAAGTGGATATCTGAGGCGCTCAGGCCCGCGCAGTCTTGATTAGCGTTTCCGCCTCCAGCGACCCTGCAAGCGACAGGAACCGCGCCTGCGCCACCTCGCCAAAGAGCGGCGTACTTTCCGGCGACAAACGTAGTTCCAGCAGCCGTTTGCGCGGATGCCATTTCAGCTCACCCAGTTCCGCTTCCTTGCTGAGCCATAACATCGCCGCGAACCGCATGGCCTTGCCCAGGATTTCGGCCTGGCGCTGTTTTTCCGGGTCCAGCAACGGATACAGGTCTTCGAAACGCGTCCCCTCTCGCTTGTTCGAATAACGATACAACAGCGCCAGCCCGAGAAAGACGCGTTCTGAATGTTTCAGCCCGCCCAGATTGGCTCGGGTGGCGTTGTCGAAACAAACCTCGGGGCGGTAATCCGGATGCGCCCGCCAACTGACATCGTGCAGCAGGCTGGCGGCCTTGAACAACCGTATCTCCTCGGGCTTGGCTTTCGGGAAAAGCGGCTGGATGAAGTTGAAGATCACCTTGCCGAAACCGCGCACGCGGGCGTCCTTTGCCTCGGCAAATCTGCAGGCCTCGATCAGCGGGTCGCGATCACGCAACTGTTGCGGCATCTGCTCGTAGAGCAGCCCCTCGCGGATGCCATAGCTGGAAATCGCGATGTCGCGGGGCCGGAATGTCTTGACGATCTCGCGCAGGACTTCGGCGGCGTGCGATACCAGCGCCATCCGCGCGGTCGAGACACCGGCGCGCAGCCGCAATTCTTCGATATTGGCGATCTCCAGGTAGCGCGCGGTGTCGCGCACGGATTTGGCCGACATCCGGTATTCGTGCAGCACATGCAGCGGATAGCCCCGCCGCTCCATGTCGATCTTGGCGATGGCGCGCCACGACCCGCCCACAAGGAACAGGCGGTTGTTTTGCGGGCCCATCTCGGCGCGCATCGCGGCCAGCGTCTCTTCAATATGTTTCTTGCGGGCAGTCTTGCCGCCCTTGAGGTCGCGCAGTTTCAGCGGCCCCAGCGAAGAGGTGACGCATTTCCCGACATGGCCGCCATTGATCTCGGCCATTTCCATCGACGAGCCGCCCAGATCACACACCAGCCCATAAGAGCCGGGCCAGCCCAGAAGCACGCCCTGCGCGGACAGGCGGGCTTCTTCCTTGCCGTCGATCACCCAGACCTTGCCGCCGGTGGCTTTCCTGACGTCCTCGCAAAACTCAGGGCCATCTTCGGCCTCGCGCACGGCGGCGGTGGCGACCATCGTCAGGGGGCCGGTTCCCATACTGTCGCCCAGCAACCGAAACCGGGTCAGCGCGGCCAATGCCCGCTCACGTCCTTCCGGGTTCAGCCGCCCGGTTTCCGACATGCCGGCGCCAAGCGCGCACATGATCTTCTCGTTGAAGAAATAGGCCGGGCTGCGCGCCGCGCCGTCGAACACCACCAGCCGGACCGAGTTCGACCCGATATCGACAACCCCGACCCGGCTCAGCGCCCGCGCTGACGGCTTGTCAAATAGCGGCCTGCCGAACGGGCCCCCGTCGCCCTGGCTGCTTTCGTTGCTGCCGTCCATCACATCTCCCGGATACACTGGTTACCTCTATGCGACAGTCCTGCAGATCGGTCAATCTTCGGTATGGGTCAGTTTCGGCACGTCGGATGCCCCGGCCGAACCGCGCCCGGACAGTGACGGGTTCTCCATGAAGAACCTGTGGCAGTTGAAGGCGAATTCCCCTTCGGGCACCGCGGTGCGATGAAAACTGCCATCGGCGGACATGACCCAGCTTTGCGCCACATCCGCCATGTTGGCGGCCATCACCTGGCTGGTGATCTGCGCCTTGACCGTGGGATTCTCGATTTCGACCAGCGTTTCCACGCGCCGGTTGAGGTTGCGGCCCATCCAGTCGGCCGAACTGATGAACACCCGCGCCTTCTTGTGCGGCAGCCCGTGGCCATTGCCAAAACAGACGATGCGCGAATGTTCCAGGAACCGCCCGACGATGGATTTCACCCGGATGTTTTCCGACAGGCCCCTGATCCCGGGCCTGAGCCCGCAGATGCCGCGGATCACCAGGCTGATCTTCACCCCGGCCTGGCTGGCTGCATAGAGCGCGTCGATCACATCGGGGTCGATCAACGAGTTCATCTTGGCCCAGATTTCGGCGGGCTTGCCGTCTTTTGCGTGTTTGACCTCGGCCGCGATCATGTCCAGCAGGCTCTGCTTGAGCGTCAGCGGCGAGATCGCCAGGTTCTCCAGCGTCTCGGGCTGCGCGTAACCCGAGAGGAAGTTGAACACCTTGGTCGCGTCCCGTCCCAGCTTGGCATCGCAGGTGAAGAAGCTGAGATCGGTGTAGATCTTGGCGGTGATCGGGTGGTAATTGCCGGTGCCGTAATGGGTATAGGTCACCAGGCTGTCGCCCTCGCGGCGGACAACGGTGCTGATCTTGGCGTGTGTCTTGAGGTCAAGAAAGCCATAGACCACATGCGCGCCCGCGCGCTCCAGCCGCCGGGACTGGCGGATGTTGGCGGCCTCGTCGAACCGCGCCTTCAGTTCGACCAGCGCGGTCACGGATTTGCCATCCTCGGCGGCCTCGCACAGCGCCTCGACGATGGGCGAAAGTTTCGAGGTGCGGTAAAGGGTCTGCTTGATCGCCACCACGTTGGGGTCGCGCGCCGCCTGGTTGAGAAACCGCACCACCATGTCGAATGTCTCATACGGGTGATGCAGCAGCATGTCCTTCTGCCGGATCGCGGCGAACATGTCGCCGTCATGGTCCTGCACCCGTTCGGGCACGCGGGGCGTGAAGGACGGCCACAGCAGGTCATGCCGGTCGTCCAGCACCAGCTCGCCCAGGTCGCGCAGGCCGATCATGCCCTCGACCTCGACCACCTCGTCAGGATCGACATGCAGCTCTTCCATGATCACGTCGCGCAATTCCTGCGGCGCGCCGGAGGAGATTTTCATGCGCACCACCTCGCCGCGGCGGCGGCGTTTCAGGGCGACTTCGAACTCGCGCACCAGGTCTTCGGCCTCGTCCTCGACCTCGAGATCGCTGTCGCGCAGCACGCGGAAGGCGCAATGTCCCTTGTATTTGTACCCCGGGAACAGGCTGTCCAGATGCAGCAGCAGCAGCTCTTCGAGCGGCAGGGTGCGGTGCGTGCCCTCGGGGGCAGGCAGGGTAACGAAACGGTCGATCTGTGCGGGGATCGGCAGCAGCGCCTGCAGCGGGCGCTTGTCCTTCTTGCGTTCCAGTTGCAGGGCAAGCGAGTAGCCGAGATTGGGAATGAAGGGAAACGGGTGGGCCGGGTCGATGGCCAGCGGCGACAGAACCGGGAACACGTTGTTCAGGAACACATCCGCCAGTATCTCGCGGTCTTCATCCTCGACCGACGCACTGTCGAGGATGATGATGTTCTCGGTCTCCATTTCGCGGCGCAGGGTCTCATACGTGGATTGCTGGGCCTGCAGCAGCTTGCGGGCGTCCTCGTTGATCAGCACCAGCTGTTCGGCGGGGGTCAGCCCGTCGGCGGCGGGGGTGGTGTTGCCTGCACGGGCCAGTTCGCGCAGCCCGGCCACGCGGACGTTGTAGAATTCATCCAGGTTGTTGGCCGAGATCGACAGGAACCGCAGCCGCTCCAGCAGTGGAACGCGCGGGTTCTGCGCCTCTTCCAGTACCCGCCAGTTGAACCCCAGCCAGCTCAGTTCCCGGTTATAGAACCGGGAAGGGCCGGCAATGTCGATATCGGGCAGATCAACCGGTTCGGGCAGGGGGGATTTCAGGAAATCTGCGTTTGACATGGGGGCCTTCTGACCGGTGAGTGTAACAGGAAGGTGACGATTCTGCCGCTACTTGGCCAACTTGTCCAGCACTTGCCGGGCCAGGGAACGGTTGATCGGGCGGCCGGTGTCCAGGGCGCTTTTGTCGAGGGCGGTTACGACCTGGCGCGCCGCGTCGAAGGAGCGCGCCATCCGGGGGATCAGATAGGGGATGGTCTCGGGTGCGGGGGCAAGCTGCCGGTCGGCGAAAAGCTTCATCATCACCGCCGCCAGAAGTTCGTCATCGGGCGGATCAAGCGCCACAAGCGCCGTGCCCTGCATGCGGCTGACCAGGTCGGGCAGCGCCAGCCCCCAGCGTCGCGGCGGCCGGTCCGCGGTGATCAGCAGCGAATGCCCCTCGGCAAGCGCCAAGTTATGCAGGTGAAACAGCGCCTCTTCCGCCGCGCCGTTTCCCGCAATCAGATGCGCGTCCTCGACAGCGACATTCCGCGTGGCGAGTGCCGGTACAGCATCCGGGGCAAGATCGCCGGCGGCGATGATCCGCGCCTCGGCCAGAGCGGCCCAGACATGGACCAGATGGGTCTTGCCCGCACCGGAGGGGCCGGTCAGCAGCAATTTGCGCCCCACCCATCCCGTCCATCCTTCGATCATGCCAACAGCAGCGGCATTGGCGGGCGAGACAAAGAAATCCTCGCGCCCCAATGCCTGACGCACCGACAGATCGAAACTAAGCTGTTGGGGCATCAGGCGCTGTCCTGATTGTCCAGCCCGCGATAGAGGCGGCTGTCCTTGTACTGGCCGATGGCAAATCGCGCCAGCACGCCGATGGCGGCGGCCAGCGGCACCGCCACAAGCATTCCGACAAAGCCGAACAGCGTGCCGAATACCGACAACGCGAAGATCAGCCAGACAGGGTGAAGCCCGACCGAGTTTCCAACCAGTTTGGGGGTCAGCACGTTGCCTTCGATCACCTGTCCCAGGACGAAGATACCGGCGACCAGACCGATTGAAATCCAGTCCCCCCAGAACTGAAACAGCGCCAGCCCGATGGCCAGCGCACCGCCCAGAAGCGCGCCGACATAGGGGATGAAGGTCACCAGCCCGGCCAGCGCGCCGACCACCAGCCCGAATTGCAGGCCGACAAGCATCAGTGCGATGGCATAATATGTCCCCAGGATCAGACAGACCGTGCCCATGCCCCGGATGAAACTGGCAAGGGTCTTGTCGATCTCGCGGGCCAGGTTGCGGATAACCCGGGCGTGATCGCGGGGCAGCAGGTCGTCGACCTTGGCCACCATGTTATCCCAGTCGTAGAGCAGATAGAACGCCACCACCGGCACGATCACGAAGAGCATCACCACGTTCAGGATGGAAACCGCCGAACTCAGCACCGATTCCAGCAACTGCCCGCCGCGCTCGCGGATGGTCTCGCCGACAGACAGCAGCGTCTTGTGAACGGTGGAATCCGCATCCAGAAGCTGCGGAAACTTGGCTGCCATGAACGCCTGCAAGTCCTTGGTCAGCTGCGGCGCGACATTGAACAGCGCGATTGCCTGTTCGACAAGGGTGGGGATGACCAACAGCGCCATCACCACAAAGATCAGCAGCGCCACCAGCGTGATGATGGCCACCGAGAGCGCGCGCGAACATCCCATCGCCTCCAGCCGGTCTGCCACCGGGTCAAGGAAATAGGCAATGGCGCCGCCCAGCACGAAGGGCAGGATCACGTCGCCCAGAAACCACAGCGCCAGCAGGAAAATCGCCGACGCGATCCCCCAGTATTTCATTTGTGTCCTGACTGGCAGGGCCATGCGCGCCTCGGAAGTTTACCGTCCCTACACATCGCCCAACCGCGCGGTGCTTTCAAGGGTGCTGGCGCGAAAACGGCCCGGTGATGGCTTGTATGCCCTATCGCAAAGCCATAAACGGGACAAAACGTATCTTACCCGAGGTTCACCGATGCGCCTGTCCCGTTATTTCTTGCCGGTACTCAAGGAAAACCCCGCCGAGGCCCAGATCGTCAGCCATCGGCTGATGCTGCGCGCGGGCATGATCAAACAGGCCGCCGCCGGGATCTATTCGTGGCTTCCGCTGGGCTTCAAGGTGCTGCGGAAGATCGAAAATATCGTGCATGAAGAACAGGCGCGCGCCGGTCACATGGCGATGCTGATGCCGACCATCCAGTCGGCGGATCTGTGGCGGGAAAGCGGGCGCTACGATGCCTATGGCGCCGAGATGCTGCGGATCAAGGACCGGCATGATCGCGATATGCTGTTCACGCCGACCGCTGAGGAGCTGATCACCGATATCTTCCGCGCGCATGTGGGCAGCTACAAGGATCTGCCGCTGACCATGTATCAGATCCAGTGGAAATTCCGCGACGAAGTGCGCCCGCGTTTCGGCGTCATGCGGGGCCGCGAATTCTACATGAAGGACGGCTACAACTTTGATCTGACGAAGGAAGACGCGCTGCACGCCTATAACCGGCACCTGGTCAGCTACCTGCGGACCTACGAGCGCATGGGCCTTCAGGCGATTCCGATGCGCGCCGATAGCGGGCCCATCGGCGGGGATGATACGCATGAATTCCTGGTGCTGGCCGAGACCGGCGAATCCGAGGTGTTCTATGACAGCGCCGTGACCGATATCCGGCTGGGCGAACGCGAGATCGATTATGATGATGTCGACCAGTGCCGCGCGGTGATGGAAGAGTTCACCGCGCTATACGCGCGCACCGACGAAACGCATGACGAACAGAAATTCAACCAGATCCCCGAGGCGCGCCGCCGCTCGGCCCGGGGCATCGAGGTGGGGCAGATCTTCTATTTCGGGACCAAATATTCCGAACCGTTGGGGGCCACGGTTCAGGGCCCCGATGGCAAGCCGGTGCCGGTGCATATGGGCAGTCACGGCATTGGCGTCAGCCGCTTGGTGGGCGCGATCATCGAGGCCAGCCATGACGACAAGGGCATCATCTGGCCCGAAGGGGTGACGCCCTATCACGCCGGGATCGTCAACCTGAAACAGGGTGACGCCGAGGCCGACGCCGCGTGTGAAAGCCTTTATGACGCGCTGCAAGCCATTGGTCTGGAACCGCTTTATGATGATCGGGACGAGCGGGCCGGGGGCAAGTTTGCCACCATGGACCTGATCGGGCTGCCTTGGCGCATCACTGTGGGGCCACGCGGTCTGAAGAATGGCGTGGTTGAACTGACCAGCCGCCGCAGTGGCGAAAGCGAGGAACTGCCACCGGAACAGGCGGTTGAAAAGATTGCGAAAATCTATGCCGACCATCAGGTGCGGGGCCTGTGACGGTGATGGGCGCACGCAGCGTTTCGCGAAATCCTTGAAATCGGTTATACTGTTTCGAAAAAGAGGCAGGTAACAGATGATCTTGAGAGCCGTGACAGTCGTCGGCGGGCTTGCGGGTGCCGTGGCATTTTCGCAATTACCCGAATATTCTCAACAATATACGCAACGTCTTGCAGGTGCCGTGGACGAGCTTTCGCGCGTGGTGGAACGGTTTGACGCCGATGCCGGTGCGCTGGGGCTGACCCGGCAGGAGGCGCTGGCGGACATGGCACGCGCCGGCGGGATGGCCGGGGCGCGGGCGGAATCAATGCGTCAGGTATTCACCCGATATCGTAAACTATCCTATGATCTGAATGTCTTGCGCCCCGAAGCTCCGGCCCGGCGGGCAGCGATGATATGGCGGATGACCGACCGGGAGGTGGCGCACAAGGCCTGGCAGGATTTCCGCCCTGCGGTCCCGGTCACGATGGATGGTGTCGGCTTTGGCCTGGCGGGTTTTCTGGCCGGTCTGTGTGTCTTCGGCAGTCTGCGGGCGATCCTGCGCCGGGCCGTCCTGCGGCGCAGGGCGCCCGCGTGATGAACATGCCGAACGCGCTTGCCGCAGATTAATGCGCGGGCGGCAGGGCCCCCGCCGGCCCGAGCGCGGCGAATTTCCCGCTGGCCGACCTTGACCTTGCCCGCCGGCGCGCGCAGTGTCCGCGCGAACTGACAGACCGAGGTTTCGCCCGTGGCCACCAGCCCCGCCCCCTTCGCCCCGTTCGAGTGGATGATCGCCTGGCGCTATCTGCGTGCCAAACGCGCCGAGGGCGGCGTCAGCGTGATGACCTGGATCAGCCTGATCGGGATCACCCTGGCGGTCTTCGCGCTCATTGCGACCCTGGCGGTGCGGGCGGGGTTCCGGGCAGAGTTCGTAGATACCATCCTGGGCGCGAACGCCCATGTGACGATCTACAACGCCGGGGTCGTCGACAGCCAGACCGGCCATATTGACCGCGCCCTGCACGATTATGATGCGATGGCCGAACGGGTTCGGGCTGTGCCCGGTGTCACCCGCGTGGCACCGCTCATCAAAGGGCAGGTCATGGCCAACTCGCGGGACCGAAACACTGGGGTGCAAATCTATGGCATCACGTTGGAAAACCTAAAGACCATCCCCCGGATAAACAATCCCGACACCGGAATTGGTAACATTGATGATTTTCAGATCACGCAAGGTGTCGGAGAGGGGGCGGATCAGGCTGCGGTGGCAGTCGGATCCGGGATCGCACAGGATCTGAATTTAACCGTTGGTGACAAAATCAAGATCATAAACCCCAATGGCGTCAGAACACCGCTGAGCGGAACATTGCCCAGGGTCAACGTCTATGACGTGGCTTATGTTTTTTCCGCCGGGCGCTATGACATCGACCGCACGCGCATCTACATGCCCTTTGCCGAGGCGCAGAGCTTCTTCAACCGCGAGGGGCGCGCCGATGAGCTGGAGGTGATGGTCGAAGATCCCGAAGACATCGACCGGATGACAACCGATCTCTTGCGCGCGGCGGGCGAACGCAGCCAGGTCTGGACCTGGCGCGACGCCAGCGGCGGGTTCCTGCGCGCGCTGGATATCGAGGATAACGTGATGTTCATTATCCTGTCGATCTTGGTGCTGATCGCGGCGATGAACATCACCAGCGGCCTTATCATGCTGGTCAAGAACAAGGGCCGCGATATCGGCATCCTGCGCACGATGGGGCTGACCGAGGGCTCGGTCCTTCGGGTTTTCTTCATCTGCGGCGCCTTCACCGGCATCATCGGCACGGTGTTCGGGGTCATTCTGGGATGCCTCTTTGCCGTCTATATCGACCCGATCTTCTCGCTGGTGAACTGGCTGTCGGGCGGGCAGGCGTGGGATCCGTCGATCCGGGGGATTTACCATCTGCCGGCGCAGTTGCAACTGGGCGATGTGCTGTCGGCGGTGGCACTGTCGCTAGGCCTGTCCTTCGTGGTCACGATTTTCCCGGCGCGGCGGGCGGCGCGGATGAACCCGGTGGAGGCGCTGCGCTATGAGTGAGGTGATGCTGGCCCTCAAGGGTGTCGAGAAGACCTATAACCGGGGTCAGAGCAACGCGGTACAGGTACTGAACGGCGCTGATCTGGCGATTGCCAGCGGTGAAATGGTGGCGCTGGTGGCGCCCTCGGGGGCGGGAAAATCGACCTTGCTGCATATCGCCGGGCTGCTGGACACCGCTGATCGCGGCGAGGTCGCGATCGGGGGCACGCGGATGAACGGTCTGAGCGACCGCCGGCGTACGGTGGCGCGCAGACGGGATGTGGGTTTTGTCTATCAATTCCACCACCTGCTGCCGGAATTTTCGGCGCTGGAGAACATCGTGCTGCCGCAGCTGGCCAACGGGGTTGCGAAATCCGAGGCCGAAACCCGGGCCTATGACCTGTTGGCGCGGGTGGGCGTGGCGGAGCGGGCGGGGCACCGCCCCTCGGCCATGTCGGGGGGCGAGCAACAGCGGGTGGCGTTCTGCCGGGCGCTGGCAAACGGGCCGCGGCTGCTACTGGCCGATGAGCCGACGGGCAACCTGGATCCCGGCACCTCGGACCAGGTATTCGCGGCGCTGGTCGATCTGGTGCGCGACACCGGGTTGGCGGCGCTGATTGCCACGCATAACATGGAGCTTGCCGCGCGGATGGACCGGGTGGTGAAGTTGGACGGCGGCCAGCTGGTTTCGTGAACACTGACAGAGGGCTGTGTTAAGCTCAAAGCGAACCCTGCGAGTTCTGTCACCGCGCTGCTTGAACGACGGATCATGAACGGCGACTCCGTCCGTTTTGCAGAAGGCCCAATCGGACGAATACGATGCGGAGTTATTGACCCGGCCGGATCCTCTCTTCACAGTTCCATCGGACGACCGGAGGACACATGCCGAATATTGCACTTGATCAGATCGAAACGCTGACCCGGGCCGCGCTGGAGCGTCACGGGGCGGCGCCCTGGATTGCCGCCGAGGTGGCCCGCGCGGTGCGCAAGGCCGAAGCGGTGGGCAACAAGATTTGCGGGCTGTATTACCTTGAAAGCTATTGCGCACAGCTCAGGACCGGGCGGGTGAGGGGCGATGCCGAACCTGTGGTCACACGACCGCGGCCGGGCGCGGTGATGGTGGACGCGAAATACGGGTTTGCGCAACCCGCATTCGCCCGGGGCCTGCCAGAGGCGCTTGCGGCCGCGCGCGAGTGCGGCGTGGCGAGCCTTGCCGTGGGTCATGCGCATACCTGCACCTCGCTCGGGTTCTTTACCGAGCAAATCGCGGCGGAAGGTCTGATTGCGCTGGGGATGACCAACGCGTCGCCGATTGTAGCGCCGCCGGGGGGCAAGACACGGGTGATCGGCACCAATCCGATCGCCTTTTCTGTGCCGGACGGCAAGGGCGGGATCGCGATGCAGTTCGACCAGTCCACCACCACCGTGGCCTTGGGCAAGATCACCATGGCCAAGGCGGCGGGGGAAAAGATCCCCGAAGGCTGGGCGGTGGACGCCGATGGCAACCCGACAACTGACCCCGAGGCGGCGTTGGGCGGATCGCTGGTCAGCATGGGCGGCTATAAGGGCTGGGGATTTGGCCTGATGGCCGAAATCCTGGCGGCGGGCATGACCGGGGGGGTGGTCAGCCGCGATGTCAAGCCGCTGAAGTCACCCGAGGGGCCGCCGCATGATCTGGGCCAGTATTACCTGCTGATGGATCCATCTGTTTCGGGCGATTTCCGCGACCGGTTGAACCAGGTGGCAGCGGGCGTGGCGCTGGACGACGGCGCGCGGATGCCGGGGCAGAGCAAGCGCGAGGTCGATCCGGTCCCGCTGGAGGATGCGGTCTGGGCGCAGTTGCGGGCGCTGGCAGGGCAGGGGTGATCCCGGGGTGTCAGACCTGTTGGGTGACGAAGACGCCGGCGGCCATCAGCGCGATGCCGCTTGCGCGTGTCAGCGACAGCGGTGAGACCTGAGCGCCGAAGAGACCGAAATGGTCAATCGCCGCGGCGCTGATAAGCTGGCCCAGCAGGACGAAGAACACCGCGTTGCCGACGCCGAATTTCGGTGCCGCCCAGGTGATGGTCAGCACGTAGAAGGCCACCAGACAGCCTGCCAGCAGCAGGTGCTTGGGGGCGCTCGTCACCCCCATGACCGCCCGTGGCTGATTCAGGATCAGGACCAGAAGCGTACTGAACAGTGCCACGCAAAAGAGGATCGCGGCGGCCGCAACGGGCGACCCCAACCGCGTGCCGAGCGCGGAATTCAGCGCGGCCAGCACCGGTATTCCGATCCCGGCGACAAGCATCACGGCGGCGTAGGTGGTCAGGGGGTGCATGGGCGGTCTCCGGCGAAGTTGTGGGCGCAGATAAACATGAGCGGCAGTGTTGATCCAGTTCAATCTGGCCTTGCGGGCCCGCCGATTTGATCCGGGGCGCGCGCGGGCTAGCTTAAAGCGCGGAGGTACCCATGCGACAGATTTTCCTTTCCCTTTGTGCCGCGCTTTTTCTGTGCGGTCCCGCCCGCGCGGACGAGGCGGCGATCCGGTCGGTGATCTCGTCCCAGATCGCGGCGTTCCAGGTGGATGATTTCACGACCGCTTTCAGCTATGCCAGCCCGACGATACGCCAGGTCTTCGGCACGCCCGAGAATTTCGGGGTCATGGTCCGGAAGGGCTATCCGATGGTCTGGCGCCCGGCCGAGATGAACTTTCTCTCGATCGAAACGGTGGACGGGCTGTTGTGGCAAAACGTCATGATCCGCGATCAGGATGGCGCGCTGCATATTCTTGAATACCAGATGACCCGGCTTGTAGACGGGTGGAAAATCAACGCTGTACGCATCCGAAAGGCCGTGGAAGGCGCGGCCTGATCAGAACTCACGCCAGATGCCCAGCTTGGCGCCGTAATTTTCGTAGTTCACGATGCCCGTAGTAATGCCAAATTCCACATATTGTTTGCCTTTGCGTTTCTTTCGTTTGCTGCGCGCCTTGCGCTGTTTGAGTTCGAAGACGACCGAAGGCGCGAATTTCAGGTAATCATCGCCCTCGGATTGAATGCCGCCCTGCAATTGCAGGATGACCTTGGTGCGCGGCGTGGCGCTGATCCCGAAGGTGAAGTCCGATTCGATCCGCATCCCTGCCGAGGCCTCGCCGAGGATGGCCCGCGTATCCAGCGTGATCCAGCCGCTGCGGTCGCGCCAGGTGATGCCGCGGCCAACAGAGAATCCGGGCCGCAGAACCGTTTCACCATCCACAAGGCCCGCGCCCAGCTCGGCGGCGAACCTGTAGGTGCGGTCGGTCCTGCCCAGGGGAATCCGCAGAAAGGCGATGGCCTTGTCGGTGGCGATCTCGCTGCCGTTATAATCGACGCCGAGGGTAATCTTGTCGGTCAGCCCGTATTCCGCGTAGATCGAGCCATATTGCCGGATGATGCCGAATTCCTCGATATATTCACCGTTCGCATGGGCGGAATAGAACACCTTGCCCTTGCCGCGCGGCCAGGGGCCCGCCTGGGCGTGCGTGGCAAAGACCAGCAATAGAACGGCCAGGCGCAGCATGGTTACCTCCGCGTTAACCATCCTTAAAAAGGGTAAAGCGAATGTTAAGGCGGCAAAGAATTTGCCCGGCGCGCGCAACCTGTTAGGCTGGGTTTATCGAGGAGGAATTCCATGCCTGTCATAGCCAAATCCGAAAGCCATCAGACCGTTATCACCACATTCGAGATGACGCCGGGAACCTGTCAGGACTTGTTGGACCTGCTGACCGCCGCCTACGAGGAGTTCATCTCGAAACAGGCGGGGTTCATCGCCGCGGGACTGCATGTGAACGACGCCCAGACCCGGATTGCCAATTATTCACAATGGCGGCAGCGCGAGGATTTCCTGGCCATGCTGCGCAGTGATGAGATGCGCCGCCGCAATCGCGAGATCAACGGGTTGTGCAAGAGTTTCGAACCGGTGATGTACGAGGTGGCTGCAACCTTCGACTGATTTGTATCAAGGCGGTCCGCCGACAATCATGCGACAATTGGGAAATCCACCAAAGGGAGGGTCCCGATGTACAGCAACATCCTTGTTCCAATCTCGTTCGATGCCGAAAGAGATGCCCAGGGCGCGGTCGAAATCGCCAGGGCGCTGGCCGATGATGCCGGCAAAATCAATCTTGTACATGTGATCGAGCAGATCCCGGGCTATGCGGCGTCATTCCTGCCGCCGGAGTTCATGGAGAAACAGCGCAGGTCGATGCTGGATACGCTGGCGCAAATGGCCCGCGACCTGCCGGATGCTACCTGCGCCGTCATCTCGGGCCATGCCGGTCGAACCCTGCTGGACTGGGTCACCGCGCATGATGTCGATTGCATCGTGATCGCCAGCCACCGCCCGGGTATGCAGGACCTGATGCTGGGGTCGACCGCGGCAAAGGTGGTGCGTCATGCGAAATGCGCCGTTCATGTATTGCGCTGATGTCAATTTGCTGGCGCGCATCAGGAACCCTGTGCTAGCCCTT
The DNA here is from genome assembly GCF_039839345.1 of Roseovarius sp. CAU 1744. NCBI lineage: Bacteria > Pseudomonadati > Pseudomonadota > Alphaproteobacteria > Rhodobacterales > Roseobacteraceae > Roseovarius > Roseovarius sp. CAU 1744. The sequence goes on along the minus strand of NZ_JBDOQV010000006.1, from coordinate 54,834 downwards.
GGAAATGCACAAGGTTATTGTTCTCTGGTCACATCCGCGATCCATGTCCACCGCCACCGAGCGGGTCATGCGCGAACGCGGCGATCTGTGGTGCGCGCATGAGCCGTTCATGTACGACTATTATGTGCACCGCCAGGTGGCCAGGATGCCGCATTTCGATGTTCAGGACGATCACCCCGTTACCTACGAGGCGATCCGCGACATGCTGTTGGAAAGGGCGCGGCAGGGGCCGGTCTTTTTCAAGGACATGGCCTATTACGTCACCCCGCAGATTCTCTCTGATCCGGCGTTTGTCGACCGGCTGACACATCTGTTCCTGATCCGGAACCCCGTCGCGTCGATCCTGTCCTATTATCGGCTGGACCCGACGATGACGCTTGAGGAGATCGGGATCGAGGCGCAATGGCGGCTCTATGAGGGGTTGCGGCATCACGGTTTGCAGCCCTTGGTGATCGAAGCCGAATCCGTGCAGGCAGATACGGTCGGGATCATGCAGGCGCTGTGGGCGCGTATCGGCCTGCCATTCCGCCAGGATGCGTTTGAATGGCAATCGGACATTCCGAAAGACTGGGAACAGGTCGGCGATTGGCATGGCGCGGTCAGCTCTTCGGCCGGCATTCGCCCGGTTGACGAGGGGGAGGCAGCGCGCAAGCAGCGCGAGTTCGAGGCGTGCGCGCGCGAGGCGCCTCAGCTGCAGGAATTCCTGGACCACCATCTGCCTTTCTACCGCAACCTGCAGGCGCAGGCGATGACGGTCTAGGCCGGCTCAGGCGAGCCGCACCATCAGGACCATCGCCAGCAGGGCACAGGCAATCCCGGCATATTCCCTGAAATAGAGCTGTTCGTCGAAATACATCGCGCCAAGCGCGCAGAGTGCCAGCAGCGTCAGCATGGAATAGGCCACCCCCGCCTGCGCCAGTGTCACGTGCAGCAGCGCGAAATACCACAGCACCGCCGACACGGCGTAAAGCGCGCAGCCGGTCATGACCAGTGTCGAATGTACCGGTTGCCCGTCATCTGCTGCCAGTTTGATAAGGTAGTCGCCCAGAATGACAATGAGGGCGGTTGTCAGTGAAAATGCAAATCCAAAAAACAGGGCAAACATGCTACTCCCCTTCCAGCGGAGAAAGACAACTGAAAAAACATAACCTTAAGGTGCGCCCCGAGGCTTGCTGCCCCGGGGCGCGGGTACAAATAAACAAACAAATGGTTAATGGAGTCAGGATGCGGCAGAGGTGCAGTTGCCGCAAGTCAGGAGAACCTTACCTTTTGGGCAAACCCGCGGATTCGCCGGCAGTCAGGCGGATATTGCCGCAAGTTGGGTTCGGCCCCGGGGTGCCTCATCCGTCTTCTGCCACCGGCGCGGCTGGACGTGGCGCCGCGGCCAGGACAACCCGGTTTCGGCCGCTATCCTTGGCCTGGTAAAGCGCGCGGTCAGCTTGGCGCAGCAGCTCCTGCGGAGAGGTGCCGTTGGCAGGATATGCCGAAACACCGGCCGAAATCGTGACCTTGGGCAGGGCGCGGTCATCATATCGCAGCACGTTGTTTTCGATCCGCTCGCGTAACGCTTCGGCGCGCTCAAGCGCCGTCTCAGGCGTGGCGCCGGGCAGCAGGATCGAAAACTCCTCGCCGCCGAACCGTGCCACCGTTTCCGCCCCGCCGAACATGTCCATCATCACATCGGAAATGCCGCGCAGAACCTGATCGCCCGCATCATGGCCGTGGGTGTCGTTGAACTTCTTGAAACTGTCCGCATCGAGCGAGATCAGCCCGAGCGGCTGGCCGCATCTTTCGGCATGGCTGATTTCGCGCCGGCACCGGTCCAGGAAATGGCGGCGGTTATAGAGACCCGTCAACGGATCCTTCGTGGATTGATCGCGCAACTCGTCGCGCAGTTTGACATTGGCGATGGCCAGGCTGATACGTTCCGAACAGCGTATCGCGAACTCTACCAGGCCGGGGGCGATCACGGCATCCTGCTCATCCGTGCCAGTCCGTGCAAATCGGATGTGCAGCAGGCCCACGGTGTCGCCATGCGCGATGATCGGAATACACAGATAGCGCCCGTCATGGTCATCGGTGATCGCGTCAGACACATGGTTGCAGGAAAAATTGACCTGGCCGGTTTCGTATTGATACAGCCGCCCGCGGCGCAGCCCCCAACATTCATCCGGCTGAATATGCGCCTTGGGGCTGTCAATGCCCCACGAACAGGCACCATCCAGCACGTCGCGGGAATTGCTATAGATGTAAAGCTCGCCGGCAGAACCTTCGAAGAGCCGGCTGAGGAACCTTCCGACCACCAAGAGAAGTTCATTCAGTGACTTGCAGCTTTGCAGCCATTCATCCAGCTGCGCCAGCCCGCGCGCCTCTTTCTTGCGGTCACGCTCATGCGCCAGCGCCTCGTTCGCCCGGATTTCCGCGGCGCGCGATTTCTCGCGCTGCGCCTCCAGCTCCAGCTCCTTGCGCCGCGCCTCGGTCACGTCGGTGAAGGTCACCACGAACCCGCCTGATTTCCTGGGCCGCGCGGTGGTTGCGATGACTGCGCCTGACGGCATCACCCGGTCAAAGGAGAACGGGGCAAGCTGTTCGAACCGCTTTTCGGCCTTGGCGGCGGTTTCGGCGTCGAATTCACCCCGCGCGACCGCCATGCGCAGAAATTCCGAGCGGCGGATGCCGGGATGCAGATCCCGCGGCCCAAGCTCCAGCACGTCAAAGATGCGCTGGTTGTACATTTCACAGACCGCGTCCTCGGACCAGACCAGAACCCCCTGTTCCATGGAATCGATGACTTCGGCGATGGCGTCCTGCGCGGACTGGGTTCTGCGCAGGTCCGTGACCCCGCCATCGGGCGGGGTGTCCGGCACGGCGGCCGCGGAACCCGTATACGCGGGTGACGTCATCGTTCGGTTTTCCCTTCAGGTGTCGCACATTCCCCAATGCCACGAAAACATTACGTTAGTGTTTTCAGCGACCGGCCCGGCCAAGATTCAAGGAACGGTTTTATGTCAACTTTAGGCAACTGATCGCGGGCAGGCGACCGGGCCGGATGGCCGCAGGAGCATTCGACGACCCGGAGGAGGGCGCCCGCAACCTTCGCGAGATGGCGCATGTGGTGCATGAAACCGGCGGGCCGCAGCGCAGGCTGTCCGCCACCGGCGGGAAGGGGCCGATCGGGTCATCACGAATCTGTGGGTCAGGTTTATCGGATGCGCCGGTTCCTCTATTTTGGTATCATTCGCAATCGCGCAAGACATTCGCGTGGGCGCGTCAGATCGGTGTAGATCACCCCAGGAATTGCACGTCCGACAGGAGAAATCCCAATGACCAAAGTGCCGTTCAGCCGTCGAAACTTTGTCGCCGCGGGGGGCGCCGTGGTGGCGACCGGAGTTTCCGGCCTCCTTGTTCCCGCCCGTGCAAAGGGTCTTACCGCTACGCGTTCGATGCGGGGCGGGTCCAACAATTACCGCCCCGGTGCGCCGATCGTGGAAAAGATCGGCGGCGGTGGTTTCTGGATGACGGGCACCGTGCGGCGCGCGGGCGATGGGGCGCCGCTGGCGGGCCAGCGCATTCAGATATGGGCGCATACGACCGAGGGGCACGAGCGTGATCCGCAGAGCCATGGTGCAACGCTTACCGATGCGGATGGCGTATTCCGGCTCGAGATGCCCCAGATCGTACCCGCCTTTGGTCAGCCGCATGGCCATCTGGCCTATGACAGCGGCGACTTTGAAACCGTGTTTCTGCGTCCGGTGATGGCCAGCGCGAAAGATATCAGCCTGGAGGCCCATTTCATCCTTCAGCCGGCCTGACCGACGTGAACTTGTACGAGATGAAATGGGTCCGAAAGGCCCTGATATGGTGCGCTTTGGCCGCCGCTGTGACCGTTCCAGTCGCCGCCGCCGCGACCAGCCCTCTTCTGGCCTGGCGCCAACCCGTCTACATAGCTGCCGGTTTTGCCGGGGTAATCGCAATGGCGCTGCTGCTCGTTCAGCCGTTGCTGGTGGCCGGGTATCTGCCCGGCCTGCCACGGTCACGCGGGCGGCGGATGCACCGCTGGGTCGGTGGCGGGCTGATCGCAGCGGTGGTGATCCACGTGGCGGCGCTCTGGCTCACCAGCCCGCCGGATGTGATCGATGCGCTGCTATTCGTTTCGCCGACGCCGTTTTCCGCCTGGGGCGTGATCGCCATGTGGGCCGCCTTTGCCGCGGCGCTTCTCGCCGCCTTCCGCCGACGGTTGAACCTGCATCTGCGTACCTGGCGCCGCGTTCACACGGCTTTCACGGCGGTCGTCGTCGTGGGAAGCGCGGTCCATGCCATGCTGATCGAGGGAACGATGGAAACGATGTCGAAGGCGGCACTTTGCGTTCTGGCCCTGGCGGCCACCGTCAAGGCGCTGGCCGATTTACGGGTGTGGGCGAGACGATCAACGTCGCGTCGGGGCTGAACACCGCGTGATTGCGATGAACGGAATACCGGCAAAACCCTGACGAGCGGCGGATTTACCCGGTCCTTTCCGAAACCAGACTTTTGTGCGTTGTACAGCGTTTTTTCAACTTAGGTTCTGCAAAGATGCGAAATATCCTGTCGCGCAACTCGGTTTAACAATAACGCAATTCTGAAAAATTCCGCCCTGATCCCGTAGGAATTTAAACTTAGGCGGGTTTACCGATCGGTTGACAAATAACTGGAAACTATCTGCCTGTCAGTTACGCGTGCGGGGCCTGGCGCTGGATTGTGCAAAGACCATCACGGATATCTGGGGGGCGCGCGCCGCCAGCATAACAAGGGATCGCGACAACTTTGGCGATGACCGCGCGCGTCGCAGTGGTCCCGCGCATTGTGGCGGCGTTGGCCGACCCGTTTGGGGTGTCGGCTAGTCCGTCGCTGGCATATGTGCGTCGATCAGGACGCGCGCGGTGTTCTTCGCATCTCTTGCGGCCTCAAGGCCACGACCCAGCACGGCCATCACGATCGCCCCTTCTTTCAAAACCAGGATCTGCTGGGCAAGTTGCTCTGGCTCTGTCGCGCCAGCTACCTTGCATAACTTGCTGAAGTAGTCTGCCAGAAGGCGTTTATGTTCCGTCGATTGGGCGTGAATGGGATCATCATGTTCCTGGTATTCGGCGCTTGCCTTGATGAACATACAGCCGCGAAATTCACGCATGGCAAACCATTCTTCGAGCGCATCGAAGATTGCCAGAAGTTTTTCACGCGGCGTGTCGGACAGCTCGTCTATACGCCGGAACAACCAGTTCCGGAAGTTCTCGTCGCGCAACCTGAGAACAGCAAGGATGAGGTCTTCCTTGGTGCGGAAATGCTTGTAGATGGATGTTTTTGATACGCCGGTTTCCTTGGCGATCATATCCATTCCCGTGGCGTGAAAGCCGTTGCGATAAAAAGTGTCGAGCGCCTTGCGAACGAGTTCGTCCCGTTTTGTTTTTTGCATGATTCGCCTCAATAGTTGACCGATCAGTTTTAGCCTTCGGTGGCGACCGCCTCAAGTAAAATCGGTCATGTACCCTAAAACACACGTAAAATTTACCATCTTATGTAGCGTTTTCGGTCGATTAAATTCACGGTTGACAGGGTTAACAGATTTGTACACCCTTAAGAGATTGACCGATCGGTTAACTATTTTAACGCCTTTCAAGGACTGCCGCATGACACATCCCCAAAGCCCCATGGCTCCCGATGCAGGGTTTCCTCCCACCCCTGCTGCAGCCGTTCCCCCGACTACCGGGGCTCTCGTGCATTTACCGGCAGCGACCGGAAGCGACGAGCTTCCGGTCAAAACTGCGCCCCGGCCCTGTCTTCCTCCCTGCCTCGTCGGCCGGGGCGCCTTTCCCCGCCAAAGAGAAAGAGCAGACATGTCCCGACCGTCCCTTCTTCCTTTCATCCAGGATACTGCCATAAAGGATGTCCGCATGGCCGAAGACGGCTGGAATTCGAAATCGCCTGAAAAGGCCGCACCAGCCTATAGGCCAAACAGCATCTGGCGAAACCGCGCCGACTTCATCAGTGGGCGCGTGGCAATCGTAAAATTTCTAACCGCGAAACGGACCCGCGAACTTGACTGTCGGTTGACCAAGGAAATTCGGGCCTTCGAAGGTAACCGCCCCGACGGGCCAAGACCTGAGGATCACCAGGGCCTGTCCGAACTGGGGCTGTAAGGCACCGGATCGAAAGCAGAATTCTGGCGCGGCAGACGCGGCGCCGGTTCCCGAGGAAAGCGGAGTTTCCCCTTGCCCCCACGGCGTCCAGACCGCCGTGAACCGGACAGATGTGCCGACATGCAAGGAGAACAGTCCGCCGACCTGGCAGCGCAGAACGAATTGCGCCGTCTCAACCAAAACAAAGGAGACCAGACATGAAACACAAACACGATCAAGACTGCCACTGCGGCATTGACCACGAATATGTTGATCAAGCCCGCCGTCGTGTACTGGCTGGCGCAGCCGGTGCGGCGGCGGCTGGCGCTGTGGCCATCACCGGTCAAAGCGCTTCAGCCGCCACCGACGAGGCTCGCGCGCTCTATGCTGATCCGGAAAAGCCGGGTTTGCCGCAGATCGACATGACAATTGATCCCGAACGTACCGCCCTTGTCGTAACCGACCCGCAAATCGACTTTTTGTCGGAGGACGGCGTGACTTGGGGCGTGGTCGGAGAAAGCGTCACCGAACAGGGTACGGTCGACAATATCGAGCGGCTTTTCATCGCGGCGAAGACGGCGGGCATGCCGGTTTTCATCTCGCCGCATTACTACTATCCGCACGACCACAAGTGGAACTTCGAGGGCACGCTCGAAGCGACGATGCATGGCATCGGCATGTTCGACCGTCCCGGCCCGCTGAATCTCGATAACTTTGACGGCTCCGGCGCCGACTGGATGCCACAATACAAGAAATACATCGAGGATGGAGAAACCATCGTCTGCTCGCCCCACAAGGTCTACAGCCCGGCGCAGAACGACCTGAACCTGCAGCTCAGGAAGCGCGGGGTCGACAAGGTGATCCTGGCCGGCATGTCCGCAAACCTCTGCACGCAGGCGCATCTCTATGACCTGCTTGAACTCGGCTATGAGGTCGCCGTGGTGCGGGACGCCACCGCCGGCGCGAAAGTGCCCGAGGGCGATGGCTATCTCGCTGCCATCATAAATTTCCGGATGGTCGCGAATGGCGTCTGGTGGACAGACGATGCTGTCAAGCGGATCGCAGCGGGCGCCTAAAACCCGATCCTAAACCTTTCAATTATGGAGCTACAAATGACCCCGACAACCCTCAAAACCGTACGTACCTGGATCACCATTCTTGTTCTGTCCTCTGCCGCGATACTTCACCATACCGCAAATGCCTTTGCCGCGGACGAATACAATGTCGTCAATGGCCTCACCCTGACGGGAAACTCACTGGGAATGCACGGCATTGACCCTGTGTCGATGTTCAGTGGCGAGGCTCCCGCAATCGGCGATGCGGTTCATACGTCAGCCTATGATGGTGTCGACTATTATTTTGCCTCAGCCGAAACCAAGAGCCGCTTCGACGCCGCCCCCGAGTCCTATCTGCCCCAGTTCGGCGGCTTCTGCGCCTTTGGTGTCTACGTGGGCAAGAAGCTTGACGGAGACGTTCGCTACGCGGACATCGTCGATGGCAAGCTCTACCTCTTCGTCAACGCGGCCATTTTTGAGAAATACCTCGAAGACAAGGAAGCGGTGATCACCGGCGCCTTCGAAAGCTGGCCGGGCATCCGTTCGACACAGATTGAAGACCTCTGATTGCCTGAGAGTGTGATCCTGATGTGGGCCCAAAAAACCGGGGCCCACATTTCTGTCTAGCCATGCTGCAATATCAAAGTGAACGGCAGTACGAGCCATATAGGTCACTTACGCGCTGGATATCTCGGAGGTGATCCATTTGCGAAAGTCGCGGCACTTGCGGGACGCCGCCGCCTCAGGCGTGGTCAGCAGCGTATAGGCCATGCCGGGCAACCGGATTTCCGGGCGATAGGGAGACAGCAGCCCCTGCCTAACGAAATCCGACACCAACATCGTGCTGGCCAGGATCATGCCCTGTCCGGCGATACCGCATTGCACCATGTGGTGTTCCTGTTCAAAACTACGTACCTGCGCGGTCATTGCCATATTCGGACATCCCGCAGCCGCGAACCATTCCGACCAGCCGATCCGGTGCAGCCCGGTTTGCCGCCATCTGGTTTCGATGAAATCAAATGCCGCAGCGTCGCTTTCCGTCTGAAGGTAGCCCGGTGCGGCAAAGGCCCCGAAGGCTTCCTCGCAAAGAAGCGTATCAGTCAGGCCCGCCGCCTGTACTGTGCCATACCGTATCGCGATATCGACACGGCGGTCCCGCGTCAGGTCGACCAGGGCAGTGTCGGTCTCTAATTGTACCCGATAGCGGGGGAACCGGTTCTGGAACCGTCGAAGGCGGGGAACAAGCCATAGCGCGCCGAACGCTGGCGTGGTGGAGACGGTCAATATTTTCTCACCTTCGAGTTGATCATCTACCGCAGCGACAATCCCGGAAAGGCCCCGGTTCACCGCTTCGGCAAGGTGTGTTCCGGCCGTCGTCGCCGTCACCCTACGGGTGCCGCGAACGAAGAGAGTGACACCCAGCTTATGCTCGAGAGTTTTGATATGGTGGGAAACTGCCGTCGGAGAAACGGACAGTTCGCCGGCAGCATCCTTGAAGCTGCCAAGCCGAACCGCGGCTTCCAGCGCCCGCAGCGCAGCCAGGGAGGGAAGATTCTGGAACATGGAACCTAATAGATGAAAAAAACTTCATTGTAATTAGAAATTTTGCATTTGTACCACCACCTTCGAAACCGCATCTCGGATGGACATGAAACGCGCCCGGACGGCGAAACGCAAAACGCTTCAGCACGACGCCCGGGCCAACAAATCGAAGGAGTCAGAGGAATGACCAACATTCTCTATATCAATGCGAGCGCCAGGAAGCACGGCTCGCTTTCGCGCATGCTTGGAGACAGGTTCGTGAACGGCTGGACGGGGCGCGACGGGGTGGGCGACGTTAGACATCGCGACGTCGGAACCAACCCACCTCCCATCATCTCCGAGGATTGGATCGCCGCGGCCTTCACGCCCCGGGCCGAGCGGAACGGCGCGCAGCACGAGATGCTCGCACTGTCCGACCAGCTGATCTCGGAGGTCAGCCAGGCGGACGTGATCGTCATCGCCACGCCAATGTACAATTACGGCATGCCTGGGGCGCTGAAAGCTTGGGTTGACCAGGTGGTTCGCGTGAACGAAACTTTTACCTTCGATCTCGCGCGGGGGGACTACCCGCTCGAACCGGTTTTGTCGGGCAAGACGCTTGTGCTTCTTACCAGTTCGGGCGAGTTCGGCTTCGCCCAGGGCGGAACGCGCGAGGAGATGGGGCACCTCGTCCCGCACTTGACGACGGTCTCAAAGTACCTTGGTGCAGAGCAGATCCATTCCGTCTCAATAGAATACCAGGAGTTCGGGGATGCGCGGCACAGCCGATCGATTGCAACGGCGAAAGAGCAGGTCGATGAACTTCTGAAAGACCTGTCTCACGCGGCGGCATAGTTGCTGGCCTAGGGACTGGCTGAACCCCGCCCTCTAAGCGTTCACCAAATTCCGGCAACCGCGAACCGACAGCTTTGAGATAAATGCCTGTAGCTTGTTGAAGAATTGCTGAGGATGGTCATCCTACGTCCGACTTTCTGAAAAACCGCCTAAAGCAAAAGAGAAACGGCTGTGCCGATGGCGGCTCGTTCTTCAAAGAAGACTGGGACATGCAGCACCCAACTGACAAGCAGCAACCCGCTCGTCAAGGCTACGCCCACTGCTTCGGCGCTGAATTCCGGGGTTGGATTCGATGCCATGATGACTCTCCTTTGTAGCAAAATACCAAGTCAAAGGAGCGCAACAATTCCGCGACAGGTCCAGAGCAGGCAATACGCGGTGCTGTGTAGTGGTTTTTCAGCTCCTACGGGATGCGTCTGCTGAAGTAGAAAACACCGTCTTTTCCGAAGGTGAGGGGGCGGGAAATGGTCTCCGACACGGTCTACGGCTCCTGGCAACTGCCAAAAGCTGGATCAAAACCAATGTGGTAGCTGATGCTGTGGTGCCCGGGGGCGGAATCGAACCACCGACACGAGGATTTTCAATCCACTGCTCTACCCCTGAGCTACCCGGGCACGGGGAACGCGTGGGCGTTCGGGTGCAGGCGTTCTAGGCGAGGCGGGGCGGGGTGTCCAGAGGGATTGGAAACTTTTTCAATGGGGTTTCGGTGATTGCTGCATCACCTGTTCCAGGGCCTCTTCCGCGTCCTCGGGATCTTGTGACGGAACGGCGTATTCACCCTTGAGCCATTTGCCCAGATCGATGTCCGCGCAGCGTTTGGAACAGAAGGGACGATAGGCGGCAATCGTGTCTTTTTCGCAGATAGGGCAGCTCATATGGCGAACTCATTCAGGCTGATACGGTCGCGTTTGCGTTGCAGTTCATAATGGCCAAGCGGCGTCCAGCCGACAAGGGCGGTCTCCACCGTATCGGAGCGGAAGGCGGCGCGCAGGGCGGTTTCGAATTGGCGGCGATCCTTCTTGTTCATCGGTGCAAGATCAAGGGTGATCTGGCCGCCGATTCCACGCAGACGGAGCTGCCGGGGCAGTTCCCTGGCGGCGGCCAGGTTGGCCTTGAGCCCGGCGGCGGGGGAGGTGTCGGCACCGGTGTTGATGTCCACGGCGGTCAGCGCGCGGGTGGGCTCGATGTAAATGCACGCGCCACCGGGCAGGGGCACCCTGGCGTCGCGCAGCAAGTCGATCTGGTCGAGAATGCCGAGATCGGCAAAGCACCCGTCATCGGTGACGATGTCGGCCTTGTCCGTCCATTCCCGCCAGGCCAGCGTATGGGGGCTGTCACCATCGAGCAGTTTTTCCGTGCCTTCGCCCGAGGCATCGCCGGTCACTGCGGTGGCTAGGTCACGCATCTGGGCGATGTCGTGGGCGATGTCATCGGCCGCGGCTTCGGCGCAGGAGGAACGCAGGATCAGCCCCATTTCGCGCCCTGCCATTTCCTCATGAGCGATCTCCAGCAGGCTGACGCGGATTTCCTCATCCCGGATCGCGCGCGAGATATTGATGCCCGGCGCGGAGGGCGTGATGATCGCGTGGCGGCTCTTGAACAGGATTTTCGCGGTCACCGGCATCGCCTTGCCGGGTTCGGCGTGGCCGGTTACCTGGACCAGCAGGCTGTCACCTGGCGAAAGCCCCTTGACCTGGCGCAGAAACCCGGGGCCGTCGGGGGTGTTCACGAACATCCCGCCCTGTCCCTTGACCGGACGGCCGGCGACCGCGCGGTAGATCGTGCCGGGCGACGGGGTGTCGTGGTCAAGGAACAGATCCTCAAGCCGACCATCGACCAGAAGCGCGGCGGCCTCGGTCTTGTTCACGTGATCCAGGGCGATGGTGCGGCCTTTCATACTGCGTCCTCGTGCACGGGGTAGCCGGCGGCGCTCAGAAGCGCGGCGGTTTCCGCCAGGGGCAGGCCGACGACCGCGGTAAAGGATCCCTGAATCCAGGGGATCAGGGCGCCCGCGGGCCCCTGAATGCCATAGCCGCCCGCCTTTCCCTGCCAGTCATTGCTGGCAAGGTAGGCGTTCAACTCTTCGTCCGAGAGGCGTTTCATCCTGACGGTGGTGACAACGTCCCGCTCCCAAAGCCTGTCACCACGGCGTACCGCAATGGCGGTGATAACCTTGTGGCGCCGCCCGGAGAGGGACAGCAGGAATTCGGCCGCCTCGGCCGCGGTTTCCGGTTTGCCCAGGATCCGCCTGCCCAGGGCCACGGTGGTATCGGCCGAAAGAACGATGTCATCGGCGCCCGACTTGACGGCCAGCGCCTTTTCACGAGCCATTCGGATGCAATAGGGACGGGGCAATTCGGCCCGCTGCGGCGTCTCGTCGATGTCGGGCGGGCGGATGTCATCGGCCACGATACCCAACTGCGCCAGCAACTCGCGACGCCGCGGACTGCCTGACCCCAGGATCAGGCGCGTTTTATGCCGGTGTTTCTGCATCTTGTCCGAAATCGGGTTGCCATCCTCCGGGATGCAGACCTCACCTTTACTTGAAGCGATAGTTGATCCGGCCCTTGGTCAGATCATAGGGCGTCATCTCTACCTGCACCTTGTCACCCGCAAGAACCCGGATGCGGTTCTTGCGCATTTTGCCTGCCGTGTGCGCGATGATTTCATGGCCGTTTTCAAGCTCGACCCGAAATGTCGCGTTAGGCAGGAGTTCCTTGACGACACCGGGAAATTCGAGCGTATCTTCCTTGGCCATGGTCTCTCCTACTTGTGGATTCTCCGCCAAGCGGCGGAACGCGCCTTTAAATGGTCCTGTTTGAGGCGATTTTCAAGGGGATAATCATCCAAGGCGCTCAGATGTGACAGGAGTGTCGCGGCCCGATTGTTCGGCCCAATGGGCGCGGCCAAGGACCCGGCCATCGGTGCGGACATGGGCAATGGCGCCAAGGTCGACCTCCGCGTAGGTCCAGCCGGGCGTGTTGAGCGTGCCTTCGGCCAGCACACCGGTATCGGGAAAACCGGCATCGGGCGGGCCGAAAATACCGCCCATGCCGGTGTTGATGTCAGCCACCAGGTTCCATCGGGCATCGCCAACAAGCGAGGCCATCGCCGTTACGCATTGCGCCTCCAGCGCGCGGGCCATCGCGCCGATCCGGACCCGCCAGTAACCCGACAGCGTCTCGGTGCAGGACGGCACCAGGATCAGATCGGCATCGGCCAGGGCCCGGCCCAGCAGGGGGAATTCGCTGTCATAGCAGGTCAGGATGGCGATCTTGCCGAGGCAGGTTTCGAACAGGCGCAGCGGGCCGCCGGGAACCATCTCCATCGGGTCGCGCTCGAACCGGGTCATGATCTGTTTGTCCTGGATACCGCGCCCGCCGGTGGGCGAAAACAGGCGCGCGCGGTTGACCGGACGGACGGCGACCTTGTCATCGAAGACAGGCGCGCTTCCGGCCAGGATGTGCACGCCGTGCTTGGTGGCCAGCTCGGCGTGCAGGTCATCCGCATCGGCGATGCGCCCGGAGACCGCGTGCAGCGAGCCCTGCAGATCACCGGCCACCTCCGGACCCGACAGCATCGCCAGTTCCATCGCCGCATATTCCGGGAAAACCAGAAGATCGGCGCCATGTTGCGCAGCCTCCGCAACCCAAGTGGTGATCTTGTCCGCATAGTCATCCCATGACTTCGTGGCATCGAGCGGATAGGCGGCGGTTGCGATTTTCATGTTCTTCCCCGGATTCGAAATCATGTCGTCTTTCTATGTGCCATCCGCGGGTTTTGTAAGGGCGGATGTGGCGCACCCAAGCGGATCGCAGGGGGGTGCCAGGCGGAGTTCGCTGTCGCTCACGCCGGTCAGTTTGCATTCGGGCCATGCAGGCCCCGGGGGGCGCCCCCCGGACCCCCGAAATGCAACCTGCGTTCGATACGTCACAGTTGCCCGAGAGCGCCGAGGAGGAGGCCGGAGGCGGACGACGAGAGATCCTGTGCGCGCGCAGGCGCGCTCGAATGAGTTACCGGGGCCGGGTGCCGATGCGCCGCGCCATGTCGAGCATGCGCTGAGAGAATCCCCATTCATTGTCGTACCAGCCAAACACCCGCAGCAGGCCGCCCGTCGACACCGAGGTTTCACGTCCCGACAGGATGATGGATTCGGGCCGGGCGCGCAGGTCGGCGGAAACAAGCGGCTGATCGGTCCAGCCGAAGACAGGGCTTTGCGCCGCAGCCCTGTGCATCAGCGCGTTGACGGCATCCCCGGTTACCTCTTCGCGGGTCTGTACGGTCAGGTCGATGGCCGACACGCTGGCGGTGGGTACGCGGATGGCACGGGCCTCGATCCGGCCCTTGAGATGCGGCAGCACCAGCCCGGTCTGGTGCTGTGCCGAGGTGGTTGTCGGCACCATTGAGAGCGCCGCCGCGCGCGAGCGTTCAGGGGCGTCGCGCGGCTTGTCGATCGTGGGTTGCGAGCCGGTATAGCAATGCACCGTCGTCATCTGCCCGCTGATGATGCCATAGGCGTCATCCAGCAGCTTCGCCAGCGGGGCAAGCGCGTTGGTGGTGCACGAGGCGTTGGAGATGATCCGCTGATCTGCCAGTTCCTGCTCGTTCGCTCCCATCACCAGCGTGATATCCGCTTCGGAGGCGGGGCCCGAGACCAGAACCGCCCGCGCACCCGCCTTCAGCCCCCGCTCGGCCACCGCGCGCGCGCCGCCCATGCCGGTACATTCCAGCACCAGATCGACGCCGGAGAGGTCGAGCGTGCTGAGGTCGGCGGTGTTCAGGAAGGGTATGGTGCGGTCATTGACGGTCAGGCAGGCGTCACCTGTCGTGACCGATCCGGGGAATGGTCCGAAAACGCTGTCATATTGGAACAGGTAGGCGCAGGTATCCAGGTTTTCGATCTCGTTGATCAGTACCAGGTCGAAATCCCGGCCATTCTGCAGCAGGATGCGCAGGATCGTACGGCCGATGCGGCCGAAACCGTTGAGGGCGATCTTGATCTTGGGCATGAAGCACCTCGGGTCATGACTGACCAATCGCTAGCGCAGTGCGCGGGCCGGTGCCAGAGGGGCCATACAATATTGCCGGCAAGTCGGTACAATGCCCTAACCCAACTGTGAGCTGGCGCACAGAACCAGTCCTCGCCATTGCCCGCCGATGGGCGTAAAGGACGGATATGACCAAGACCGTTCCCCTGGCCGAGGCGCGCCACCTGCCGCTCTGGCGCCGTCCTGTCACGCTGCTGTTTCTGATGGCGGCGGCAATGCCGGTGGCGTTTGCGACCTGGTCTGCGCTGCTCAACAATTTTGTCATCGAGGCGGCGAATTTCGACGGCTCGGATATCGGCTGGCTGCATACGGTGCGCGAAATCCCGGGTTTTTTCGCCATCGGGGTTATCGCGATCATCATCTTCATGCGCGAGCAGGTGCTGGGCCTTGTATCCCTGATCCTGCTTGGCGCTGCCACGGCGGTGACGGCGTGGTTCCCGTCGCTGGGGGGGATCCTGACCATCACCATGCTCAGTTCGATCGGGTTTCACTATTACGAGACGGTCAACCAGTCTCTGCAGCTGCAATGGCTGGACAAGGCGCAGGCACCCAAGGTGTTGGGCTGGCTGGTCGCGGCAGGGTCTGCGGCGACGCTGGTAGCCTATGTTCTGATCGTGATGACATGGGAAACACTGGGCCTGACCTATAACACCGTCTACCTGATCGCCGGCGGTTTCACGGCGCTTGCGGCTCTGTTCGCTTTCTTCGCCTATCCGCAGTTCGAGGCCCCCAACCCGCAGATCAAGAAAATGATCCTGCGCCGCCGTTACTGGCTCTACTATGCCTTGCAGTTCATGGCCGGGGCCCGGCGGCAGATCTTCATCGTCTTCGCCGGATTCATGATGGTCGAGAAATTCGGCTTCCAGGTGCATGAGGTCACGGCGCTGTTCCTGATAAACCTGGTTGCCAACATGATCTTTGCCCCGCTGGTCGGGCGGGCGGTTTTCGGCTTTGGGGAACGCAACGTGCTGATCTTCGAATATGTCGGGCTGGTGATCGTCTTTCTGCTTTATGGCGGGATCTATTTCTTTGGCTGGGGCGTGTTACTGGCGGCAGCGCTTTACGTGATCGACCATTTGCTCTTTTCGATGGCACTGGCGCTCAAGACCTATTTCCAGAAAATCGCCGACCCGGGCGATATCGCGCCCACCGCCGCCGTGGCCTTTACCATCAATCACATCGCGGCGGTGTTCCTGCCGGCGGCCCTGGGCTATCTCTGGCTGATCTCGCCCGCGGCGGTGTTCCTGCTGGCCGCGGCGATGGCGTTCGTGTCGCTGGTTCTGGCCTGCCTGATCCCGCGCCACCCGGTGAAGGGCAACGAAACGATATTCTCGTCCCTCGCCCCGGCTGTGGCCGAGTAGAGGGACCTGCGCGATGCCGACCTATACCGCTTTGACCACCCTGACCGGCAAAGGCCCCGCCGAGGCGCTGGCCGAGGCGCTGGAGGCGCTGACGCCGGAACCCACGGGCGTGGGGGTTTTCGAGATCGAGGACGGCTCGGGCCTGTGGGAAGTGGGTGGCTATTTCGACGCCCCCCCGGACGAGGCCGGGCTGGCGCTGCTGGCCACGCTGCACGGGGCGCGGTCTTTTGCGGTGTCCGAACTGCCGGAAACGGATTGGGTTTCGAAAGTCCGGCGCGAGTTGGTGCCGGTCGAGGCGGGCCGGTTCTTTGTCTATGGCAGCCATGATGCCGACAAGGTGCCCGAGGGGGCCGAACCGCTGTTGATCGAGGCGTCGATGGCCTTTGGCACCGGCCATCATGGCACCACGCTGGGATGTCTGCGGGCGCTGGACAGGCTGGTGACTGATGGGTTTGATGCGCGCGCGGTCCTGGATGTGGGTTGCGGCACCGCGGTGCTGGCGATGGCGGCCGCGCGGATCTGGGATGCGACCATTCTGGCAAGCGACATTGACGAGGTGGCCGTCGACGTGGCGCAGGCCAATGTGAGCGCCAATGGCCTGGCGGGGCGGGTGCGCTGCATCGAAGCGGCCGGGCTGGATCATCCGCAACTGGTCGAATCGGCGCCCTACGACCTGATCTTCGCCAATATCCTCAAGGGACCGCTGATCGCCCTGGCGGACGATATTACCGGCAGCATGCGGCCCGGAGGCCGGGTGATTCTGTCCGGCATTTTAAACAGCCAGGCCGACGAGGTGATCGCGGTTTATTCACGGGCTGGAAACAGTCTGGAGGATCGCTGCGAGATTGGCGACTGGACGACGACAACGCTTGCTAAAAATATCGGAAAATAAGTTATAAATCAGTCGTTTCCGGGCATCTGCCTTTCTTTTGCCACATTTCAAACTTAGTTTTTTCTTTATCGCGGTGGGGGCCGAGACCGCAGGAAACTGCTATGAACGATACTATGAGCAATTACGCCGGGTTCGAAGCCCGACTGAAAAAATTAGATCGCAAGCGCACCAGGATGGCGCATGGATATAAGGGTACGGTCGACAAGGACGGCCTGATCGTTTTCCGTCCGGCCCGCCGTCAGCGCGGCATCCCGCTTCGTGCGATTGTGTTGCTGGTCGTCGGCTTCTTCGTGTTCAAGGGTATGGTAATGGCCCATACCGGTTCGGCGATTTATGACAAGCGCGTTGCAGCGCTCAATGAAGGAACACTGGTTGAACAGGCAGGCGCGTTCATGATGCAGTCCGACCCGATCACCGTCGGTATTGCCCAGTATCTGCGCCCGTTCCTGCAGTAGTTCCGAAATCTGCAGCGTGTCCGATGCCTGTCCCGGTCAGGATGCGCGGCGCAACTCGGTATCACTTACGCGGTGAACTCCAGACGCAAGGTGATTTTCTTGAAATAAAAAATCCCCCGCGCCATGTTTCGGCGCGGGGTTGATTTTTGGGCCGAGCGAAAAATCATCCGCACAAACAAGAAGCGTTGCAACCTGCGTGTTGGGACACCTGTTGCAACGCCGAACTTGATCTAGCCCGAATGTATGATCTGCGTTATGCCTGGCTGGGGATGCAGGACACGGGAAAGACAACAACAATACATAAGGCTGATTTACTGGTTAACCACTCACGTCGAATAATACTCGAAACTCGCACCACACCATGCCTCTATCCTTCGACAATGCAGCCTCTGAGTAAATACGCGTGATTACCTAGAGCGCGCGGATGGCCGGCAGCTTCGCCATGCGGCGGCCCACGTGCGCCCAGAAACGATTGTCACCGCATTTCCGCACAAGCTCTTTGCCGTCGCCTGCACCGTTCATGAAGGAACCGTTTTCTTCGAAGAAAACGAGACGGAAAATTAAAATTTTCCGATACGGAATTTTCGAAAATTCCGTTTTCGTCCAACGTAGGTTTGATCGCGCAGATGCAACCAGGCTGGCGCAATACCGCAAGGGATCATCCCCTGCGGCGCAGGGCCTGGGCCATGCAGTGGATGCCGCCGCCGGTCTTGGATATCTCGCCGGTTTCAACGGCCGCCACCTCGAAGCCGCGGGCGCGCAGCTGGTCGATCAACGTGGTTGACGAGGCGGGCGCAATCACCTTGTCATTGCCCAGTGACATCAGGTTGCAGCCAAGCGCCATCGTGTCCGCGAACTGCACGTCGATGATCTCGTGCCCCTTGGCGCGCAGCCAGTCGACGATCGCCGGTTCGGTGCAGGCGAGACAAACGGCGGTAAGCTTTTCTGCCACCGGCACGACCATCAGGTCGATGTGCACGTAGTATTCGTCGATATGGGCGATGCGCACTTCCCAACCTTCGGCCTTGAACCATCCGGCCACCTGTTTTGCCCCGGCTTCGTTGGTGCGCGCCTCGCCGCAGCCGATCAGCACGCAACCTTCTTCGATCACGTTGAAATCACCCCCTTCGAAAGTGCCGGCAGTGACCATGTCGTAAATCGGGATGCCGAGCTTTTCATAGGCGCGGATCGCGGCATAGTTTTCGCCCCGACGCCACCATTGCGACATCGCGGTGATAAAGGCGCCATAGGGCGTCATGCAGCTGCTGTCGCGGGAATAAACCTGCATGGTCAGTTCCGGTTCGGCCTCGAGCATGTGGACATTGACGTTGAAATGCCGGTACGCGTCGACCAGTTCGGTGTGCTGCGCCTGGGCCAGTTGGATGTTGCAGGGCGCGTCGCGCAGATGCTTGCGCGAAAGCGAAGAGGTGGCGCGGTGAAAAAGATGCGCGGGTGAGCCTAGCAGCACGTCGGTCAGCGGGTCGGTCTCGTTGCGAAAACCCCATTGGGTCAGCGGCTGCGTGCCACCCGCAGGGTTGCGGCGTTGCAGGGTGAATGCGTCAGCTACTTCGTCACGTGACATCTGGTGGCACCCCTGGGCTGTTGAATTCGGGTGCCGGTCCTGATTTTTGCCGCCACCGTGTCGTGGCGATTAAATCAGTCCTTGCGGCCCGCGCCTAGAAAAACTTTTGAACGGTGGCACAAGGACAGCAAAAGGCCCCGCGGATTCTCTCGACGCGGGGCCAATGTTTTTTGCGCAACGCTGCGGGCCGGGGGCACTGCCCGCGCCAACCGGCTGGTCAGTGATGGAAACCGATATGCTCGATATCGCCGCGATTGAGGCCAATATCGTCGAGTTCCCGATCCGAGAGCTGGGCCAATGCCCGACGGGTCGCGCGAATCTCGAAATATGTCGCGACGGCGCTGATGCATTTTTCGATGGCCTGGCGAACGATGCCGGCGGTGGCGAGAGTACGGTTTGTGTCGATAGCGGCCATGATGACCTTCCTTCTTTTGTGGGCGCGGCGCCATTTGTAACAGTTTGATGTCTCGGCGCCGAGCTAGTCCCGGCCCGGTCATTTGACAACACGCGAAAACTGCATTGTCCCTATGCAGAAACTGCATGGCTTGTCCTGTCTGCATACGGTTGTCTTGCAAAGTTCTGCGCCGGTCGGCGCGCATGGGTCACGCGCGAGGCCGCGCATTCTGCTTGGTGTTTGTTCCCGTTTCGTGCTAGTGCTGGGAAAACACAATAAGAGCAGGGCAGATTCATGCGGGTTTTAGGAATTGATCCCGGGTTGCGCAACCTTGGTTGGGGCGTGATCGACGTGGCGGGCAGCCGTCTGAGCCACGTCGCCAATGGGGTCTGCAAATCGCGCGGTGACGATATGGCGGCGCGGCTCCTGTCGCTTTATCAGCAGCTCACCGCCGTGTTCGAGGCCTACGCGCCGGATACCGCGGCGGTGGAGCAGACCTTTGTCAACAAGGACGGCGCCGGAACGCTGAAACTGGGTCAGGCGCGGGGCGTTGCAGTTCTGGTGCCGGCGCAGTTCGGGGTCAGCGTCGGGGAATACGCGCCCAACCGGGTGAAAAAGACGGTCGTAGGTGTGGGCCATGCGGACAAGGCGCAGATCGGCCATATGGTGCGGGTGCAATTGCCGGGTTGCGATCCGGCCAGCGCGGATGCCGCGGATGCGCTGGCGATTGCCATCTGTCACGCGCATCATGCGCGCCCCGCACAAGGCCGGGCCGAAAGGCAGCACGCGTGATCGGCAGAATTGCAGGGCGTGTCGATTACCGCGCCGAAGACCATGCGCTGATTGACGTGCGCGGCGTGGGGTATCTGGTTTATTGCAATGAACGTACCCTGCAAGCGCTGCCGGGTGCCGGCGAGCATGTGGCGCTGTATACGGACCTGCTGGTGCGTGAAGACAACCTGCAGCTCTTCGGGTTCACCTCGCTGGTGGAAAAGGAATGGCATCGCCTGCTGATGAGTGTGCAGGGGATCGGTGCCAAGGCGTCGATGGCCATCCTCGGCACGCTCGGGCCCGATGGCGTTGGTCGGGCAATCGCGCTGGGGGATTGGCATTCGGTCAAGGCCGCCAAGGGGATCGGCCCGAAAACCGCGCAGCGCGTGGTGAACGAGTTGAAAGACAAGGCGCCGCAGGTGATGGCGATGGGGGCCGCGCCTGCACCGGTGGTCGACACGGATGGCGACGATCCGGTAACCCCGGCTGAGATACCGGCAGCCGCGGCCACGCTGGCAGGTTCCGGCGCCCAGGCCGAGGCGCTTTCCGCGTTGGGCAACCTGGGCTATGCGCCGGGAGAGGCCGCCGGCGCGGTCGCGCAGGCCGCGGGCGACGCGCCGGAGGCGGATACCCCCGCGCTCATCCGCGCGGCGCTGAAACTGCTGGCACCGAAGGGGTAGGGGATGTCCGAGCCCGATCCGACATTGCGCGCCGATCCGTTGCCGGACGACCAGGATCGCAGCCTGCGGCCGCAGGCTCTGGACGAATTCATCGGCCAGGCCGAGGCGCGGGCCAATCTGAAGGTCTTTATCCAGTCTGCCCGTCAGCGGGGCGAGGCGATGGATCACACGCTGTTTCACGGCCCACCCGGCCTGGGCAAGACCACGCTGGCGCAGATCTTGTCGAAGGAACTGGGTGTGGGGTTTCGCATGACCTCGGGGCCGGTGCTGGCCAAGGCGGGCGATCTGGCGGCGATCCTGACCAATCTTGAACGTAATGATGTTCTCTTCATCGACGAGATTCACCGGCTGAATCCGGCGGTGGAGGAGGTGTTGTATCCGGCGCTCGAGGATTTCGAGCTGGATCTGGTGATCGGTGAGGGTCCGGCGGCGCGTACCGTGCGGATCGAATTGCAGCCCTTCACGCTGGTGGGCGCCACGACACGGCTGGGCCTGCTGACGACGCCCCTGCGTGACCGTTTCGGCATCCCGGTGCGCCTGCAGTTCTATACTGAAGATGAACTCTTTGAGATCGTCAGCCGCAATGCCGCCTTGCTGGGCGCACCGGCCGAAGAGGACGGCGCGCGCGAGATTGCGCGCCGGGCCCGCGGCACGCCGCGGATTGCCGGGCGGCTGCTGCGGCGGGTGGTGGATTTTGCGCTGGTCGAAGGGGACGGGCGGGTCACGCGCGATCTGGCCGATCATGCGCTGACGCGGCTTGGCGTGGACCAACTGGGATGCGACGGGGCGGACCGGCGGTATCTGGGGCTGATCGCCGAGGCCTACCAGGGCGGCCCGGTCGGGATCGAGACGATCAGCGCGGCGCTCTCGGAAAGCCGCGATGCGCTGGAGGAAGTGATCGAACCCTTCCTGCTGCAGCAGGGGTTGATCCAGCGAACGCCACGCGGACGGATGCTGGCACAACGCGGCTGGCGACACCTGGGTTTGGCGGCACCGTCGGGAAAGACGCAAAGCGACCTGTTCGGCAAGTAATCCACGGGTTTGGCTGCCGGTGTTTCGAAGGGATCAGGCACAGCGGCGTTGACCCCGGGGGCGGGTTTGATATGTCCGGCGCGGTCACAGACAGGAGCCCGAGGTCATGCAACCCGACGAGATCGAAGCACTGTTCACCCGTGCGGACGGGACATTTCTGTTTGCCCGCTGGGGGCGGCCGATCGCGCCGATTGTCTTTGGGGTCGAGGACGCGACGCTGAGCGTCGTCAAGGGCGCGGTCGAGGCGGTTGCCGCGCTGGCCGGGCATCAGGTGGCCGAGACCGACCCAGAGCTCGGCGCCAACCTGATGTTCTTCTTTTTTCGGCAATGGGACGAATTGAAGGACGTGCCCGACCTGGACCGGCTGATCCCCGATCTGGCCCCGCTGGTTGACTGGCTGAAGGGTGCGGACGCCAATCAGTACCGGATTTTCCGGTTTGACGAGGACGGCGCCATCAAGGCGTGTTTCGTGTTTCTTCGAATGGACGAAGACCTGTCCGCCGTGCCGGCAGACACCCTGGCGCTGAGCCAGATGGTGCAGGCAATGGTTCTGTGGTCGGACCGGGCCTTTGCCGAACGATCGCCGCTGGCCGCGTTGCCCGACAGGGGCGGCGTGATCCTGCGGCCTGAAATCGGCGATCTGATCCGGGTGAGCTATGACCCGGTCCTGCCGCCCGTCGCGCAGGATCCAAGCCACGCGCTGCGGCTGTTTGCGCGGCTGCAGGAAGCCCGACGGAACTGAGCCGTGATACGCGCCTTCATCGGTCTGCCGCTGCCGCAGGACGTCGTTCAGGCGCTGCAGAGCGTGCAGGGGTCGCTGACGGTGGGGCGGTGCGTGGCGGCGGAGAACCTGCACCTGACACTGGCCTTTCTGGACGAGCAGCCCGAGGCGGCGCTGGCCGCGCTGCACGAGGAACTGACCGCGATCCGCTTGCCGGTTCCCCGTCTGCGGATTTCCGGTCTGGATGTCTTTGGCGGTGACAAGGCCCGGCTTGTCTATGCGTCGGTGGCCGCTGATCCGGACCTTGCCGGATTGCGGACGCGGGTGCGCGGCGCGGTGCGCAAAGCCGGAATCCACCTGCCGCGCGAAAGATTCCGCCCGCATGTGACTTTGGCGCGGCTCCGGCAGCGCAAGGCGCCGGGCGAAATCGAAAGACTGTATGGGTTTCTGGCCCGGGCCGGCGCGTTCTCGCTGCCGGAATTTACCGTTCGCGAGTTCGTACTTTATCAATCGACGTTGACGCCCGAAGGCGCAATCTATGATGCGTTGGCCTCTTATCCGTTGGGCTGATCCCACCCCTTTTCCGGACGCGCCCACCCGCCCACCCCGCGCCCGGAAAAGGGGTGGGAAGCCTCAATCGACAGTTCGTCCCTTGGTAACCGCTCCGGGGTTTGGGGCCGTGCCCCAAGGCCTGCGCGGCCCGAGCGCAAAACGCATCTGCGTGAGCGTAGCGAACTCTATCTGAGAACAGTTGCTTGTGGCGAGGACTGGTCGTAGGGTCCGGGCCATGGCCCACCATTTCCCGATCCGCGTCTATTACGAAGATACCGACATGGGCGGGATCGTCTATTACGCCAATTACCTGAAGTTCATCGAACGCGCCCGCAGCGATTGGGTGCGGGAAATCGGGATCGACCAGAACGCGATGCGCGATGACGGGATCGTCTTTGCCGTCCGGCGGGTCGAGGCGGATTACGTTGCGCCGGCGCGGTTCGACGATGCCCTGATCGTCGAGACCACGACGCAGGCCGTCACCGGTGCGCGGCTCGTGCTGGACCAGAAGGTGACGCGCGGTGAGGAACTGCTGTTTCAGGCCGTCGTGACCGTTGTCTGCATCAACGAGGCGGGTCAACCGGCGCGATTGCCGGCAAATATCCGCCTGATGCTGCATTAAACACGGGAAAATACCGCCAATCGTGCGATGTGATTGGCCTTCCCCTTTAAAATCGGCTAGTTTGCCCCTCAATAAGCTTGGGAACAACCGGGCAGTCACAAAAAGAGCAGGCAGATGGAAGCAGAAACCCTGGCAATGGCACAGGAGATTGATTTCTCCATGTGGGCGCTATTCGCACGCGCAACCTTTATCGTGAAAATCGTCATGTTGATGCTGATCGTGGCCTCGTTCTGGGCCTGGTCGATCATCATCCAGAAGATGATCGTTTATCGCAAGGCGCATCGGGAGGCGGATATATTCGACCGCCGCTTCTGGTCGGGCGAACCGCTTGACCAGCTGTTCGACGAGATCGGTCCGGAACCCGGCGGTCAGTCGGAGAAGATTTTTGCCGCCGGCATGACCGAATGGCGGCGTTCGCATCGCAACGATGGCGGGCTGATCGCCGGGGCCACGGCCCGGATCGACCGCAGCATGGATGTGGCGATCGCCAAGGAAAGCGAGGGGTTGCAACACGGGTTGCAGGTTCTGGCGACGGTGGGGTCTACCGCGCCTTTCGTGGGGCTTTTCGGGACGGTCTGGGGGATCATGAACGCCTTCATCGAGATCGCCGAACAACAGAGCACCAACCTGGCGGTGGTCGCGCCCGGCATTGCCGAGGCGCTGCTGGCCACGGGGCTGGGCCTGCTGGCCGCGATCCCGGCGGTGATCTTCTACAACAAGCTCAGCGCCGATAGCGACCGGATCGTGGCGGGGTACGAGGCCTTTGCCGACGAGTTCGCCACCATCCTCAGCCGTCAGTTGGACAGCTAGACGATGGCAGGTGGTGTCATTCAGAAATCCGGTGAGGGTGAACGCCGGCGGCGGGGCCGGGGGCGTTCGCGTCCGATGGCCGAGATCAATGTCACGCCCTTTGTGGACGTGATGCTGGTGCTGCTCATCATCTTCATGGTGGCGGCACCGCTGATGACGGTGGGCGTGCCGGTCGAACTGCCCAAGACCGCTGCCGCGGCGCTGCCGGGCGAACAGGAGGAGCCGCTGACCGTGACGGTAACCGCCGACGGTACCGTGACGATCCAGACCACCGAAGTGGCGCGTGACGAACTGGTGTCCAAGTTGCAGGCGATCGCTGCCGAACGAGACAGTGCGCGGGTTTATCTGCGCGCCGACGGGTCGGTTTCCTACGCGGATGTGGTTCAGGTGATGGGCGCGCTCAATCGCGGCGGGTTCAATGATATCGGTCTGGTCACCGATACCGGCGGTCCGACGCTGGACGGCCGGGACGGCTGACGGCGCGCGTGAATACCGGTCAGATCATATCCGGGGCGGGACATCTGGCCCTGATTGGCTGGGCGCTGTTCGGCGGCGTGTTCAGGGCCGAGCCGCTGCCTTTCGCAGTGACCGACGTGACCGCGATATCCGGCGAGGAATACGCGGCCCTGATCGCGCCGCAGACCGCGCCGGAAACCGCCGTGGATATTGCCGCGCCCGAGGCGCCCGAGGTGGAGGAGAGCGCGCCTGATCTGGGGTCCGGGGCCGATGACCAGCCCGAGATCACGCAGCCAGAAGTGGCCGCGACCCCGCCGCCCGACACGCGCCCGGAAGTGACCGAGGTCACGCCCCCTGCCGAAGCGGAAGTGAGTGACGAGGCACCGGAACTGACTCCGCCCGCGGAAGATACGGCCGTGCTGGTGCCCGATGTGGCGCCCGAGGCGCAGCCGCAGGATGCCGACCGTGTCGCACCAGAGCCGGTGGCGCAGCCCGAACCGGATACGCAGGTGGATGACGTGGTCCAGCCCGAGACCGTGCCGGACCAGGCGGCAGATACCCCGCGCGAGGAAACCGATGCGACGGCGCCCGAGGAGGCCACCACCGAAATCGTGACCGAGGCCGAGGAGCCGGCGCAGGCGGCGCCCAGCCGGTCCCTGCGGCCGCAAACCCGCCCGGCGCGCCCCGAACCGCAGGCGGAAACCCAGACCGCGCAGCAGGCGCCCGACGAGCCGGCGGTGGACAACAACGCGGTCGATGATGCGGTGGCCGCCGCCATCGGCGGCGCCGAGACCGGGACGGCCACGCCCAGCGGGCCGCCGATGACGCGCGGTGAAAAGGATGCGCTGCGCGTGGCGGTCCAGCGCTGCTGGAACGTCGGCAGCCTGAGCACGGACGCGTTGCAGGTGACCGTCGTCGTGGGGGTCACGCTTGACAGTGCCGGCAAACCCACCTCGATCAAACAACTCAGCGCAACGGGCGGATCGGGCGGCGCGGTCAGCAAGGCCTACGAGGCCGCCAGGCGGGCGGTTTTGCGCTGCGGGGCAAATGGCTTTGATCTTCCCCGCGACAAATATGATCACTGGCGTGATATTGAGATGACATTCAATCCCGAGAACATGAGGATCAAATGATGAAACGGTTTCTGACCCTCCTGATGGCGCTGACGCTTCTTGCCGCGCCGCTGGCCGCGCAAAGCCCGGGGCCGCTGCGGATTGAGATCGACGAAGGGGTGATCGAGCCCTTGCCCTATGCCGTGCCCGATTTCGTCGCCGATACCGGGGCGGCGGCCGAGCTGGGGCGCAATATCGCGCGGGTCATCGCCGCTGACCTGAGCGGTACGGGATTGTTCCGCGAACTGCCCAGCGAGGCGTTCATCAGCCAGATCACCAGCTTCTCAAGCCCGGTGCAGTTTGCCGACTGGAAGGCGATCAACGCCCAGGCGCTGATCACCGGGGCGGTCAGCGTCGATGCGGCGGGTAAGCTGGTGGTCCGGTTCCGGGTCTACGACGTTTTTGCCGGGCAGGAACTGGGGCAGGGTCTGCAGCTGGTAGGTACCCAGGATGGGTGGCGGCGCATGGCGCACAAGGTGGCCGATCAGGTCTATAGCCGGATCACCGGCGAAGGCGGCTATTTCGACAGCCGGGTGGTCTTTGTCGCGGAATCGGGCCCCAAGGATGCGCGCTCCAAGCGCCTGGCCATCATGGACTACGACGGCGCCAACGTGAAATACCTGACCGACAGTTCCTCGATCGTGCTGGCGCCAAGATTTTCGCCGACGGGCGACCGCATCCTCTATACCAGCTATGAGACCGGCGAGCCGCGCATCTACGAGTTGAACATCGGCAATGTAAGCCGCCGCGTGCTGCAGACCCAGGCCGGCACGATGAGTTTCGCGCCGCGTTTCGGGCCGGACGGGCAAACGGTGATCTTTTCGCAGACCCAGGGCGGCAATACCGATCTGTTCAGCATGAACCTTGCCACCGGGTCCAGCACGCGCCTGACAAGCGCGCCCTCGATCGAGACCGCGCCCAGCTTCAGCCCCGATGGCCGCCAGATCGTGTTCGAGAGCGACCGATCGGGCACGCCGCAGCTCTATGTCATGTCGTCGGGCGGCGGCGAGGCGCGCCGGATCAGTTTCGGCCAGGGGCGCTATGGCACGCCGGTCTGGTCGCCGCGGGGGGACCTGGTGGCCTTTACCAAGCAATCCAAGGGCCGGTTTCATATCGGCGTGATGCGGCTGGATGGCAGCGAGGAACGGCTGCTGACGGCCTCATTCCTGGATGAGGGGCCGACATGGGCGCCCAACGGACGGGTCATCATGTTTACCCGTGAAACCCAGGGCGCATCGGGCCGGGCGAGCCTTTATTCGGTCGATATCAGCGGCCGCAACCTGAAACCCGTGCCAACGGATACCGGGGCCAGCGATCCCGCCTGGTCGCCCCTGCAGAATTAGACAAATACCGCAATTCTCATGGCGGATGTGCTGTGATAGAAGAGGACAGGGCAATGAAACAAACGAGTGGGGCAAACCTATGACTTATCTGAGCAAGACAGTAATCCTGTGCGCCGGGCTGGCGCTGGCGGCCTGCACGAATGCCGACCGTTTCGGCGGGGCGAATGGCGGCGGCGCGGGTGGTGCCGGCAGCGGGGCGCATGCCCCGGGCAGTGCGCAAGACCCGAGATCACCGTTGTATTTCCAGCAAACCGTGGGCGACCGCGTGCTGTTCCAGGTCGATCAGTCCAACCTGTCGCCCGACGCGCAGACCACGCTGGACGGACAGGCGCAATGGCTGATGTCCAATCCCGAATTCAACGCCGTGATCGAAGGCCACGCGGATGAGCAGGGCACACGCGAATACAACGTCGGCCTGGGCGCACGGCGGGCAAACTCGGTCCAGGAATACCTGGTCAGCCGGGGCGTTGCGCCAAACCGCCTGAAGGTGGTCAGCTATGGCAAGGAGCGGCCCATCGAGATTTGCAGCGAAGAAGCCTGCTATGCCAAGAACCGCCGGGCGGTGACCGTGGTATCGGTCACGCCGGTAAGCTAAGCGCGGAGGATCCCCCATGCGCCGATTTGTTGCTGTGCTGGCCTTGGTGGCCGTCGTTTTCCCCGCCGGGGGGTGGGCGCAGAATGAGGAGACACTGGCGGACATCCGCCAGGAGCTCTCGATCCTTTACGTTGAGATTCAGCGGCTTAAGCGTGAGCTGAGCACAACCGGCGCCAGCGGCGACGTGTCTGTTGGCGGATCGGCCCTGGACCGGCTGGGCGCGATCGAGGCCGAATTGCAGCGCCTGACCTCCAAGACCGAACAGCTTGAATTTCGCATCGACCGGGTTGTGAGCGACGGCACCAACCGTATCGGCGATCTGGAATTCCGGCTGTGCGAACTGGAAAGCGGCTGCGATATCTCGACATTGGAAACCGGCAGCACCCTGGGCGGGGTGGCGCCGGCGACGAATACCGGGACCGACGCGGGCGTCGAACCGGTGGAAGCCGGCCCAGAACTGGCAGTGGGCGAGAAAGCCGATTTCGAGGCCGCCGAAGCAGCGATGACAGCGGGCAACTTTGCCGAGGCGGCCGCCAAGTTCGCGGCGTTTCAGCAGGCCTATCCGGGCGGTCCACTGACCGACAGGGCAGGGCTTTTGCGCGGCGAGGCGCTTGAGAAATCCGGCGATCTGAAAGAGGCCGGGCGCGCCTATCTTGATCTTTTCAGTTCCAACGAAACCGGACCGGTGGCTGCCGAGGCGCTCTATCGTGTCGGGAATATCCTGGGACAGCTGGGCCAGTCCGATCAGGCCTGCATCACGCTGGGCGAGGTGGGGGTGCGGTTCCCGCAGGATGCCGCCGCCGGGCAGGCACAAGCAAAGATGTCGCAACTGGGCTGCCAGTGAACTCCGGCCGAATCGCGCTGCTGCGGGACCGGATCGCCGGGCACTTCCTGCCGCGCGCGCCCGAGGAGCTGGGAATCGCGGTCTCTGGCGGCAGCGATTCGATGGCGCTGATGTACCTGTTGCACGACTGGTCAAGCGATGGCGGTCCACGGCTGCGGGCGGTGACGGTCGATCACGGGTTGCGCCCCGAATCCGCCGACGAAGCGCGCATGGTGGCCGCCTACGCAGAACGTCTGGGCATCCCGCATGACAGCCTCAGATGGACGGGATGGGATGGCCGCGGCAACCTGCCCGATCAGGCGCGGCGGGCGCGTTACCGGCTGATGGCGGACTGGGCCGAGGCGCGCGGGATCTCTCATGTCGCGCTGGGGCACACCGCGGACGACCAGGCAGAGACCTTCCTGATGCGGCTGGCGCGCGAGGCGGGTGTCGACGGGCTTTCCGCCATGTCCGCGGCCCGGCAGCACGGGCGCATTACGTTTTGCCGGCCGGCCCTGCGCACTACCCGCAAAGAGCTGCGCGACACGCTGCGCGCCAGGGATGTGCGGTGGATCGACGATCCGACAAATTCCGACACCGCCTATGAACGCGTCCGCGCCCGCAAGCAGCTGGCGGAACTGGCACCGCTGGGGATCACGGCAAGCACGCTTTCGACGGTGGCGCACCACATGGGAGAGGTCCGCAAGACGCTCTATTGGTATGTTTTCCTGGCTGCGCGCGACATGGTGGCGTTTCAATCCGGCGACATACTGATTGCGCGCAAGGAATTCCGGACATTGCAGAACGAGGTCAAGAGACGGCTGCTGCAGTCGATCCTGGCCTGGATCGGCAATGCGGAATACGTGCCGCGCGGGCGCGCGATCGACCTGCTGATGGAATCGATCCGTGGCGGTACTGGGATGACCCTGCAGGGGTGTCGCGTTCTGGTCGAGCCCAGCCAGCTACGGGTGGTGCGGGAATACAATGCCGTCGCCGGGCTGCGCCTGCCGGTCGGGGAAATATGGGATGGGCGCTGGCAACTGACCGGTGTGGTCAACGGCTCCGGCCTCGAAATCGGCGCGCTTGGGCCCGACGGATTGCGGCAATGCCCGGACTGGCGCAGCAGTGGCCTGCCCGAGGCCTCGCAGCATGCAGCACCCGCGGTCTGGCAGGGCGACAAACTGATCGCGGCGCCGACAGTATCCTTCGGCAAGGGCTGGCAGGCCGAACTGCTGCGCGACGAAGAAGACTTTTTTGCCTCATTGTTATCGCATTGATCGGCTATAGTTTGTCGTTGAAGATGGCGCGATGATCTCTATTTAAGACAGGCAGGCCCTGTGCTAGAACCGGGTCTGACCGATTTCATAGGAGAGTTTCCTTGGGCAACGCGAGAAATATCGCCTTTTGGCTTGTCTTGTTCCTGCTGATCCTGGCGCTGTTCAACCTGTTCAGCGGGTCGGGCAACACGCTGCAGAGCAAGTCGATGAAATATTCCGAGTTCATCGCCGCGCTGGAGGGCGGCAATGTCAGCCAGGTGACGCTGGATGGAGAAACTGTCCGTTTCCGCGACTCCGATGGCAAGGAATATATCACCGTCAAGCCGCAGGATGCCGAGGTCACGCAGCTCCTGATCGAGAAAGGCATCCCGGTTTCGGCCGAAAGCCAGGAACAGTCGGGATTCCAGACCTTCTTGCTGTCGCTGTTGCCCTTCGCGCTGCTGATCGGCGTCTGGATCTATTTCATGAACCGGATGCAGGGCGGCGGCAAGGGCGGCGCGATGGGGTTTGGCAAGTCCAAGGCCAAGATGCTGACCGAGAAGCAGGGCCGTGTCACCTTTGATGACGTCGCCGGCATCGACGAGGCCAAGGAAGAACTGCAGGAGATCGTCGAATTCCTGCGCCATCCGCAGAAATTCAGCCGTCTTGGCGGCCAGATTCCCAAGGGCGCGCTGCTGGTGGGCCCTCCGGGTACCGGTAAGACGCTGCTGGCGCGGGCCATCGCCGGTGAGGCGGGCGTGCCGTTCTTCACCATCTCGGGCTCGGATTTCGTCGAAATGTTCGTGGGCGTCGGCGCCAGCCGCGTGCGCGACATGTTCGAACAGGCCAAGAAGAACGCGCCCTGTATCGTCTTTATCGATGAGATCGACGCCGTGGGCCGGCACCGCGGCGCGGGCTATGGCGGCGGTAACGACGAGCGCGAGCAGACGCTGAACCAGCTGCTGGTGGAAATGGACGGGTTCGAGGCGAATGAAGGCGTGATCATCATCGCCGCGACCAACCGCAAGGATGTTCTGGACCCGGCGCTGTTGCGTCCGGGCCGCTTCGACCGCCAGGTCACGGTGCCCAACCCCGATATCAAGGGCCGCGAGAAGATCCTGGCCGTGCACGCCCGCAAGACCCCGCTGGGCCCGGATGTGGACCTGCGGATCATCGCCCGCGGCACACCCGGTTTCTCGGGCGCCGACCTGGCCAACCTGGTGAATGAGGCGGCGCTGACCGCTGCCCGCGTTGGCCGGCGTTTCGTCACCATGGACGATTTCGAGAACGCCAAGGACAAGGTGATGATGGGGGCCGAGCGTCGGTCCATGGTGCTGACCGACGAGCAGAAGGAAAAGACCGCCTATCACGAGGCCGGGCACGCGATCGTGGGGCTGGAACTGCCGAAATGCGATCCGGTCTACAAGGCCACGATCATCCCGCGCGGCGGCGCGCTGGGTATGGTGGTCAGCCTGCCCGAGATCGACCGGCTGAACTGGCACAAGTCCGAATGCGAAGAGAAGCTGGCGATGACCATGGCCGGGAAGGCCGCGGAAATCATCAAGTACGGACCCGACGACGTGTCGAACGGCCCGGCGGGCGACATTCAGCAGGCCAGTGGTCTGGCCCGCGCCATGGTGCTGCGGTGGGGCATGTCCGACAAGGTCGGCAATGTCGATTACGAGCAGGCGCACGAGGGCTATATGGGCAATGCCGCCGGCGGCTTCTCGATCTCAGCGGCGACCAAGCAGCTGATCGAGGATGAGGTCAAGCGCCTGATCGACGAAGCTTATGAACGCGCCTTCAAGATCCTGACCGACAAGAAGGAAGAATGGGAACGTCTGGCCAAGGGCCTGCTGGAATACGAGACCCTGACCGGTGAGCAGATCCAGCGTGTGATCAAGGGTGAGCCGCCCGAAGCCGATGATGACGGCGATGCGCCCGAGGACGGCACGGCACCGTCGGTCACGGCCATTCCCAAGACCAAGCCCAAACCGCGCCGCGGCGATGGCGGGCTGGAGCCTGAGCCGTCGACGTGAGTGGCGCTGCCCGATCATCTGACTGGAACCCGGGCGCCTATGCCCGGTTTCACGATCTGCGGCTGCGGCCAGGGCTGGATCTGCTGAACGCCGTGGGCCGGATGGGCGCGGGCGACGTGATTGACCTCGGGTGTGGCAATGGCGCCCTGGGCGAGGCGCTGTCCGCCCGCGCGGCGGGCCGGAAGGTGATCGGCGTCGATGCCTCGCCGGCGATGCTGACCAAGGCGCGGCAATCCAAGGGTTACAGCAGCGTCCAGCAGGCGGATATTCGCGACTGGCACCCGCGGTCGGCGCCGGGGCTGATCTTTTCCAATGCCGCGCTGCATTGGGTCGGCAATCACGAACAACTGTTGCCCCGACTGGCGCGGATGCTGGGCAAGGGCGGCACCCTGGCGGTGCAGATGCCGCATCAGAACAAGTCGCCCTCGCATCGCGTCTGGCTGTCCTTGGCCGAGGAAATGTATCCTGACCGGGTCGAAAAAATGGGCACACCTGGCGTGATGGCGCCGGTGAAATACGAAGAGTTGCTGGCCCAGATGGGGCAGTTCAGATTGTGGGAAACCGAGTACTTTCAACGCCTTGGCGCCGAAGAGGGGAGCCACCCTGTGCGCCGCTTCACCGAGAGCACCTATGCGCGCCCGGTGCTCGAGGCGTTGAACGCCGAAGAAAAGGCCGACATCATTTCGCGCTACGAGGAAGTCATGCACGCGGCCTATCCGATCCGCAAGGACGGCTCGGTCCTGTTCCCGTTTCGCCGGATGTTCTTTACCCTGACCGTCTGAGCCGCCTTGCAACTGTTTTCGAGTTGCGGTCGCTTCGCGTGCCCGGATGCGTTTTGCGCTCGGGCCGCGCAGGCCTTGGGGCGCTGCCCCAAACCCCGGAGTATTTCAGGAAAGGTGAAGACAGGGGCATCAGGTGCGGTGCGGCCGGTGTCACAAATTCTGAGTTGACGCAAAGGCGCAGCGCATTGACAGTGGCCTGGTCCGACCATCAGGAGATGCCAGCAATGCCCGCCCTATTGCCAACCGGTTTCAGCGCAACGATCACCTGGCTGGGCCGGGTCGAGCCGGGCGGGGAGGGTATCCGCTCGGTCCCGCTGCAGGCGGTTGAGACGACCTATGCCGGGGCCACGGGGGAGGTGCATGGCGGCCTGACCCGCCGCTCCTGTGTGCGGGTGCGCGATCAGCATCCCGAAGGCACCGAGATCCGCAATGTGCGGCAGTTCTCGATCGTCTCGGCCGAGGAGATGGCGGTAATCGCCGCCGAGATCGGGCTGCCGCATCTGCAACCCGAATGGCTGGGGGCATCGATGGTGATCGAGGGGATCCCGGATTTCAGCCATGTGCCGCCCTCGTCCCGGTTGCAGAACGCGGATGGCACAACGTTGGTGATCGACATGCAGAACCGGGCATGTATCTACCCGGCGAAGGAGATCGAGAAGGACCGGCCGGGGCATGGCAAGGCGTTCAAACCCGCCGCCAAGGGGCGCCGTGGCGTGACAGCCTGGGTTGAACGGGAAGGGCCCCTGCGGGTGGGTGAGACGTTGCGGCTGCACATCCCCGATCAGCGGGTCTGGTCGCATTTCGGGGAAAGTGTGAAAGAGGCGGGGCAGGCCGATTTAGGCCTGTAAATTCAGGGCCGCCGAGTTTCCGAAAAGAAACTTTTCCCCGGCTTTCCGCCGCAACAGATGCGGTATATGTCGGATTTGCGTTCTGTATACGATGGAAGACTCGGTAAACCCGGGCTGACATTCCAGCCCGGTTGCCCAAACGAGGACCAAACATGAGCTATAAATCCGACATCGAAATCGCCCGTGAAGCGAAGAAGAAGCCGATCCAGGAAATTGGTGACAAGCTGGGAATACCCACCGAACACCTGCTTCCTTATGGCCATGACAAGGCGAAGGTGAGCCAGGATTACATCAACTCGGTCCAGGGCAATAAATCCGGCAAGCTGATCCTGGTGACGGCGATCAACCCGACGCCGGCGGGTGAGGGCAAGACCACGACCACGGTGGGCCTGGGCGACGGGCTGAACCGGATCGGCAAGAAGGCGATGATCTGTATCCGCGAGGCGTCACTTGGCCCGAACTTCGGCATGAAGGGCGGCGCAGCCGGGGGCGGCTATGCGCAGGTCGTGCCGATGGAGGACATGAACCTGCATTTCACCGGCGATTTCCACGCGATCACCAGCGCGCATTCGCTGCTGAGCGCGATGATCGACAACCATATCTACTGGGGCAACGAGTTGGAAATCGATGTGCGCCGGGTGCAATGGCGCCGGGTGGTGGACATGAACGACCGGGCGCTGCGCCAGATCAACGTGAGCCTGGGCGGCGTCGCCAACGGCTTCCCCCGCGAAGGTGGGTTTGACATCACGGTGGCGTCGGAGGTGATGGCGATCCTCTGCCTGGCCAAGGACCTGGAGGACCTGGAAAAACGTCTGGGTGACATGATCGTGGCATACCGGCGCGACCGCAGCCCGGTCTTCTGCCGCGATATCAAGGCCGAGGGCGCGATGACCGTGCTCTTGAAAGATGCCATGCAGCCCAACCTGGTGCAGACGCTGGAAAACAACCCGGCCTTCGTGCATGGTGGTCCCTTCGCCAATATCGCGCATGGCTGCAACTCGGTCACGGCGACGACAACAGCGCTGAAAATTGCCGATTACGTGGTGACAGAGGCCGGTTTCGGGGCCGATCTGGGCGCTGAGAAGTTCATGAACATCAAGTGCCGCAAGGCCGGCCTGGCGCCCGATTGCGTGGTGCTGGTGGCAACCGTGCGGGCAATGAAGATGAATGGCGGCGTGGCCAAGGCCGATCTGGGAGACGAGAATGTGGAGGCGGTAAAGGCCGGCTGCGCCAACCTGGGCCGTCACATCGGCAACCTGAAATCCTTTGGCGTGCCGGTTGTTGTCGCGGTGAACCATTTCGTCACCGATACCGATGCCGAGGTTGCGGCGGTGCAGGAATACGCCAAGAGCCAGGGCTCGGAAGCGATTGTCAGCCGCCATTGGGAACTGGGCAGCGAAGGTTCGGAGGCGCTGGCCAAGCGCGTGGCCGAGGTTGCCGACAGCGGTGCCAGCCAGTTTGCCCCGATCTATGGCGACGAGATGTCGTTGTGGGACAAGATCAACCGGATCGCCAAGTCGATCTACCGCGCTGACGAGGTGCTGGCCGACAAGAAGATCCGCGATCAGCTGAAGCTGTGGGAAGAGCAGGGATACGGCAATCTGCCGATCTGCATGGCCAAGACGCAGTACAGTTTCTCGACCGATCCGAACCTGCGCGGCGCGCCGACCGGCCATTCAGTGCCGGTCCGCGAGGTGCGCCTGAGTGCCGGTGCGGGATTCGTCGTGGTGGTCTGTGGTGAGATCATGACCATGCCGGGCCTGCCGCGCACCCCGGCCGCCGAGAATATCCGCCTGAATGACGGTGGCCAGATCGAAGGCCTGTTCTGATCGGGAGGGCGGGGCGACGCTCGGGCCCACAGGGCCCATCGCCCCGCCCGCCCTCCCGCAACTACGTGACAGCAAGAGGACGATGGAATGACGGCGCAGATTATTGACGGCAAGGCCTTTGCCGCCACCGTACGCGAAAAAGTGGCAGGCCATGTGACGCGCCTGAAAGAGGAAAACGGCATCACGCCGGGCCTGGCGGTGGTGCTGGTGGGCGAAGATCCCGCCAGCCAGGTCTATGTGCGGTCCAAGGGCAAGCAGACCATCGAGGCCGGGATGAACTCGTTCGAGCACAAGCTTGACGCGGATACGTCCGAGGCCGACCTGCTGGCACTGGTCGATCAGTTGAACAACGACCCGTCGGTGCATGGCATTCTGGTGCAGCTGCCGCTGCCCAAGCATCTGAACGAGGATCTGGTGATCAACTCGATCAACCCGGAAAAGGATGTGGACGGGTTTCATATCTCGAATGTGGGCCTGTTGGGGACCGGGCAGAAATCAATGGTGCCCTGCACGCCGCTGGGCAGCCTGATGATGCTGCGTGACCATCATGGATCGCTGAGCGGGCTGAATGCGGTTGTGGTGGGACGGTCGAACATTGTCGGCAAGCCGATGGCCCAACTGCTGCTGGGTGACAGCTGCACCGTGACCATTGCCCACAGTCGCACCAAGGATCTGGCCGATGTGGTCCGCGGTGCCGATATTGTCGTCGCAGCCGTCGGCCGCCCTGAAATGGTGCCGGGGGACTGGATCAAGCCGGGCGCCACGGTGATCGATGTGGGCATCAACCGGATCGAACGGGACGGCAAGAATATCCTGGTGGGCGATGTCGATTTCGACAGCGCCAAGGAGGTTGCCGGGGCGATCACGCCGGTACCGGGCGGCGTGGGCCCGATGACCATCGCCTGCCTGCTGGCGAACACGGTGACTGCCTGTTGCCGGGCCAATGGCCTGTCAGAGCCTGAGGGTCTGACCGCCTGACCAGTGCAAGACCGTCTACGATAAACCTATAGACCCCCGGAGCATCTCTGGGGGTTTTTTACGCCGGCGCCATGGGCATCATCGTGCCGGTCAGCAGGGCGACATGGGTTTCCTCGTCGGTTTCGACAGCAAAGACATCGGCTTGCACGATCACCAGCCGCCGCCCGGGTTTGATCACCCGGCCACGCGCGATTAGGTAGTCGCCCTTTGCAGGCGCAAGAAGGTTGATCTTCATCTCCGTGGTCAGCACCTCATACCCGTCGGGCATGGTGGACAAAGCGGCATAGCCGGCGGCGCTGTCACCGATGCTGAAGGTCAGGCCGGCATGGGCGATCCCATGCTGTTGCCGGCTGCCGGGAAGTATTGGCGCACGGATTTCGACTGTGCCGCGCTCTAGCAAAGCAATTTCCGCGCCGAGTGTCGCCATCAACGATTGTGCGGAAAAGCTGCTGCGAATCTGTTTGGCCTTGTCGGGGGACATTTTCGGGATATTTCCCATTCTGTACGTCGCTATATCCGGCCGATACTAGGAGGGCGAACAGCCCGTGTGAATAGTTGGTTGACGGGAATGGTGTACGTTTATACACGTTAAAGAGGTGAATGTGCATAGCGAATGCGTTTGGGTTCAAGAATAAGCCATAACTTCCGGGAAACCTTTCGGACATTCTTTTCCCCGCTAACCTTGTTTATTTGGGTGACGTCGATCCTGATCGGCACGATTGCCGGGCCTTTCGGCACATATTTCAGCATGGACTGGCCCGATCGTGGGCTTTATTGGACCTTGCTGGTGAGCGCCTCGATCGTGACCGGTTACACGATCAGGGCGATCAGCCTGTCATTGATCGGAAAGAAACATCCGCTGTTGCTGGATGCGACCTTTGTTGTGCTTACGGCCTTTGTTTTCGGGCCGGTGGTCTGGCTGATGACGTGGTACTTCCTGCCGACGGGCGAGGTCGAGCCGGTACCGGTATTTGCGGCCTACGTGATGTTATGCGCTGCGATCATCGTCGCGGGGCGGCGGGTGATGCCCGGTATCGAAGATCGAAGCTATGGCTTTCTGGCCGAACGTGGCCACGCCTGGGGAAGCTCGGTGCGCGGGGGCGCGCGACCGCCACGGCTAATGCGACGTCTGTCCGTGGACAAGCGCGGCCGCGTGCTGCGGCTTAGCGCGAATGACCATATGGTGAAGGTGGTAACTGCCAATGGTGAGGTCACGTTGCGGATGCGGCTGGCCGATGCGGTGGCCGAAATGGAACCCGTATACGGATACTGTGTGCACCGTTCGCATTGGGTTGCCCATGAGGCGATCGACACGGTTGAGAAGGAGAATTCCTACAAGCTGTTCGTCGTGCTCGCCAACGGGGATCGCATCCCCGTCAGCCGCAAGTACCGCGTCAATGTCAAGCAGGCCGGGCTGATCTAGGTCGCTGTGCGCGGTAGCGGGACGGGGCAGGGGGCTGATCCTGTCAGCACCGCCAGCGCGCCGGGGCGCATCAGGGTCTGCACCGCAGTGTCATTGCTGCGCAAGCCGCCTGTATAGGTACCATATGCGGGCAGGACGACCCGGTGATCGTCGATCAGAAAGGCAGCACGGGTGATACGGCGACCGCCGGTGGGAATGGTGACCTTGGGGTGGTAATGCCCTGATATTTCGTTCTTTTCCCTGGTATTCGCGATATGCCGGAACGTCAGCGGATCTCTTGCGAATTCGGCCAGGTGAGTGCCGCCCAGATCGACGGGGCCGGGATCATGATTGCCTTCGATCCAGACCCATCTGCGGCCGGCCTGCAACGATGCGATCCAGAGCTTTTCGGCTTCTGGCAATGCCTCCGCCGCGGCGCGGTCATCGAAGCTGTCGCCAAGGCAGATGACGGTGCCTGCACCCGTCGCGCGCAGGTCCGATTCCAGCCGAGAGAGGGTGTCACGGCTTTCATAAGGCGGCAATGGCGGGCCGCCCAGTCTTGCGCGGCGTTCAGACTTTCCCAGGTGCAGGTCGGACACGCAAAGCAGGTCTTGCGCCGCCCAGTAGAGCGCGCCCGAACCCAGTGCCGTCAGCGTGGTGCCGGCGAAGGTGAAATCGTATCCGTTCATGATACGTTCTTGTGCCGCGCGCCGGGGTCGTTGACAAGGGCTAGTTTGACAACCCGGCCGCCCGCATCAAACGGTCGGTCTCTTCCTGCAGCAGCCTTTCTTGCGCGGCACCGTCGACCGGCGTGCGCCCGACTTCGAGAAACAGAGGCGCGGCCAGCGGGGTCACGCGGGGCAGGCGGTTCAGGTCGATCCGGCCTTCGATGCGGGCGATCATCTCTTCGATCCGGCCGAAATCTATCAGGCCACGCATCGCCTCTTCGCGGGTGATCTGCAACAGCAGGTGATCGGGGTCGTATTTGACCAGCGTGTCATAGAGGATGTCCGAAGAGAACGTCGCCTGTCGCCCGGATTTGCGAGCCTGCGGCGTGTTGCGCGTGATCAGCCCGGCGATGGTGGCGGAGGCGCGGAACGTGCGTTTCATCAAGGTGTTGCCGGTCAGCCAGCTTTCCAGCCCCTCGCGCAGCGCATCGCGCGTGAACAGCGGGCCGGCATCGGTCAGCGGTTTCAGCCCCCAGATCAGCGTTGCATAGTCGGTCGAGACAAATCCCAGCGGATCCAGGCCCAGTTCCTCCATCCGTTTGGTCAGGATCAGCCCCAGCGTCTGTTGCGCATTGCGCCCGGCAAAGCCGTAGATGCAGGCGTGTTCGCGCCCGTCATGCGGGAAGCTTTCGATCAGCAGCCGCCCTTCCTGCGGTAGCTGCGACATCCGGCGCTGCAGCATGAGCCAATCGGCGGTGTGGTCGGGCAGTTCCGGCCAGCTTTGCTGATCGAACAGCCGCAGGATACGGTGACTGAGCTGGGTGGAGGTGGCGAACTTGGTGCCGGAGAAAACCGCCACCTTCGGTTTGCGCCCGCGGTCGCGGCTGACCTCGACGGTCATGTCGCGCAGGCCCTCGTAGCGTACGATCCGGCCGCCGATCAGGAACGTGTCACCGGGGGTCAGCGAGGCGGCAAAACCTTCCTCGACCTCCCCCAGGGGTTTGCCGCCGCGGGTGCGCCTCAGGCGTACCTTCAGTTTGTCACTGTCCTGGATCGTGCCGATATTCATGCGGATAAGCTGCGCCGCGCGGGGGTCGCGCAGCTGCCAGAGGCCGTCAGGGCGCTGTAACAGGCGCTGCCATTGTTCATAGGCCCTGAGGGCGTAACCGCCGGTGGCGCAGAAGGTCAGGCAATCGTCGAACTCGGCGGGTGTCAGCGCTGCATAGGCGCCGGCGGTGGCTATCTGGGCGTAAAGTTCCGTCGCGTCGAACGGACCGGCACAGGCGCGGATCAGTATATGCTGGCACAGCACATCGCGCGGCCCCGGACCGCGCGGAGTGCCATCCAGGTCATGTTCCCTGACCGCGTCGAGCGCGGCGAGACATTCCACCACTTCGAACCGGTTGGCGGGTACCAACAGCGCCTTCGATGGGGCGTTGTAGCGGTGATTGGCACGACCGATACGCTGAACCAGCCGCTTGACATTCTTGGGGGCGCCGACCTGGATCACAAGGTCCACGTCGCCCCAGTCGATGCCCAGATCAAGGCTGCCGGTACAGACAATGGCACGCAGTTCACCCCGCTGCATGGCCGCTTCGACCCGTTCGCGCTGCTGGCGGTCCAGGCTGCCGTGGTGGATGCCGATGGGCAGGCCTTCGGCATTTGCAAGCCACAGATTATGAAAGAAAATTTCTGCCTGTGCGCGGGTGTTGTGAAAGATCAGCGTTGTGTTGTGCCGGTGGATCTGTTCGATGACCGCCGGGATGGCATAGGCGCCACCACCCCCGGCCCAGGGGGGTGGGTCGGTTGTTTCCAGCATTGCGATGTCGGGGTCGGGGCCGGGATCGGCCATCAGGATGCGGCACGGGTCCGGGTGGCGGGCCAGGTAGGCGGCGATGGCCTCGGGGTCTTCTACCGTGGCAGAAAGCCCCACGCGCCGGAGCCCGGGGCAGAATGCCTGCAGCCGCGTGAGGGCCAGCATCAGCTGATCGCCGCGCTTCGAATCCGTCAGCGCATGGATTTCATCGACCACCACGCGTTTGAGGCCCGCAAACATGCGCGGCGCGTCCTCGTAGGATGTCAGCAACGCGAGGCTTTCAGGAGTTGTCAGCAGGATGTGCGGCGGGTCGGCGCGCTGGCGTTTCCTGACCGTGGCCGAGGTATCGCCGGTGCGGTCCTCGATCCGTATCGGCAAGGACATTTCATCGACCGGCGTGCGCAGGTTGCGCTTGATGTCGGCTGCCAAGGCCTTGAGCGGCGAGATATAGAGCGTGTGCAGACCCTCGTGACCACCATCGGCAAGCTCGGTCAGCGTCGGCAGGAAACCGGCCAGTGTCTTGCCGCCGCCGGTCGGGGCAATCAGCAACAGTGCCGGATCATCAGCCCGCGCCAGCATCTCATGTTGATGCGGATGCGCTGACCAGCCACGGCTGGCGAACCAATCACGAAAAAGCGGTGGAAGGGCGGACATGCCGGCAGGTTAGGGTGCCGGCATGTCGAAGGAAAGCGGCTTTAGTGGGCGATCGCTTCCTGTTTGACGAACATGTTCGCCCAGGCCCGGTCAATCAGATCGGGGGTCATCTGATAGGGGATGCCCTCGAATTCACAGATCGAGATCATCTGGTCGATCAGGAAGATCGGCTGGTAGTTCGCATAGATGTTCTCGATCGTCGGGTATTTCACCTTGAGCAGATGCACGAGGGCGGCTTCGTCCAGCGGCATCTTGCGCTTTTTCGCGACCATGGCGAAGATCTTCAGGAAATCCGCCTGATCCGGCCCGTCGATCTTGATCTTGAAGAAGATCCGGCGCAGGGCCGCGTTGTCGAAGATCTCGTTCGGGTGGAAGTTGGTTGAGAAGATGACCAGCGTGTCGAACGGCACCTCGAATTTCTCACCCGATTGCAGGGCAAGGATGTCCTTTGATTCCTCCAGCGGCACGATCCAGCGGTTGACCAGCGCCTGCGGCGGTTCGGCCTGACGGCCAAGGTCGTCCACGATGAAGATGCCGCCGGTCGATTTCAGCTGCAGCGGGGCCTGGTAGGTTCTGGCGGTCGGGTTATAGACCAGATCCAGCATCGACAGGCTCAGCTCACCGCCGGTGATCACGGTGGGGCGTTCGCATTTGACATAGCGCGCGTCAAAGGTGCGCTTGCGCCGCAGGGAGTTCGGGTCATCCACCTCCTGCTCGGCCTTGGAATGCACGATCGGGTCATAGACGGTGATCACCTGGCCCGAGTATTCGATGGCGCGGGGGACATAGATCTTGTCGCCCATCGCGTCGCGGATGCCGTTGGAAATACTGGATTTACCGTTGCCCGGCGGTCCGTACATCAGGATCGAGCGGCCCGCGCTGACCGCCGGGCCAAGATGGTCCAGCAGGCTGTCGGGCAGCACCAGGTGGCCCATTGCGCCGGTCAGCTGATCGCGGGTGATCTGGATATTGCGGATCGACTGGCGCTTGACCTGTTCGCGATAGACCTGCAGCGGCACGGGCATGGCGCCGAAATATTCCGACTGGGCCAAAGCGTCCAGCGCACGGGCCTTACCGGCATCGGTCAGCTGATATCCCATTTCGCCGCCACTATTGGCGTTCAGCGTGCCGGTCGCCTCCAGCAGTTTCTGGCTGCGGGCCTGATCCACCAGTTCCTGCGTTACCGCGCGCGGCAGGCAGATCGCGGTGGCCAGTTCGGATACCAGATCAATGTTCTTGCGGAACATCGTCTTGATCAGGATATCGCGCATCATGACGATGGGCAGCCGCATATCATCGAGGCTGACAGGAGGGGGCGGTGGTTGCACACCCGGGGTCACTTGCATGTTCATCGGTTTTGGCCCGCACTTGATTACAAAAGTCTCAGGCCCGCGCAACGCACGCAGGCACGCGGTAAATATGCAGGCGAAAGGTGCAGAAATTGTGGAGATGATGCGGCAGCGGCGGGCTAATTTGCAGCCCCTTGATTTGACCAGATCTGAAAAAGTTCTTTATTGGCCGTACATTACGCCCAAAATCAAGTAGATCGCCAATGTGCCGCCCAGAGAAAAACCCATCGGAAATTTCTCAGGGCGTGACCAGCTTTCCCAATTCGGCGCAAGGTTGCGCAGGCCGGTATTTTTGGCGATCCGGTGCGCTGTGACAGCCGCCACTAGGTTTGCCGCGAACAGCATGCACAGGATGACGGCATCGCCCGGGTCAATGAACGGCGCGGCGGCGGCAATGAACTTGGCATCGCCGGCGCCGGCCAGTCCGGCCGCGTTGATGGCAATCCCGATCAGCAGGACGATGAACATCGTTACCAGCCGCCACGGATATTCCGGCAGCGGCAGGGCAATCAGCCCGACGACAAGGAAAACCGCAACCAGCGTCACGACGGCCTTGTTGCGGATCAGCATCAGGCTCAGGTCAGTCCAAGCGACCCACACGCAGATCGGCAGGACAAATGGCAGGAACCACAAGGCCTCGGTCGAGGTGATTTCCAGGGCCATCAGCGATCGCCCGCCCGATCAGTTCACGACGTTGTCTTCAAGCGCGCGCAGGCTGCGAACCGCGGCTTCGAAATGCTGCGGATGGGTGTCGATCGCATCGCGCAGCAGGCCTTTGCCGATGGTCGTATCACCGCGTTTCACGGCGGATAGGCCAAGCGTATAAAGCAACTGAGCACGCTCCACTTGCGTGGTTTCGATCACGGGAAGCGAGTATTTTCCCTGCGCCCCGCGCGCCAGGATCAGGTTGTTCTTGGCGGTAAAGAGCGAACGGTCCTGCCGGATGGCATCCGAAAACAGGCTTTCCGCGGCCGAGAAATCGCCCCGGGTCAGCTTCGAATACCCCCAGTTATTCATAACACCGGCGGGGCGGGTCGTCAGGCCAACGGCGATTTCATAGAAACTGTCGGCCTTCTCCCATTCCTCGTTGCTGTCGGCGATCATCGCCTCGAGCCGGTAGCGTTTGAACGTCTCGTATGTGGGCGGGATCGCATCCAGAAGCGTGTCGGCCTCGTCCCAATCATTGTTGCGGATCAGCGCATCGGCCAGATCGACGCGGTCATCGTCGGTGGCCTTCTCGTGAGAAACGACCTTTTTCCAGGCTGAAACCGCCTCTGTGTTGCGATTGGCGCGCACCAGCGATTTGCCCAGGCCACGTTGCAGGTCGATCCGGTCGGGATTGGCCGCTGCGGCGCGTTGGAAATATGAAACCCCTTCGTTCGGGTCGGCGGATGTGAGCATCACGTCGTTCAGGTTGCTTTCGTCGATGACGTTAACGTCCTGAAACGCCCTGTCGACATCCTGGGTGGATTTCTTGTCACAGGCTGACAGCGCAATTGCGCCTGTCACGCACAAAGTAAGGAATATGGGATGGCGCATCTTTGCGTCCTTTTACTGCCTCTGCCTCGATCATGGTATCTTGCGTATCACGAACTCGCCGCTGCCACGCCGTACCACTTTGTATTCTTGTTCTCGTGCCTCACCATAATCAGAATTTTCCAATTTTGCGAGTGCTAAGCGCAAATTATCACGAATTGAGTCACTTTCGCCATTGTCCAGCGCATAGGCGCGGCGAAAAAACTGCTCTGCTTCGGCATTCTTGCCCTGTTCGATCAGCACGACCCCCAGATTGTTCCATATTTCCGGGGAATTGCCCTCAAGCTTGAGAGCTCTTCGCAGCAGATCCTCTGCCTGTCCAAGACGGCCAAGTCCCAAGTTGGCGGTGCCAAGGCCGGCCAGCACATCTGCGTTCAAGCCGTGTGTCAGAGCTGCGCGGGAGAAGGCGTCGAGAGCCAGATCATATTCGCCGGCCGCCATCAGCCGGTGCCCGACAACAAGGCCATCCACGGCCGCGCCGTTTTTTTGCAGCCCCGGCGCATACGGGTTTTCAGAAATAGGGCCCTGGCTGCATCCAGCCAGGGCGAGTGACAGTACCAGAAACGCCCCCGCGTGCTTCATGTGACCTCGTTAGTTGCTCGCGCCCATGGCGAACAGTTTCATGATGCCCAGAACGGACGGGCCAACCAGGATGATCAGCAGTGGGGGAACTGTAAGCATCATCGTGGCCAATGTCATCTTGGTGGGAAGCTTGTTGGCCTTTTCTTCGGCGCGCATGACACGTTTGTCACGCATTTCGCTGGCATAGACGCGCAGCGCGTCCGCGACGGAGGTACCGAATGTCTGCGACTGCACGAGGACGGTCACAAAGCTCGAGATGTCCTGCACCCCGCACCGCTCGGCCATTTCGTTGAGAACCGAAGGTTTGTCACGGCCGGCCTTGATCTGGTGCGAGACGATTTCATATTCCTCCGACAGGGCCGGGTAGGACGCCCGGATC
Organism: Roseovarius sp. CAU 1744; assembly: GCF_039839345.1. Taxonomy (NCBI): domain Bacteria; kingdom Pseudomonadati; phylum Pseudomonadota; class Alphaproteobacteria; order Rhodobacterales; family Roseobacteraceae; genus Roseovarius; species Roseovarius sp. CAU 1744. Next base: position 9,884 of record NZ_JBDOQV010000006.1, on the reverse strand, counting down.
TCGTTGGCGACCCGGATGATCGACTGGTCCATGGACTGCCCCGCCTCGATACACACCAGCATCATGTCAAGCGAATCCGGGAAACCGTCCGTGATCTCTTCCTGGCGCTTCTGCTGTCGTTTGGTGACCCAATATTTGGGCAGCATGTAGCCCAGGCCGCCAGGCCCAAGAATGTACAGCAGCATCTGCTGGGTGGTGGATTCTGCGCCAGCGACGAACAGCATGTAGAAGAGAACGCCGATGATAAGGAACCCGATGCCCAGGGCCATCTGCGCAAAGTGGAAAAAACGTACTGCGTCGCGGTGGCGGTAACCGGCCTGCGTCAATGTCAGCTTGATCTGCGAAAACGCCTTGGCATCCTGCGGCTCAAGGAAACTGGCGTATTTGTCCAGCTTTTCGTTCCGCGACCCGGTGCGCAGCCGCTTCTTTTTCTCAGCCTCTTCGACAACGCCCGAGCGCGACGCCTTCTTCAGTTTCTCCAGCGGGTCCTGACGCTCCTTCAGCATCAGGGGAATGGTTATCAGGATCATCAGCACGCCCAGCGTGCCGACCGCGATCAGCGGCCCGAAGGGCCCCAGCGTGTCCGTCAGGACATCAATGATCTGAGCCGTAGATTTCATGACTTATTCCTTTTTCAGACCTTGATGTTCACAAGCGCGCGCATGACGATCAGGTTCAGTATCAGAAAAGTGCCCACGATCAGTGCCGCAGGGATGAACCACGGGTGCTCCATCGCTTCATCATAATAATTCGGTTCCAACAGCTGAATGCCGATCAGCGCCAGGATGGGGAAGCCCGACAGGAACTTGCCGGACCATTTCGCCTCGGCGGTGATCGCCTTGACCCGGCGGAACAGACGGAAACGGGCGCGGATCACCTTTGCCAGGCCGGCCAGAATCTCGGCCAGGTTACCACCGGATTGCTGCTGGATCGTCACGGCAACCGCAAGAAAGCGCATATCCTGCATGTCCAGACGCTCGGCCATGTCCTTGAGCGCCTCGCCGATGTCGCGGCCATAGGCAGCTTCGTCCGACAGCACCCCGAATTCGGTTCCCAGCGGATCGGCAACCTCGCTTGCGACGATCTGGATTGCCGAGGTAAAAGGATGGCCGACCTTGAGCGAGCGCACCATCAGTTCGATCGCGTCCGGCAACTGCTCTTCGAGCATTGCCATGCGTTTGCCAGCCTTCATGTTGATCCAGGTGAACACGCCGCCGACCCCCATCACGGCAGAGACCAGACCGCGCACCGGCAACGAGGTCGACGTACCGACCGACAGGCCCAGGAACGCCAGAACGCTGAGGCCGATCATCAGCATGATCAGCTGTTTCGGTGAAAAGGCGATCGCGGCCTTCTGTGCCTTGGTCGACAATATCGAATAGAGCGGGATCTTGCGCGCCTTGAGGTGCTGCTGCATCTCCTTGCGGAGAGTTTCCATCACCTCTTCGCGGTTGCCGGATTTATCCAGCATGTCCAGGCGGCGGTTGACCCGGCTGTTCAGGCTGATCGAGCGCCCGAAAACGGTCAGGTAAAGGCCTTCGACAAGGACAAGAACGCCTATGAAAATAAGGCCGTAGATAATCGGTTCTGCACTGATGGTCATGACGCTTACTCCGCGGCGATGGGTTCGAAAATGCTGGGCGGCAGATCGTAGCCCCACAGCCGGAAACGCTCGGTGAAGTTCGACCGCACACCGGTGCCGGTGAAGTGGCCGATAATCTTGTTGTCCGCGGTCAGGCCGACACGTTGGAAGCGGAAGATCTCCTGCATCGAGATCACGTCACCCTCCATCCCGGTGATTTCGGTGATCGAGACCATCCGCCGCGACCCGTCCTGAAGCCGGCTGGCCTGCACGATCAGGTTCACGGCCGAGGAGATCTGAGACCGCACCGCCTTGAGCGGCATCTCGATCCCCGCCATGGCGACCATGTTTTCCAGACGGCTGATTCCGTCGCGCGGGTTGTTGGCGTGGATCGTGGTCATCGAGCCGTCGTGGCCGGTATTCATGGCCTGCAGCATGTCGATCACCTCTTCGCCGCGGGTCTCACCCACGATGATCCGGTCCGGGCGCATCCGCAGGGCGTTCTTCAGGCAGTCGCGGGGCGAAACCTCGCCCTTGCCTTCGACGTTGGGCGGGCGGCTTTCCATCCGGCCCACATGGGTCTGCTGCAGCTGAAGTTCCGCCGTATCCTCGATCGTCAGGATGCGTTCGGAATTGTCGATGAAACTGGACAGCGCGTTCAGCGTGGTCGTCTTACCCGAACCCGTACCGCCCGAGACGATCACGTTCAGCCGTGTCGCCACCGCGGCCTGGAGGTAGGCGGCCATCTCTTCGGAAAACGCGCCAAATTTCACGAGGTCGTCAATGCCCAGCTTGTCCTTCTTGAACTTACGGATCGAGACCAGGCTGCCATCCACCGCAATCGGCGGGACCATCGCGTTGAAACGCGAACCATCCTGCAGACGGGCGTCGACATAGGGGTTGGATTCGTCCACCCGCCGTCCCACGGCCGACACGATCTTGTCGATGATCCTGAGCAGGTGCTTTTCATCCTTGAAGGTGATGTCGCTCAGTTCCAGCTTGCCGGCGCGCTCCACGAATATCTGCTGCGGGCCATTGACCAGAATATCGTTCACGGTGTCGTCTTTCAGCAACGTCTCCAACGGGCCAAGGCCGCGAACCTCGTCATAGAGCTCTTGCGTCAGGGTTGCGCGGTCTTCGCGGTTGAGAACGATGCTCTGCTCTTCGAGGACTTCGCCGGCGATGGCGCTGATTTCGGCGCGCAGATCGGATTCCGTCGCGGTATCGAGCGCCGAGAGGTTCAGATTGTCCAGGAGGGAACGGTGCAGATCCAGCTTGATCTCCGCCATTCTCTCCTTGCGCTTGCGTTCCTTGTCCTGGGGGACGGCCTTGGCGGGCGTAACCGGCACGGGACGGCGCAGCGAGCTGGCCTGCCCCTGCTCGACCGGTTGGGTTTCTACTTCTGGTTTCGTCTCGTCCGCCGGCTTGTTTGCCGGTTTGGCGGCACCCGCCGAGGGTTTCTTGTACCGTGAAAACATTCGTCTCTACCTTTTTACGCGGCTTCGGCTTCGCTTTTTCCCAATTCGTGAAGCGAGGCAGCCAGTTTTGCGATCTCTTTGCGCAGCGGGTTCTTCGCCGCCGACGATGACAACGGGAGGCCGTGATCGGCGCTTTGGCCAACGGGCCGACCGCCATCGGGCAGATGCACCTCGATCCCGATCTCAAGGCTCTCGGCCATGCGCTTGACGCGTGACTTGCCGTTCAGGTCGGTGAATTTGGGCGCCCGGTTGATGCAGAACCGCAGCTTCTCCAGCGGCAGTTCCTCGGCCTTCAGGGCGCGCTTGAGGCGCAGCACATTCTGGGCCGAACGCATGTCCAGTTCCAGCGTGGCGAAATAGATCTGCGACGATGTCAGCACCGTTTCGGTCCACTGCACCAGGGTCGAGGGCATGTCGATGATGACATAGTCGAACTTGCTGCGGGCCAGTTCGATCACGCGGTTCACATCTTCGGGTGTGATCATGTCCAGGGGCAGCATGTCGGGAGGAGAGGTCAAGACCCACATTTTTTCGTCAAATGTTACGAGGGCCTGTTTCAGAATGTCCTCGTCCATTGATTCGGTGTCGGTCCAGATCTCGTAGACCGCTTCGCGCCGCGGCAGGTCCAGGTAGGTCGAGACCGAGCCGAATTGCAGATCCAGGTCGATCAGGCAGACCCGCGGTGCATCCGTCTTGGAAACGGTCGCCAGTTCCCAGGCAAGGTTGACCGCCAAAGTGGTCGAGCCGGTGCCGCCCGCCATACCGTGGGTGGCCAGCACGACACCGTCGCTGTCGGGCGTCGAATCATTGAACGGCGTATGCCCCGGCTGCGGCGCCGGGTCGGGCTTCTGCAGGCGTTCGATGGCGGCCTGAAGTTCATTTTCGGGAAGCGGGTAGGGCACAAACTCGTCCGCGCCCTGACGCAAAAGCTGGTGCAGCGCCGCGGGGCTGACATCTTCGGCGATCAGAATAACCTTGATTTTCCGTGCTTTGGCCAGCGAGATGACCTCACCCAGCATCACCAGGTCTTCTTCGTCGGTTTCATCCACGGCGATCGCAACAAACTCCAATGCTTCCGCTTCGGGTTGATTGAAAAACGCCAATGCCTCGGAAAAGCCGAGATCGCCCCAGGATTCCCCCAGGACGGCCTCCATGTCTTCAATCAGCAAATCGAAATTCTGAACATCCCTGCTGATCGTGCATGCAACGATAGGGCTGGGATCTGGATTCTTTATTGCGCTGCTCGTCATCGTACCAAAAGTCCTATTCCTGTAGGCGCTATGCGGCATGTAACCGGTGGGCTGTCCATCATCTGTTCACCGTCTCGCCTTGCACAGCGGCCCCCTCTCCACGGGGAACGCACTAAGCGTTGTAAGGAGAGTGACTTAAAATCTGGGCAACATTTGGGCCAAAAGATCGTAATTGTGCGTTATCGAGAGACAAAAAAAACCCGCCTTGGGGCGGGCTTTTCAGGTGGCCCGGACCAAGCCGGGCAGGGAGATTTCGGTGCGGCGGCCGGTTATTCCGACTCGACCACTGATTCGCCTTCGCTGACAGTCGACAGCTGCGTTTTCGGCTCTGCGCTTTCCACATATTCCCGGTACACGACTTCGGCGTATTTGCCGTCCATCACGATCGGATGCGAGGCCACGAACCCGGAAACGTCTGTCACGGTCCGGCGGTTGCGGCGTTCGCGGCCCTGGGTCACGATCAGCGGCTGTGTCTCACCGAAGGAAACGACCGCTTCCAGGCGCTTGCGGCTGACGCCCTGCGACGCCAGGTAGTTGACCACCGCGTTCGCCCGGCGCAGACCGAGGCGCTTGTTATAGGCGTTCGAGCCCACCGCATCGGTATGGCCGTAGACCTTGAAGCGCACCTCGGGGAACTGGCGGATCCATTTCGCCTGTTCACGCAGGGTGGTTTGCGCCGCCGCGTCCAACTGCGATGAGTTGAAGGCGAAGTTGACGGTGCTCAGCACCTCGTTCGAGAACCGGTTGGACAGGTTTTCGACATAGGTCTGCTGGCCGGTCATCACCAGGTGGTTCTGCATGTTGGCGTTGCCGAAGCTGCCGCCGTCAATGACCGAACCGGCTTCGGAGAAGTAGGACTTGTAGACCTGGCCCTGCTGTGAACAGGCGCCCAGTGCAAGAAGCCCTGCAGTTGCGAGAAGAAGATGTTTCATGTGCCCCTGCCTTTCCATTATTCCATCACATAGCCGTAAGAGCCGGTGAAATCCTGCTTGGCGACTTCACCAGCGGGCGTGCCTCTTCTGACCTCTTTCGCGACACGGCCGTTCAGGAACAGATCCTTCTCGGTCGGCAGTTTGACCCGGTCGGTGGGCAGGGCAAAGGCCTCGCCACGCGTCGGGGATACCAGATGCGCAGTGATAATGATGACCAGTTCGGTCTGCGCGCGCTGGTAATCGGCGCTGCGGAACAGGGCGCCCAGAACCGGCACATCGCCAAGCCACGGTACCTGCGCGTTGCTGTCGCGGAAGTCGTCCTGAAGCAGGCCCGCGATGGCAAAGCTCTGACCGTCGCGCATCGACACGGTGGTCGAGGCATCGCGGCGGCGGAACGCCGGAAGCTGCAGCCCGTCAAGGACGATACTGTTGGTGGTGTCGATCGAAGAGACCGCCGCGGCCATTTCCAGGTTGATGATACCGTCATCGACAACCCGCGGCACGAAGTTCAGCTCGACACCGAAGGGTTTGAAGTCGATCGTGATCGTGTCTTCGTCCTGGTTGACCGGGATCGGGAATTCACCACCGGCAAGGAACTTGGCTTCCTGACCCGACAGGGCTGTTAGGTTGGGTTCAGCCAGGGTTCTTACAACGCCCTTGTTTTCAAGCGCTTCCAGAACGATTGAAAGTTCCGTGTCGCCGAGGTCGAGACCGACAGACAGGAAGCCTTCGGTCCCTTCGCCGACCGTAAAGACGGGATTGGTGACGCTGTTACCACCGACCAGGAAGTTGCCTGTCTCGGATCCGACGACGACATCATTGCCCAGGTAATTCAGACCCAGCGACGAGCTGAGCGATTTCGAAATGCTGCGCTGCATCTCGGCGAAGCGCACCTTGAGCATCACCTGTTGCTGGCCCGATACGACCATCAGGTTCGATACCCGCTCGGGCGCATACCGTTCTGCCAGTTCAAGCGCCCGCGTCATGCGGGCCGTGCTGGATACGCTGCCCGACAGCACGATGCCGTCATTGGCCGAGCGAACCTCGATCTTCTCATTCGGGATGATCTGACGCAGGCGTTCCTTGAATTCGGAAACGTCCGGCGTCACATGCACGTCGACATTGGTGATCAGCCGCCCGGTTGCATCCAGCAGCGTCAGGGTCGTGCGCCCCGGTGTCTTGCCAAGCACGTAGATCGTGCTGTCTGAGAGGGTGGAGAAATCAGCGATCGACGGGTTGGCGATGCTGAGTTCGGCGAAGGGTGTGTCGCTTTCGACAACGACCGCGCGGTTCATCGCGACGTTCAGGTCGCGCGTGGCACCCTTGCGCACCACCTTGATGTTTTCTGCCTGCACAGAGATGGCAAACGGCCCCACGGCCACTGCCAGCCCCAAAAGGGCAGCTTTGAAGAGATCATGAATTTTCATGTGACCTGCCTTTCCGATCACGCCTCGATTATAGGGTCTTAACGCCCAAGATTGCCGTCACTGTGCTGCAGATTGAAAATTTTTTCAAGAATCAAAGACTTTCGGGCCACATTTATTGTGTCTTGTCTGCAATAGTTTCCAAAATGCAACGGGGCGCCGCAACAGCAGCGCCCCGTCGGAACCTGATTTTACAGGGGGATCAGTTGGTGCAGGGGATCTGCGAGACGATGGTCTCGCTGCCTCGGCGCGTCTTGATCGTGCAGACCGGTGCGGGTGCTTCGGCTTGTGCGACGGGTACCTGGGTCAGTCCCAGAAGGCTACGCTGGTCCACCTCAATCGCTTCGGCCACGGTGTCGTCTTCAGCACCGACCAGCGACAATGACAGCCGACCGGTGGTCTGCGCCTGGGCCAGCGCGGCAACCTGTTGCGGTTTGACCGCCACGGTTACGGTACGGGCGATGATTGCACCGGTGGTATCGCCATTGGCGACCTGATCGACGGCGATCAGTTTCACCGCTGTTTCGATCAGCTTGGTCACATCACCCTGAGAATTTCCTTCGGTGCGCGTGTTGTCGCCATTCACGCGACCGGTCCAGTAGACATCGACGCGGTCACCCGGACGCAGGAAGCCGGACACGCCGCTGGAGACATCGACCTTGATCGCGAAGGCGCGCATGCCGCGTTCCAGTTGCGAGGTCAGCCCGGCATCTTCACCGGGGCCCGTCACCTTGACGGCCAGCACGGCCTCGTTCTTTTCCATCGAGCGCAGAACGGTGCGCGGCTCGTCCTCTCCCTCGGGGAACAGCGCCTCGTAGGTTTCATAGATACCTTCGGGCAGCGAAGTCCTGGGGAATGCCGTCAGGCGCACGCTGTCCTTGCGCAGCACTTCGCCATATTTGAGCGGTTTGTCGGCAACGTATACTTCGACCGTCTCGATGGCCGGGGCACGTTGGGCGCGTTCATTGGCCAGCTCTTGCTGGTAGCCCTGAATATAGCTCTTGGCCATATATACGGCAAAACCTGCCAGTCCGAGACCCACAATCAGTACAAGTCCGAAAACCATTCGCATGGCTAAGTCCTTTCACGGTTACTATTCGTTCGCGGTACCGGTCAGGTACGCATACAATGGTTACATATTGCTTTCGAATGTGGCGAAATCTTGGTGGCGTGATGATTGTTTCGCGACAGGGAACAGTGATCTTTTCATAGCGTTGGCAACCGAAGGCAAATGCTGCCTGGAATAAAATGGCCGCAGACAAGTCCGCGGCCATCAACAAAATCTGCGAGAAGCGAAATCAGGGAGTGTTGCCGTTGTCGACGGTCGTGTTGGCCAGCGCCGATTCGACATTGGTACCGACGGTGTTGATACCGTTTGTGATCGACGCAACACCAGCGACGCTGAGGCCAACGATGGCGGCTGTCAGCACGACCCAGTCAACGGTCACCGCGCCGTCTTCGTTCTTCAGAAATGAACGGATTGTTGTAAGTCTCATGTCGAACTCGTCCCTACTGTTTGCTGGCGTGCAACAATGGTCTGGCATTCAAGTCAAATCAGGTGCACGCACAAAATGAAGATGTTCTCTTTCCAGATGTTTGTCATACAAAGGGCCGCAGTTGCGAAACCTGCGGCCCCTCGAAATTTCGCGTCAGGCAGTGCTTACGGTGCCGGAGCGCCGACCGTTGTGGCCTCAACTTCGAGCTGGATGTTGCTGGCCAGGGTGGTAACACCGGTACGAACGCTGGCAACACCTGCAACGGCCAGGCCAACAACTGCAGCGGTCAGAACGACCCAGTCAACTGTTACAGCGCCGTCTTCGTCTTTGGCGAAGTTTTTGAAAAACTTAATCATGTTTGGTCCCTCCAAAGGATCACTAGTTAGGTTCGCAACCGCTTGAGCAAACTGTGAGCCGTTCTCTCTGTTGGCTCGCTGCCGTTGCGGTATGGGAAAGATATAGCCAGCCAAATCAGGCAGGAATTGGGCGGCAATAGTTCCTTTTTTGCACCGCTACTTTTTTTTGCGGGGGTTTCAGTTATCACGTTGAAAATAAACAATTAAAAAAGTCAAAAACCTGCCGATGGACGATCTGCGGCGCAGGAATCGGCGGGTGCGGGCAGTTTTGTGGTTTCTGAAAAACAGACAATACTGGCGGAAAAACCGGACTTTTGCGATACTTGGCCCAACGAGAACAGGGTCGAGCAGCGTCACACCATGTATATTTCCAGATTCGCGGCAATTCTTGCGATTATTGCCCTTGCCGGGCCGTCCCAGGCCAATGATCCGCCCGCATTTCCCGATTTTACCTTCAAGATGGCAAGCCCGCCCAAGCCGGGCACGCGCAAGCGCATCACCGTCCAGATCGACCCGGAAGAGCAGAAGAAGATCCTGGCGGTCAAGACGCCACCCGCGGCCGCGCCCGCACCGGTGGCTGTGGGCGATTACAGCTGGTTCTGGGACAAGGTATCGCCGGATGTCGGCGAAAACGCCGCTGACCGGTTCCTGCAGGCGGTGAACAGCCTGTCGGACGGCCCGAATGGCCGCGGTATCACCGGCCCCCGTTTGCAGACATTGCAGACGATCGCGCAGGCGCAGGGCGCCAATATCCTGACCGCGACCGTCGGCACCGATGTCTCGCCGGCGCTGGTCCTGGCAATCATCTCGGTCGAATCCGGGGGGCGCATCGACGCAGTCAGCGGCAAGGGGGCGCAAGGGCTGATGCAGTTGATGCCGGACACCGCAAAACGTTTCGGCGTCACGGACAGCCTGTCATCCGCCGAGAATATCAAGGGGGGCGTCACCTATCTTGACTGGCTTCTGGGCGAATTCAAAGGAGACGCCATCATGGCCATCGCCGGATATAACGCCGGCGAAAACGCGGTCAAGAAACATGCGGGCGTGCCGCCCTATGCCGAGACACGTGACTATGTGCCCAAGGTGCTGGCGGCCTTCGAGGTGGCAAAGGGGCTGTGCAAGACACGCCCCGAACTGGTCAGTGATGGCTGCGCGTTGAACCTGGCGACGAACTGAACGGCAACTGAACAGCAAAAGGGCGGCACCATAAGTACCGCCCCTGCGTTTGGCTGGTGATCCGGGGTCAAACGATATTGGCTTCGGTTGCGTTGATGATGTCCTGGCGGGAGACGTCGGGGGCGAGTTCGATGATTTTCAGGCCGTTCCCGGTGACGTCGAGCACGCCGAGATTGGTGATCACGCGGTC